>CABUID010000004.1 GCA_902491575.1 uncultured Bacillota bacterium
TCAAATTAATTTATTTTTTTCTCTTTTTTTGTCTCACATCATTTACAACTTAACAATATGAATGGTCTTAAAGAAACTGCTAAAGAAATAAAAAAGAATTTAAAAACATATATTTAAAGACTTGCCTGCTGAATAAGTAGGCATTTTCTTTATATGGTATTATCAATTAAAGGAGGTGGTGCTTAATGAATGTGCGAAGAATCAATTCTAATAACAAATAGGAGGAGTAAAAATAGATGTTAGGAATTGAACAATTTAAAAAATTACAGGAATTAAAAGAACTAGGTCTTTCAAAATTGAAGGTATCTGAAAAATTAAATTTGTCCTATAAAACAGTTTGTAACTGGTGGGATAGGGATAAGGAATTTTTCTATTCATTTCAAAAAGAACATGAATTTATACTTGATAATTACAGGCAATATATTATTGAAATATTAAAGATTTGTCCTCAAATAAACAATACAGTTTTATTAAATAGGATAAAAGAGGATTTTCCAGATTTTGAAATACCCACTTCAACTTTCTTTAGATATGTTAAAAAAGTAAGGGAACAAACAGGCTTAATAAAACCACCAAGGAAATTTATATTAAGAGAACAGACTGAACCAGGATATGAATCACAAGTTGATTTTGGTCAATATGTGATGCAAACAGCCTATAAAAGAAATGTTAGAATTTATTTCTTTTGTATGACTTTATCTTATTCAAGAATGAAGTTTGATAGAGCAATACGTTGTGGTGACGGAACGGGAGAAAGTGTTTATAATAGCCGAGACCTAATATTCATATAGGAGCATTATTTTAAATCATGTAGAAATTTTCTATAAAATGCAGAATGCTATAATTTTTGAATTTTTAAGTCTAAAACAATCATTTTAAACAAAGTTTCAAACTTGTAATTCCAAAACTTTTGACAATTTGTTTTTTGTGAGTATAATATTAGGTAAGGAAAGTAGGAGGTTAACTATGACGGAACTTATAAATCGCCCCGAATATTTAAAGCAGCTTATACAAAATAAAGATGTTGATTTAGTTAAAATAATTACAGGAATTCGTAGATGTGGTAAATCTTCATTATTGGATTTGTTTCATCAATATCTTTTGCAAAATGGTGTTGCAGATGAAAACATCATCCATATGAATTTGGAATCTTTGCGTTATCGTAATCTCTCCGACTATCTTAGTTTTTATGACTATGTAAGCGAATGCATACCAAAAAATGGAAAAACTTATTTGATATTTGATGAATTGCAAGCTGTCGAACATTGGGAGAAAGCAATCGAGTCTTTCCGACTTGATTTTAATGTAGATATATATATTACCGGCTCAAATGCGTATTTACTATCTACGGAATTTTCCACACTTCTTACCGGAAGGTATGTAGAAATTCGTATGTTGCCATTATCCTTCAAAGAGTTTTTAAACTTTTATAATTTTGACACAGCTGTCACAATGGAAGAAAAGTTTCAAAAATATTTACAGTTTGGAGGAATGCCTATTCTTAGAGAATATCAATTTCATGAGGCAAGAAGTAATCAAGCTCTTGATGGTATATATTCCACGGTTGTACTAAAAGATATTTTGCAACGTAATAGCCAAGCAGATCAAATAATGCTAAATAAAATCGTGATGTTTCTTTGTTCGAATATCGGTAGTATCACTTCACCTAACAGTATTGGAAATGTTTTATCCGATGAGGGGGATTTAAAAAAAGAAAAAGGAAAGAATGTAGCGGGCAAAACGGTAAATAAATACATTGATATGTTACACAGTGCTTTTATTTTTTATTCGGTAGGAAGATATGATGTAAAAGGTAAACAATTACTAAAAACATTGGGAAAGAATTATATCATCGATATGGGATTTCGTAATATGTTACTTGGTTATCGTGATGCCGATAGAGGTCATATCATAGAAAACATCGTATTTTTGGAATTAATTAGACGAGACTATCGTGTGTATATTGGCAAGGTCGGAGAAACAGAAGTGGATTTTGTTGCTGAAAAACCAAGTGAGAAACTATATATTCAAGTTACAGAGAGTATGCAATCACAAGAAACACGAGAACGAGAACTAAGACCGCTACGTATGATATCGGATAATTATGAAAAGATTGTATTGTCAATGGATAGAAACTATATAAAATCTTATGATGGTATCAAGGCGTTGAATTTGATTGATTGGTTGTTATTATAAGAAATAAAAAATTAAATACAAAATTACAAACGAAGCATTTGCTGAAAGGTCAGTGCTTTTTTTGTACTCAAAATAAGATATAGGAGGATAAAATAAGGTTAATAAACAAACTGTTTAAATTAAGAGATAAGCCACAAAATAAAACGATAGGTAGTACTTACTCATTTTTTATGGGTGGTTCAAGTGCAGGTGAATCGGTAACAGAACGAAGTGCCATGCAAATGACTGCTGTGTATTCATGTGTTCGAATACTAGCTGAAGCAGTAGCAGGACTTCCACTTCATTTTTATAAGTACAACGAAGATGGTTCAAAAAGTAAAGCGATAGACAAGGGACTATATCATTTGTTACATGATGAACCAAATAAAGAAATGAGTTCATTCGTTTTTAGAGAAACATTAATGACTCATTTACTACTTTGGGGAAATGCCTATGCACAAATTATAAGAAATGGTAAAGGCGAGATTACTGCTTGATATCCTTTAATGTCAAGCAAGATAATGATCCGTCTACAAAAGGTAAAGTTGAAAAGATAGTTGATTTTGCGAAACATCAATTTTTGGATGGGAGAATTTATTATGGCTTAGATAGATTAAATCAAGAATTTATTGATTGGCTTGCTCATGAAGGAAACGGAATGATTAATGATACGACCAAAAAGTCTCCTCGTGAATTATTCAAAAAGAGTAAACAAGATATAAAAAAGTTGCTCACTTATATTGATAAAAATTGCTCAAAATGCGGAGCGGTTTGTATAGAAGGGCCAAAATGGTGCGGTAAAACTTGGACTTCTGCGTTTCACTCTAATAGTGAGTTTTTAGTTGGCGATCCTATGAATAACTTTTCAAATAGACAGCTTGCGGAATTAAATCCTTCTTTAATTTTACAGTGGGAAACGCCTCGTATGATTGATGAATGGCAAGAAGTTCCATCTATTTGGGATGCAACACGTGCTGAGGTGGATAAGCGCCATAAAAAAGGGCAAATAATTTTAACAGGTTCATCCACTCCTAAAACAAAAGGTATTATGCATACTGGTTCTGGAAGAATTGTCAGACTTCGAATGAATACGATGTCATTATACGAATCAGGTGATTCATCAGGAAAAGTAAGTTTAAAAGAACTTTGTAATAACAATTTGACTATGCAAATGCTTGAAGAGGTCTCTCTTGAAAAACTTGCGACTTATATTGTTCGTGGTGGTTGGCCAGAAAACATTTCAGTAGATGACAGAAAAGCTCACTTGATGCCAAGAGCATATATGGAAAATGTCATAAGTGAGGATTTGAATAACCTTGATGATGGTATAGAATATGATAAGCACAAAACTGCGTTGCTTCTTAGGTCACTTGCAAGAAATGAATCTACAACTGTATCAGATTCCTCTTTGCTGAAAGATATCATAGAAAAGGATAATGAATCAATGAGTAGAAACACGATTGCAAAATATCTTGATGCCTTAAGTCGTTTGTTTATCTTTAATAATCAAATGCCTTTTTCTCCAAATCTTCGTTCATCATTAAGAGTAAAACAATCAGAAAAAAGACATTTTTCAGATCCCGCAATGGCTTGTGCTTTATTAAATATTACACCTGAAAAATTACTCGGAGATTTAAACACTTTTGGTTTTTTGTTTGAAGGATTGGTAGAACGTGATTTATCTATTTATGCTCAATCTTTCGGTGCAAAATTATTCCATTATCAAGATTATAAAGGGAATGAAATTGATGCTGTTATTGAACTTGAAAATGGCGATTGGTGTGCATTTGAAATAAAACTTGGAGCAAAGAAAATTGATGAAGGAGCTGAAAACTTGATTAAAGTTTGCAAGAATATTGAAGACAACGGAGGGAAAGCCCCTAAAATTAAGTGCGTAATATGTGGCCTTTCAAATGCAGCATATCAAAGACTTGATGGTGTTTTTGTTGTCCCCATTACTGCTTTAAAGAACTAGTTGAAAGCTACTGGTGCAAAAATACAAAGAGTTGTTGGGTTAAACTTAAAAATTGTACTGAACAGCATAAAAAAATTCTTAATCTACAGAATATTGCTAATGGAACAATTGATTTAAATAATGAAACGATATCTAATAAAGAATATCTATATAAGATATTACTTGAAGAAGTTAATACCAGAAATGCTAATAAACTTAAGGATGCTAAAACAAATAACATTTGATGAAACAAGAATTACAGATGGTCTTAATTGGCAATATCTAAACTAAGAGAATTTGACTTTGTATTAAAGAAACAAAATAGATTAGTTGGAGTTGTTTATTAGAAAAAACATTACTCGCTTCAACAATAGGAATAAATGCTCTAGAAAAAGATGCTAAGGTAATGTATCTTACACTAGATGATTTATTATTTGAAGCTAAACTAAAAAAGAAATGCTGAAATAATGTTCTGAACGCTGATCTTATTATCGTTGATGTGTGTTTTACCTAACACCCACTGAAGATGAACTAATTCAAATATAAGATGAATGTGGATACACATTTAATAGAGACATTAGAAAAAAGGCTTATGCAAGGTGCTCAAATTATATCACTAGCATAAGATAATAGATTCATCAGTTGGTTCAAACTTGCTTTCTTTTTAAGCCAAGCGATGAGCCTATTATCTCGTTTGAATCACGATACAAGTGTATATGAAGCTTTCTCAAAATTACTAACTTTTTATAAAAAGGGTAAGGGAAGTCAAATCTCTACTCTACGCCTTGTTATATGGGACATTAGGCGAGGGTTTCGTGTGTAAAAATTATAGTTCAAACGGTATTCTCTCATTTCTGCATCAAATTTGAGAAAAAGATTTAATTATCTAAATGCCAAAAAATCTAAAAGCAAAAAGCCTAAAAATACCCTTATTTATTAACTTTCCCCTTAAAACGAGATAATATTTAAGGGAAATATAATGATGTGAGGTGAAAATATGAGAGATTTCAATTATTCGTTAATTAGTAAAAACACATGGGATTCAGAGGTATTAGGTTATATAGCTGCTATATATAAAGAAGTTGGAAAGCAAGAAATGTATTTAAAACAAAGATCTGAAGAATTAGAAAAACTAGTTGAAATAGCTAAAATTCAAAGTACAGAAGCTTCAAACGCTATTGAAGGTATAGTTACAACTAATACAAGAATTAAGCAATTAGTTGAAGAAAAAACAACTCCTAAAAATAGGGCTGAAGAAGAAATTGCTGGATATCGTGACGTATTAAATATAATACACGAAAGTTTTGATGCAATTCCATTAACTCAAAATTTTATATTACAACTTCATAAGATTGTGTATAGTCATATGAATAACCCTATGGCAGGTAGAACTAAGAATGTTCAAAATTATATATCTGCTACATATTCTGATAGTAAAGTTGAAGTATTATTCCCACCTCTTGATCCATTTGAAACACCAGCAGTACTTGATAGAATTTGTGAAGAATACAATAGAGTGATAGGGAATAATGAATTAGAACCATTAATTGCTATACCAGTGTTTATTCATGATTTTTTATGTATTCACCCATTTAATGATGGAAATGGTAGAATGTCTAGATTGTTGACAACATTATTGTTGTATAGGAATGGATTCTATGTTGGTAAATTTATTTCATTAGAAGCTAAGATAGCAAAACATAAGGATTTATATTATGATGCACTAGGCGCTTCACAAGAAGGGTGGACAAAGGGAAATGATAATCCTGTTCCATTTATTAAGTACTTATTAAGTACAATTCTTGCTGCATATAAAGACTTTGAAGATAGATTTAAAATTATTGAAGAAAAACTACCTGTTATAGATACAGTAAGAAAAGCAGTGAATAATAAAATAGGATGGTTTACAAAACAAGATATAAGAGAATTATGCCCATCAATTAGCGTTAGTTCAATAGAAGGAGCATTAAGAAAATTAATTGAACTTGGTGAAATAAGACGTGAAGGCAATGGAAAGAATAACAAATATGTCAGATTAAAATAAACTTTCCCTTAGGTTGCATATTAAATTAAGGGGAATGCCTAAAAATAAGATTAAGCATCTATCATAATGGTAGGTGCTTTTTGCTGAGGGTGCATGTATCAAATAGACTTACCTTACACATTAAAAAATATATAGGTTTATACAAAGAAAATTGAGTAGATTTTTAAGTGTCAAACTTTTCGTATACTAAAACTAGGAGTTAATCTCTTGGTTTTTTTATTTTAAATACTATGTATAATAGTAATGAAGGAATGTTTATATAAAATATTAGGGCGTTTAACGCCCCTGCAAAAACCTTTACAGCTAGACTGTTATTAAGATCATTCCTTCACTATAGAAATAAGTTAACTGAGAGAATCTTTGACTCCCAACTTTTTCTTTTATGTAGGCATAGATTTAAGAAAAGGTTTTGAAACTATGTGATCAAGCTGTGAGCAAAAGATCTGTGAAGAAATAATCTATGGTGATAAAGTTCATTACAAATGTGAAGAATCAGACGATATCGATAAAATGATTAAGTAAATCTAATGAATTAAGATGAAGGTGTTATTCATAAGGAGTAGCACTTTTTCTTTTATATTATTTGAAAGAAAAATCATAAAAAAGTTTTAATTACCAAAATTAATATAAAAGTATATTGGTAAAATTTAGAAACTATGATAGACTTTAGTTAGAAGTTAAACATTATAAATATCTAAAAAGGGAGGGAGCACCTATGGTTTTGAATATTCGTAGGTTAGTATATCAAATTTTTTGTGCACTCCTTTTGAGTATTTTTCTTTTTAATTAATGCACAAAAACTGCTTAATTAATTGCATTATTTATCAAATGGAGAAAATTTAATATGAAAAAAATAAAAAAATTACTTTGTTTATTTTGCAATTTGCTAGTGTTTTCTAGCTGTACAGTTGTCAATAATAAAAGTAACACAAGTATTAGTCAAGAAAAAGTAAATATTCATTTTATTCAATATGATTTACAACAGTTTTATTTTAATGAAAAATCAGGATTTTGGGGTTATGATAAAATCTTATGGGATATAAAAGTTGAATATGATTATAATTATTTTTTAACATATAATGAAGCTGAAAATATGATGGAAAAAAGTAATAAGTATATTCCACCTTTAAATGGGGATGGGTATTGGTCCTTTACAAGATTATATACATCTAAAAATTTAAGAGATGATGAGCGTGGAATACACTTAGAATTTAGTAATCAATTTAATGATTGTTATTTAACACAGGATATGGAATTATATTATGGAATTTATGGATAGGAGAAAGAAATGAAAAAAGAAATTTTATTATTAACTATATTATTAACATGCTCAATATGTACCTTAGGAAAAAACAATAAAACTAACTTTATTGCTGAAAATAACTTTGAAAAATCATTTCAATATGATGATGGATTATACTATGCAGTAGAACCTAGTAATAGTGGTTTTAGTAAAGAAATCTATGATAATTCTTATAAAGAGTTTATTCAACCAAGACAAGTTATTCAACCAGAAACTCCAAAAACTGAAGATATTTATATTGCAAATCCATCTTTTATGTACAAATATTACAAGAATTTAGGAGACAATATTTTAACAAATCATTTAGGAATATGTGGATATACTGCCATTGCAATGTTCTTGTCTTATTACGATACTTATTGGAACGATGATTTTATATTAGAAAACTATGATTCTGATCAAACAAGGATTACTGAATCAACATTTAATAATTATAATCATCAATCACCAGGTGTCAAAAATACTTTATCAACTTCGCCATATATTTCTACTTTGAAAAATAAAATTAAAAAAACCGGAATAACGGATGAAGATTCTATTGAATTTAAGGAAGCCTTAGATCGTGAAATAATGACAGTAGTAAAAAAAGAAATAGATAATGATAGTTTTGCAGGAAAATTATTCTCAATTGGTATTGCGAATGGTTCAATAACTCCCCACTATAATCTTGAAGAGTATAAATACTCTGTTGAACAACCTGATAACAGCAATATTGCAAATGAAGGTTATCTAAGTGGAATTGGTGTAAATAATGGTATTATGAATAATGTGCTATCAGATTATATTAATAAAAATGAAAGAATTAATGGAAAAGTAAGTATTGTAACATCCAAATTAGAAAATGATAGTGCTTCAGAAAAAAATAGAATTCGTAATGAAATTGTTAACTTAGTAAAGGCGGGAAAGCCAGTCTTAATGGGTGGAGATGGGTTTGATGATAAAAATAATAATGGAATTCAAGACAATTATGGAGAAAATGACCCAAGAAATGAAAATGGCTTTGGACATGTTGTTATAGCTTATTACTATGATATAACAACCGATACTTTATATGGTAATATGGGATGGGGTTCTTCACAATCATTTAGAAATTTGGATGAATATTTTAATATACAAATGTCAGATTATTGGAGCTTAAATATATCAGAAGATTTGCCACAATCCTATACAAACAATTATTATTTTACTGATAAAAACACAATTTATTGTCCTTATAAAAATAGCAAATACAATACATTAGCACCTATTGAATATGAGTTTCCAGAAAGTTATGGAAAAGGACTTTCTATATCATCAACAATTTCACTCCCAAATTCTAATGATACTGTGGATATCGCTTTCAATAGATTTAGAACAGGCTATATTGAAAAAGAATGTATTAATCTATCACCTAGATTATTAAATGAAGGAACTGCATATTTAGAATATAAATTTTCTAAAAAAGTTAAAAGAATAAATGTTGATTTATCTTTTTGGAGTTCAACCGAATTTATTACAAGCAAAGATTCAGAGTATTTAATTCAATACTCAATAGACGGAGTTTGGTTTACAACTAAAAATTTATGGACAGATGTAAATCTATCCAAAGATAGAAAAAAACCTACTAACGTTGAAGTAGAATTTCCTGAAAGTATTTCAAATTTTAGATTTTATGCTAAAACTGAGCCAATTGGTGATAGAAATAAAGGGAGACTCTCAATTTTCGATATGCGAATTGTTTACGATAATTAACAAAATTTAGTTTTAAAGGCTCACATGAAAATGTGGGCTTTTCTTTTACTTAAAATACTTTGGTAAATGACTTGATAAATTTTTGCGTTAGAGTGATTAATTACACGAACTAATTTCAGTTCAGGAAAAATCATTCTTGATAGTATTCATTAGTTAAAAATTTGTTTTACTATACGCCAAGAAATGCGAATTCTAGAAGAAAATCAAAATACAGAATTGTAAATTTTCGCTATGATGTTAGTTTTAAATGAAGAAAAAAGTATGGGAAAGGTTAGAGCGGAATTAAGTAGATGAATAAAAATAAAAATCAAAAACTCAGCGTTGAAGAAAAAAATTTATTCAAAAGGAACAAGAATAGAACTTGTAAAAATTGTCTTATGTAGGTTGTAGTATAGCTGATTATGACGAAGAAGTAGGAGAAAGTGATTTTAGAGTGGCTGCAAGTAATTCCATCTTGTCGTGGACGTGGATACGGATAATATATTGTAAATCATTTGCTTTCACATTCACAAGTGCGAGCGATATTTACAACTGTGTTAGGCAAAGTAAATAACAAGATGCACCTTGAAAAAATGCATCACAAGTGTGGCTTTAATGGTAACGATGTTTGGCATGTTTTATTGAGAAGTGATTAAATCATCTAAATTAATAAGTATTACTATTTGCATCTTATTTAGTATTTAATATGTAAACAACCTTCTGTAAAAGTTGAATATTTGCACATTTTATGATAAAATATATGTAAATAAAATAAAAAGTAGGCAAATAGGAAGAGATATGATTACAAATTTTTAAAGAATATAATGGTGCTATCATTACTTTTAATGTATAAAAATGATTGATATTTCAAAATATGTTTCTTTTGAAGAACAAATCAATTTATCAAAAGGAAATTATTATGAGTCTTTAAAATTATCATCTATTGGTTGGCATGAAAACAATAATGATTATATTCCATTTATAGAAAACTTTCTTTTTACATTATATCTATGTTACAAAGAACTAGATAAGCGTTTTTTAACTCTTAAGAGTGGAAAAGTTAGTAAGACAAAAAGAATTGAAGAAACTATAATGGCTTCATTTTTACCAATTTCAAAAAAAGAAATAGAAAACTTGTTACCAGATATTTCTATAACGACAATTGAAAAAGTATTATCAATTAAGCTAAAAGAAGGAAAAATCAAGAAAATTGGCACAACAAATAATGCTAAATATATAAAAAAATAGAGGTATGCTTTTTTTCTTAAAAAGTATGCAAAAATATAGAGGTATTCAAATTGTATTAAAGTAGTATATCTTTGCTAAAAAAATTAGACTAGCACATTTGTATTGCTTTTTTCTTTTTAAGGAGTTTTTTATTGATATAAGAATAAAATTAAAAAGGCATAAATGCTACTAAGGACTTATTTACTTTGTGTTTATAAAACTGTTGGTTCATCGATTTATAAATATATATGAAATCTTAAAACATATCTTATCATTATGATTTTGAATCAAATGCAAATAATAGTCCGTTTTATTTTTAAATATTATGCTAGATTTTATAAAAATATATTAAAACTTCATTAAGCGTATTTATCATTTTTTTCAGTTAAAACGATTATTTAAAATAATTAATCTATGAAAATTTATAGAATTATTTCTTTATATAGCTAAAATATTCTTTTTTTCCTGCTAATATGTCATCATAAAATTGTTGTTTGGTATCAATATAATGAATTGAGTTTTCTATTTCTTTTAACTGGATTAGTAAATTTTCCCTTGTCTCCTTTAAAATTTCTTTTCTTTCTGGTATGCTTGACTGTCCCATTAAGCATAAATTCATATAATTCTTCATTTCCTTAATACTCATTCCACATTTTTTTAAACATTTTAATCCCAAAATCCAAGCAATGTCATTTTCATCAAATACCCGATAATTATTTGAGTCTCTTTTCACATTTGGAATTAATCCTTCATTACAATAATATTTAAGTGTTTGATAATTCAAATTAACCTTTTTACAAGTTTCTTTCATAGAATACATAAATTTTTCATCCTTTCTATAAAAATAAGTATTTCTCTTGACCGATAGTAACTATCGAATGATACAATTATATCATAAATATTGAAGGAGGCAATGAAAATGGATTTTGTTACACTTTATAATGGAGTAAAAATGCCTATTTTAGGATATGGTGTTTATCAAGTTTCAAAAGAAGATTGTAAAAGATGTGTATTAGAAGCTATTGAATTAGGATATCGTTTAATTGATACTGCGCAAAGTTACTTCAATGAAGAAGAAGTAGGTGAAGCCATCTTAGAATGTAAAGTTCCTAGAAATGAATTATTTATTACAACCAAAGTTTGGATTGAACATTATGGGTATGATGAATGTAAAAAATCAGTACTTGAATCAATGAACAAGTTAAAGGTCGACTATATTGATTTAGTTTTATTACATCAACCTTTTGGTGATTATTATGGCGCTTATAGAGCATTAGAAGATTTATACATAGAAGGGAAAATAAAAGCCATTGGTGTTTCTAATTTTTACCCTGATCGATTAGTGGATATATGCAATTTTGCTAAAATAAAACCAATGATAAACCAAATCGAAACACATCCTTTGTTTCAAAGAGAAGAAGATTTTCAATGGATGCAAAAATATGGTGTTCAACATGAAGCTTGGGCATCATTTGGCGAAGGTAGAAAAGGGTTATTTACCAATTCGATTTTAGAAAGCATTGGAAAAAAATATAACAAAACTACGGCTCAAGTGATGTTAAGATGGGCCATTCAAAGAGGTATAGTTGTTTTGCCAAAATCTATTCATATAGAAAGAATGAAGCAAAACTTTGAAGTTTTTGATTTTCAACTTAGTCAAGAGGATATGAATCAAATTCGTCAATTAGATACTCATACAAGTTCATTTTTCTCGCATCAAGATCCAGCCATGGTAGAATGGTTTACAAAAATGGTAGAAGAGAGAAAAAAGAACCAAGATCATCAAAAAGAAAAGAAAAATTGGTAGGTAATAGATAATGAGAAAAAATTTAGGTATTAAAACATTTATTTATCCTCAACCCGTATTAATTATAGGGACTTATGATGAAAAATTTAATGCAAATGCAATGAATGCAGCATGGGGATGTATTGCAGATTATGATAAAGTGATTGTTTGTTTAGCGAAACATAAATCAACGGATAACATTTTATTAAATAAAGATTTTACCATTTCTATTGGGGAAGCTAAACAAGTTAAGGCATGTGATTATGTAGGAATTATCTCTCAAAATGAAGAACCTAACAAAATGCTAAAATCCGGCTTTACAACAAGCAAAGCAGAATTTGTAAATGCCCCTATTATCAACGAATTATCCTTATGTTTGGAATGCAGATTAATTAAAATTTTAGAAGGTGATTTATATTTAGCTAAAATTATAAATGTGAATGCAGATGAATCGATTTTAGATGAAAACAATCATATTTCACTTGAAAAGTTTATACCAATTTCTTATGATCCATCCACGCATGGCTATTATAAGGTAGAAGGTAGAATAGGAAATGCTTTTAAAGACGGAAAAGAATTAATCTAATATTTAATACAATTTTTTAAATATTTAAAAATTGAAAACTTACGATAACCTTGATTCACTTCTTAAAATTGTTTTGAATTAGGCGTAAGTTTTTTTATTCTTTAAATTTGTCTATTTTCATGATACTATGTTTTATTTGCTTAAAGAAAAGATTATTTGTATAATTAATATTAAGTGAACCAGAGGTTCTACTATCATTGATAAAATTATGAATAACGGTAAAATATCATTTTGGCGCAATAACCTTTCAATCAAACAATCATCCGGTAATTGTATTGGATGAAATATATTCCAAATGGATAGTAATAAATCTTTCATGGCAATCTGAATCAAATGAATTATACTGAATTTTTATTGGATAGATACTATGTATTATGAAAATGTAATTGAGGTGTTTACATGGAACTATTTTTAGTAAAATCAAACAAAGAATTTAATCAAATATTTAAAGATTATTTAAAAAAAGATGAAATAAAACTTCAACTTTTTTTACGCAATTTATCCAATCATCAAATGATAGATGCCACACAAATACGTGGTGGTATCTATACAAATCAAAGTTTAGATTTAATTTTTTTAAATGCCTATCCTTTCAATTTACAAATTTATAGTTTCACGAATAATAAAGATGCTTTTTCTCTTCTAGTTGATTATTTAATCAGCCATCATATTTCCATTAATGGTGTTCAAGGTAATTTGAATGATTGTACACTTTTCATCCAAGAATACAGCAAAAAAACAAACTTAAAGTTTCAATTACATTTTTCAATGAAAATCATGAAGTTAACGAAAGAAACTTTAAAAAAACCCTTAATAACAGGTAATTTACGTCAAGCAACAAAAGATGATATTTTTACTATTTTAAAAATTTATCATAAATTTTTAAAAGAAGCTTTAAATGAAACCAAAGATATAGACTATCTTTATAATGAAATCAATAAAATGATTGAAACAAAGCAATTATATGTTTTTATCAATTCACAAAAACAATTAACATCTTGTATAAAATTAATACATCATTCCTCTAATGGTGGTGCACTATCTTTCGTTTTTACTGCTAAAGAATATCGTAACCTTGGATATGCTAAAGAAATGATTTATTTATTAGCTAATTCATTTTTGAAAACAAAAAAATATTTAACATTATTTGTCGACCAAAACAAAACCATTCCAAATAAATTATATATTGGAATGGGCTTTACCTATGAAGAAGAAAACTATGATTATCGTTTAATTCAAGAATAAATTATTTTTGAATTTTTAATTGATAGGCATGAGCTCGAGTTTGATTGGTTAATTCATAAACATTTTTGCCAATAAATTTTAAATTTTTGGTTTTAACGAGTTTTTCTTTTGAATAAATGATTTGTTTTTCATTTGCTTTAATAAAATGAGCATGTAAAACACCATCTTTTACTTTTTGTCGAATAACCGGACGGATCGTGGCATTACTTGCTATTACTTGCAAATCTTTTACCGGACTAATCTGTAAAACTTTACAACAATGAGGATTTATCCAACAACTATATTCATTTTGGAAAATTCCTTGATAACAATCCTCCCAAAAATCATAAACATGGCTTTCCTTTATTTTTAAATTGTATTTTTTAGGCTTTTCTTCCCAATTGACTAAAATGTAGACATGTATACCATATTTGTTTTTAAAATCTAATTTGCTAACTAAATGCGATTCCATTAAATCCATAGGTATAGCACTATATTGAACATTAGGAAATATCTTATCTATCCTTTCTAGTTGCTTTTCAGTTAAATTTTTTAATTTATCCGAAAGCATAATCGATCCACCACTAGCAGCGATTAAAGAAATATAAGTTAAAACTTCATCTTCTGTTCGAATGATGTTTTTTAAGCATTCTTCATCTTCGTTTTCATGATTACGAATAATTAAACAATCTGCATCATTAATGAATAATTTTTGATTCATATAGTATCTTTTTAATGTAGAATTAAAAATATATTGTAAAGATTCAAAATCATCTTGAACATCGCCACTTACACGCATATAATCACATAAAGACGACACATATGCTAATGGACAAGTACAAGCAAGAATTTCTCCCTCATCACCGATAGCTTTACGGATAATCTTAAATCCTTCTTGTAAATTCTTTACCGTATTAAAAGAAGGATCATAATGTCTTCCTGGAGCCAAATGAGAAGTAATAATATCTAATTTAAAATAACGAAATCCATATTCATGAGCAAACTTATAAAACAAATCATAAAAATATTTTCGCACTTCAGGATGTGAAAAATCTAAAGATAAATTACCATAAGGTTCATCATTATCCCAATTTTTAACAAACCAATCTTTATGATGATGGTAAATATCACTTTCATTATTGGAAGCAAATGGTGCAAACCATAATCCTGGTTTTAAATTTTCTTTTAAAATGTCCTTAGCTAATTGTTTTAAATCTTTAAATTTTTCATTATTCGTCCAATTGCACCAATTTATCTGCCATCCATCATCAATTTGAATGTATTTCACAGGATATTTTTTATAATTTAAAAGAAAATTTAAATTTTCATAAACATTTTCTTGTTTTACTTGATTATAGTAATAATACCAAGTGCAATAACCAACAGGTGGTTTTAAATATTTTAAATGTACATTCATATTTTTAGCTATAATGGAAGCAAAAGTTGGCAAACCAGAATAAGCAATATCTTTAAAAAACCCTAAATATATCCAATCACTTAAAACCTCTTCATTTTCTTGAATATCATGATTCTCCATATGACCGATGATTTTAAAAGAACCATCATGATGAATCCACATTTCATTGAAAAATTTTTCATAAGTGATTAATCCAAAAACACCTTGATTTTTCTTTTCGTCTATAAAAGCGATATTATCAACACTATGAATGATTTTACCAGGGGACAAACTCATGACTTCTAAAGTCGATTGCATTTCGTTAGCCATATTATTATTTGCATAAACATAATGATTCATTAAGCATTTTTGAAAGTTATGAACATACATTCCTTGAATAATCAATTCTTTACAACGTTTTAATGGACTTTGTTGATTTTTAAGAGAAACTTGAAATTTAAAACCTTTTTTTTCTTTTAATAACTTTACTTTACAATTCGAAGAAAAAGCCACATTATCTTGTACAGTCCAATGATCATCACATTGAAACTTTCCATTTTCATATAAAATAGAAAAAGATAGATGGCTAAAAACCATTTTATTTTGATAATAAACACATAATTGATTTTGCTTATAAAGAAATTTCATATTTTTCTCCTTATTTTTGTTTTGATAAATTAAGTTTAACATACTTTTTTTAAAATTTTAATGAAATTCCTATCCTTAAAAATTTTTGACAAGAAAAAAAATAAATTGATATCGAAAAAAAAGGATTTCAATTAAAAATATTGGTTAAGGTTCTATAAAATATGTTAAAATGATAAAGAGGGTTAAATATGGACATCAAAAAAGAGCAAAAATATTTACTGGATTTAATATCATTTTATTTATTTGATGAACCTTTTGATATTTTATCTTATCCGGAAAAGGATCTTCATTTGCCTTATTTAAAAAGATTGATTAAAGAGCAAAAGATGGATGGATTAATTTTTTGTGCATTGGAAAAACTTCACCTAAAAAATGATTTATACTATTCTTTAAAAAACCGGTATATGCAACTTGTTATTTATTCAACAAATCAAGATAACGAATATCAACAAATCATCCAACTATTGGATAATCATCATATTCAATATGTTCCTTTAAAAGGAAGTTTCATGAAAAATTATTACCCTCATCATGAAAATCGCTTAATGGGAGATATTGATATTTTGATTCCTTATGAAAAAAGGAAAGAAGTTCATCAACTACTACTTGAAAATGGTTATAGTGACGCAGAAGATGCACAACTAAGTTCACATCATGAAATCTTTACACATGGAGCTTATGGACATTTCGAAATTCATTTTCGTTTATTAGATGAAGAATGCTCAGCAAGGGATTATTTGGATAAAATTGTATGGGATGAAACCTTTAATCATCAATTTACAAATGAATTTAATCTTGTCTATCAGCTTGCACATTATGCAAATCATTTCACCCATGGTGGTGCGTCTTTTAAATCATTCATCGATATTGCTTTACTTTTACAAAAAGAAAATATGAATGAAGAAAAACTTTATCATCTTTTAAAAGAGTCGAAACAAATTTCTTTTTACAATCATATTGCTCAATTAATTGAATATATTTTTCCTTTAAAAGTTTTGTGTTTTCAAAAAGATTTAAGCAATGAACAGCTCAATCAAATCATTGATTTTATCTTCCGCTGCGGAGATTTTGGTTTTGGAAAAGACAATGATTTTAATTATCAAAGAATTCTTTATGATTTTTCTAGTAAAAAGAAGATTACAAAAGCAAGTAAACTAAAATATATTATTTTACAAGTATGTATTCCTTATCGGAAATTTAAAGAAATCAGCAAAACGATTCGCTATTGTCCTATTTTATTACCTTTTGGATGGCTCGTTCGTTTAATTAAATATTCTTTTAAATATAAAGGTAAAGTAAAAGAAAAACTTAAAAACATTTCTAAAATATCGAATAAAGATATCGAGAAATACCAATTAATACATCATTTTTTAAATGAAGAAGGAGAAATAAACCATGAAAAATAATGAAGAAATGTCCCAAATAGAAAAACTACTAGATGAAAATAATAATGATAATATCATTTTATTTAACGAAAATAATGTAGAAACAGAATTTGAGCAAATTGCTGTTATTCCATTAGAAGATTGTATTTATTTTATATTAAAGCCTGTACAACCCATCGAAGGAGTTCAAGAGGACGAAGCACTTGTATTTGTTCTTGAAGAAACAGAAGATGAAGATATGATTGTCATTTGTGATGATGAAGAAACGATAAATAAAGTATTTGAAGAGTATTATAGTTTATTAAAAGAAGAGGGTTTAATCGATTCATTTTAATATTATAAAATTTGTCCTTTATTTTAATGAACTGGATGCACCTTCTAAAATAAAAGAATAAAAAAAAAACGAAATTATCTTTTTATAAATCATTTCGTTTATGCAATAATTAAAAACTAAGAAGAAATCATCCTCTTTTTAGTTTTTTTTATTTTAATTCATTTCAATGTCATTCAATGAATTGATTTTTCTTGTAGATAAATATAATGGCATAAAAAAGATGAAAACCATCATAATTGTAATAATACTATTGACTAAAGCAGAAGGTGTTTTTAAGATGGATGCAACCACTGCACTATGAAAGTTTTCTCCAACCAATACTAAAAATAAAGTTCGCAAGATAAATTCTAAAATCACATTCACCATTACGCCTATGGATGAAGATAGAATAACTAATCTTAATAGTTTTTGAATTTTATGACCGATTAAAAGTAAAACAAGAAAGAGAATTGAAAACACATACATTAGTATTGCAGACAATAAAAATAATAAAGGCTCTTTTAATAATTCAGGTTGTGTAAAATAAAGAAATAAAGAAAGGCTACCTATTATAAGAAATATAATGGATAATATTAAAGGTAAAATTTTATATTCTTTTTCTTTTTTTAAAAGTACTCTCAATAAACTGCCAACGATAAAACAAAAACAAAATTTAACGATAAATGTTCGAATAAAAGTAGTATAAGGGTATCCGTTGATAATATCGTATAAACCCATTCCTATAGAACCAGATATTCCTCCGATAAGACCACCAAATAATAACGCTGCTAATATAGCGACAAAATTTCCTAGATGAATCATTCCGCCAATGGAAAAATTAATTTTAATATAAGTCGCCGCAAAAGTTAAAGATATAAATAAAGCTGTATAAACCATTTTTAATAATAATTTTCGAGTTTTTTTCAAATCTTCACCTTCTAACTAAAATTTTTACTTTATTATATTCTTTTAAAACTAAAAATAGAAACAAAAAATAATTAAAGAATACCTTGCAAAATCATCGCTTCAGCAATTTTTTCAAAACCTGCTATATTGGCGCCTGCTAGTAAATCATTTTCTTTTAGATGATAACGGAGAATGGTTTGATGTACATTATCTAATATTCCTTCCATAATTGCTTTTAATTTTTCATCTACTTCTTCAAATGTCCAACTTAAACGCATTGAGTTTTGGCTCATTTCTAATGCAGATGTGGCTACACCACCCGCATTTGCTGCTTTTGCAGGTCCAAAAATCACATCATTTTGTATAAAATAATGTGCTGCGGATAAGGTAGAAGGCATATTGGCTCCTTCACAAACAGCAATAACTCCATTTTTTACTAATGCTTTGGCATCTTCTAATGTCAATTCATTTTGTGTTGCACAAGGTAACGCTATATCACAAGGAATACTCCAAACTGTTGGATTACCTAATTTACTTTCTACATATTTTGCTGTTTTAACCGTTAAAAGATAATCTTTAATTCTTCCTCTTTGTAAGAGTTTGATTTGTTTTACTAATTCTAAATCAATTCCATTTTCATCATAAATCCAACCATTAGAATCAGAAAGTGTTAATACTTTAGCGCCTAATTGAATAGCTTTTTCAGCTGCATAAATAGCAACATTTCCTGCACCAGAAATTACGACACGTTTTCCTTTCATAGAATCATTTTTCAATGTCTTTAAAGCTTTTTCAGTAAAATAACATAAACCATATCCTGTAGCTTCTGTACGTACTAAAGATCCACCAAAAGTAATATCTTTACCTGTTAAAACACCTGTATATTCATTTTTTATTTTCTTATATTGACCAAATAAATAACCAATTTCTCTTCTTCCTACACCGATATCTCCTGCAGGGACATCACAATGATGACCAATATGTCGATATAATTCATTCATAAATGCCTGACAAAATCGCATAATCTCTTGATCACTTTTTCCTTTAGGATCAAAATCTGCGCCTCCTTTTGCACCTCCAATAGGAAGAGTAGTTAAAGAGTTTTTTAAGCATTGTTCCAAACCTAAAAATTTAATAATCGATTCATTCACTGTAGGATGAAAACGTAATCCGCCTTTATAAGGACCTATAGCACTATTATATTGCACACGAAATCCTCTATTTACATGTACTTGATTAGAATCATCCATCCAAGATACTCTAAACTGAATAAATCTTTCAGGCTCTAAAAATCTTTCTAAAAGATGTTGATGTTCATATTCTGGATGATACTTTAATAAA
The DNA here is from genome assembly GCA_902491575.1 of uncultured Bacillota bacterium. Taxonomy (GTDB): domain Bacteria; phylum Bacillota_I; class Bacilli_A; order RFN20; family CAG-631; genus CAKPXW01. The sequence continues at coordinate 19,999 of CABUID010000004.1, forward strand.
ATTTCTAAAGATTCTAAAATTTCCTGACACGCTTGTATATATTCTTTTTGATGTTCATTTTTTTTGCAAAATTCATCAAAAACCTTTTTTACATATTGATTATTTAACATTTTTAAACCTCCTTAATATTAATATTGTACATGATTTATTATTATATTTTAAGTTTTTTTTTATTTTCATAAAATACTGTTATTATTTAAACAAAATTAAATAATAGAATTAAATATTTCTTTTAATTTAGTTTGCTGACCAATATTACTTGAGTTTAATTCATCAAATGATTCTTCCAAAATCATATTGTTTGGCTTTTTTATTAACATTTTAATTTTCATAGAAATTTCTTGTATACTTTTCACATCGAAAATTATATAAGATGGTTTTAAATTTTTAAAAAGATCTTTACATCCTGTATTATTTGACATTAACAAACTACATCCTGAGTAAAATGCTTCTATTAATGCAATGCCAAATGATTCAAACGTACTGTTTTGAATGTAAATATTTGATTCATTTAAATTTGCAATAAACTCATTGTGTGAGATTTGACCCATCCATTTTACAAAATTATATGTTTTAATTTCTTTATCTTTATTACCATTTGAACCAAAAACACGATATTCAATATTAAATCCTTCTTGAATTAATTTTTCAATTGCTTTCGCTACAAATAAATTATTTTTTATATCACTACCTCCGCCTGCAGATGAAATAATAATTCTTTCATTGTCCTTATAATGAATTTTATTTTCTATTTTTTTTAAATTAATGGTATGATAAATATAATCAAATTTATTTGCATAAATTGCATAATTTTCTTTCATAAATTCAGAAAAAAATTTTGAAACACAAATGATTTTAGTTGATTTTTTTAAAATATAATTATCATATTTTTTTGCAGCTTTTGCAATCTCAATTGGCATGTCATTCCATTGCGCTTCAAGTGATGGACATCCATGCATCAAGTAAATAATAGGCTTTCTTAATATTTTTGCGCATCTAAAGGCGAAAAAATTTATTCTAGATTTTGAACAAACAAATAAAGCATCACAATTAATTATTTTAAAGAAACAATCTATAACTCTTTTTAAAAGATTTTTATTTTTACTTTTTTTAACAATAAAGTTTGAATTTAAATTATTAAAAATTATTCTATTCGCATTAGCTGGTCCTGTATTCGATTCAAAATCACCTAACATATAAATTTTTTTCATTTTGGTTTTCATCTCCTCAACATTTTATTTTAAAAATTAATATAATTTTTTCATTTTTTAATAAATGTTATATAAAAGTTATGAATATTTTCTCTGTTAAGGATGAATTCAATAACTGCAACGATGACGAGTGAAATGCCAGTAACTTCTAATGCATTTATTATCCATCCACCATAACTAGTTGTTGAAATAGTCATCCAACTTGTCGATAGAACAATTAAAAAAATAATAATTATATCTACAAAACATTGTTTTAAAAACAATGTAAATTTTCTATTTAAGATGTTTTTATGCAAATAAATTGTTTCATAAATTACAAAGAATACAGTAGAAACGATAGTTCCAATTGCAACACCCACTAAACCATAATTAAAAACTAATACCACTGAAATTAAAACATTTAAAATTGTTTCTATTAATGATGCTTTTTGTGTTTGTTTATAATGTCCTGCTGCTTTTATTAATGTAAAATATCCATTTCGAATCAAATTCATAAAACCTGCTATTATGATTAAAATTGCAAATAAAGGAACATTATAATTTGCATCTTCAATTCCATTTGTATAAATTAATACAAATGGAACAATTAAAATACCAGTAATTGTAAATAGCATTACTCCTATTGTGTGCAAAAACCATTCAAAAGTATTAAAAGTAGAATTTAAATAGTTCATTTCTTTTTTGGCAATGATATTACCAAATGTAGCTAAAAAACCATTAGTTAATGAGTTAATCATTGTTTTTATACTATTCACTACTAAAAAATAAATATTATATATTGCTACATTTGCAAGTGAAGATAAACATGTCAACACAATAACATCGGTATTTTCATACACCATATAAGATATATGTTGAATAATTCCATTGCTTTTTTGAGGTAAACACGCAAAATCTGGTTTAATTTTTTTATCTAATTTATAATGTTTTCTTACATATAATGCCATCAAAAGAGGTCTAAAAAGATAAATAATAGATGTCGATAACTTAACCAATTGAATATTACATCCATTAATCATTAATAACACACATAATAAAGTATTTATTAATAATGTAAGACCATTTATTATATATTGAATATAAGATTTTTGATCTGCATTGATAAGAATTTGATAGCTTATACCTAAAAAATATTGAGAAAACTGAGAAATGCACATTGCTAAAATTAAAGAAACAGTAAACCAAAGGTCAAATTCATTAGCAACAATATTCGGATAAACAAAAATCAATATAACAACATATGCCACTAATATATAACTTACAACTCTAAAATATTTTTTAGCTGTAAAATAGATTCTAGATACTTCATTAGTATTGTCATCTGCTAATGGCTTGTATAATGCAGAAGAAACTACTGCTCCTATTCCTAAGTCACATATATTAATAAAAGATAAAAATTGAGTAATGGATGAAACTAATCCATAAACACTAGAACCATAATAACGCAAAAAAAACTTAGGCAATATAAATCCACTAATTATTAATATAACTTGATAAGTTAATCCAAATATGGAACTTAATTTTAATTTTTTGATTCTATCATTACTTTGCATTTTTTTCACCACTTAAAATTTTCACAAAATACAATCTAAATATCGATATTTTATTTCATCTAAAGAATTATTTTGATTACTGTATTTAATTTATCAACTTTTGAAATAAATCCTTTAAAAACAATAGCCTTATCTGAAATAGTCAGTATAAAAATTTTAATCTCTTTCATATTATTCTATTTACTGAGTAGTATAATATAAAAAGAAAAAGTCGAAAGAAATAAAAGATGATTCAACTTTTACGATTTTTATACCACATTTTTATTATATCATATTAGCCAAAAATATAAACACATGATTAAACTGTTATGTTCTTTCAAAAAATTCTTACATCATCTTTTTTCATAATTGCTTTTTTAATTCAATAGAATATTTACAGGCAATGCTTAATATAATTATAACTAAAAATCCATTTATTGTAGATTCTGTTAAACCATTTATAAGAAGTATACACAACGCAATAAATATAATCTTATGTCTATTGTCTTTAAAATCCAAATTTTTTATAGTTTTAAAAAATAAAATAGCAAAAAGCACTAAAGCGATAATTCCTCCTTCCATAAGAATTTCTAGAATGAAATTATGCGCTTCATAAATAGTTTGTTTTACTCCCCATGTATTAACATAAGATAACTCAACGCCTCGACCAGCACCAATAAACCAGTTATCCTTAATTAATTCTTCAGCAAGTTTCCAAATAGTTGTTCTTGAAGTTAATGTAGCATCTTTTCCTATAAAATTAGTAAATTTTTGCCAAAATTCTGTAAGCAAAAAAGAGTCCATAAATAAAAGAAATAAAGCATAAACTGTAAAAATAATTCCTAAATATAAACCTTTTTTAGGTTTAAACTTAATACTTAAAAGTAATAATAGTATTGTACATGAAGCAACAACTATTCCTGTTCCACTTGAGCCAATAAAAATAGTTAGTAAACTACTGATTACGACTATCACTGCAAATTTGCTTAATTTACCATATTTTTCAAATGAATTAATAATTACTAAAAATAAGCCTGGAATTAAAAATATACCTAACGCATTTTTTCCACCGATAAAATATTCAGTATTCACTGAATTTCTATTTATCAACATAACCAAAAAATTGATAACTAATGTGGCAATAATAATAATAAAAACCGCGCTTAACATGTCATCATAATAATCTGTTTGAAGCAAAGTAAATATTAAAACAGAAGCGACAATAACTGTAATAATACCAGGACTAATACCATTATTAAATATGCTACTAAAAAGAATTATAAACTGGTATATGCCAAAAATTCCTATCGACCAATTTAATTTTATTTTCGTTGCTTTCATAATTAATAATATTAAAAGTATAGCTACCGATATGATTTGCCATGCCTGATAGATATTTGAACTTATTATATTTTTAATTCCTGAAAGACTTAAAAAAGGTATAATCAAAAAAATAAATAATAATATTATGAAATAATTACTTTTTCTTTTTACTTTTTCCATAATCAATTACCTTTAGTCCTTTTTTTCAATTTTGTTTTCATAACTTGTCTTATTCTAAAATACCCTATCCCAAGGATAAAATATATTTGATTAATATTTAATAAACTAGCTGACTCCCTTATTTTTAACCCTTTGAGTTTTGAAACATAATAAAATTCACCACATTTGTTTAAGGAAGGAAAAAACGAGTGAGTTTCCAAAAATAATTTAGAACAATAAATAAATCCTAAAAAATTATTTGCATAAGTATTTTCATTAGTTTGTTTAGTTAATCCATCTTCTTTATATTCACATATATAAATTACTTCATTATACCATCTTATCTTAAGTCCATCTTTTGCAATACGATCCCAAACAGCAGATTCTCTTATAAAGTTTTCATTTTCAAATTCAGGAAACGGATATTGTTTTAATACATCTGTTTTGTATATCTCTGCTTTATCCCCAAGTAAATTATATTTTTTCCTTTCCAAATTTGTGGCATCAATGAAATATGATTGCGGTGAACCTCCAATTGTAGTATTCCCGTCAGCCTTTAACCCTGCAACTCCAGCAAATCCTTCCAATCCAGAAATATCTAAAATCCATTCATGAACTTTTTCCACAGCATTTTCTGTAAGTTGATCGTCGCTATCAAGAATTAATAAATAATCATAATTTGCTAATGAGACAGCTCTATTTACTGCGCGATGTTTTCCGCCATTTTTTTGTTTTTCATAAATAATAGAAAAATTATGTTCTTCTTTTAACCATTGTTTTACAATAGTTTCTGTTTCATCTGTCGACCCATCATCAATAATTATCCATTCAAAGTCTAGCAACGTCTGCTTTTTTAATGATTGATATGCTTTAGACAAAATATATGCCCTATTATATGTTGGCGTCACTATAGTAATCATATCTTTTTACCTTACTTTCTATTTAAACCATAATAAATTTTTTTTGAACTGTTTATTACAAATATAGTTTGTTTTTTCTATGGTTTTCATATATTTATCCCCTTTGATTTTTTTAAATATTTCATTTTCCCTGCTTTCATTAACTTAATAGCTTTTATTGTCGATATATTTTCTTTATATAAACTTCTTTTTCTTATTGCCCATTGACATATTAATAAAATAGTAAATGGTGTTTTCATTGCCGCAAATGATGCTCCCTTACCAATGAAATATTTTTCATTTCTCTTTGTAAACCAAGTTGAATCTCCTATATGCAAATCAGCAATTTCTTTTGGAATATAAAAAATTTTTAACTTTTTACGCAAGCATTGGAATAACAAAGCATTTTCTTCTCCCATCATAAATTCTGTTCCTGCACCAATAACTTCATCAAATTGTATATTTTTTTCTACAAAACTAGTTCTTTTAAATGCAAGTTCTACCGATGCCATTTTCATTGAATTTAAATATTTTATTCTTTTTGCCTTTGTTGAATAATCTTTAAACTTTTTTTCTATTCCACATACTTGAAAACCTATAATATCCACATTAAATTTTGAAAAAGCTGTTAAAACTATATTTACATAATTACTTCGATATTCCATATCATCATCCGCAAGCATACAAATATCTGCAGTAGCATTGCGAATTGCCATGTTTCTACTTTTACTTAATCCTCTTTCAGTTGTATCTATCCACAAAATAGTATGGTTATTATATTTAATTGATTCAATTTTTTCTTTATTGCATTGATTGATTACTACCGCATCAGATGAGATTTTCATTTTTTTTAGCAGCGAATGATCTATTTGATTCATCGTTGAAATAAGAAGTTGTAAAGTCATTGCACTTCACCTGCTATCATATTAATAATTTCTTGGTATGTTTTACTTCTGTCAAATCTTTCCTCTGCTAATCTTCGACTATTCATCCCCATTCGCTGACGCGTTATCTCGTTTTCTATAAGAAAACGAATAGCTTTTGCCAATGATTGGACATCACCCGGGAAACACATCAAACCCGCATCATATTGTCTTAACAATTCTCCAAATTCTTGATTTTTTTGAACATTAATTATTGGAAGTGCTGCTGATACATAATCAGCATGTTTATTTATTATGCTCCCTGTTGCTTTGCCAACAAGGACATTAATTCCTATATCACATTTTACAAGGATCTTAATCATATTTTCATAAGTCAATCTACCAGTAAAGCGAACAGGGAGATGATTTTGCTTTGCATAAATTTCAAATTTTTCTTTCATGGGACCATCTCCCATAATTAATAACTCTACTTTATCACAACCTTGTGTTATTAATAATTTCATTGCATCCATAACACCACATAAGTCATAGCTATGTCCAAGCATTCCTATATAGGCCATTGTAATAGGACGTAGTTTCCCTTTTAATGGTAACGCAGTTTTAGCTATTCTATCAAAATAATTAATATCTGTACCAATAAATACGCTATGTCCCTTTATCATCTTAGAATTATTTTGTGTTGCTCTTTGAACATATGAATTTGAAACGGCAACTACCTCACTTGCATTAAGATATGCAAAATCAATTTCTTTTTTCATTGGATACAATAATATTTTTGAAATAAAATTTGGCAAAAATATTTCAAATGCTTCTGGCCAAAGATCTAAAATATCAATTATTATACGAATATTGTTCTTTCTTGCAAACTTAACAACTTTTTTTGCCAAAAATGTAGGTGGGACAAATAGATAAATTACATCTGGCTTTGTTTGCTTTTTAAGATATTTAATGACATTTTTAGCAAAATGGCGATGAGCAAACAAACGCGAAAGTGAAATATTTTTTCTATAGGTTCCTTCCTCAAGCAAGGTCGCTTTGTAAGAAATATCCCTTAATACTTCAATTTCACTTCTTTGTTTTTTCGCGGTATGATAAAATTTTGAAGTAATCACTTCCACAGATATTCCTTTTTTAACCGCAAGCGTTGCTATTGTATGATAACGACTACTTGTTTTTTCAACTGGAAAATGCCAATAATTAGATATAATAATTGCTTTCAAAATATCACACTCCTAACAAATATTTTAATGGTTTCTTAATTTTCTTAAAAGGCAAAGCTCTTAAGACAATTAAAATAATAACTGGAATTAAATAACCCAATATACTCATTGCAATTGCAGTAATTGCTACACTTAAATTCAAAAGTTGATAGAATAAAATGCGAACTAAAATCATTATAGGCCAATGCATAATATATATGCCAAATGAGAATGATGCAAGTTTTTCAAAAAATGGTGACAAAGATTCAATGGATGTAGAAATAGAAAGAAATGTCATTAAAATAAAAATACAAGGAATGAAATGTAATGGTTTTGTTTGCTCATACCAAATTAATGAAATAATAGAAAAAAGAATTGCACCACATATAAATCCTAATCGAAATCTTTTCATCACTATAATAAATTTGTCACTTCTCATTTGCCCCAATAAACAACCAATAACGAAGAAAAGTAAATCCTTGTGCAAATCACTTAAAGCTAAAAACTCAGTATTTATAGGCAATATATAAAGGAAAATACAAAATACTATTGCAATTGTTGAAATCCACACTTTTTTTGTTTCAAATAGTTTTTGGAATAAAGGAGTAGCCAAATAAACTATAAACAATGCTACCAAAAACCATGTATGTCCCCAAACGTTTTGGCGTGGAAAAACAAAAGCTTTTAATATATCTAATACATTGAATGACACTTTATCTGAAAGATAATCTTGAAATAAAAATTTAGGTACCCAAAAAATTATGTTCCAAATAAAATAAGGAAGTAATAGACGTTTTGACTTATTAAAAATAAATTTAATATATGATTTTTCTCCTTGATATCCTTTAAATGATAATAAATACCCACTAATCAAAAAGAATAAAGGCATATGAAAAATATAAATCCACTCTTTTGAAAAGATATACCAAGCACCTGTTGATTGAAGGCCATTTAATGAATGTCCTAACACAACAAAAATGGGACCTATAATTTGTAATAGACTTATATATGTAATTCTTTTATTCTCCATATTCTATCAAAGCCTTCCTTATGTTATTTTTTTCAAATAAAATAGTCAATTCATTAATTGTTTCACATGTTAATTCTACACTTTTTCCATTGCACATTTCACTTTTTTTGTTTCCTATTTCTCCAGGATAAAACACTTTCCCAGAAGCATGTACCTCATCTATATATTCATCCATTTGTTTATAAAATGAATCTCCTAAAATTATCGACGGATTAATAGCTATAAAGGACTGTCCAACATTCATACATTTATTGTCATCTGAATAAAATCTATTTATATGATTCAAATAACCTGCACCTGACAAAACTCCAGAAAGAATATCTATTGCCATAGCGATGGCATATCCTTTATGTTCAGCCATAGGCAAAATCATACCTTTAATTGCTTTTTCTGGGTCTGTTGTAGGATGTCCGTTTTCATCAACAGCCCACCCAATTGGTATTTTACCACCTTGTTTACGAATTTCATTTATTTTAGATTTGGCTACAATACTCGTTGCCATGTCAATTAATATAGGGCTGTTCTTATCAGCAGGAATACCAATAGCAAAGGGGTTTGTTCCTAAAATTTTTATATTACCTCCCCAAGCAGGCATTGCTGAAGGGCTATTAGATAAGCATATTCCTATCATTTTTTGTGTTGTGGCCTTTTTAACATATCTAAAAGCTGCTCCAAATGTATTTGCATTACGGCAAAACACTGTATAAATGCCTGTTTGAAGAGCTTTTTCTAACGCAATTTCCATACATCTATCTGCAGAAACTACTCCTATTTGATTATTTGCATCTAAAATTGTAAAAGATGGAGTCTGTCTTAAAATTATACTCTCCTCAGTCAAATTAAAGCCTTTATTTTGAATTTTTTTTATATACACAGGAAAAATAGATACGCCATGTGTGTGTACACCTCGCATATCTGCTTCAAGCATAGAATCAACTAAAGTTTCAGCTTGTTTTTCACTAACTTTATTTTTTTTTAATATTTCAATTAAAGCACTCTTTAATTCAATGATGGAATATCTTTTCATTTTTCCTCATTTCTCGATGTTATCCTTTGAATTTGTTTCGGATTCATCGTCTATATTTTCTGTTATTACTGTAGTTTTAGAATTTGATTTTTTTTCTATAGTAATATTTTTATTTTCATTATCTGCATTCGAAAGTACTTTCCAAATTGTAATGAAAAAAATACGTAAATCTAAAAGAAATGAAACATGTTCAGCGTAATAAACTCCCATATTAATACGATCAACCCACATAACATCTTTTCTGCCATGTATTTGTGCCCATCCTGTAACACCAGGGCGTACTTCAAACATTTTACGCTGCTCATCGTCATAGTCCTCAAACGGCCAGGGATGATAAGTAAGAGGTGGTCGAAATCCTATCAAGGACATATCTCCTTTTATGATATTTATTAATTGTGGTAGTTCATCAATACTTGTAGCTCTTATTACACGTCCAACTTTAGTGACTCTTGGATCACCTTTAAACGAATATTGACCAGAGCCCTTATTTTCAGCATCTACACACATTGAACGAAATTTATAAATTGTAAATGGTTTCCCATGCCTTCCTAATCGTGTTTGTTTAAAAATTACTGGACCAGGTGTTTCTAGTTTTATAGCAATTGCAACAATCAAAAAAACAGGTGAAAGTAATATCAAAACTAAAAAGGAAAAAAATAAATCAAATAAGCGTTTTAAAAAATTTTTATATATTCTCATTTTTATTTTTACTCCTTTTGACAATCTCTTCTACACATTTTTGAATATATTTAATATTATTCAAAAATGACTGAGTTTCATTTAAATCTATTTTTGTTTCAAATTCTCTTAATTTTTTTAAATTTTCCGAAAACGATTTTTCTAATTTCGAAATCTCAGAAAACTCTTCTATATTGCAAAAACTTCTCGACAAAATCGCTCTTGTAGACCCAAGTCTATAATGTTCCATAATAATACTTTCTGCAGGAAGTAATCCCTCACCAATACATGCGATTCCCCCAAAGCCATAAGGTATACCAGCTTTTTTAAATTTTTTACAAAGTGTTTCTACCAAACCATTTGCTAATAGTTCAAACATAAACGTGAGTCCATAACTAAGATGCAAATCATTCAAACCAATATGAATTTCATCGAAACCACCCATTTCAAGAACTTCATCAATACATTCTACTGCTTCTTTCGTTTCTAGCAAAAGAATTGTTTTAGTTCTATTTTTAACAAATTTGAGAAATTCTTTAACTTCTTTAGGCGTTTTCCACATTGGTAACATGATTAAATCTGCACCAGCAATTATTACCTGATTAATTTCTTTTTCAGAAGTTTCATTTAAAGGATTAATCCGTACAAGCATTTCTGAAGTTTCTAACAAATTAGATATAATTCTAATATCCTGAATACAATGATGCGATTTCACTGTATTTATATTATGTTGCCGTTCTTCTTTACCAAGGACTTCGAGATCAACCCAAATTCTTTCAACACCATTTTTTTCAGCAATCTTAGCAATTGCTGGATTGTTTGTTATATACATTAAAGTCAATGGCATCGTATCACGTCCTATCTTCAAAATAATGTGTGTTATATTCAAAAGTAAAATTTTACTAAACATTTTTCAAAATATACTGAAAAAAGTTATCTTGACAAATATTTTTCTTCCTATATTCTTTCTGCTTGTATGACTTACCTATTATACTAATAGGTATATTTAGACTTTAATAGTATGGCATATTTATTGGAATAATTCAATTACAATTAAATATAAGTTTGTATTTATCGTAATTATAAGAAAAAATCGATTTCAATGCAACCTACAAATGTAATTTAATTATGTAGATAATAGAAATGTATAAATCTTATTTCATCTATTACAATTATTTCACTTTATGGAAAATATAAGTATCATTTTATGCTACAGGAATTTTTTCTTTTTTTGTTTGGTTAGACTTTTTATCAATAATTTGACGATTAAATTCTATATAATCTGTATAACTCGTTACGACTTCTTTTAAGCAATTTTTAATTGCCTCATTATCTGTCATGGTGAAAACTTTACTAATAAACTTCATTTTCTCTTCCATAGGTAAAATTGTTGTTTTTTCTTCGACAAAAATCTTTTCATTCGTTGTTTTCGTATTTTTTGTTACATCAAGAAGTAATTCTTCATATAATTTTTCCCCAGGTCTTAATCCAATAAACACTATATCAATATCTTTATATGGAATAAGTCCACACTGCTTAATTACATTTTCTGCAAGTGTGACAATTTTAACAGGTTTCCCCATATCTAAAATAAAGATTTCTCCTCCAGTGGCAAAAGCTCCAGATTGTAAAATTAAACTCACAGCTTCAGAAACAGTCATAAAATATCGAATAATATCTGGATGCGTAATTGTAACAGGGCCCCCTTCTTCTATCTGTTTTTTAAATAAAGGAATCACCGAACCATTTGATCCTAATACATTACCAAACCGAACGGCAGAATAAGAAGTCGTTTCACTTTTTTCGTCCCAATAACGGATTACCATTTCTGCAAAAGATTTTGTTGCTCCCATTGTATTCGTTGGTCTAACTGCCTTATCAGAAGATACTAAAACCATTTTCTCTACATGATATTTATCAGACATTTTCGCTACATTATAAGTTCCTAAACAATTTGTACGAATCGCTTCAACTGGTGAATCTTCCATTAAAGGAACGTGTTTATATGCTGCAGCATGAAAAACTATATCTGGACGATATTTATTAAAAATTTCATCCAATCTAAATTCATTATAAGTTGATCCAATTAAGGTAATTATCTCGATATCTTTACCGTCATGTTTTAATTTTCTAATTAATTCTTGTTGGATATCATATACTGCGTTTTCATATATATCAAACAATATTAATTTCTTAACATTAAAATAATAACATTGTCTTGCTAATTCTGATCCAATCGTTCCACCTCCACCTGTAATCAATACAGTTTTATGGTTCAACCAATTTTGAATTTGCATAGTATCAAATGTTATTTGTTCTCGACCCAATAGTTCAGCTAAAGAAACATCTTTAATAAGCATTTTTTTCGTAGGATCTATCATTTCACTTAATAATGGAAGTCGACGAATTTTAACATTTTCATTAGCAAGAAAAGCAATAATTTCATTAAGTTGTTTTTTATCCAATTTTGAAATTGCTATAATTACTTCTTTTATTCCATACTTTTCAATAATTTGATGAGCATTATTTAATGGACCCACAACTGGTTTCCCTAAATATTTTTTACCAACTTTAGATAAATCATTATCACCAAAACAGACTATTTTATTATTAAAAGCTGAATTGTTATGCATTTCATCATAAGCTATTTTACCAGCCACACCAGCACCAATTATCATTGTAGAAACAGCATTTTTATTAGACGTAGTATAGAATTTAATAGTTCTTTGAACACATCTACTTCCAATCATTAAAATCGCTTCAAATGTTGAAATAAATGCAAACATTAAAATAGAAAGTCTAGGAATAGAAGGAAGAATTTTATTCATTATAGCAGCGACAACATTTACAAATAAAATCAAAATACAAAATCGGATGGCGTCTCCTAAACCAAAATTATCTGTAATTATTCGATAACCTCCAAAAAAATAAAATACAAAAACATGAAATAAAGCCACACCACAAATAAATAATAAAGAAGGCAATTCTATATTTTTATATTGTATTAAATATCCTAAAATATAAGTAATCATAACAATTGCTATGTCTACAAAAATAAAAAGCAACATTTTTAATGTTCTAAAACTCATATATACCTTTTTATTTTTCATTTCCGTCATAAAATCAGTACCTTTCATTTTTTGCATAACACTATTAATAAGTTAATAAATATTATTAACTTTTATTAATCATATCATAGAATCGTGTTAGATACAATTTAAATAATTTGGAAAACTACGTAATCCGAATATTTATAATCACTTTTATGAATGAAAGCGTTAACAAAAAAACTTAGACCATTGTCTAAGTCTTTTCATTAAGAAAATTAAATTCAAAAAGTTGATTATTCTTACACTTTTCCTTAGCCAGTAATAAATTTGAAGGACGAAATGAATGAACATCGGAGGCAACAATATCGACTAAATTATTTTTAAGTAACTTTTGAACTAATTTATACTCTCTTTTATTCGTTAATTTCAAAATTGAATTTGCATTAATTTGGATAAATGCACCTTCTTTTCTTAATTGAATAATTTTTTCAATGGTCATCCATTCATATCTTTCAACATGTGCGATAATCACTTTATAATGAAAACATGTAAAATTATAAATTAATTCCAGTAAATCTTCTGGTTCATAAACGAAGGAAAATTCAAGTAAAATATATTGACTTTGATTCATTGTTAAAAGCTTATTTTGATTTAACATCTCAATGATATTTTCATGTCGAGAATAATAAATTTCTTGACCAAGTAACAAATGAATCTTTAAATTTTGCTTTTTCACTTCTTCTAAAAGTACTTCAAAGTAATGTTTTATTTCTTCTACACTTTTTTCATATTTTGAATAGATATGATGTGGAGTACAAACAATTGTATCCACTCCCATAGAAATTTCGTTTTTTATCATCTCAATAGAGTCTTTTAATGAAGTACTGCCATCATCTACAAATGGAATAATATGTGTGTGAATATCAATCATACTTTTTTATTATTCATTACTTTCTGAATAATCTTGGTAATAATAATGATATCGACTATTCCCATACCCACTTTTATCTTTTCTTGAAATTCCTGTAACAATGCTACCTAAAAGATTCACGTTATTATTTTTTAATAGTTTTATGGCTTCTTTAGCAGCTGTTTTTTCTGTTAATTTTTGTGAAACAACAAATAAACATCCATCCGTATATTTTGATATTACGACAGCATCGGATACAGCTAATATTGGTGGGCAATCTACAAGAATAACATCATACATCTCACGTAATTGGTTCATTACCTTTTCTAGTTCTTTAGAGCCTAATAAAGCCGTTGGATAAGGTGTCTTTGTTCCACGATTAATTAAATCAAAAGGTAATTTATCCGAATGTTTAATAGCATCATTTATCGTAATATTTCCTGTTAAAACATCTGTAATTCCTTTTTCATTTGGAAGATAAAATGCACGATGAAGTTTTGGTCTTCTAAAATCTAAATCTAAAACAATGACTTTCTTTTTGCTCTCTGCATAGGTTGCAGCTAAATTTAACACTGTTGTGGTCTTTCCTTCACCTTGCAAAGAGGAACAAACTTGAATCACTTGAATTTTTTTATCTACTTCAGAATACTCAAGTCCAACTTTCACTCTTCGATAAGCTTCCGCTAAAATCGATAAAGGCTCTTCTAATGTTACAATATGTGTATACGTTTCTGTCATCTCTATTTTGTTCTTTTTCATTCTTTTATCCTCCTCTTTAATTTGTTTTATCGGAAATATATTCTGGAATTCCAGATAAAACAGGAAGACCTAATACTTTTTCAACTTCTTCAGAATTTTTAAATTTATTATCTGTTAGTTCACGAATTAAAACATATAGTAAAGAAAGCACAATTCCTACAGCAAAAAAGATAACTACATATTTTCTGGTATAACTAACTTGAGTAATGGTATTTTCGCTTGCATTATTTAAAATTACAATATTTTCATATAAAAATTTATTGACAGGTTTATTATTTACATCTACTTCATTTGCTTTTTCAATGACGGTTTCCATCAAAGTATTTAATATAACAATCGCTTTATCAGGATTATTAGCTGTATAAGTCAAATCCAAAATTAAAGAAGAACCCGATATTTGTGCATTAAAACTTCTTTTTAAGGTATTAATGGTCAATTCAGGATAGTCTTGTTTTAGTTTATCTACTGTAGCACCTAAAACACTATCTTGTGATAAATAAACAACATAAGTATTAATTAAGTATTGTGATAATTGATAATTTTGATAATCGGATAAACTTGATCCATTTGAATTACCATCTACAGACACCATCATCGATGAATTTGCATTATATTGTGGATGTTTTGCTTGTTTAAATTTTGCAAAGCCAAAACCAATTACTGTAAAAACAATAATCGTAATGCATATCACGATAAGATGTTTACGAACGATATGTAATAAATCTTGAAAAGATAGTCCTTCTTTTTCTTCAACTATTTTTTCTGCTTCATTTTCCATGTATTATACCTCCCCATAGATAAAAAAATTATATAATAATATCCTATTGAATGCAAACTTTTTAAATTTTCTATGTTTTTTTTATTTCATTTTATATAAATTATGCATTTGTCACAAAATATAGAGAAAAAGAATAATTTATAATAGAAATATATATTATATCATGTTAAACTTAAAAATGACATTGTTATAATAATAACTGAGGTAATCGAAATGAAAATAATAGATCAAAACTTTCTCTTAGAAATGTTTGCAAATTATGATTTTAAAATTGAACAATATATAAATTATAAAATAATTTCTCAAGGCCATATTAATACGACTTATGTCTTATATTTTGATTATGGTAATCGAGTAAAAAGATATTTATTACAAGAAATTAATACGAACGTCTTTAAAAAACCAGATCAATTAATGAGCAATATTTCTAAAGTGACAAATTATGGAAAAAATGTCTTAAAAGAAAAGTTAGGAACAAAATATAAAAATAAAATTTTAAGAATTTATCCCACAAAAGATAAAAAATCTTATGTTCTTTTATCCGATGGTTCTTATTGGCGTGTTTTCCATTATGTAGAAAATAGTATTACTTATGATACATCATCCAACGCAAAAATATTTTATGAAGCAGGACAAGTTATCGGTGAATTTCAAAATATTCTTTCTAATTTCCCGGTCAATGAATTATATCCAATAATCGAAAATTTTCATGATACAATTAAACGTTATGAACGTTTTAATGAAATTTTAAATTCAGCTAGTGAAGCTTTAAAAGCAACTTGTCAAGATGAAATAAAGTTTTTTAAAGATTATTCATCCATCGCTTATCAAATCCAAACTTTAATCAACGAGAAGAAAATGCCTGTTCGTGTAACTCATAATGATACAAAGTTAAACAATTTAATGTTTGAATATGGTACAAATAAAGGTCAGTGCATTGTCGATTTGGATACTGTTATGCCTGGTTGTCTTTGCTTTGATTTTGGCGATTTTGTGCGAAGTGCTTGTAATAAAGGATTAGAAGATGCTCAAGACTTATCTACCGTTGTCTTTCAAAAAGAATTATGTCTTGAATTTACGAGAGGATTTTTAGAAAAATTAAAAGACAATATCACAATGGTTGAGTTAGAAAATTTGATTATGGGAGCTCTTGATATTACTTATGAATGTGGTATGCGTTTTTTAACCGATTATTTGGAAGGAAATGTGTATTTTAAAGTTTGCTATCCAGAACATAATTTAGTTCGTTGTAAAACACAAATTCATATGTGCAAACAAATTATAAACAATAAAAAGGAATTAGATTATAAAATATTAGAAATGTATCAATCCTTAAAATAAAAATATTCCAGGAAATTATTCCTATGGAATATTTTTTTATAAATATAATGATAGTATTGAGTTAAACGGATTAAGTATTCAAGAAATTACCTAATCATCACTTTACTCCTCTAATTTCAAATGAATTTTATAGCAAGGAATGGATTTATATTTATTATTAAATTTTAATAAATAATCATAAGTTGTTTTTAAATCCACTTTATCAATACTATATATCGTGTCTTTTTCATCATCCATTTGAATTTTACTTCCTTTTTTTAAATATTCTCTATAGGCTTTCGATTTACTGGCCTTTACATAATAAGTCAATGTATTATCATCAAAAACACCATAAAAAAGTTTATTCGTTTTTTTCCCTTCTGGCAACTCGACAACATAAAACAAAGAAGTAGAAGCCATATAAGCAATATTGCTTACAGACTTATTATAAATATTTTTAATTGAATTTGACGCTAATTTCGCACTATTTTTTAATCCTTTTACAAATTTATCTTTAAAATTATTTTCCATATTCTTCTCCTCTTAAATCAATGAAATGCTTCAATATTAAATAAGCATTCGTTGCCGCTCCGACTCGAACATTATCGGCTACACAATAAAACAAAACATTATTATCATGTTTACGTATTCTACCTACGTAAACTTTATCATTTTTACAAGATAGTATTGAAGAAGGCACTATTTTTTCACAAACCACAACATTATTTTGATTAGCAAAAGCTTCTTTAATATCTTTTATTTCAAAATTTTCAACGAGTTCAGCTTGAACAGAAACACCATGTGAAAACATAACGGGTACTCGAACACAAGTTGCTACCACATCCAAAGATGGATTATGTAAAATTTTCTTTGTTTCTTCAATTAGTTTTATTTCTTCTTCTGTATAATCATTTTCATTATACTCCCCTATTTTTGGAATACAGGTAAAAGATATATCTGTCTCATAAAACAAAGGCATTAACCCTTTTCGACATCTTAATAAATCGTCAATACCTTGTTTCCCTGAACCAGAAACCGATTGATAAGTATTATAAATGACTTTTTGTATTTTAAATTTATTTAATAATGATAATAGTATTACACTTTGAATAATACAACAATTGGGATTTGCTATTAACAAATCTTCTTTTTGAATCAAAGATTCATTGACACCATAAGCGATTAGTTTTACATCATCATGCATACGAAAATAAGAAGAATTGTCGATAACAGTAACATTTTTTCGAATGGCTATGGGAATATAAATTTTGGAAATATCTGCACTTGAGAAAAAACATGCATAATCCACATCATCAAAACTATGTTGATCTAAAGTTTTGACGATATAATTTTTTTGATTAATTCTTATTTTTTTTCCATCGGATTGACTGGAAGCAAATAATTGTATTTCATAATTATCTATATTATTTTCTTCTAATATATGTAAAAAAGTCTGGCCTACAAGTCCGGTAGCACCAATCACTGCAATTTTTTGTTTTTTCATTTACTTCACCTAATTCAATATATGTGTATCGTGAAAAGAAAATGAAGAGAAAAATAAAATATTATCAGTTTAAATCAATGCTCTTTTATGAAAAACTATCTTTATCTTTTTTCATTTTCATTTATGGAAAAAAATATCTTTTATATAGACGAACATATTATAATTTGCTACAATAAATATGAAAAAATTATAGTCGTTTTCAGGAGGAAAAGAAATGGAAAAACAAAGTTTAACTCATTTTTTGAGTAAAAACAATATAAAAATTCGTAGTCTTACAAATTTAATTGGTGTCTTTTTAATGTTTGCTGCTGGTTTAGTCTTTGTTTTGTTCATTGATTTAAAAGTACAATTGTCTGCTGATAGTAAAGTACCTTTGTCTTTATGGTTATTCTTAACCATAATCTTTGCTTTAGGTGGTGGCATATTTTATTTTCTTGGTGATTCAATGAAACATAAAAAAACGCAAACCATTGTATTTAAAGGTATAGGATTACTTTTGTCCGTGGGTTATCTAATTTATTTATTTCTATTTAAAAATTGGGTATCTACTTCCAATGGTGTAAAACCTGTAGCCATTAATACCGTCAATACAATAACCATTATTTCAATTGTCATTACGGTATTAGGTATTCTATTTTTGATTTTGAATTATGTTTTATCTATTTTATATATTGAAGAAGATTATTAAAATAAAAAATACCAATTTCTATTGGCATTTTTTATAAGGAGAGTAAAGATATGTTAAATAAAAAATTAGGATTGTTATTGAGTTCTTGTATTTTAGTATTAACAAATTGTAGTGGAAATGAAGTGAGTTCATCATTAGAAGATGAAACGAATATTGAAAATTCTATATCTTCAACGGAAGATGTTTCAACATCAAGTAATGTCAATGATGATATTGATATAAAAAATGATGAACTTTTAGATGAAAACTATGAAAATTGTCAAAGTTTGAATTCAATACAAAAAGGAACGGTTTTAAACTGGAAGGAGGATTATGCGGATAAAGCTCAATTTGTTTCTTCCAATTCGATTCTTTATGAAGAGGTTTATAAGAATAATACTTTAGAAAATAAAAAAATGGATATTGGAGAAGATGATGATGTAAAATTAGTTTTTTACAATCAAAATTATGCTCGTTTTGTAAGTAAGCCTGATGGTTATGCATTTACAATACCGACGAATACTACGCTGAATACGGATTTTTCATTAGGCCTTTATCGT
Organism: uncultured Bacillota bacterium; assembly: GCA_902491575.1. GTDB lineage: Bacteria > Bacillota_I > Bacilli_A > RFN20 > CAG-631 > CAKPXW01. Next base: position 39,489 of record CABUID010000004.1, read on the forward strand.
AGTAAATTATATAATAAAGATTTTACTTTAACCCTATCCTATGAACATTCAAACCCTTATCATGATTGGGACACTTATCGAAGAGAATGGTTATATCGTTATTTAGATAATGAGAATTATTATACGCAAAATAATTTATCGCCTCTTTCAACCCCTCGCATTAGTGATAGTCGATATTTGGATGGATATATTATTGATGAATATAATCTTGTCATTAACCAACCTTATCAAATTAGAAAGAATTATTATCATATTGCTAGTATCCGTAAGGAAGGGGATATTAAAAATTTCATTTTATTGGTATTAAAATCAACTTATGATATGACGGATAGTTTTGAAGATATAATCTTGTCTTATAAGCCTGTTTCACAAGAAGGAAAAGCAAACAACAATTCGATGAATGATTTGCCGATTGTGGAAGATCCAAATTGGAATGATGAAACAAAAGCTTACTATGCTTTATTAAAAGAAGACCAAAGAACGGGTTGGGGGGCTTTTACAGCTACTTTACCAGATGGAACGATGACTCAAAGTGTTTTAAAAACAACTCGTGTCTATAAAAAATGGACAGCATTAAGTGAAGCATTAGATTATTCATTTGATATTTTACCAACCTATCAACATATTGCATGGTATAAAGAAACTTCAAATTATTGGCCAACAACTGCTGCTACATCCATGGCTGGAGGAAATGGATTTAATAATAAACCTGTCATTCAGATGTCTTACCAGTTCACAGATAATAATAATAATGTTTCTGTTTCCAATACGACGGATTGCTATACACCAATGTTTGATATCTATCGTGGGAGCAATGAAGATAGTGGTATAGAGGATTATTATCTTACCACTCAATATAAATATGCTGCTAAATTAAGAGGAATCGCTCATAGCATTAAAAGTTATGGCAAACCTGTTTTATTCCGTTTAAATAATGAGATGAATTCCGATTGGGTAAGTTATTGTGGTATGATGACTTTATTGGACCCTGATATTTTCCAAGCTACTTGGAGAATTATTTACAATGCTTTTATTGAAGAAGGGGTTGATAATTGTATTTGGATTTTTAATCCAAATGGTGAATCCTGTCCTTTTAGTTCTTGGGGAGAAGATTTATGTTATTATCCTGGAGTAAATTATGTTCAAGCATTAGGTCTTACTGCTTATCAAGCCAATAATAATAATGATGTTAACTACTATACATTTAGAAATGATTATACAAAATTATATGAAAAAAATAACCCTGTTTGGAATCAATATCCATGGATTATTTCTGAATTTGGCTGTGGTGCTGGTGGAGAAACAACGGGAACACAATTCCGTAATCAAGCTTCACAAGTTGAATATGTAAGAGGCATGTTTGATGATTTTAATGACCGAGAAAATCATCCTTATTTACAAAATATAAAAGGTGCTGTTTGGTTTTCTGTAAATGATTATAGTGGTGATCAAGTTGTTAACCAATATGAATTAGTTATTGACGAATTGCAAGATACTATTGCAGCCTTAAAAGTAGGGCTTGCCCCAAATAAAATATAAAAAAAGGATTGACGAGTGAATTTCGTTCTTAATAAGGAAATCACTCCAATCCTTTTTTATTCAAATTTATAATTATCTAATGCTTCTTTTAAGTATTTTTCTTCTTGCAAAACTTTATGTATTGGTGTATTTCCAAGAGTGATGACCTCTATTGTATCGATACATACATTCAATAAATCTTTGATTGTTTTTAAATTCTCATAGGCTTCATCTATCCATAATTCATGATTATCACCAACGATAGCAATCCTTTCAAAACTCAAATCATAGATGTCAAAAGTTGTAGCTTTTTTCTCGCCTGTTTGTAAATTTTTCAATAATAATTGTAAAGATAGAAAAAACTCTATAAGCGTCATTTCATCATCTACAGGTAAAGATGTGGAAACGCTTTTACCATCCATCGTTAAGTTCATTTTTATTTCTTGATTCATATTAATCACTCCGTGTATCATCAAAATCATTTTCTCTAAATCTTCCCATAAATGAAGGCTCTATCTTTTCTTGATATAAATGGGATAGATCCCCTAAACATTGTGCTCGAAATTGGGCCACTTTAGGTTTTCTTTCTTCAGTGTAAAGTATTGAAACAGAACTTGGTGCAGGAGCAAAATGTTGAGCAATAGCTACAAAAGGAAGGTTAAATAAATGGGATAATAAAACACTTTCTAAACCCAAATGGCAAAAGAATACTAAAGTATCTTTATTTGAATGGGTAACTTCATAATATTTTCCATGGCGAACATAACCGTGTTTTTCTAATAATTTATCTAAATTTTCTATAACGTAATGATATCCTTCATAAACTTCGGAATTTTTAAAAAGAGGCAATTCAAGATATCGACTATTATCATACATTTCTTCTTTAGAAGTAAAATATTCCACTTTAAAATCCCAAGGAATTCTAGGCAAATGACTTTCTTCATCTTCTATTTTATAAGGAAATTCTTTTAGCCAATCCAAAACCATAAATTGCTTTTGACTTTGCTTTAAATATTCTTTTGCTGTATCTTTTGCCCGACCTAAAGGAGAAATATACACATAATCAATTTTTTCTTTTAATAGTCTTTTCGACAAGGCATGTGCTTCTTTAAAACCATTTTCTGTCAAAGAATCTTTTGCATAATCGGGTTCTCCATGTCTTATAATGATTATACGCATTTTATCACCTATATTTCGATTATCATTCCATCATAAGTCACTTCTACATGATGTTTTAAAGCATTTTCTCTCATCTTTTCATAACCTGCTTGTCCATTGTGAGAGAAATGATTTGCCATGATTTTTGTATGTTGATCAATCAATTTCATTTCTTTCAATCTCTCGATTACTTCTAAAAAACAATCAAAAGATAAATGATGATCCTTCCAATTTGTAAGTAAACCTGCTGTACAATCTAAGGAAATTAAATCAAAATGAATATATAACTTCTCTAAAAATTTCCAGACTTCTTCTGAATAATAGCCTGTATCATGTGCATACAAAATCGTTTTGTCATTTTGTCGAATAATATAATTTAAAGGTCCAGCATTTTTATCATGATTTGCTTTCAAAGGAATAATGGTATAATCCTTGATTTGAAAAGATTCAAATGGCTGAACGAAACGTGCTTGCACATATTGTTCCATATTTTCACTTTTTATAACTCGCAACGCTTCTTGATAAACAGAGTCTGCACCATAAACAAATAATGGCTCTTCTTCTACTTTTGAAGCATATCCTTTTCTTCTAAAACATAATTCATTACTATAAAAGTGATCCGAATGATTATGTGTGATTAAAACATGATGAATTCGGTCTAATGGGACTTGATAAGTAAGCATATGATAATAAGTGTCTGGTCCAAAATCTAAAAGTAAATCATCATTAATCAATGTCTGACAACGGCTTCTAATAAAACGTCCTCTTTTTTCATTGGCTTCTTTACAAACATCACATTGACAATATAATGCTGGAATTCCTTCTGCAGCGGCTGTTCCTAAAAATTGTATTTTCATAGTTTTGTTTCTCCTTTTTTTATATTATACTCTCTTTTCGCTTTTTGTTTGTGAAAGAATAAAAAAATTTCACAAACAAATGAAAATATGATAAAATAATCCTTGTGAGGTAAAAATATGGATGAAAATACAAAAAAAATCCCACCAAGTTCTAAAAGAAGATTTCCATTATATTTAAGAGCTTTACAACAATTAAAACAACGAGGTGTTGAAAGAGTAATGTCTTATCAAATTGGTAATATGTGTAATGTAGCAGCAGATACCGTAAGACGAGATTTAATGTATGTTAAACATAAAGGCAAAACGGCTGCAGGTTATGATGTAGATAGCCTTCTTGAAGCTTTTAATGAGGAACTTGGAACAACATCAAGTGATGCTAAAATGGTTTTAATAGGTGTAGGAAATATTGGACTAGGACTTTTAAAATATAATTATATTCCTGCTCATGTGGGACATATTGAATGTGCTTATGACATTGACCCTACTAAAATAGGTTCAAATATAAATGGCGTCCCTGTTTATGATTACACCACATTGAAAAAAACATTTCCTACAGATTGTAAAATTGCTATTCTTGCTATTCCTAAAGAAAATATCGATGAAGTAGTTAGTCGATTAGTAAGTTTAAAAATTAAAGCCATTATTAATTTTTCGGATGGTATACCAAGAAAAAGAAACAATGTTATCGTTCATCAAGTTGATTTGGCTAAAATTGTTTCGGAAATTATTTATGAATTTAAAACTAAACAGATTGATCAAACTTCTTTATAATGATTTTTTGGATGGTTTCACTTTGACAATACGTGAACTATCCATTTTTTTCTTAATCAATACAATGGTAAAAATAAAGATGAGTAAGATACATAGTGTGATAGCAATTCCAAGAATAGATTTATTATAAATATTGGCTCCCATCGATGTCCATATTATGATTCCAGGGATTCTAGATAAACAATATACAAACAAAGTTTTTCTGGCTTTTAAAGGAGTCAATCCTGCTCCATACATGATGACATCCTTAGGGACAAATGGTAAATTACAAAAAATAAATAAAGAAACAAACCCTGTATTCGATTCAAAAAAGGAAACCATTTTATCTATTTTTTCTTTTTTAATGAATTTATTGACAAAACTATATCCTAAAAAACGTGAAATATAAAAAGCGATTGTTGATCCTAATACTACCCCAATAAAAGAAAGTATAGAGCCTAGTACAATATTAAATAAGAAGCCTCCTGTAGCATTAATGACATCTCCAGGTATAATGAAAATGACCACTTGAATAATTTGTAATAAAATAAATAAAACATAACTTAAAAATTGATTATCTCCTACAAACTGACGTACATTATCAAAAGTAACTTTTTCCTTAATATTTGGATAAAATACAATTCCACAAATAATAATAGAAATTAAAAAAAGTGCGAATATAATAAATTTAATAATATCACTTATTTTATATTTTTTCTTCATTTTCACACCATCCTTTTATACAAGGTATGAAATAAAATAAAAGTTTATGTAAAAAAAAACTTCTTTCATAAAGAAGTCTTTCGATTTAAGCAAATTTTTTTAATAAAATCCAAATTACAATTAAAATAATTAATAAAACAATTCCAATTAAAGCCATAATGAGAGATGTTTTTTTATTCGTTCCACCACTCTTTTCAATTAAATGAATGGCTCTTAATGCTGTAATAATTGGTTTATAAAGCAATAATACCAAAGCTACATTCACACCTATCTTTACTAAATTAAAAATGATAATATAAACTAAATAGTTTTGAATTAATACATCTCTTGGAACATCCATATATAAAGGCGTAATAATGATATTCCATAATGTCATGACAATAATTGCAGATATAAACCCTGTAAGTAAAGCAATTAATGCACCTGAGAAACTTTTTTTCGTTTTGTAAATCAATGTTGCAGGAATTACAAAAGCGCACGTAGAAATAATGTTCATAATTAATCCATAAAAGCCAGTGCTACTGATGGTAATCATTTCAATGAAGGATACGACAACAGAAATAATCAATGCTGCAATAGGTCCTAAAATAAAACCACCAATACAAATAATAATATCCTTTGGATCATAAGTTAAAAAGGATACGCTTGGCACTATCGTTAAATGCAAAAAGTGCGCAACCATAGCTACTACATAGGCGATTGCTGCAAACATGGCAATCATCGACATTTTTTTTACTAATAAATTTTTTTTCATGTTTTTCTCCAAAAAAAAGTACCCGCGGGCTCCAAGGGTACTTTAAAATTAAAAATTTTTGCTTCTTTCATCCAGACTTTACTGTCGGCACTAGAATTTCACTAGTTCATGCTAAATAGCTCGTGGGCTTTACCACCGGTTCGGAATTACACCTGACCCTGAAGACATTATTATTATAAACCCTGTGAAAGAAAAAGCAAGAGTGCTATTTAATTTTATTGTGAAAATTTGTATAATACTCTTATAAAAAAGAAAGGACTGATATGAATGAATTCCATTAATGATACGATTGTTGCATTATGCAGTGGTGCTATTAAATCTGCAATTAGTGTTATAAGGGTAAGTGGTAATGATGCATTTGCAATTGTTGATTCATTCTTTACCAATAAAAAGAAACATGAACATCAACATGTCTATTACGGATATATTTTAGACCAAAACGAAATCATCGATGAAGTAATGGTAGCATATTATTTTGGTCCTCATTCTTTTACAGCAGAAAACATGGTTGAAATATCTTGTCATGGCAATTTGTATATTGTTCAAAAAATTATCGAACTTATCATTTCAAAAGGAGCTCGATTAGCAGAAAATGGTGAATTTACCAAAAGAGCTTTTTTATTTAACCGTATTGATTTAGTCAATGCTGAAGCAATTAATGATTTAATTAATGCTACTAGCCAACAGTCTGTTAAACTTGCTTTATCCGCTTTAAATGGAACTACCAGTCAATATGTTGAACAATTATCACAAAAATTATTAGATGTTTTATCATTAATTGAAGTGAATATTGATTATCCTGAATATGATGACGTGGAAGAACTTCGCCATGATAGTATTTTACCTTCTATCCAAGATTTTATTACTCAGTTGAATCAAGTGATTGAAGATACAAAAAAAGGACAAACCATCAAAGAGGGCATTAACACGGTGATTGTTGGCCGACCTAATGTAGGAAAATCCTCTTTATTAAATGCTATGCTTAAAGAAGACAAAGCTATTGTTACAAACATTGCTGGAACAACACGAGATATTGTAGAAGGTAAAATTAACCTTAATGGAATAACGTTGAATCTTATTGATACTGCAGGTATTCATGAAACCAATGATATTATCGAACAAATTGGAATTAGTAAATCTTTGCAATCATTAGAAAAAGCTGCCTTAGTATTATGCGTTTTAGATGGTAGTGAAGAATTGACTGATGAAGATAAAAACATATTAGAAAGGACAAAAAATTATCCTCGGATTATTCTTATTAATAAAGCCGATCAAAACGTTAAAATTCAATTGAAAGATGCCATTAGAATTTCTGCAATCAATAAAGATATTCAACAACTTGAGAAAAAAATTAAAGAAATGTTTCAAGATTTAATTTATCAAAATGAACCTTTATTATTTAACGCTCGTCAATTAGGATTATTAAATAAAGCAAAACAACATTTATTAGATGCCAAAAACCAAGCTGAACAAGGTCAAGTTATTGATATTATTTCCATTGATTTAAAACTCGCTTATACATGTATTAATGAAATATTAGGAAGGAATAACTCAGAAGACTTATTGAATAATATTTTTTCTAAGTTTTGTTTAGGTAAATAATATGATTTTTAACACTCACTCCCATATTAATGACAAAAATAGTGAAATTCCTCTTTTAATTCAAGAATGTTTGGAAAAACAAGTTAATAAAATAGCTGCCGTTGGTTATGATTATATATCTTCTTTAAAAGCGATTGAGATCGCCAAAAAGTATCATAATATTTATGCTATATGTGGTTTACAGCCTGAAGAAATTCAAAACTTTAATGGTGATTTTAGTCTTTTTAACAATTTATTTAATGACCCTTATTGTATAGGAATAGGTGAAATAGGTCTTGATTATTATTATGGAAAAAACAATAAAGAACTGCAAATAAAGTATTTTGAAGAGCAATTAAAATTAGCTACACATTATCCTAAACCCGTTATGATTCATTGTAGAGAAGCTCATGAAGATACTTTCAATCTATTAAGCAAATATGCAGATTACCTCGATGGTATTATTTTACATTGTTATACAGGTAGTGTTGAAATGATGGAAAGATATTTAAGTCTTAATGCTTATATTTCTATTTCAGGAATTGTTACATTTAAAAATGCTAAAACTATAAAAGAAGTCGTAATGAAATGTCCTTTAGAAAAATTGTTGGTTGAAACAGATGATCCTTACTTAACACCTGTACCTTTTAGAGGGCAAGAAAATCATCCAGCTTATGTGTATTATGTAGTGGAAGAAATTGCAAAAATAAAAAATCTATCTTTTAACGAAATAGCACAAATCACTTATAATAATGCTAAGAAGGTGTTTCACTTATGAAAAAAATAAATGAAATCATCATTGTAGAAGGAAAATCTGATAAGCAATTTTTAGAAACCTTTTTAAATGCCGATATTTTAACTTGCAATGGTTCTGCCATTGATGGCTTTGAAAAAGAATATCTTATTGAACTTGCTTACAAAAGAGGAGTTATTATCTTAACAGATCCAGATTATCCAGGAGAAAAAATACGAAAAGAAATATCCTCTTATCTTCCTATTTGTACACATGCTTTTGTTCGAAAAGAATATGCCATTAAAAATCACAAAGTAGGAGTGGCAGAAGCCACAAAAGAAGAAGTTTTACATGCTTTAGAAAATAAAGTGACTTTTAATAAAAATTTAATGGGGAATCTAACAGAAACAGATTTATTTTTGTGTCATCTTTCTGGCCCTCATAGTCGCGACAATAAAGATAAAATTATTCAACATTATCATTTGGGTTTTTGTAATAGTAAAACATTATTGAAAAGACTTAATTTATTAAACGTTTCAAAAGAAGAATTGGAGAAAATTATTCATGATTAGCAGTAAAAAATATGTTGATGAGACCTTAAAATATTATCATTTAAACGCAAATAAATCGCTAGGTCAAAATTTTTTAGTAGAAGAAAATATTGCTAAAGAAATTGTAGATAGTGCAAACATCACCTCTTCTTTTTGCGTTATCGAAATTGGACCCGGTCTTGGTGCTTTAACTGAATTCTGTATAGAAAAAGCAGGTTTGGTTTGGGCTTTTGAAATAGACGAAAATATGGTTAAAATACTAAATGAAACTTTTAAAAATTTTCAAAACATACAAATTTTCCATAAAGATTTTTTAAAAGTAGATATCATTCAACTTGTTAAAAGTATTCAATTAAAAGGATTTCAAGATATTATTATATTATCCAATCTACCCTATTATATAACGAGTAAACTTTTAAACAAAATTTTAATTCATGACATGCCTATTTTTACTCTTATTACGATGATGCAAAAAGAAGTTGGACAGAAAATTTTAAAACCACAAAAAAAAGATTTCAATGTCTTATCGGTAATCTTAGACTATCAATATCAAGTTTCTATCGTCAAATATGTTGGAAAGAATTCTTATTTACCTCGTCCAGAAATCGATTCTATTGTTTTAAAGTTTGAAAAAATCATGCCAAGATATAATGTTCCTTTTCAAACTTTATTACAAGTAGCAGATACTTTATTTACCTATCGCAGAAAAACAATATATAACAATTTAAAAGCATTATTTAAAAATAATGATGAATTAACAAATTGCTTAAATCATTTCAATTTATCCCCTAATATGCATGTTGAACAATTAACTACTCAACAAATCGTGCAACTTGCAAATTACTTATCTAATCACTTTGCCTAAACCTTCATTTTCATGAATCATATCTTATATTAGGGGTGAGTGAAAATGACTTTTGATATCAATGATTTGGTAACAAGAAAATCACATCATCATGATATTATTTTCCAAATAAAATCGATCACAGGAGATTATGTTATTTTACAAGGATATAATGTTCGTCTTTGTGCCGATTGCTTTCTACAAGATTTAAAAAAGGTAGAAGCCACAAGAGATATAGGTGATTGGATGGATTTACCCATAGAAAAAGGAAATTACCTCAATGGAAAAATTCTACATTTAGATAGTGATATTGATTATTTAAAAAGAAGCATGAAACTTTATGAACACTATAATGTCCCTGCAGTAGGTTATAAGTTAGTTGAAAGAGAAATGCCTTTAAAAATTAAAGAATTACTTATCGAACATCATCCCGACATTCTTATTGTAACAGGCCATGATGCTATCGATAAAAATGGAAATAGTATTAACACTTCTTACTTTGTTGAATGTGTAAAAGAAGCTAGAAAATATCAGCCATCCAAAGATGCATTATGCATTATTGCTGGAGCTTGTTACTCGTCTTTTAAAGATTTAATATACGAAGGAAGTAACATTTCAAGTTCACCTGGGAAAGTGAGCATAAATGTTTTAGATCCGTCAAAAGTGGCTATTATGGTCGCTACAACCCCAGTCATTGAATATGTAGACATTCCAAAAGTAATTGATTTAACATCCAATAAAAGTAAAGGTATGGGTGGTATTGATACCAAAGGAGTTGCAAGAAAAATATATTGATTAAATCATAACATCAATATATTTTTTATTTGCGGATAGAGTATACCTCACATAATTCATAATTTTCTTTTTTAAATACTTTTTTGGCCGTTTTATATGGAAATTTTTCTTTTGATAAAGCGAAACAGGTTGAACCAGATCCAGTCAAAGATACAATTTCAAATCCACAAGTTCTTAAACGATTGATAATATCTTCTATTTCATTATTTATCTTACATGCACTAATTAATAATGAATTATCGACATGTTTAGCAAGTAAAGGATAATTATTTTGCTTTAAAGCAAATTCTACTTTATTTAGATTAGGATGAATAAGGTTTTTATAATCTAATTGTTCATATACTTTTTTGGTTTCACAACCACTTTTAGGTTTTATGACAAGTATTTTTCCTTTTAATTTGGATTCAATAGGAATAACTTGTTCTCCTTTTCCTTTCACACGGCAGGGCGTTGATAATAACATATAGGGACCATCTGAAGTAATGGACTCTAAAAATCTCATTTTTTGTAAAACCGTCATCTTCGTTTTAAAGAACTTATCCAATAAATCAAGCATGGCGGCTGCATTTCCAGATCCACCAGCCATACCCGACTGAACAGGAATACATTTTTTAATTTGAATATGACATGAAAATTGTAAATTAAAAATTCTTTTATATTTTTCTATGACTTTGTAAACTAAGTTTTGCTGATCAAGTGGGACTTGAGGATGATTGCATTCAATGATTATTTCGTTTCCATCTTTTTTAAAATTTGCCTTTACTTCATCTTTTAATTGAATCGTTATATTTACCATATCCAAATCATGTAAATTCTGTGGCTTCGATTTATTGACAATATTTAAAGCGATATTAATTTTGGCATAATTATATTTTTTCATGAAATTCCTCCATTTTATTAAAAGTTTTTTTTATGACTATCTATAATTTTATTATATCATTGTTTTAAATTATTAAAATATATGATAAAATATTTTTTGAGTTTTAAAAGGAATTTAACTATGAGGGATGAATCCATTTTATTTTATTCAATTGTCATGATACTTGTTTTTCTATATAGAATATTTTTAAGTATTCTTTTTTTAACAAAAAAGAAATATTTACTAGACGAAAAATATTATATAATGGTTTTTTATTGTTCTTTAGTTTCTATCATCGTTTTGTTTACGAATTCTTTAATAGCCGGATTTATTTTAATAGCAATTTTACCTATTATTTTAATACTTTATGTTTCATTAGCCCCTTCAAGAATTTACTGGATTATTAACGGATGGGAAATTACTGAATCGACCTTTATTAATCAATTAATGAAAGAGGAAGAGGTTTATCAAAATTCTGCTTTTCGTATTCAACATTTTAAAATGTATCGAAAAACAAAGGAAAAAAGAACGAAAATTGAATTTTTAAAACTAAAGTATGAAGAAAAAGAAAAACTTTTAAAATTTATAACAAATATTTGTCAGAAAAATGTAAAAAAAGCAAATAAACATGAATGGCTAACCATCTTGCTTAATTTTTTACTTATCTTAATGTTATTATCTTTTATTATTTTCGCTTTATTTACCTAATTTCATTTATAAAAGAATATTCTTTTATAATTATTTTTAAGATATGTTATAATAAATGCATAAATATAAATTGAAAAGGACGTGATTGGATGTTCAAAAGACTCAAAAAAGATAGAAGCAATCTATTATTGATATTTTTCTTAGAATTCATCATAGCAATTGGAATGATCTTAGTAGCATTCTTCTTGGATAATGTTGAATTCATCCATCATTATTCACTTTATATTTTATTAGGTTATTTTTTGTTAATTAATTTTATTAACATTTTTTCGATTAGTAAATTTTTAAATAAAACAGAAAAATATTTAAATCGAACAGATATTACTATCGCTTCTATATTTGGAAATGAAGTCAGTCCTGTTTTTGAATTTGGAGATATTGTCATTTTAGTTTATAACGAAATGGATGAAGTCATTTGGGTTTCACAGACTACATTAATCAAAAAAGATGATATATTAGGACAAAAAGTTTATGATTTAATTCCTAATTTTGATAATTTAGCCATTATGGAAAATTCTCAAGATATCTTTACGAGTATCGGTGGAAAAACTTTCCAACTTGAAATTAATATCGGGCTAAAAGTTATTTATATGAAAGATGTTTCTGCTCAAGTTATTCAAAATGCTAAAATAGAAGCAGAACGTCCTTTTATTGGACATGTCGTTATTGATAATTATCAAGATGTTATTATTTCTTTAGGAGAAGCTGATTTCGTTTTATATGCTACTGAAGTCAAAGAAGCTATCATGAATTGGGCAAAAAAATATAATTTATTTATTCGTTCTTATGGTAATGATTCTTTTTTAATCATTGGCGAAGAATCAAACTATCAAACCATTTTAAAAGATAATTTTTCCATTATAGAAGAAATTCGTACTACAGCCAGTAAAAATGATAATCCATTAACGATTTCTATTGGTATTGGGAAAGGAAATACAACGAGTATTTTAAGAACCAGTGAATTATCTTACATGGCTTTAAATATGGCATTATCTCGTGGTGGTGACCAAGTCGTTGTAAACGTTTTTGGCAAACCTTTAGAGTATTATGGTGCGAAAAATGAAGTAAAACAGACACGATCACATGTAAGAGGAAGAGTTTTAGCCACTTCATTAGCTAATTTAATCAAAACGAGCAAAGGTGTCATTATCATGGGTCATAAAAACATGGATTTTGATGCACTTGGAGCTTCAATGGGTGTTTGGGCTATTTGTAAATCCTTGAAAGCAAAAGCAAGTTTTGTTTATGAAGATGATTTAGTGGAATTTCAAACCAAAAGAGCCTTTCGACAAGTTTTTTCAAATAGTGAAATTAATGAAATGACCATTACACCAGCAAGAGCATTGCAATCTGTTACGGATCAAACTTTAGTCGTTGTAGTGGATACTCACCGGCCAGAATCAACTATGCAACCTAAAATTATTGATAAATGTAAAGATATTTGTGTTATTGACCATCATCGAAAAGGAGATTCTTTCATTCATGATCCAGTATTTCAATATCATGAACCACAATCAAGTTCTGCATCTGAACTTGTAACTGAACTTATTTTTTACCAGTCAAACAAAGTAAATATTAGTGAAAATGTAGCTAATTTTTTACTTTCAGGAATTTGTTTGGATACAAAATTTTTTAAATCTGGAGCAAGTGGAAAGACTTTTGAAATGGCAATGGTCTTAAAAAATTATCAAGCAAGTGTCGAATCGGTCAGTGAATTCTTCAAAGAAGAATACGAGGAAATGAAACTGATTAGTAGTATTGTAAATACTTCTAAAGCTCTTTCACCAGGTATATATATGGCAAAAGGAGAAGATGAAGACATTATTACGCGTACAGTTCTTTCTAAAGTAGCAGAAGAAATTTTGTCAACCATTGGTGTTCAAGCTGTTTTTGTCATTGGTCGCACCAATAATAATGAAGTTTCTATTAGTGCCCGTTCACTTTCCGATTTTAATGTTCAAATTATTATGGAATCTTTAGGCGGTGGTGGACATTTTTCAAAAGCTGCTACTCAAATACAAAATTCAAATGTGAATCAAGTTAGTGATTTGTTAGAAGAAAAAGTAAAAGTATTCTTAAGAGATGGCGGTCGTTTATAAAAGGAGATGAAAATATGAAAGTAATTTTAATCAAAGATGTTAAAAATGTAGGTAAAAAAGATGATGTAGTAGAGGTTTCAGAAGGATATGCAACGAATTTTCTAATCAAAAAAGGTTTAGCTATCTTACAAAATAAAGCAAATTTAAATGATTTAAATCGACAGAAAGAAGAAGCAAAAAAAATAGATATTGCTAAAAGAGAAGAAGCAGTAGAATTAAAAAATAAATTACAAAATCTTATTGTCGTTTTTAAAGAACATCCTGGTACAGAAGGCAGATTACATAGTGCAATCACTTCTAAAAATTTGGAAGAGAAACTTAAAAAAGATTTTAATATTTTCATTGATAAAAAGAATTTTAAAAATTTCTTACCAATTAAAGCCATTGGAAAAGCAACCATTGAAGTAGTAATATATAAAGATATAATCGGAAAGATTAATGTAGAAGTTCAAGAAATCTAGGAGGTATATTATGGAATTACCATTTAACGTTGAAGCTGAAAAACAAGTCTTGGCAAATATGATTTTTTCTTCAGATATGCTGATAGAAACTTTTTCGCGATTAAATAAAGATGATTTTTACCTTAATGAACACAAGATTATTTTTTCAACTTTAAAATCCATATACGATACCAACAAAGCAAAAATTGAGCCTTTTGCTTTAATCGATCAACTTTCAATTGATGACAATTTAGATAAAGTTGGCGATGCATCTTATATTTTAGAATTAATGAATTCTTACATTGATATAGCCAATGCAAAATATTACATTAATTCGGTAGAAGAAAAATCCATTTTAAGAAAAATCATTTTATGTGCAAATAACATTGTAACAAAATGGCCAGCAGAATCTTCTGGAGATATTTCAAATTATATTAACAAAATTGAAAGAGATATTACCGATATAACTAAAAAACGTAGAGTGGAAGATTTTGTATCCATTACAGAAGCTTTTAATAAATACAAAGAAAGAATTTCACTTATTAAATCCGGTAAAGATAATCTAGAAGGACTTGCTACAGGATTTGAGACATTCGACAAGATTATGTTAGGTTTTAAAGCCGGAGAAATTAATATTTTAGCAGCAAGACCATCTGTAGGCAAAACGGCATTGGCACTAAATTTTTTATTTCGTGTAGCGATGAAAACAAAAAAACCATGTGTTCTATTCTCGCTAGAAATGGGTGTTGACTCAGTAACGAATCGTATTTTATCTGCCAAAAGTGGCGTACCAATCCGTAAAATTCAAACGGCGGCTTTTGATAAACAAGAAGAAGATAATTTAAACAAGGCAATGCGCGACATTTCAAGTAGTAATCTATTTATTGATGAAACACCTGCTATTAAAGTAGTAGACATTCGCGCAAAATTAAATAAATTACAATCGAGGTTTGGCGATATAGGTTTAGTAGTTATCGACTATATTGGACTGATTACACCAGACGTTAAATCGAAAAAAGATGCTTCTAGAACCTTAGAAATCGGAGAAATATCTGCTGCTTTAAAAGCCATTGCACGTGATTTTAAATGTCCATTGTTGGTTTTATCGCAATTAAACCGAAGTGTGGAAGGTAGAGCTGACAAAGTCCCTCAACTATCGGATTTAAGAGAATCAGGTTCTATTGAACAAGATGCAGATGTAGTCATGTTTATACATCGACCAGATTATGGAAAAATTCAAGATGCAGCCAATAGTGAAAATGGGACGGATGATCCTAATGCCACATCGGATTCACCTGTTAGTTTAATTGTTGCTAAAAACCGAAATGGTCGTTTAGCCACGATTGATTTTATGTTCCAAAAGCATATTGGACGCTTTGTAGAAATGGATCAAAGACATTAATATGCGATATTATTTTTTAGCGAGTGGTTCTGGTGGCAATTGTACGGTTTTAGTAAATGATGAAAACGAAATTCTTCTTATCGATTGTGGCATTCCTGTAATGGATATAAAAAGAAGAATGAAACAAATTAATTTAGATTTTGAAAATGTAAAAAAAGTTATAATTACTCACATGCATGTAGACCACGTAAAATCTTTAAAAGCCTTTGATCCTCAAAATGTTTACTTAAATGCTTTAACTAATATGAATGAATATAATCTTTTTGATTATTATCAAACCTTAAATATTTTAGGTTTCAAGATTTATACCTTACCTGTTTCTCATGATTCACCTGGAACAACTGGATTTTTAATTGAATATAAAAATGAAAAAATGGCTTATATTACCGACACAGGCTATGTCCACGAAAATATTCAGCGAATCATCAATAATTGCGATATCTATTGTATGGAAAGTAATCATGACCCACGTTTGTTGATGCTGACCAAAAGACCTATGTTTTTAAAACAACGAATTTTATCCGCTATTGGGCATTTATCGAACCAAGATTGTGCTTATGTTTTAGGAAATATAATTGGACCAAAAACGAAAGAAATTGCTTTTTTACATCGTTCTAAAGAAGCAAATACCGAAGAAATACTTATGGAAACATTCTTATCAACAATGAAAAAAATGAATGTCAATATTGAACAAATTTCTTTATGTATTGCACGCCAAAATGAACCCGTATCCTTTGAACAATTAACCATTAATAGATAATGACTTTAAACTCATTATTATTGATTTTTTTTAAAAATAGTTTATAATTTGTGCAGGGTGAACAAAATATGATCAACAAGGCTTATATCAAAATAACCAATAAGAATAATCGAAATTTATTGAAACAGATATTAACAGATAATTTTAAAGATTTTGAAATGGATTGGGACAATGATATTGCTACTTTAATCGTTATGGATTGTGAATCTTTCCAGTGGCAATTAAAAAAATTACTATCGATGTCTTTTCAAGATTTTAATGTGCAAGCAAGTATTCTTATTGTTCCTTTCTTTGATTATTTATTTTTAAAATATCTTGATAAACTTAATAACAAAGTTTGTACCGCTTTTGAAGTGTTTATCCGGAATATTCATGAAGATTTTGTTCAGACTGACGCAAAAGAAATTATTTTTAAACTTGGTCAAAAGAATATGGATACCTTAAAAGCTTTTTTATATTGCAATGGAAATTCATGTGAAACAGCAAATGAATTATTTATTCATCGCAATACTTTCAATTATCGAATCAATCAATTGGTTCAATTAAATAATATCGATATACGCGATTTAAATACATTAATGTTTTTCAATTTAATCATCAATATTTGTGCATAATGCACAACATCTTTTCTTTAAAATCATATACAATATTCTTAATATAAAAGGAGAAAATTATGGCAACATTAAAATTTGTAAATATTAATAAAATTTATGATAACAAAGTTCAAGCAGTTTTTGATTTTAACCTTGATGTACAAGACAAAGAATTTATCGTTTTTGTCGGTCCTTCAGGATGTGGTAAATCAACAACTTTAAGAATGGTAGCTGGTCTTGAAGAAATAACTTCTGGAGAATTATATATTAATGATCGTTTAGTAAATGATATAGCACCAAAGGATAGAGATATCGCCATGGTATTCCAATCTTATGCTTTATATCCTCACATGACTGTATTCGACAATATGGCTTTTGGTCTAAAATTAAGAAAAATACCAAAAGAAGAAATCGAAAAAAGAGTTAATGAAGCTGCAGCAATTTTAGGACTTGAACCTTACCTTAACCGAAGACCAAAAGCATTATCAGGTGGTCAAAGACAAAGAGTCGCTTTAGGTAGAGCCATTGTACGTAGCCCTAAAGTGTTTTTAATGGATGAACCTTTAAGTAACCTTGATGCTAAATTAAGAGTTCAAATGAGAGCTGAAATTGCTAAAATTCATGAACGTGTTGGCGCTACAACCATTTACGTTACTCACGACCAAACTGAAGCGATGACAATGGCTTCTAGAATTGTTATTATGAAAGATGGTCATGTTCAACAAATTGGTTCACCAAAAGAGGTTTATAATTATCCTGCTAATATTTTCGTCGGTGGTTTCATTGGTTCACCTGCTATGAATTTCTTGCGTGGTAAATATATCGATGGAAAATTTGTCATTGAAGCAGATAAAACACAAAGAAGAATTGATATTGAACTTACAGAAGAATTGCGTTTAAATATCCAAGGTTATGAAAATGAAGAAGTTGTATTAGGAATTCGTCCTGAGGATATTTATGTTGATGGTCCAATTGTTGAAAAATATCCAAATGCAACGAATGAAGTTGAATGTGATGTTGTCGAATTATTAGGTCATGAACTTATCGTTTATGGTTATATGAATAGTCAACGTATCATTGTTAAAACAAGCGCAATTCATGATATTCAAGTACATGATAAAGTAAACTTTACATTCGATATGAATAAAGTTCATTTCTTTGATCCTACTACAACAAATCGTTTAGTTTATAAAAAAGAAAAATTAGGAGCTATGAATCATAACGAAGAAGCAAAAGAAACAAACGAGGTAAGTGAATAATTCATTCATTTTAAGACAAAGCAATTATTATTAATTGCTTTTTTTGAAAGAAGGAGACATTAATGGCAGTTTTAAGTGTGAAGGATATATCGAAAAGTTATAAAGCATCACTTGTTTTAAATGATGTTTCTTTCAGCATTAATAAGAATGATAAAGTTGCTATTATTGGCGATAATGGAGAAGGAAAAACAACTTTATTAAAAATCCTTACAAAACAAATTGAGCCGGATAAAGGATCCGTTTTTTTTGAAAACTCAGAAAGTATTGGCTATTTATCTCAACAAGTAATTGACAATGTTGAACATACTTTAATGGAGGAAATGGAACTTTCTTTTACGAAAATCAAAAAAATGGAACTTGAAATGGCAGATTTAGTAGAAAAAATGAGCTATCACTCCGATAAGAATTTAATTGAAAGATATTCTATGCTTCATGATTTATATACAAATGAAGGTGGCTATGAATATAAATATTTAATCCAGCAAATGTTATTTAAATTTGGATTTAATGAACTGGATTATCAACGTCCTTTAAAATCTTTTTCTGGTGGAGAAAGGACAAGAGCATCTTTTGTTAAATTGTTATTAACCAAACCTTCTTTTTTATTACTGGATGAACCAACGAACCATCTTGATCTGATAATGATTGAATGGCTTGAAAAGTACTTAAAAACCTATAATGGCACGATAATCATTGTTTCACATGATCAAGTTTTTATTGATAATTTGGTTAATAAAGTTATAGAATTAGAAAATCATAAAGCCACTTTGTATTCTGGAAATTATTCCTATTATATCCAAGAAAAACAATTGAGATATGAACAAGCATTAAAAGCTTATAATCTACAAGAAAAAGAAATTAAAAGATTAGAAATGCTCATACGAAAGTTTAAACCTAAACCAACTAAAACTTCTTTTGCTCAATCGTTAGAAAAAAAATTAGATAAAATGGAAAAAATTGAAAAACCATCTAATCGACAAAAGACAATACATGCAAAGTTTGAAGCAAATCTAGAGCCTTATAGCGTCAAAATGCATATCTCCGAAAATTTAGAATTTGGTTATAATGGCAAAGCGTTAACTGAACCATTGAATCTTATCATTTCAAACCAAGATAAAATTTGTATTATGGGACAAAATGGGTCGGGGAAAACAACTCTTTTAAAATGTTTAATGACGAATGAAAATAAACTTTCTGGTTTTAATCATGATGTGAGAGAAAATTTAAAGTATTTTTATTTTGATCAAACGCAGCAAATATTAAATCCTAATCTTACATTATTTGATACTATCCATAATGAATTCCCTTTAATGAGCAACACAGAAGTTAGAACCTTACTAGGTAGATTTTTATTTCATGATGATGATGTATTCAAATATATTGAAAATCTTTCTGGAGGGGAAAAAATCAGGATGATTTTTGCTTTAATTTCTTTAAGAAATTATGATATTTTATATTTAGATGAACCTACAAATCATTTGGATTTCACAACTAAACGAATCATCTCTGATATTTTAGAAGATTATCCTGGAACCATTATTATGGTTTCTCACGATCGTTTTTTTGTAAATCGTGTTGCAAACAAAATTCTATATTTACAAAATGGACATTTTATCTTAGAGGAAGGAAATTATGATGATTTTTGTAAATTACATGATATTCAAAATAGTTCTTCTTTACAAAATGTAAAAAAGAATAAAGATCTTTCTTTGCCTATCAAAAAAGAGAAAAAAATTCCAAATGTCTCTTTAGAAAAGCAAAGAAAAAAAATTGAAAAAGAAATCGAAGAATTAATGATCCAATTAGATAATGAAAACCAAAAAATATCGGATTTTGAAGTTCAATACAATTGGCTTGAGTATAAGGAAATGCAAGAAAAAATTGAAGAATTAGAAGATCAAATTGAATTATTAATGAATAAACTTGAAAAATTGGATGCTTAATGTTTATTTTTCATAAAAAAAATAGTATAATAATTGATGAACTTCAAAAAAGGAGAGAACATTATGTCAAATATAAAAAAAGAAGTAGTAACAAAAGAATATTTTGAAGAATTACAACTTCAATATAGACATTTACTTGATGTAGAAAGACCTCAAGTATTAGAAGAATTAGCTGCTGCTCGTGCTCAAGGTGACTTATCAGAAAATGCAGATTATGATGCTGCAAGAAATAAACAAGCCGAAATTGAAGCTAAAATTAGAGATTTAGAATTTACTTTAGGCAATATTGAAGTCGCTTCCGAAAAATCATCTAAAAATCGAGTAACGGCTACGAGTACTGTAACCATTTTTGATGAAGAAGATCAAGAAGAATATACTTTTCAATTAGTGGGTTCTATTGGATCAGACCCTGAAAAAGGTAAAATCACTACTGAATCTTCTTTGGGTGCTGCTTTACTTGGTAAAGAAGTAGGTAATGAAGTAGAAGTCATTTGTGGAGATGGAAATTCTTACAAAATTATTATTCGTTCTATTCGATAAATTTTAAGTAAAATAAATATAAAATCACTACTATAAATATAGGAGGATACATCCATGAAAACGATTATAGGAGTGATTTTTTTAGTTTTTATTATTATCATTGGTATGACTGCAATTGAAAAAGATAGAGCTATTTTTTATACTAGTTTAAATCAAGGGAATGAAAGTCAAAATATTGATGATTCTACAAGTAATGAAGAAGTTTATTTTTATGTTACTTTATCTGGTGAAATTCAAAAACCTGGCACTTATGCAATCATTGCCAATAGTTATTTAGAAGAAATTATTGCTCTTGCTAGTGGTGTTACTACACAAGCTGACACTGATTGTTTTGATTACTATTTAATCATTGAAGAAGATTTGGAAATCTATATTCCACCTATTAGTAATGAAAAAAAAGTTTCATTAAATACAGCAACGTTAGAGGAATTAACACAACTTTCTGGTATTGGAAAAGTACTAGGAAATCGCATCATTACTTACCGTGAAGAAAATGGTAATTTTAAATTTTTAGAAGAAATTATGAAAATTGATGGCATAGGGAAAGCCTTATTTTTTAAAATTAGAGATCAAATATGTCTTTAAAAAACTTTTTTGTATTTTTATTGATAACTTCATTACTCGCTATTAGTTTTCTTTATACACATTTTTTTATTATCATTCTAGTTTTTATTTTTTTTCTTGTTTTCGTTTTTAAAAAATATGGTTGGTTTTCTTCTTTAAGCTTAATCATCTGTTTCATTTTTTTTAACTTTTATAAAATTAATCAAAAACCAAATATACAAGAAAAGAATATTGAAAATTATTTTAGTGTTTTTGAAGCAAAAGAAAAGTATATGCTTGTTAAAGATAATGAAAATCGCTATTTAGTTTATTATCCTGAAAATAAGGAAACTTATGAAAAAAAAGATGAATTGTATATATCAGGATTTTTAATTGAAATTCAAAAAGATTTAGATATTGATGTATTTGATTTTAAAGAATATCTTAATAAAAAAAGAGTTTTTTATCAAATTGTCATTGAGCAGGTAAAACTTGTTCGTTCAAATGCATCTTTTAACCAAAAAATAATTCAAACCTTAACAGGCAAATTAAAAGATGAAAGCTATAATATGACAAGAATGTTGCTTTTTAACGATAAAGAAGTGGATATTGAAAACTATAATCATTTAAAAGAAATAAATGCATTACATCTCTTTGTCGTATCAGGTTTTCATATTCATTTTTTATTTTCTCTTATTATAAATATTTTTAAAAAAAAGAAAATAGGAATGATGGTTGCTTTTGCTTTTTGTTTTTTTTACGTTTATATTCTTGATTTTACAATAAGTTCTTGTCGCGCACTTTTCACTTTATTTTTATCAAAATGTTTCTCAAAATTTTTTTCTACTTTAGATTGTATTTCTATTTCGGGTTTATTATTTCTTCTTATCGAACCTTTAAATATTTATAATTATTCATTTATAATGACCTATATTATGACCTTTACGATGGTTATTTCTGCCAATATTGTTAAAAATCAAAATAAAATTTTACAAGCATTTATACTTTCTTTTATTGGATTTTTGGCGATGATTCCCATTCAATTATTATTAAATTATAAGATTAACTTCATAAGTTTAATTGCTAATGCTTTTTTAAGCTATATTGTTCTTATCTTATTTATGGCTTGCTTAATTGGTATGCCAATATCGATTATTTCAAATAACTTTTTTCAATTTATTTATAAGCCTTTCTATAAAATAATCGAACAATTAAGTAACTTATCTACTTCTATTACCTTTGGAAGTCTTTCTTTTTGGTTAATCTTACTATACTATATTTTGTTTTTTTTCTTTTTATATATTTTAGAAAAAAGAAAACTCAAAAAATCTATTTTATCTTTTTTACCTATTCTTGCTTTCATGTTTTGCCTTTATCATCGACAATATTTCATTACTTATCAACAAGTAACTTTTTTGAATGTCTTTCAAGGTGATTGTGCCATTATACAAGATTCGTATCATGGTGGAGTCATGCTCATTGATACTGGTGGCTTATTAAATTATGATATTGCAGAGAAAAAAATTATGCCATATTTAAATTATCATGGAATACGTGAAATTGATATGGTCGTTATAACTCATCATGATAATGATCATTGTGGAGCTTTACAATCATTAAGTGAAAAAGTAAAAATAAAGGAAATTATCGACGACCCTAATATAGAAAATTTAAAATTAGGAAAATTATCATTTACCAATCTAAATCACTATTTTTCTCATAATGATAATGAAAATGATCAATCCATCGTTTTATATGGAAATATATGTTCTTTAAATTTTTTATTTACAGGCGATATTTCTTCGGAAATTGAATTGAAAATCATTCAAGATTATTCTTCACTTAAGGTTGATGTATTAAAAGTAGCTCATCATGGTTCTTCTACTTCTACACATCGTGATTTTATTGCTTTTATCCAACCAAAATATGCCATTATTAGTGTTGGTGAAAATAATATATATGGTCATCCTTCCCCACTCGTCTTAAGAATTTTAACTCAATATAATGTGGAAGTCTATCGTACGGATGAAGACGGAACAATAAGATTTAAAGGTAAAATATTGGATAAGTATTTCATTGAAACAGCAAAATAATGTATAATAAAATCGTGAGGATTATTTATGATAAGATTATTAATTAGTGAACCATCTCTTTTATTAAAAGCAAAAATCAATGAATACACTTATGCTATTTTAGAATCTAAAAACGATTTTAATTATTGTACTTTTGATTTTGAAGAAACACCATTAGATGAAATTATAGATACTTTACAATCTCCTGCTTTTGGATCGGATAAAAAAATGGTTATTTGCAAAAATCCCTATTTTATTAAAGATGAAAAATTAAAATTACCTTTTACAAACGACTTAAAAAAATTAGAAGATTATATTGCCAATCCAAACCCAGACAGTGAATGGATTATCATTTGCCCGAAAAAATATTATATAGCCAAAAATAAACTCATCAATAAAATAGCTAAAAATGGTAAAGTTGAAAATTTATTACTTGAGAATGAAAATGAATATTATGATTATGGAAAACATTTAATTGAAAGTGCAAATATTAAAATTGAAGAAAAAGCAATGAATATTTTATTTGAACGTTGCATAAACGATATTTGTAAACTAGAAAGAGAAATTGCTAAGTTAGCACTTTATAATCAACCAATTGATGTTAACTTAATTCAAAAATTTGTTTCCAAACCATTGGAAGATGATGTGTTTGAATTATCCAATGCTCTTTTATCGAAAAATCATAAAAAAATAATGCAAGTGTATAATGATTTAAAATTATTAAAAATAGAACCTGTATATTTAATTTCTTTATTAGCCAACCAATTTCGTTTAATGCTTCAAGTATCTATTTTACGAAAACAAAACGATAAAGAAGAAAATATCGCTGAAATTTTAAATGTTCATCCTTATCGTATAAAATTGGCTATAAAAAACACTCAAAATTATTCATTACAAGATTTAAAAAATAGCTTAATTGAATTATCTGATCTCGATAGTAAAATTAAGACAGGCGAATTGGACCGTTATGTAGATTTCGAACTTTTTTTAGCAACGAAATAATGATTTATAACATTTTTTTGATCTTTTTAAAAGAATGTCAAAAGAATGTTTTTTTTCCACAAAAAATATAGTATAATAGATTTAGATATTGCGGAGGCACTTTATGAAAATAGTCATTTATGTAGGAAAATTTGAAAAAGAATTTTCAAATTATTCATTCGAAAAACCAAAATCTTTATTAGAAATTGGTGATATGCCTATCTTATGGCATATTATGAAATACTATGCATCATTTGGGTTTAATGATTTTGTTTTGGCATGCAGTTATAAACCTTATTATATCAAAGAATTTTTTGCAAATTATGCTTTACATCATAATGATGTCACTATCGATTTAAAAAACAAAACAATTAAACCATTATTAAATGAAGAGGAAGATTGGAAAATAACAATCATCGATGTAGGTAAAAATACAAATACTGGTGGAGCTATTAAAAAACTACACCCTGTTATTGGTGATGAAATGTTTATGTTTACTTATGGTGATGGTCTTTCAAATATCGATTTAAATTTATTATTATCTCATCATATTCGCCATAAAAAAATGATTACAATAAGTTCTATTTCTGCTAGTCAAAAGTTCGGTATTATTGACTTTAACGATAATGGTTCTGTTATCGGCTTTAGAGAAAAAGATAGTTTAGATTCTACTGTCAATGGTGGATATATGGTTTGTAATCCTGAAGTATTTGATTTAATTGACGATAGCGCAAATACTATTTTTGAAAGAGAACCTATGATTACCGCAGTAGCCTATCACCAAGTTACTGCTTACCGACACCATGGATTTTGGCGTAGTGTAGATACTTTTAATGATCTTGATGAATTAAATGAAATGTGGATTAATGGAAATGCTCCTTGGAAAAATTGGTAAAACAAAAAAATTCGACTGACATTTTAAATTATTTTTTGATAAAATATAATAGAAAGGGGATATGAAATATGTTTAAAGTAAACGATAATGTAATACATAAAAGCGCAGGTGCTTGCATCGTAGAAGATATCGTTACACGTGATTTTGGCACGGGTGATAAAACATATTATTATCTTAAACCTAAATATCCAAATGCTGTTAATAAAACTTTAGAAATTTATTTGCCTTTAGATAAGGAAAATGATTTTATTCGTAAACCTTTATCCAAGAAAGATGTTTTATCTCTTATACAATCCATTCCATCTATGGAAAAAATATGGTTTAATGATGCTAAAACACGTAAATTAAAATTTGAAGAAATTTATCACGATGGAAATATCAAGGGATTATGTCAATTGGTTAAGCTTTTATATGTTGAGTCAGACTTTTTTTCAAAACCAATGAGCCTTACCGATAAAGGATTTTTAACAAAAATCCGCAATAATATTTTTGATGAATTTGCTGTAGCTTTAGAAATATTGCCACAGGAAGTTGAACAATATGTCAAAAAATACCTAGTAGATTAATTACCATATCCATTTATTCAATTATATGATATAATTTATAATGAATAAATGGATTTTTATTGAAAGGATGGTAGTATGAAAAAATTACTAAAAATATGTTCTATTATTACTTTTTCATTGAGTATAGCAAGTTGTGAAAATAAAACCTTTAATTCAAATAGTGAAAATCTTTCAAGCGATTCTCATTCAACCATTGAAGAATCAAGCAATCCTATTTCAACAGACGAAAATAGTTCTTCGGTTGATGACAAAGAATATACAACTTTCGTAGAACTTGAAGATGTTTTTATTGAAGTAGGAGAAACTTATAGTTTGAAAAATGCACTGAGTGAATTTAAAGGAATAATGATAACTTCACAAAATGTAAATATTGCTTTTTACAATTCTAGTACATCACAAATTATGGGAAACATGGTTGGATCTACTTCTTTAATTTTAAAATATAGAGAACAATTTCAATTACTTCCTGTCACCGTTGTAAAACAAGGTACTTACGCTAATAATTTTGTTTTTGATCGTTTTCATCTTGAAGATAAGAATATCGTTGCTTTTGGTGATTCTGTTACTGCTGATGCTACCTTAGGAGGCTCGGGATTAACATATGTATCTTTATTTGCGAATAAATATCATATGAATTTATTAAACAACTACGCAATAGGAGGAACTACTGCAACTTATATGTATGAAGGTAGTAATATCTACAAAGAATATGCTAATAATAAAACGGCTATTGATGGATGTCGAGTCGTTTATAATGCATTTAAAAATGAAGAATTAGAAAATGTAGATTATGCATTTATTGCTTATGGTCATAATGATCAATATTTTCAGCCACCTGTTACTGTCTCTGGTGATGATGTTTATTGTGTTGATAATAGTTTTTCTTCTTGTCATTCTTATAAAGGCAGTTATCGTTATATGATTAATGTTTTAAGAGAGGCCAATCCAAATGTAAGAATTATTCTCTTAAATTGTACTTATTCAGAATATGATATTGTCAGTCCTTCGCCTTATGGCTCTACTTATAATTATACGAGCTACCGAATGGCAACAAAAGAAATTGCTGAAGAAATGAATTGTCGTTATATTGATCCATGGGATTATATGAAAGATTATTTTGATTATGACAAAACGAGAACTTATTATTCTGATTCTGTACATTTGACTGCTAAAGGACATCAAGTTTTAAGCAATTATATTTATAATAATTAATTTTTATTAAAAATGTCATAAGGATTTATTTTTCCTTTCTAAAAATGGTATAGTTTTTCACTATACCATTTTTTATAAAATTTTTGCTTTTTTTAATTTAAATAACTTCTAAAGGTTATAAATACTCATTTTAGATTTAAAACAAAAGGAACAAAGTTAAATTTTTTAACCATGTTCCTTTTTTGATTTACTACCTTACAAATGATTTATATTTTTCTGTAAAGTTAGTGATTTCAGATTAATCAATTTTAATTACTTCATTTTGTCATTATAGTAATTATATAATTCTTTAAATTTTGCAAAATGAACAAGTTCCCTTTGTCTTAAAAACAATAAAGGTTGGATAACATCATCATCCGTTGCTAAATCAATTAGATGTTCATAAGTTGCACGTGCTTTTTCTTCAGCAGCCATATCTTCGCTTAAATCGGCTAAAACATCTCCTGTAAAACCCATTCCTACTGTAGAAAAACTACTACCAAATACATCAGATGGTGTTATTTCCATACCATTTTGTGCATATTCTAAATCTAATCCATATTCTTTTAATTCTTTTAAAGATGCTCCTTGTGTTAATTGGTAAACCATTGCACAAATCATTTCTACATGGCCAAATTCTTCAGTAGCAATATCTGTTAGCAATGCTTTTCCTTTGCCATCAGGCATCGTATAACGCTGATTTAAATACCGTATAGCTGCTCCAAGTTCACCATAAGGTCCTCCATATTGAGTAACAATATATTTGGCCATTCTTAAATCTTTTTTCTTAATATTTATTGGATATGCTAAATATTTTTTATATAAAAACATATTACTCCTCCCATGGAAATGGATCTTTATTCCATTTAAATTCTTTTGTTATTTGACAATCTGTTGTTGGTCCATATAATTCTAAATATTTTTGACGTGCCTTTGAAAATTCTTCTTTGTAGAAATTTAGCATTTTGATTACTTTTTCATCATTTTCTTGTAAGTCTAAATATAGAGTTAAATCCTGAATAGCTAAATCACATTTTTGAATAAATAACATTAAAGCATCTTTATCGTTATTGGTTTTCACTTCTTTGGGTTTATAATTCTTATAAGGTCTATAAATTTTTTTTGAAAGATTTCCTTTTATAAATCCTTCATTAGCATCATAAAATTGATCAATTGAAGAGGTATAATTATTTTGAGTATTCATTTTTATTAATCTCCTTCATTTTTAAATTATGATTATATAAATTATTTTTTTAGGCTTTCATCCATTACTTTTTTATATTGTTTCTATTTAACTATAGAAGTATAATAAAGAGGGAATGGGAGGAAATAAAAATTATGTTAAGTTCATTTTTTCGTGATTGGTTAATAGGTAATATGGGGAATAGTGGTGAATACCAATTTCAAAAAATATATTGGATCACTCTTTTTATTGTTCTATTATTTTTAATACTCGTTTGCATTTTGGGAAGTTTAAACTCCATAAATTCTAAGCAAAAAAAAATCATACTTTATACGATTTCTATCTTTCAATTATCGTTTGAAATATTATGGCGTTTTGTTTTCTTTTTTGTCAAAAAGTCTAATTTAACGGAATTATGGCCTATGTATCCGTGTAATTTTGGCGGAATTGTTATTCCTATAATTGCTTTGCGTAACAATCAACTTGGAAAAAAAATGTTTTATTTATTTGGATTTATAGGTGCTTGTCTTACATTTGCAGTTCCAGAAGGTATTTTTTGTAGCGATATTATGGTTTTCCCTATTTTAAAAAGTGTTTTACAACATACAGGTTTATTATTAATTCCAGCCTTTGAATACACAAGTAAAAGTTTTCGTCCTTCTGTTAAAGATTATCCTTTAATAATAATTGGTTGTTTAATTCATGTTTTTAATTGTGAAGTAATTGATCGTTTATTAGGCTTAAATGGTGATTATATGTTTTTTAGAAGTGGTTTGCCTTTTGTTATTGATGGTATTCCACAATTTATAACTTTATCTGTTTTTGGTCTTATAGTGTTATATATATCCAGTTTTCTATTGGATATTAAAAGTTCTTTACGTTATTATAAAGAACACAAAAGGAAAATATAATCTCATGCCATTATAATTTTGTTTTTATCTTTAATTATAAAAAATAAAAAAGTGAGAAATTGATTAAATCAATAAAGTCTCACTTTTTTGTTTGGTTGTAATGTTTTAATTATTTAAGTTTTTAGATACATGTATAATGATTAGATTATCATTTTCTTCAATTTGGTATGGCTCCTCTTTATTTGTTACTTTTATAGAAACCTCTTGTTGGTTTAATTCAACAATAATATTATCATTTGAACGATTGACAACAAATTTTTCTACATTAACATCGTTTGGTTCAGCAACAATCTTAATTGGTTCTTTAAACATATCTATAGAAATTGTACCATTTTCATCATGAACTTTTCCAACAGTATTTAAGATTAAATGGTGTTCTTTAAACATACTTAAATTTTCATTTTCTACTTTACCAATTACATAATCCTTTGTTAATGTTGCAAGTAAAACATCATCGTCTTGAGCTTCATATAATTTTACTTGTTCAACTTTTCCATTTGAATTCATTACTAAATAATCATTTTCATTATAATCTGTCGTTTCCACTAAAGCATTCGTTGAAACATTTTCTTTTCCTTTTGAATTTTTACCACGAAGTAGTAAAACTAATAATAGAACAATAATAATAACGGCTAAAGCAATTAGAACCCAAACCCACCAAGCAGGTGATGCATTAACTGGTGTAACTTCAACAATTGCATATTGAGAGAAATGTGTTGTAGCAAATGTTAAGTAATTGCCATCTCGAGTTGCAGACATATTCGTAACTGTTCCATCTTCTGCAATATGTACAACTTTTAAATTATTATTATCACGTAAATTTTCAGGAATTAAAACGTTTACTGTAAAGTTATCATTGTAATTAACAACTTCATTATTAGCATTTGTAAAGGAAATATCATAAGTTAATAAAATATTAGCTTTTTCATTTTCTTTAACTAATGAACTTAAGTCTACATCTTTAGTGCTATTCGTTTCATCTTTTACTGTTAAACTGTTGGTAGAATCTACACCATTTTCAGCAGTAACTTTCACAATTACCACTCCATTTTCATCTTCATAAGTCATTTCATTAACTTTATCTACAGGAGAAGTACTTGCTTTAATTTCCCAATTCAATGGTGCTACGACACCAGTTACACTATAGTTATTTGAATTTGATTTAATGGTTGCCACTGCTTGATAACTACCAACTTCTGTTTGTACATTGTTAAAATATACGATGTCTAAAAATTCTGGAGCATTAGATAAAGTGACAGTTTTTTCAGTTCCATCATATGTAAATGCATTCGTATAATTCCAATTTAATTTTGAAACATCTACTTCTGCTTTTTCAATTGTCCAAACAAGATCTGCTACGCTTCCTACAAGTACATAATTATCATTTGTTAATTCAAAGGTAACACTTGCTGTATATGTTCCGGCATCTGTTTGCGTATTATTTGTATAAACTGCGCGGACTCCTGAAACTGTTTCAGAAAGTTCTACTGTCTTTTCACTGCCATCATAAACAAATGTTGATGTATAATCCCATCTAAATTCATATAGTTTAATTTGTCCTTTTTCAATTGTCCATACAAGATCTGCTACACTGCCTACAAGTACATAATTATCATTTGTTAATTCAAAGGTAACACTTGCTGTATATGTTCCGGCATCTGTTTGTGTATTATTTGTATAAACTGCACGAACTCCTGAAACTGTTTCAGAAAGTTCTACAACTTTTTCAGTTTCATCATATGTAAATGCTCCATCGTAATCCCATGTTAAGCCAGACACGTCTACTACTGCTTTTTCAATTGTCCATTCTAAATCAGCAATATTTCCTACGATTTCATAATTTTCGTTTACTGGATTAAAGGTAACGCTTGCTGTATATGTTCCAGCATTTGTCTTAGCATTATTTGTATATACTGCTGTTGCATTTGCTACTGTTCCTGAAAGTTCTACAACTTTTTCAGTTCCATCATATGTAAATGCTCCATCATAATCCCATGTTAAACCAGACACGTCAACTTTTGCCTTTTCAATATTTACTGATAAAGAAGAATTTGCTAAAACATAATTTGAATTGCTATTTGTAGCTTCAAATAAATACATTCCAGCATCTTTAAATTCTTTACCATTCGATTCTACAACTGCTAAATATACAAGATTTCCATTTACATCTTCATAAGTAGCTGTTGGTATAGGTTTCACATTTCCGTTATAAACATACTGTTCTTCATTTTCCCAGACAACATTTACTTCTTTTGGATTAATTGTCCATTTTAAATCAGCAACATTTCCTACGATTTCATAGTTTTCATCTAATACTTCTAAAACGGCAGTAGCATTGTAAGTTCCAGCATCTGTTGCATAATTTCCATCATAAACTACATGAACAACGTCTGGTAAATTTAATAAAGTTACCGTTTTTTCTATACCATCATAAGTGAATGCATTTGTATAATCCCATTGTAATTTTGTAGCGTCTATTTGTGCTTTAGAAATAATAACTTCTACAGTTTTGGTTAAATTATAAGAAGCCTCTGAATAAACTTCACAATAATATTTTCCACTATCTGCAACATTCACTACGTCATAAGTAGAACTTGTAGCTCCAACAATGGCAGTATCATTTTTGTACCATTGATATGTATAATTGTCATCAGGCATTGTGGTTACTTCTAATGTATATGGCTCTCCATCATAAACTTTCACAATACCATCATTAATGTATGCTTCAAATTCAGTAACAGCAAATAATTCTATATCTGTTGCTGGCATTGTAGTATATTCCATTCCATTTACATCTACCCATTTTTGTATTGGATAATTATTGATACTTTGTGTGTTAGCAAAGAAATCTAAATTTGCTCCAACAGGTAACATACCTACTTTTGTTTCATTACCAATATTGTAAGTGACTTGATAGACATCTGGAATCTCAGCTGTGATAGAAACTTTAATTTGACTTGGAAGTCTATCAAATACCATAGAGAGTGCTTCATAAATTTTTTCTCCATAACTACTTGATAACGTAACTAATAACTTTTCAATATTTAAATTGATTGTTCCACTATAAGCAAATTGTCCATTTCCTTGATAATAATCTAGAATTGTATTATCCTTAATTCTATCTGGAGCAGCTTCATAAACCTTTGCAATATATTGCATTAATCGATTAAAGTAACTTTCATAGTTTGATAATTTATCAAGGTATTCATAAATGTTTTCATTTGTATAAGATGAATTTGGATCAATAAATTCTCTTAATAATGAAGAATCTAATGATAATGAATCAATTTTCTTTAATACGGCAATGGTATCATTAACTAATTTTTCAACTGCTGTATCATCTAAAGAACTAATATCTACATATCTTGAAACAAAATTCTTAATTCTATCGTAAGACAAATTTGAAGCTTTTGATACTAATTCACAAACTTCATCTACAAACTTATCTAAACGAGCATCTGTAAATTTTGTCGTATTAAATAATTTGTTTAAATTTTCTGCGTTATAAAAATTAGCTAAAACGGTTTTATAATCAACTTCTTTTAATAATTCAATATATTCATCTAATGTTTTGTTAGTAATTTTTGTATAAATTTCATCAATGGTACTAAAAGCTGTATTAAATATGCCTAATTTAATATCATCTGAAATTGAACTAGAATTACATATTCTTAATAAAAGATTATCTAATTTTTCAGGTGCATGAATATCAATATAATATGTTCCATTTTCTACATAAACATCAAAAATTTCAGAAATTTCTTTAGCAGTAGAGCGAATTAAGGAACAATCACCTTGGAAGCCAATCGTTAAGTCAAAATTTACTGAACCAAAGATTGTATCAATATCCAATGCCCAAGTGATTTTCATTTGTTCATCCGTATAATTCGCAATCTGAGAAGGTCTTGGTAAATTTTTAATAACTCTTTCTAATCCTGACATTTTAAATTCATTATCATCGTATAATAAATTACCATCAACAGTAACGCTATTAATTGTTTTCAATAATGAATTAATGGATGTTCCAGGAATAATATTTTGAACTACATCATGTAAATCATCTTTTGTAAAATGAACAGCGTTTGCTAAATCTACAACTCGGTCCATTCCAATTGAATTTACAATATCAATGATACTATCCATTCCAATTGAATTTACTATATCTTTTACATCATTGTTATTCATCTCAATATTTTGGAAAATATCAATGATTGTATCCATGTCTACAGATACGAAGAAATTAACAGATTCAGTAGAAGAAGAATTCTTAACTATATCTTTAATTTCTGATGAAACTTCTATCTCATTAATTACATTAACAATGGATTCTTTATTATCAACAACTTTAACAATGTCAACAACATCATCCAAAGAAATCATAATGGATTCTCCATTATCCTTATGTTCTTTTACGTTTGCAATTAATTCATCAATTTTTATAGAAACATCTGGTGAGTAACCGGCAGCACCATTTAATTCATAAACATTATCAACAGTTGTTTGAATAGAATCTGTTAACTGTTCTGCAATATCTGTTAAAATGTCTTCAACTATGGCATCTTCATTATTAGCCATGTATACATTTACATAACGATCTACATAAAATTCAATAAGTCTATCATAGGTGCCTTCTCCATCTAAAGCATTATCAATAGATTCAAAGTCAACTAATTGATTTTGAATAATAGAACCAATTGTAGAAACATCAATATCAGCACCTGCCATCGTACTTGATAATTTATTTCTATTTCTAGAATTTAATTTCTTGCTAGAAGAATCTTCAAAATCCAAATCATCATAAATCGCTCTGTAAGTAACAGAAAGAATTGAATTTTTAAGTTCTTTTAAATCCTCCTTAGTAAAATTTTGATACACCCTTATATCAGAATTTAGAAGCAACTTTATTTCATTGTTCTGATAAGATAGTGTGTAATAATCTGTAGAGTAAAGTCTATCTGATTCAGCAGCTTTTACTCTATATACATCAGACCCTACTGCACTAAATATGGAACCAAACACCATAAACAGTGCCATAAAGATTGATGTAAGCACTTTTAAATACTTACTTTTTCTTTTCATATAGTTTTCTCTCCCCTTATACATTATATTTAATTATAAGCATGTTATTATTATAAAATATTTTTTATAATAAATAAATATAAAAATTAAATATTCTTAAAAAAAGGCTAATTTTTTATAATTTTTTGTCTTTTATTTTTTAAATAAGATATTTTTTCTCTTTAAAATATACAAAATAACACCTATAGCACCTAATACAATTAAAGTAATTCCAATTATTTTAATTGTTTTTATTATACTTATTCTTTTTGGTTTTTCATTCTGCGGAATTTCTGTTTTTTCAAAAATTGCTGTAAATTCAAGATCTTTTGTTACAAGAGTATCTTTCTTATCCCAACTTACAAAATGATATGAATAATCTCCATCACTTGCTTTTTTAGGGTCAGCAGGAAATTCAATCTCGTCACCATATTCATATGTTTTTGTAAAAATAACTTCCCCATCTGAAATAAATTTCACTGTATATTTAACAGTTGTGCAAGAAACAATAATATAAACATCCATTGCAGGCATGTAGAAACTATTGTTCATACATTTAATGATTTCACCAGAATAACCAAGAATAGTTAATTCATCTAATTGTATTCCATTTTTTAACAATTTAGTATCAAAAGTTACCAACTCGTTATATCTATATTGCTCAGATTGCAAGGTAATTTCAACATTTTCATTAGACGATAATATTACATTATACAAAGGATAAATATGATATAGTTTTTGCGTTTCTAATGTACATATCAATTGATTGTTTTGAAAAGTATATCTTTCTAAAACTTCTTCATTTTGTGCATTATAAGAATACAATGATGAATGAGAAATATCAAATTGACCATTAATAAAAGCAGAAACTTGATAGGAATTTGCTTTTTCTCCTTTTTCATCCTGTAAGTTTAATGAATAAAAGTATTCACCAAATCCTTTATCCTCCAAATAAACATCTAAAATCGTATGAATCCCTTTTTTCAGTTGTAAAATAGTAGAACTAGAGAAAACAAGTTCTAAATTTTTATGAATTATTTTAACGGAATAAGTATTATTTTCCTCAATAACTTCTTCCAGAAAATATTTCATATTTAAAAAATCTAACGATTCAAAATTCATACAATTAATAACAATGGTGTCATTAGAATTGGATATTTCTGCATTTATCCCGTCTTGTTCAATTAAAAATTTTTTAGTAAATATAGCTTCATAAGTAGCATCAGATGTAACCACGTCAACCTCTTGATCCCATGATTGAAACTGAAAAAAATAATTGCCTTCAAATTTTTTTTCTAGATTGCCTGAAAATTCTGGTGTTGTACCATAAACATAATATTCAATGGTTTCTTTACCATCTACAATCCACGTTATTTTATATTGTTGTAAAGTAATACCTTTAAAGACTGGAAAAACTTTTCCTTCTTTTAAAACATTAGATAAATCTAACTTTTCTCCATCTTCATATTCCCAATGGGAAAACTCATAGTGACTATAAATTTCATCAGCCGATTTAGTTGGCAAAGTATCTTCATAAACAATATATGAACCTAATTCCGTTTCATATCTACTTATAAATTGACCTTCCTCATCATAAAAATCTATTGATACTACCGATGAATTTCTAAATTTTTTATCTATGGATGAAGATAAAGTTATAGTGACATCTTCATTATATTCTTCTCGTTTAAGTAAATTTTGTTGTTCATAAATATGGATTAATTCGAGTATTTCTTGTGGAACAATAAATGGTGTTGGTTCTACAGGTTCTTTTACTTCTTCAGGACAAATTGGTTCTTCCACTTCTTCAGGAGGATTCCCTGGATTTAAAACTTCTATAGGTTCAAGTGGTTTTGCCACTTCTTCAGGAGCAACTGGTAAAGGCACTTCCTCAGGAGCAATTGGTTCTATCGGTTTTTCTGGATAACCTATTACTATTGGATAAGAAAAACCATCAATATCTACAAAATGAAGATCGTTTTCTAATATTTCTAAAATAGTTTTATTTTCGATTGTCCATGAATCATTGAAAATAGCAGCATTTTTATTAGAAGGATTTAGATTTCCTTCGTAATTATAAACAGGTTTATCATCAATCGCATTACAAACTACTGCAAGTTGTGCTATTAAAATTAAATACTTTTCACTTTTGCCAAGTTGTTTCAAAGCACTATCTACCCATCCTGAACGATAAAGCTTTTCAAGAGATCTTAATAGTTTTTCTAAATTGGTTTTGATTGTTTTATAATTTGCTTTATAATAAGTATATTTTTCTTTTTCGCTTTGTAAAGAAAAATAATCTTGAAAAATTTCTTTTAAAGCGATTGTCGCTTTTTCTGCATCATCAATAACTGCTGGGTCAGCATTTAATTGTTCTAATTCTTCTTTTCTTTCAAGTACCGTTGTAACAGAATCACCCATAACAGCATTATAAATACTTCTATCTAAAGAAGTCATGGAAGTAACAATTAATTCCATTGCAGAAAGTTGATATCTTACTTTTTCCATATAAGACTCATATGTTTTATAATTTTCTAAATATGTTGCATATAATGAATCATAATTCGCTTTTTCATTAAGATAATTTTGATAAGCAATTACAGCTGATTCATATTTTTCTTTTTCGTTTAAATATTGATGATATTTTGAAAGATTTAGTTGATAATTTTCATAATCAATTAAATATTGATCATAATTTTTTTTAGCTGCATCATAGTTTTTTTTATCAAAAAGATATTGATGATATTTTGTAAGATCTTGTTGATAATTTTCATAATCAATTAAGTATTGATGATAAAGATCTAAATCAATAACATATTGTTGCTTTGCTAACTCATATTTTTGATTTTCAGTATTTATAATATCGTTATTAACATAATATTCAGCAAGATTATAAGATTGATTAATAAAAATATTAACGTCCGTTTTATTTAAAATAAAATCGGATTTATATACTACATTTATGACTTCATCACTTTCTAAAACATTTTCAAACACACACTCGTATTTATTTGTTTGAATATTATATTCCAATAAATAGGTTTGACTGTTTAATGTTGACTCATAAGGAATCCATGTCACTTTACGATTTTGGTTATCTATATAACTATATGGCACAGCTTGAACAATTAAACTATCATCGTGTAAAAAAGTAGAAATATATGAATTAGGAATTTTCCCTTCATATTTTAAACCATCTTCTTGTGTGATTAAGTAATTACTTTCTTGTTGAGAAATTTTATCATTAATTATTAGTTCCATCAATTGATTTGCTGGTAAAAACATTGTATCTGAAGAATTGATTTTAGAGAAATCAAAAGAATTTGTTTGTGCCTTTGCATTTAAAGTTATATTTTTGAACATACATAAAAAAGTAAATGAAAGAATAAATGTATTCTTGAGAAAACCTTTAAAATTCATTTTTATTGTCTTCCTTTCATTTTTCCTTTTCTACTAGGAAAATAATTCTTATATATATTTATATCATTATTTCAAGAATTTTGGAATCTTTAAAAATTATTTTTCATAAAATCCCTTATTTTTCCAGTACTTTATAAAAAGCGATGAATTTAAAATTTATTCATCGCTTGTCTTAAATTTTCTAGAATGGATACGCAATTGTAAGGATAGATAATATATAATTCTTTGAATTTCACTTTTTATGTTTTTATTGTTTGATAAAGTTTTTTGAATTTGCTTTAATTGTCTTATTATATTTTTACAATCTAAAGTTTTTATTTTACTTAATTGTTTAATGACTGGTGTGATATCCTTATAAAAATAATTCTTTCTCTCTTTTAAACTTTTCAAAAAAGTTTGTAATATAATTTGTGGATGGCTATGAGGATGAACACTTTCTAAACGATTCACAGACATTTTTAAATTTTTCTGGCAGTCTTTTCTTTTAATTAAGTCATTTAATTGAAAAAGAGCATATCCATCTGCTTTATTTTCAACTAATGTATTGATTTGCTCAACAACAAGCATCGATGGAAGATTTTTTTCCATACACATTATTCCAGTGTAAGAAAAAGCATTTCCTTTATTAAAAGACACAAGTTCTTTTGTTGCGTTTGCAATTTCTGAACAACCAATATAATAAGCCATTGGAAAAGTTAAATCCAACCGACCTTTTTTTGCCCATTCTTCCCAATTTTGCATTTTATTATTAATAGCATAATGAATATCTGAACAAACAGATGTTGAAATAAAACAAGATGGTTTTACACGATTCACTAATTTTTTTATTTCTTTTACTAAAAGATTAATTTTTTTACAGCGATACTCTACCCATAATTGATTAATTTTCGGATCTTTAACGAGTTCTTTGACTTCACCTTGTAATTGATAAATTTCTTTAAACTCATTCATTGCGTAATGGGTATATCCATTTGATGAATACAATTCTAAATTACCATGTGGATATCGAACGTAATCTATATTAATACCATCAAAATCATAATTTGTAAATAATTCTTCAAAAATAGATAGAATATAATTTAAGCATTCAGGATTAGCCGGATCTAACCATATAAAATCATCCTCATTATGTTCATTATTATTTCCCTGAATAGTAGAACCATCATAATTCACCATATGCCATTCGTTTTTATAACTTTCTTTCCACTGAATATGCTTTTCACCAACAAAAAAACATTCTACCCAAGCATGAACTTCTATATTCCTTTTATGTGCCTCTGTTATAAAAGCTTTCAAATAATCATTTTGATAATCTTCTCCATAATATCCATTTACAACTTCTTCATTCGTTTGTGTTATTTTTGATTGTCCAGGAATATCCCCATTGTAAAAAGATTCCAAATACACTCCATTAATATTGCATGATTTACAAATATCTAAAGTTTCTTTTATTTCGCTTAAATTTTGTTCATGTGGCCTAGTCCATACATTTCTTGATTCTATTCGTCTTGAATTTGAAGTTAATAAATATAACTTATTTAATTTTTTTAAAACATTTTTATAATCTTTCAAAAAGTTATTATATTCCATATTATATAAATTCTTTTTATGAATTATTTTTTTCATTTTTTCTTTCAAAAAATTTATATTTTCTAATTCATATTCAATTTTTCTTTTATCTATCAAATATGCATTTTTTATTGCCTTTTTATATCTTTTTTCAATCGCTTTCTTTTTCGTACATAAATCTAAATAATAAGAAACCAAATAATTTGTTTCTACTAATAATTGTTTTGTTTCTTTAACAATGTGTATTTTACTTCCTAATAATATATTATTTTGAATAAAATTTGCTGCAATTTCATTACCAGATAGGACATATCCATTTTTAGGAATTCTAACTCTATCTGCTAAATCAACAACAATACCTTTTGAATTTACTGCCGCTTCATATCCCCAAGCATTGACACCAGTACCATTTTTTTTAGTTTTATTATAATAATTATCTGTATAAATATTTAACTGGTTTGGTCCTCTCATTGAAGGAATATATTTCCATTTATAATTATCTTTTTCACTTGGATCTATAAAATCATATGTATAACTTACTTTAGATAAATATTCCATTATATTTTCCTCTCTTTATTTACTTTTCTACATTCATTCTAACAAAAAAACGTCTTCAAATGAAGACGTTAATTTATTCAAAAATCGTTTTAATATTTTCTAATATCGTAATTTTAGGTTTAAAACCAAGTTCGCGCAATGCCATTTTTTGATTTTTAATATAAACTACTGTTGGAATAGACATCACTCCAAATAATTCTGATAATTCACTTGCTTGGTCTACATCAACTTTGACAAAAGTGATATTTTCTTTTTCTTTTGCAACTTCTTCAATAATTGGCGATAACATTTTACATGGATTACACCAATTCGCATAAAAATCAATGATTACATTATTATTATTATTTATTAACTGTTCAAATTCTTCTTTCGTTGTTATGTGTTGCATTTTTTTCTCCTTAAATATTATTATTCATTTTTTTTATTTCATCATTTATTTGATTATTTTTTACTGCATTGACAATTTTATCTTCTTTTTCTTTATCTACTTCTTTACCTGCCATTGTAGCAATAGTATGAATTAATTCTCTTAAATTATTTTCATCACCCATATTTTTATTTTGAATAGATTTTGCCAAATTTATAATATCATTTTTTTTGACATTTGTTTTCTTTTCAACTTTATTAAATAAATTATTATTCATTAGGATACCTCCCTATATCATTATATGATAATAATGAAAAATAATTATTCTCTTGCACGACAAATTATTTTTAATGGTGTTCCTTCAAAATCAATTCTTTCTCTGAGTTTATTTTCTAAATAACGCTTGTATGAAAAATGCATATAAGTAGGTTCGTTTACAAATAGAATAATTAACGGAGGATTTGTTGATACTTGATTTGCATAAAAGATTTTTAAGCGTCCTCCATTAAAATCAGGCGTAGGATTATACGCATAAGCATCTAAAATGATTTCATTTACAATACTTGTAGGAATATGTTTACTAGCATTTTTATAAACTCGAGCGATTTCTTCAGTAATTTGCCCTACTCTTTGCTTTGTTAAAGCACTTACGAACAAAAATGTAGCATATGAACAAAATTTAAAATTTTCCTTTAAATCCTGAACAAAATCCTGCATTGTTATTTTGGTTTTATCAACTAAGTCCCATTTATTTACTATAATAATTAAAGGCTTGGATTCTTCTACTGCGTAACTAACAATACTTCTATCTTGCTCTACTATGCCTTTTTCACCATCGATTACCAGTAAAACAACATCACTTCTTTCAATTGCGGATAAAGCTCTCAGTGCTGCATATTTGTCTATTGCCTCATATTCTTTTCCCTTCTTTTTTAAACCTGCTGTATCAATGATTACATATTTTTGACCATCCCGAATAAATAATGAGTCTATCGAATCACGTGTGGTCCCCTCAATATTAGAAACAATAACTCTTTCTTCATTTAATATAGCATTATATAATGATGACTTTCCTACATTTGGTCGACCAATTAAAGAAAAATGAATCTCATCATTACTTTCTTCCATTTTAAATTTTGGTAATAATTCAATAATTTTATCTAATAAATCTCCTATGCCAATACCGTGTGTTGTAGAACAAATGATAATATCACTATCTATACCTAATTTATAGTAATCGTAAGCATTAGATGTTAATGTAATATCATCTATTTTATTCACTACTAAAATAATAGGTTTTTGCGATTTTTTTAACATTTTTGCTATTAAATAATCATCATCAGAAACATTAACTCTTCCATCACATAAAAATATAATCACATCTGCTTCATCAATCGCTATCTGTGTTTGTATACGGATATTTTCTTGAAAAGGTTTATTTTCAATTTCGATTCCACCAGTATCAATAACAGTAAAATTTCTCGTTAACCAAGAAGCTGTAGCATAAATTCTATCTCGAGTTACACCTGGTTCATCAAAAACAATCGATTTTCTTTCACCAATTATTCTATTAAATAAAGAGGACTTACCCACATTTGGTTTTCCTACAATCGCTACTTTAGCTTTTTTCATATTATATTAACTCCATTGCTTTACTATAAATAAAATTAACAACTTCTTCGATAGTAAGATTTGTAGTATCTAACTCAATAGCATTGTCCGCTTTTTTTAAAGCACCATATCCTTTATTCATATCCAAGTAGTCTCTTTTTTCTATTTCACTTTCAATTTCATCTAAAGGAGTATAAATCCCTTTTGATATATTTTCATCATATCTTCTTTTTGCTCGAACTTTTTGTGAAGCCACCTGATAAATTTTCAAATCAGCTTGAGGTAAAACGACAGTTCCAATATCTCGGCCATCCATAACTATTCCCTCTAAAGATTCATTGGCTAATTTTCTTTGTTTTTCTACAAATAATTCTCTTACAGGTTTGGGGTAAGAAACCGGTGAAACTATTTTTGTAACTTCACTTCCCCGAATTAAATCCGTTACATCTGCTCCATTTAAAAAAACTTTTCCGGATGAATCTAATAATATATCGATAGTTTTTGTTGCTTGTACCAGTTCTTCAACATTCATTATATCTAACTTATTTTGCAATGCATAAAGTGCCAAGCAACGATACATTGCGCCTGTATCAATATATGTATAATTTAATTTTTTAGCTAATCTTTTTGCAACAGTTGATTTTCCTGCTGCTCCTGGGCCATCAATTGCTATAATTAATTTTTTCTTTTCCATATACTTATCACCACCGCTATGATTATTACTAATATGATTAACACACTAATCAAGACTATTCCTATAATTATTTTTTTCTGATTTTTATTGACTATTTTTTTTTCTTCTACAATTTTTTCTTCCTGATTACCAAATAATTGTGGATTTATATTTTTTAAAGTGTTTTGAGTGTTTTTAAATTCTTCATTTGAATTTTTTAGTGCTCTTTCCCGAATTTTTTCATTAACTTGTTTATAAAGTTCTTGATTTCTATCTACTCTTTTATCCATAATTCAGCCTATCTTAGCCATTTTCACCTCACACTTTCTTAAAATATAAATAGTGCTATTCTAGATTTTATTTTTTATCTATTTATACACTAAGGTAAATTATATCAAATTATTCTTTTAATAAAAAGAGCGTATTATTAGATTATTTTTTAATTTTGCTATATTCTTTTGCTATCATTGCACCAATTTTAGCATTATTAAATATTAAAGAAATATTAGCATTCAAAGATTGATTATTTGTAGCTTCAGTAATAGTTTTTAATAAAAATGGAGTTAATTCTTTCCCTTGAATATTTTTTTGTTTTGCTTGCTCAATCGCATCGTCAATATATTTATTAATATAATCATTGTCAATAGAATCTTTTTCAGGAATTGGATTTGATACTAATATTCCCCCTTTTAAATTCATTTCTCTTTTATATTTAATTGCCTTTGCAATCTCCAAAGCATCGTCCATAGAATAATCAAGTTTAATACCACTATCTTTTGAATAAAATGCTGCCAGATTTGTCGATTTATAACCAATAACAGGCACTCCAAAAGTTTCAAGATATTCTAAAGTTAAAGGCAAATCTAGTATTGCTTTAGCGCCTGCACATATTACTGTTACATTGGTATTCGCCAATTCTTGTAAATCTGCAGAAATATCGAATGTTTGCTGTGCATTTCTATGTACTCCCCCAATTCCTCCAGTTACAAATATTTCAATATTTGCCCTACTAGCTAAAATCATTGTTGTCGCAACAGTTGTTGCTCCCCACATTTTTTTTGCCATAATAATTGGCAAATCGCGCCTACTTACTTTTTGAATATTTTCCTTTTTACCAAATAATTCAATTTCATCCGTACTCATTCCAATAACGGGTATTCCATCTATAATTCCAATTGTAGCTGGAATACAATCATTATCTCGTATTATTCTTTCTACTTTTAAAGCTGTTTCAACATTTTTAGGATAAGGCATTCCATGTGAAATAATGGTCGATTCTAAAGCTACAACAGGTTTATTATGCTTTAAAGCATCTTTTACTTCTTGACTAATTCTAATTAGCATGTGATTCACTTCCTTACATAATTAATATATCATTTTCTTTAAATCCATACAATTATATTGACAATATACTCTATGATTATTTAAGATTCATAAACTTTTTTTAAAAAATAGTATTCAGTAAACCAAAAATAGTATATAATAAACATGTAAAATTTTTTGGAGGAAATAAAAAATGAAAGTTCGTGTTGATCAAGAAAAATGTATTGGCTGTGGTCTTTGTACTAGTTTAGCCGAATCTGTATTCACATTTAATGAAGATGGTAAAGCTCAAGCTTCTGATGTTACTCCTGATGATGAAGAAGCAGTAGAAGGAGCTATTGCAAGTTGCCCAGTTGAAGCAATTGTAAAAGAATAATTAATATTAAAAAAAGGTTCCTAAGAACCTTTTTTACTAACTTTAAATTCTTTTAAATTTTTTCGTAATAAAAAGTGATTGTATTTATTTCTTACAATCACTTTTTAATTTAATCCGTCCAATTTGAGTCTATTGTATTGTTGTGTGTAATCTCCAAACCTACCATATTTAAAATATCTCTTAACTCTTTTAATTCATACCCTAAGATAGTGGAAGTTTCAAAATCATCT
Organism: uncultured Bacillota bacterium; assembly: GCA_902491575.1. Classification (GTDB taxonomy): domain Bacteria; phylum Bacillota_I; class Bacilli_A; order RFN20; family CAG-631; genus CAKPXW01. The sequence goes on from CABUID010000004.1 coordinate 83,883, forward strand.
ACAAAACAAACTTTATGATTTTTAATATATTTTTTTAAAAATTTTTGTATTTTTTCTTTTTTCTCTTTACTATTAACAGAAAGATAATATTCATACGATGTCAAAAAATTTTTTTCATATGCATATAATCCGCATTGACTACAATTGCACTCAACTATATTTAAATTTTCATTTAATAATGCTTTATGACCACATATGAAACATTTCTTCATAATTTTACTTTACTATATGCATCATGATCCACATAAATAGTTACATCTGGATGCTTCCTCAAAATACTGCAAGGCAATTTTTCAGTTATTAATCCTTGAAGTAATCCTTGTATAGCTTCAGCCTTGTTTTCTCCCGTAGCTATTAATACAATTTTTTTTGCTCTCATTATAGAAGCAAGCCCCATCGTAACAGCTTTTGTTGGCACTTCCTCAATCGAATTAAAAAAACGTGAATTGTCATTAATAGTGGACTCTGCTAGTTCAGCGACATGTGTTAAAGAATCAAAAGATGTTCCTGGTTCATTAAAAGCAATATGCCCATCTGAACCAATTCCAAGAATTTGGATATCTATACCACCAGCATCTTCAATCATTTGGTCATAATTTTTTGCTAATCTTTCATAATCTCCCATTCCACTTGGAACATGAGTTTTTTCTTTATTAATATCAATATGATTAAATAAATTATGATTCATAAAATAACGATAAGATTGTTCATTGTTTTCATCTAATCCCACATATTCGTCCAAATTAAAAGAAGTTACTTCTTTAAAGGATACTTCTCCATTTTTATAAGCCTCTATTATGTTATGATAAACTCCTAATGGTGAAGAACCTGTAGCAAATCCTAAAACGCATTTTGGATTAGCTTTTACCATATCGATATATAATTGTGCAATTTCTGCATTCATTTTTTCTTTTGTTTGAATTTTAACTTTCATTTTTATACCTTCCTTTACGCACAAATATTATATACTATATCTTTATAAAAAAAAAGAAAGTATTAATAAATTCTTTTAATTCATATTTTATAGTTTTTTCTATACTTCATTTTTATTTTCAATTATAATATTTTTATTAAGAAGGTGAAATTATGTTTGTTTCAAAAAATTATATTTTAAAAGAAGTAGCAGGAAATAAAATCGTTGTTCCTGTAGGTTCTACATCTATTGATTTTAATTCAATTATTTATCTTAATGAAGTTGGCGCTTTTATATTTCATTTACTTCAAGAAAAAAATTTAACATTAGATGAGATAGTTTCCGAAATATGTAAAGAATACGAAGTAGAGAAAACGAATGCATATAAAGATGCTCAAGAATTCTGTAATAAATTACAGGAACAGCATATTTTATCTTTATAAATCTTTATATAATTTTCTATATTGGTGTTTAAAATAAATTATGGTATAATTTTTATTATGCAGGGAGATGTTCATTATGGCCATAGACCAAAAAAAAATAAGAAATTTTTCCATTATTGCGCATATTGATCATGGAAAGTCAACATTAGCTGATAGAATATTAGAGGTTACTGATACTGTTCAAAAACGTGAAATGAAAGAGCAATTACTCGATAATATGGATCTTGAAAGGGAACGTGGCATCACTATTAAATTAAATGCAGTTCAAATAAAATATAAAGCTGATGATGGTGAAACATATACTTTTCATTTAATAGATACCCCTGGTCATGTAGATTTTACTTATGAAGTTTCTCGCTCTCTTGCAGCATGTGAAGGGGCACTTTTAGTGGTAGATGCCTCTCAAGGTATTGAAGCTCAAACATTAGCTAATTGTTACCTAGCTTTAGACAATGATTTAGATATTATTCCTGTCATAAATAAAATAGATTTACCTGCAGCAGATGTTCCATCAACCAAATCACAAATCGAAAATGTGATTGGAATTCCTTGTGATGAGGCACCTTGTATCTCTGCCAAAACAGGTTTAAATGTTAAAAGTGTTCTAGAGCAAATTGTCAAAAACATAAGACCACCACACGGAGATATTCATAATCCTTTTAAAGCATTAATTTTTGATAGTTTTTATGACTCATACCGAGGGGTCGTCGCTATAATTAGAGTTATTGATGGGCAAGTAAAAGTTGGTGACAAAATTGAAATAATGTCAACCAATGCAGTATACGAAGTCACAGAAGTAGGTGTTCGCACGCCAAAAGAAGTAAAACAAAATGAACTATCTGCAGGTGAAGTAGGCTATTTAGCTGCAGCGATTAAAACTGTGAAAGATGTTCGTGTTGGAGATACAATCACTTTAAAAGAAAATCCTGCTAAAGAAGCTTTGCCAGGTTATCGCGAATTAAAATCCATGGTGTTTTGTGGCTTATATCCTACGAATGCAAGTGATTATGATTTATTACGTGATGCATTAGAAAAACTTCAATTAAATGATGCTTCTTTACATTTTGAAAATGAAACATCACAAGCGTTAGGTTTTGGATTTCGTTGTGGTTTTTTAGGTTTATTGCATATGGATGTAATACAAGAAAGGCTTGAAAGAGAATTCAATTTGGCACTTGTTGCTACTGCTCCTTCTGTTATATTTCATGTATACTTAACAGATGGTAATATGATAGAATTAGACAATCCATCAAAATTACCCGATATTCAGTTGATTGATAGAATAGAAGAACCTTTCGTATTAGCTTCAATAATGACGCCTAAAGATTATGTTGGACCTTTAATGGAATTATGTCAGAACAAAAGAGGAATTTATGTCGATTTAAAATATATAGACGATAATCGTATGGATTTGATTTATAAATTACCATTGGCTGAAATAGTTTATAATTTTTATGATAAATTAAAAAGTTGTTCAAGAGGATATGCTTCTTTTGATTATGAATTAGATGAATATACAGCAACAAAACTAGTTAAAATGGATATTTTACTTAATGGAAATGTTATCGATGCATTATCTTGTATTGTACACAAAGATTTTGCATATTCTAGAGGTAGACAAATTGTAGAAAAATTAAGAAAAATTATTCCTAGACAAATGTTTGAAGTACCTATTCAAGCAGCAGTTAACTCCAAAGTGATAGCAAGAGAAACAATTGCCGCTTACAGAAAAGATGTTCTAGCAAAATGCTATGGTGGTGATATTACTCGAAAGAAAAAATTACTAGAAAAACAAAAAGAAGGAAAAAAAAGAATGAAAAAAGTAGGTAATGTTGACATACCTCAGGAAGCCTTCATGACTGTATTATCAGTAGACGACGATTAACGAATTTTAGGAGATGAAAAAAATGTTTAATATTTTGGCAAATAGTGGTTTTAATCAAATTTATGGTTACATTATTGTAGTTGTAGTTATTATTGCTATATGCATAATTTGTTGGTTGATACGTAGACGTTTCAAAATTGGAACTTATACAAAAGAAGAAGAAAAGAAAATGAAATCTAATTTAGAATTATTAATCAAAGAGGACGAAATAGAAGAAGGAAAGGATTACACGGATGAAGTATAAAAGTTCATCTTTATATATTCATATTCCTTTTTGTAAATCAATTTGTACTTATTGCGATTTTAAAAAATTCATTTATAATCAAAAAAGAGTAAATGAATATTTTGAATCGCTTTTTTTACAATTAAATAATTTAAGTCAAAAAAAATATAAAACTATATATATAGGCGGTGGTACACCTTCGTGTATAGATTATGAAAACCTAGAAAGTTTATTAAAAAAAGTTTCTCAATTATTAATCGATAATTATAAAGAATTTTGCATTGAATGTAATGTAGAAAACATAAATGAAAAATTATTAACTTTATTTGTAAAATACAAAATAAATAGAATATCTATTGGTGTACAATCATTTCATAATGACTTTATACAATTTTGTGGACGAACACATACTAAAGAAATGGCTATTAATAATATAAATTTAGCATCAAAATTTATTCCAAATGTATCTTTAGATATGATTTTTGCTTTCCCTAATCAAAAGATTAAAGATTTAAAATATGATCTAGAAATTGTAACAACTTTACCAATTAAACATATATCTTATTATTCTTTATTAATTGAAAAGAATACTATTCTTTATTCTAGAGGTTATAAAGATGTAAATGACAAAATTCAAGCTAAAATGTATAAATTAATCTTTGACACTTTAAAGAAAAAAGGCTTTAAAAGATATGAAATTTCTAATTTCTCGAAAGCCAAAAAATATCAATCCTACCATAACAAAACTTATTGGCACAATCAAAATTATGATGCAATTGGTTTAGGAGCATCAGGATATGAAAAAAATATTAGATATACAATTAATTCTAATATTTTAAAATATATTAATCATGATTTTAGCCATGAACAGAATTATACTCTCACTATGAATGATATAATGTTCAATGAAATAATGCTTCGACTACGTTTAGATGAAGGTTTAAACATTAAACAATTTAATGCAAAATACAAAACTGATTTTATGAAAAAATATAAAGAAAGTATAGCATATAATAAAAAATATAAATTAATCTCTTTTCATAATGATATTTTAAAAACTACTTTTAAAGGAAGTTTATTGCTTAATACAGTTTTAGAAACATTTTTAGATTAATTAGCTAAAATAGATGATTGAACACCAATATCTTTTCCTTTTCCTAATAAGATAAAACCGATTGCTGGCAGTCTTTTCAAAATATACTGTAATTCAGATATAATTTGATTTTTTGTGAGTTTATTAATGTTGATTTTTTTATCAACATTAACTTTTTCTATTTTTCTCATCAAATTTAATTCTTTATTATATTTATCGTATAAATCTTGTAGATGGCGTTGCATTTTTTGTAAATCATAAGATTGTAATACTTCAATTGTTCTAATTTTATCGACTATAACTAAATATCCATCGTAATCCCATTTATATTTATTTATATTCTTCTCGGCAAATAATAAATCTATCATTGATATCCTCTTTTCGTTTAAAAAAATTATATCAATTCAATTTGTCGAATTTTGTCGAATTTAATTCCATAATCCTTTTTTATATTTTCCTTCTTCAACTAACTTTTTTAACGAATTCACAACATTATCTTTATCTTTATAATAAGTTACACCATACCAAGTAGAACTTGTAGACAAAAGTTTTACTGTTGCATAGCCCTCATTAATTAATTCTGATACAACTGTTGGAATTAAAAATTCACAAGTTGATAAGTCCATCATATTATTTTTTAAAAACAAATTAAATTTGCTTTCTAAATACTGAAAAAAATCATTTGTGAAAATAAACATATTCATAGATACTAATTGATTTTCCTTAATTATAAAAGGATTTATTTGTTTATCGAGCGGTGTAGCAATTATTTCTCCAATTTGATTTTTTTCTATACTGGATTCTATCATACTGGTTAAATATCCATCATCACTTGATATACATACTCCTCTTTTAACAGCACCATTTTCTGTTAATGTTTTATCAACTTGGAAAGCTACGTTTGCATACTTTCCTTTATCTTTTGTTGTTAAAGACTGAATATATTTAGCAGCAATTATAAAGCTTTCTTTTCCATAGTAATCGTCTGCATTAATAATTACACAATTATCTTGCACAATATTTACTGCAGACATTAATGCATGAGCAGTTCCCCATGGTTTCTTTCTTTCAACTAATTTGCCTTCTACTTGAATTTGAGTATCTTGAAAAACATAAACCGTTTCAATTTTTTTTTCAATTCTTTTTCCAATAGTATTTCTAAAATCTTCTAACATTTCTTCTTTTATAATAAAAATCACTCTATTAAATCCTGCTTCTATAGCATCATAAATAGAATAATCTATAATAAAATTACCAAATTCATCCATTGGTTCAATTTGTTTTAAACCACCAAATCTGCTTCCCATTCCAGCAGCCAATATAACTAAATCCATACTTTTATATTATCCTCCAATAAAATTATTATACCAATAATTAAACTTTTTTTCATTATATATCAGTAAATAATATGCTCAATTTTTATTTTATTTAATAGCAAAATAAAATCAAACAAAAATGTTTAATCTATTTTTTTAATATTGTATACTTTATATAAAGCAAATTGGCTAACAATTTTAACAAATATAAAAGTTAGCTCTGTAATCTTGAAAAATCAAAGTACTTGTTACTAGATCAAGTTAAAAACTAGTTTCTAAAACCAAACAAATTAAATCCTTTATTTGGCTATTAGAAGTGAAAGGAAATTATGAAAATTGCTAATAAATGGGAAGATTATAAAATTATTGCAACAGGTAATGGTGAAAAACTTGAAAAATGGGGGGATTTTTTATTACTACGTCCAGATCCACAAATAATATGGAAAAACGATTTTGATTTAAGTTCATTTAAAGGTTTAAATGCCCATTATATTCGTTCGTCATCAGGGGGAGGAAAATGGGAAATTAAAAAAAGTTTACCTCCTGAATGGAATATAAATTATTTAGATTTAAAATTTTCTATAAAACCTATGGGATTTAAGCATACTGGTCTTTTTCCAGAACAGGCAATTAATTGGGATATAATGAAAAACTTAATAATAAAATCCAACAGAAAAATTAAAGTTTTAAATTTATTTGCTTATACTGGAGCTGCTACGGTTGCTTGTGCCAAAGCTGGAGCTAGTGTTTGCCATGTAGATTGTGTTAAACAAATTGTAGAACGTGCAAAATTAAATATACATCTAAATAATCTAGAAAATGCTAATGTGAGATACATTGTAGATGATTGCCAAAAATTTATTGAAAGAGAAATTAGAAGAGACAATAAATATGATGCTATTATCATGGATCCTCCAAGTTTTGGAAGAAGTGGCAATAAAAACATTTGGAAATTAGAAGATAACTTATTTGATTTTGTTCAATTATGTAGTAAAATTCTTTCAGACAATCCCTTATTTGTTTTAATAAATAGTTATACAACAGGTTTTAGTAAATCAGTTATGGAAAACATTTTAAAACTATGTTTAAAAAATCAAAAAGGTACTTTTTTATCTTATGAACTTTGTTTGCCTACAAATGAAAATATAGTACTTCCATGTGGAAGTAGTTCTTGGTTTATTAGCGATGGTTTTTCTCTTTAAAAGAAAGAATTAAAACTGGCATAATATCATCTAATATTTTTAACTGATTAAAATTTATTTCAATTAAATTGATTTTATTTTCTTTATAAAGTTCTTTTTTTGCATTTTTATGTGATAAATATTTTTTATCATATTTTCCCCAATATTCTATATAAATATCCATCTTAGGAATATAAAAATCAGAAATAATTATTGCTTTAGGTTGCGATGGAAGAAAACATTTTTTTTCATATGAATGAATATAGTCATGTCTAAATAACCAATTATCAATACTTAATTCAGCTAAACTTCTTACATAATGTCCGTCTTCACATAAAAAATCTCTCGGCCACTTTTTTCTTATATCTATATCGAGACTATTTCCTATAATGATTTCTTGTTTTCTTTTTTTGATGGACTCCAAAATATTTCTTTTTTGTATTATTATATTTTCAACAAAAGGATAAACTTTTTCTATTAAACATGAATCATCATATAATTTTTTATAACTTTCTGCTATAGCAATTAATTTTAACATACAAAAAATGATATGATTAATATCTACTTGTTTTAAGATTGAATATCTTAAATTATGATAATGATTTTTTATATCATATTTATTTGTTGTATTATCAATAATTATATTCATTTCTTTTATCATTAAAAAATAATGATTTTTACATAGTAATTTAATATAAATTTCATTATTGCAAAAAATACAATTTCCCATTTTTTCCCCCAATACGCAAGCATCTAACCATTCTTATGTATTAATCCTTTCTTAACTCTTAATATTTATAGTATATTTTGTTCAATTTATTGATCTCTCTCTAATATATAATTAATTATTTATGCTTTTTTGTGTAATTTTTTAATAAATTTTTGAAAAAGTAAAAATATTAAATAAAAAATTACTTTCAAGAAAATACTTATTTGTAAATAAAAATGGTGAAAAATTACAACGTTCTGCTATTGAATCAATGTTTGCTAGAATACGTAAGAGATTAAAAATAAAAAATCTCCTCCACATGGATTAAGACATAGTTTAAGAACTGAAATGTATCATAATGGAGCAAATATACTATTAATTAGTAATATTTTAGGACATTCTAATGTAAATACAACTAAACGATATATACATCCAGATTTAAAAAATAATTTAAAGATGTTTGATAGGGCCCACAAAACAAAAAAAATGAAACTTAAATAAAGTTTCAAATTTACACTATAGTGGTGGCCCAAGCCGGGATTGAACCGGCGACACAAGGATTTTCAGGGGCCAATTTGAAGCGTGTAGTTCTAACTAGTAATATGCATTTTTTTATGTATATTACTAGTTATTTTATTTTATTATAAAACATATTTTTATTATATTTTATGTTATAATTTAAACGCATACAGAAATGTATGTACTTTTAAGGAGGTTTAGCTAATGCTGACTTATTCACGAAGGATTTTTAGTGGATAAGTGAAATTTTTAAAGGAGTATTCTAAATGGAATATTTAGTGATACTAGTAGTAATATTAGTATTATTAATTTATTTTTTAGGTAAAGATAATAGAACTAAAAAATAACTCCTTGTAATTCCTATCTGCTAAATTTCCTAAAAAAGTTTAAAGGGTCAAGTGCTGGTAACACTTGACCCTTTTCCTATCTGCTAAAAGTATTATATAGCATAATTTCAAAAAAGTAAATATTTAAATATTTAATTTTATAATTGAAAACAATTTTTTTTCAAAATTGAATTTTTCTTTCAATAATACATAGTTATTGTAAGTTGTTTAATGATTTATTTAGGCTCTATCCATCCAAATTCTTTTAATTGTTGATAAAGATTATCTTCTAGTGTTTGAATGTCATTAACATCTTCTTTTTCAATAGAAATTAATTTAACAACATCATTATACTTTTCATATATTTTTAGTTTTTCTTCTTTGTTGTCTTCGTAATCAGCTTTGTCCATTCCCCAATATTCGATATAAATTCCTTTTGTTCCATATAGTGGAATAAACCAATCAGCAGTTAAGGTTCTTTCTTCTTTTGAAGGAATTTCTTTGACTTTTCTTCCATAAGCATGACAAATGTTAAATTTGAAAAGTATATCATCAATTTTGACTTCTTGTTGTGATTTGCATATATGGCCATCTGAAGATCTATTTTGATCTAAGTTTGCTGTTGCTATTATAGTTTTATCTTTTTGCTCATTTTGTGTGTTTAATTTATGCTCTTTTAAAGACTCTTTTGATTTTAATAATTTTATTGCATCATCTTTAACACGGTTTAATAATGCAGTGTCATTGTAAACATCTTTATTAATTTGTGCAATTGCAATCATTTTTTGTATTTGTGCTTCTACTATTTCATAAGTTTTTAACCTATAGATACTATTTTGTAAATTATAGTAAAAATCTTTTAGTTCATAAGGTTTTTGATTTTTGTCAATTTCATCTTTTTTGTTTTGAATTTTTTGATAGCATTCTTTGCATATTTCATTTGGTGTATCTTTTTGGCAAATATAGCATTTATTTAATTTTATATCTTCTTTTTTAATTTCTATCCAATTTCCGTTATCATCTTTGATTACTTGTCCAATTGCTTTTAGTTCTAAATGTTTTTTGCATAAAGGATATATTCCTGAATTTTCGCCACATATAACACAAGTTTTACCTGCCATAGTTTATTTCTCCTTATTGTTTTGATTTATATTAATTGTTCCATGATTATCATTTATTTCAATATTGTGAATTTGATTGTTAATTTTTTTTATAATTTTTTGTATTTCTTCAGAATAAATTAATAGTTTGTTTAAGTCGTTTTTTTCAATGATGGCAATTTCTTCATTAGCAAATAATGTTATAGGTATTTCTAAAATTTCTATTATTTTAAAAAAGTCTATTATATTCATATTATTTTGTCCAGATTCTATTGCTTGATAGGTGCTTCTTGCCATTTTTAATTTTTCAGCCATATAATCTTGACTTATTTTTTTTTCTTTTCTTTTTTTTCTAATTATTTCTAATGTTTTCATTATATCACCTATGAATATTTTAATATTTGCTATTATTTGTATTTACGTTATTAAAATTATTAATTTTGTTATTTTTTAAATTTATATTGCTTTGATTTGATGATTGAGTTTGCAAGTTGATTTTTTTAGTTATTCTGTTTAAATCTTCAATGTCTTTTTTATTAAACAGAATAAAATGTTCATCAGGGTTATTATTTAATAGTTCCATTGGTGAAAGATTTAAATAAGAACAAATTGATAAATAGTTATCTAAAGATAATCTAATTTTGCCATATTCTATATCGCGATATGTTTCTGGAGAAATACATAAAAAATTTGCAATATCTTTTCTTGCTATTTTTTTTGTTTCTCTAATTTCTTGAATTTTTTTTACTATTTCCATAACTTAACCAAAGGAATTATAATTTTTTGTGTAAATTACACAATTTATTCCTGTCATAATGTTTATTTTCCTTTCTTATAATTAATGTTATTTCCTATTTGAATATTGCTATTTGACCCTATGTTTAAATTTGTATTATTACTTTGAGTTAATTTATCAATTATTTTATTTATTTTGTCAGCTGATTCTTTTAAGGTGTCTAAATCATTTTTAGTAATCAAGATAATATTTTCTTCGGAAGTTCCAAGTAAATAATCAATTGTAACATTAAAATATGTTGCAATTTTTTTTATTGTATTTAAATCTGGTTCAGCGGTTTGATTTTCATATCTTGAAATTGCTTTTTGACTTAAATTTAAAATATTTCCTAATTCTTTTTGACTTAAGCCTGCTTTTTTTCTTAATTCTTCAATTTTATTCATTATAATCACCCACTAAACAAATTTTATAAGAATACTCTAAAATTGTCTAATTTTTCATTGCGTTTACTCTATAATGTGCTATAATATATTTGCATTACTCTTTTATAGAGTAATTAAAGGGGAAAAGATAATATGAATTTTAAAAAAGCAGGATGGAATTTGTTGAAAGAATTTTTTATATAAAATAGGTTTGAAATATGACACGTAAGATAAAATCACTAAATGAATTTAGAACCCATAATGTATCAAAAGAAGAAAAACATCCAGCATACATTTATGCCAAAGTTGGTGATGAATATGTTTATGTAGGAATAACTCATGCATCTATAACTAATGGTATGAAAAATATACCTTTAGAAAAGAATCCTAATCCTCAAGATAGTAGAAAAGCTTTTTTTAGGCCACATTCTGGAAAAGATCATAAGTCCAGATTTGGGAAAAGAAAACCTTGGAAATTATCTAATAATGATAAATTAAAAGTTCCAAGAAAATAAAAAAAGAAGAATCGAACACCCGAAACTTAATTCGTACATAGTTCACGCGACACTTATATTAAAGGTCACAAAATTCTTCATTTAAAGTATAACAATAAAAAAGTTTTAAAGTCAACGTTTGATTTAATTTGGTTAAAAAAAACCTAATTGAATAGATAAAAAGAAAGGAGAAGAATTAAAATGGCAGTAATTGTTAAAGGAAAAAGAGGAAAAGATGTTTATTTATTAACACCATCTGAAAAGGGTAATAAGTATGCTTCAGAATTACGTTCTAATTGTGCTAAAACTAATACTTTGTATCCAAAAAAAGATAAATTTGGATTGAACAAACAATTGACAAAAGAACAAAGAGCATATCGAGCTGGCTATTTAACTGCACAACGTGATTCAGCAGATGTTTATTGTGCAAAAGTTGGTCAGATACCTGCAAGAAAATTAAAAAAAATGAATGATACTCAATTTTATGAAAGAAAAAAGTAAAACCTATCATTTCATGGGGAAATGGAAAAATGGAGATCCACTAGTTATATGTTCATATGGAAAGAATAAAAAGGATGCTTTTATAAATATGTTAACAGCACGAAAAAATGGCAAGTTTAAATTTAAAAAAGGAGACAACTTTTCAATGGAATATAAATGTGAAGAAGAACATCCTTTTAAGCTATTTAAACATGGTCATACACAATGGATTGTGGATGAAGACGGAAATGTAACTATGAATTAAAAAAAAGAGGAGGTGGAGATGTGGCAACTAAAAGAGATTTGGAACGGGAAGTAAAAAGATTAAATGATTTGTATTGTAAAAATACAAAAAAATCATTTAGAAATTGACCAGGCATATGGTGGTTATTCAGTAGTGTTAACAGGAAAAAGTTATAAACGTGGTAATAAAGAATATTATGTTAAAAATTCTTTAGGAAGTAGAGGAGCAGAAATTGGTAATCAATGGCATGATACAGCTTCAAAAACGATAGCAGGTTTATATAAAGCAGATTCAAGAGGATGGATTAAAAATCAAATTAATTATTATGAAAAAAGAAAAAAAGTTTAGCGTTATTTAAAAAATAATTTTTCAGATGATGAGTAAAAAAAAACAGTTAACTGACGAATTGAAAAAAAAGGAATAATCAGGTGAGAACGCCTCCCATGTTCTCGCCTGTTATTCATAAATTACATTTGTAAAGTATAGGAGGAAAAAAGAGAAATGAAAGAAACTGAAAAAAATGTAAATGAATTTGAAGTAAAAGAAGTTGAATTTAATGGATTTAAATTAAGATATTCCGACGAAGTGGTAAAGAAAATTTTTGAATTAACAGATGAAGATATTGAAAAATTAGCAAGTGTAAATTATGCATCGGTAAAAAGTGTTTATAATAAACGTACAAAAAGCTGGCGCTATTTATTAACTGTGCATTTATTGGCAAATCGAATTATTGATACGATTAATATTAACTTGCAAAAAATGAATTTAATCTGTTCCACACAAAATATACCCTTCGATTCTTTGAGAGAATTAAATGAAACAAGAATTGACTGTAAGGTAAGATTTTTGCATGGTATCACGTCTGCTACTTCTTTAAATCCAAATAAACCATATGTAAGCTGTCAACTATTTCCAATAAAGAAAAATAATATTGGTGTCCATCGAAATGCACTTTATGAAAATCTTTTTATTGAAGAAACAAGATTGAGTGAATTCTTAATTTATAAAATGCTAGATAAGATTACTTTTAAAACTGCTTCTTCAGATGAATTAGAGCCAATTGCAAGTTTCGAAGATCTACAATATTAATAAAAATGGCAAACTACTTTGATTATGAATTTGCTTGGTGTGTATTAAAAAAAATGGTAGAGGAATTCAATGTGAAATTCGAATATGGATTTCACATTGAGCCATTTTTAACAGGTAGTGAAGAATTAATAGGAATTTTTAGTGATTATGGTTTATTTATTTTTTTTGAAATTGATGATACACAACTTGTTCGATTTCAAGTGATAGAATCAAAAATCAATAAAGTTGTTATAAAAATCAATCCAAATCTAATGATACCCTATAAAGATTTTGAATTAATTCTATTAAATTATTCTATTTCGTTGTCGCATTATAAAGAAAAAAGAAGGAGACAAATAAAATATGCAACAAAATGAAGAACTATTCATTAAAATAGATGATTATGCTCACTATATTTTAAAACGCTTTAATGAAGAATTTAAAGGGAATCCTGAAGGCTTAATACTTCAAATTCGAAGATTAACCTATCGAAAAGGTTATAATTTGTATTTTAACAAAAAAGAATTTTATTACGATGTCAATTTAATTGCCGAAAGAGTAAAAAAAGAACAAAACTTAAGATTATTCTTAGGAACAGTGGATATTTATTATTTAGGTGATCAAGCTGTAGAAACAGATTATTATTTTTTATTTTTAAGAGTAATAAATAAATTATTCAAAACACAATCCAAAAAGAAAAAAATCTATAACTTTGAATTTCCCAAAATAATAAATGCCATAACGAAAGAACTTTCAAATTACGATGTAAACGGTTTTAAACAAGAAAGTTTAACAATTTAAAAAAAAGGAGAGAAAATATGAAAAAACAAACAAAAAATGTATTACTTTTAGGAACAATTATTGTTCTAACAGGAGTAGCTTGTACATTCATTGGACGAGCAAGTGTAGAAGGCTTTGAAGAAAAAAAGGCAGGGCCAGAATTAACTTTATCAACAGAAAGTTTAATAGAATCAAAACCAGTAGTAAATGGTACGGATGTAAAATTAACGGGAGCATTTTTAAATGGTAGCGAAAAGACAGAATATACCTATACAATGAAAGTAGATGGAACAGAAAAATTCGATGTTGAAAATGTTTCTTTAGGAGCTTCATTAACGAATTTTAAAAATATTGATATTACCATTGAAGGATATACAGGATATGTCGATACAATAGATTGTTCTATGTTAGCAAGTGTTAAAGATACTGTAGCAGTGAAGACAAGTGTAGGAATTTTCAGTTATGGTAAATCATCTGTCATCACGACTTTAGATGATTATCACTATGATGCAAAATTTTTACATGATGGAAAAATTAAAATTCATATTACCAATAAAGATGGTTTAGCAAGCTTTGAACTTGAAAAAATTGTAATTAATAAAGTAAAACCTGTAGAAGAAAATTCAAGTACATCAGTCGTATCGGTTGATATTTAATAGCTTATGAAAAGAAGTTTAATTTACATATTAATTGCAGTATTAACCATTGGAGTATCTGCAACTATCTTATCCAGATTACCAGGAAAAGAACCAGAAATTAAAGTACAATATGATTTTAATTCTATAGAAGAATTTGAAGAATACTTTGAAAAAGATATTTTATCAAATTCAGGAAAATATCATGAAATCTATGCATCGAAGGTAAATGAATTAGAGCAAAAAAATCTTGTAAATATCGACACTGAAGATCTTGCAAGGGTTGTAGAAAGTTCAAATACTTTTTTTGGAATAGTGCAATCAGAAGTGATGAAACTTTATTTGGATGAAGATATATTAATTTTACATCTAAATAATTCTGAAATCTATTTATTTAAAATAAACGATTCAAAAATACTAATGATTGATAATATAGATAAAGATTTTAATTTAGGGGATGGAATAAGTCTTTCAAATATGAATATTGATGATGTATTAAAAGGTTATTTGGTTTATGAAATGGCTGTAATTTTGTATGAACCAGTTTTAAATATGGAAAATCAAGAAATGAGAATAATGGAAGATGTTGAAATAGGAAAAACAAATCTTTCATTCATTTCAAATAAATATCAGTATTCTGAAGGAGAAAATGCATCTTTAGAAAATGCATCCGATTTATTAGGATATGGTAATTTATCAATAAACTTTGAAAGTAAAAAAATAGAGTTAAATCAAACTCAATACGATAATATGTTAACATTATTAGCTAATTCCAATTGCCAATTAAATGAGCATCAAAAGAGCCATATTTTAAAAATATAAAGGTAACGATTATGAAAAGAAGTTTAATTTATATATTAATTGCAGTATTAACCATTGGAGTATCTGCAACTATCTTATCCAGATTACCAGGAAAAGAATCAGAGGTTAAAGTACAATATGATTTTAATTCTATAGAAGAATTTGAAGAATATACTTTAGAAAAAATAACTGAAAATCCGATAGCAACATTTCTTGAAACTTTAAGAGAAAGTGAAGTATGTCATGAGGATGTTATTATCAATAAAGTAAATGAAATCAATAGTGCTATCTTTTTTGATAATACAAAAATCAAACGATCTACTTATCTGGACAATGATATTTTTTATTCAAAAGCTGGAGATGAAATCGCTTATATGTTGGAACTTCAAAATTCAAATATTTTACAAATTTTTTATGATACTTCTAAAAAAGAATATGAATTTTCTGTGATGGATTATAGTGAATTAAATCTGGTATATGAAGATTCTTTTTTAAAGAATGCATTTTTACTATTAATCGAGTTAATGTTAATCAGTTTGGACGAGTCAAGAAATGAAGAAGTTCGAATGATGGATTTTGAAGTTGGTAAATTAAAAGGGGATTTAGTTTTATGTAGTTTTGAATGGAATGTTGGCGATATTGTAGATGATGAAGTTGTTCAAAAATGGGAAAAGAAAGAAAATTTAATGTTTAGTGGTGATTTTAAAATTAATTTTGAAAATGAAAAGATTGAGTTTACTCCATCAGATTATGATCAGATGGTTTTAACATTAAATGAATTTACTTTAAGCAAACATCAATTAAGTCATATAGTGATTCAATAAAAAAAGAAAGGCAAGGTATAAGAAAGTGAAAAAAAATACTTATCATTCAAAAAAAAGTAATAAAAAAGTATTCAGTATTATTATGTCAGGATTGATGCTTTTAACAGCAGTAGGGACATGTACTGTTTTATATCGAAATTATCAAAACAAACAAGATAGTTATATCAATGATGATTTAGTTATTAAAAATGAAGGTGTAGCTTTAAAATTTTTAAATAAAACGACGAATTCGTATGGAGAATATGATCAAACATTTACTTATTCTGTTACACCAGAAAACGCAACGAATCAAGCTGTAACAGCGGTCGCAAAATATACAGATGGAACGAGTTGTGATAGTGTAATGAGCGTTTCGGTAAATACTTCAACTAAAACGATTATTTTAAGTTGTAAAGGGGCATTTAGTAAGAAAATTAATGTGGTTGTAACTTCTTCGGCCAATTCATCAGCTACAGGAACTGTTGTTTTAGATTACGTTAAGAAGTTGACCTCGATTGCGGCAAATAATGTCAATATACAATTAGGTGGAACAACTGCAGCAACAGGATTTACAAAAGTATCTAAAATTACCTGGACGGATTTCTATACACCAAATTATTCTATTTACACGAAAGATAAGACATATAATTTTACAGCTGTTTTATTTGAAAACGGCGGAGAAGCTTTACAAACAAGTGATGTTATCGGAACCAATATAAATACTGGATTAGTTGTTAAATTTGAAACCTTATTAAAAACTGCTTTTACCAATCAGAGCGAAATTACGGATGATATGATTTGGAATTTAGATTCTAGTAATGCTTATCATTCAGCTTTACTTGAATCGACAAGTGATAGTTATGTATCTTGGGATTATACTGTAAAAGTAACTTGTGGAGACAAAGAACAAATCGTTGAAGGAGCAATTGCAATTGGATTAGGAAGAGATTGGGGAAGTCGTGAAGTTGGAGTGGATAGCGTTAATTTAGAAACAAATGCTATTGAATTTTAATTAAAAGAAAGATGAAAAAAAGTAAAAGAATTGTATTTTATGTGGTTACAATCATTCTTTCATCCATTATCTTAGTTAAGGTTTCTTCTTGTGGATTTAAAAATCCAAATCAAAGTGATTCTATTTATGAAGAATCAAATAATAGTATTATTACAAGTAGTGAAAACGATTCTTCTAGTCATTCCATTTCAAATGAAATCAGTAGTTCAGAAGAATTCATCGATTCTTCAAAAATGATGTTTAAAACAAATGTAACATTTGAAGGAATTGATTTAAATTATTTAACTAGTCTTTTAAATTATTCATCACAAATTGAAAATGAAATACTAGCAACATATCGATTTGGAGGAAAAGAATTTGATTATACATTTAAAAATATTACGGATGAAACTGGTTATAAAACCATTACTTTGTCCTTAGATGATAAAGAAATCGTCTATCAATCCGTATTTCTTGATTCATATGAAAAATGGAAAATAATATCTTGTGAGTTAGAAAGTTTAACTTTTGAATATGATAGTCAGATAATTAAAAATAATCTTTACTTTATTGATTTAGCGCCTTTATTAACTTCAAATTTGATTGCAAATCTTAATGAATATCCATTAACAGAATATACAATAACGGATACCAATTGTAATTTTAGTGTAAGTATTCCAAATACGCTATATCGTTTAAATCTTTCTTTTCCAATACCTTCTGAATTCAATTTTGAGAAATATCAGGAAGAGACATTTTTAACATTATGGCAAGAAGAAAACTTTGTTTATTTTAGCTGTATAGAAGAAAACATTTCGTCATTTACAGTGATAAGTTTAGAAGAAGTGATCAGTGTTTCTGGAGTTTTTATATGTGATTATTATTTAAAAGGAAACGAAGAAATCGTTGTAGAAAAAAGTGATATAGTACTCATTCAATATGAATGTGAAGATTTACAAAATTTTAAAATGCATTTGAAACCATCGAGTAGTGAGGTGATAGGATGAGTTATTTACTTTCTATTCAAGAATACTATGAAAAGATAAAAGAAACAATTTTAAATGCAAATGATAAGATAACGAATATTTTTACGATTATTTTATCCATATCCTTTTTTCTGTTAATCATTGAAATTATTCTTCTTATTTGTAAAAAAATTGAGAAATCAAGAAGGAAATAAAAGATGAAAAAAATCATTTATTTGTTTTTGACTTTTTTACTTTTATTTCTGTCTGTTTTTAATCAAAGCTACATTGTAAATGCAACTACAGAAGAGAATACGATAACTGTAAAAGGCTATAGTAACGTGATTGATGATCTTTTAAATTTTGATATAGATTTAACAACGATTGATTATAGTGATGATGTTTCTTTTATCCATTTTACTCAAGTTTATAATGAAACAAATCAACTTCAAAATTTTATTTATTTTTCCGTTTCTGAATCCACAACAAAAATTAGTAAAGTTAATTTATCCACTTCTTTAAAAAAAGAAGGAACCACTTTTGAAGAAAATAATCATTTTTATACTTTGACGTTAATTTCATCGAATTCAAATGAAAAATTGCGAAAATATGAAATTAATTCATTGACGAATAATCAAAATGATGAGACAAGAAGATATGCATTGACATCTGTTTTATATCAAAAAGAAGGTCAGTCAACTGACGAAGTCAAAACAATAGCAATAGAATATTACTTTCATGGAAAAAGTAATGAAACATTAGAAGGATATAATCAATACTTAGAAACGATAACCATTACCGAAAAAGAAATCTTTGTTTATTGTTATGGCGAAAAAAATGATTCTTTACTATTTAATCTGTTTGGAAAATATGCATCTTCATATAAAAGAAATTCAACTTATGCAGATGCCTGGTATTTATTTTTCAATACCGATAAAGAAATCGATAAACTACTTGAAATTGAAATTGATTATGGAAGCTTTGAGTATTGTTTGCCCGTTACAACAAATAATGATCAAACGGACGATTTAATCACTTTATCAAAAGCCAATGATTTAGTGAATAATCCACCACTTAGTCACCAAAATTATAAAAGTAAACTTTATGTAAATGAAAACGAAAATCAACAAGTAACCATTACTCCTGGAACAACACTAATTGAATCCAGTAATCCAGGATGGTTTGGCAAATATGAATACCATTATGAAGAAATCGATAAAATTATTGATTTGAGAGATTATCGTTCATCGAGTGACTTTGTTTTTGATGAACAAGCAACAAAATATACTTTTGGAGTAAATTTTTTAAATACAGAAAGAAAAATAGAAGATGCCATATTATCAATGGATAATGTTCCATGGTTAGTAAAAGGAATCTCTACAAATAATATCTGTATTTTAAGATTAAAATTTATAACTAATGGAAAACTTTATCATTTAGGAGTAGTGGATGTACCTAAAGACCCAACAGGAGGAATCAGTATAGATCCATCAAAAGGAGATTTTAGTTTTTTAAAAATACTAGGAATAGTCATGATCATTGTTTTATTTTTTGTATTTATTTTTCCACTTATAAAAGAGTTTGTTAAGCTATTAAAAAATCTAGGTAAAAAAAATGCAAACTGAAATTCAAAGTAAGAAGAAAAAGAATAAAATCTTTTTAAAAATTTGTTTATTACTTCTTGTCAGCCTTATTTTGTGGTTTTTAATTTTTAATATGAAACAAATCCGAAGTGGAAGGACAGTAAAAATAGAAGAATTGGTGAGTCAAGAATATCAAAGCCAGGATGAAAAGATATATATTTATTTTTTAAATCAGGAAAAGGTTTATCAAAAACTTCAAAATGAAGAAACAACAATGACGAGTACAAAAACTTATGCATTAAAGGATGGGATGATACAAATCGAAGATGATCAACGTTTGATATTACTTACGGATGGAAAGAAACTTTATGATTTAAAAAATCGTAAAGTTTTGTATTTAAACAATTAAATAAAAAGGGGGAGGCAAAAAAATGAAAAATGAAATTTTAGAAAGTATTTCTTTTAAAGAATATCATAAAATAAAAGAATTCATTTGTTCGTTAATTGCTGTAATAGTAATTCTATTATCCCTCTTTTTTTGCTTTTTGGATAATACCAATCGGTTAGGATTATCCATCATTACTTTTTTAAAAAATATAGCTTACTATTTTTGTAATGTATTTGCACCAGGTGTAAAAATCGATGCTGGTGTTCATTTAGATAAAGTAATTGAAATGAAAGGTGGAATTGATAATTATTCTATATTACCTGTTGATTTTGAAATCTTTAAAGCAGAAATACAAACTTATTTTGGAATGTTATTTGATTTAAAAAACTATCAAGAGTTTTTTTTAGAGAAAAGTTATTTGCTTCTGGTTTTCTTTCGATTTTTAATGATTATACTTCCATTAATCTTTTTTGTAAAAATGTTAGTGGATAATTATTTATCTGAAGATCTTCAAAGAAAAAAAGAGAAATCAAAACCTTATCAATTTTACCTTCAATTTGAAAAGAAAATACTTTATCGTTTTTTAAATTTTTTAAAAGAATTAATGGATTATTTTCTCCATTCAAAATTTTATATTTTATTATTTTCTATTATTTTAGCTTTTGATATGAATTTATTTTCGGTGATTTTGGATTTAATAGGATGGTTATTTTATTTTTCAAGTAGTTTAAATTTACTTTCTATTTTTGAAATTATCGTTGTCGTTATGTTAGATTTAGGACCATTTTTATTGAAAATTCCATTTGTGATTTATCTTTTGATAGTGTATATCATTTATGATAAAATTCGTAAAAAGAAAGCTTATGAAGACTTACAACATTTTGAAAATTATAATAAAGGTTTTATTACTTCATTAGGTTTAAACACGTTGATTATTGGCGCTCCAGGAGCAGGAAAAACACAATTAATGACCGATATGGTATTATCAAGTGAAGAAATATTAAGAACAAGATTGTTAAATATTCTTTTAGAAATCAAATTAGAATTTCCAAATTTTCCTTTTGATCAATTAGAAAAAGAAATCGATAGACTAGTAAAAGAACATAGAATTTTTAATGTTTTTCAAGCTAAAGATTTTATTGATTATAAATTTACTTTAAATGAATTCTATCATTATGATTTTCATCATTTTAATATTCTTTATGATAATGGTTTATATTTTGAAAATATATATGAAGGCTTATGCGATTATGCAAAAGCTTATTATCTTTATAGTCTAAAGACTCCGCTTTCTGCAACGAATTATGCAATACGACATGATGGAAAATTAATGGATAAAGGCCATTTCAAAATCTGGAAATATGATTTCTTTAGAAGTAAATCCGGAGAAATTGATTATCATTTTACATCCAAAATATTGGACTTTAATGCTATGCGAATTCAAAAAAAGTTAAATAGCGAGGTTAAAAATGCTTATAAATTAGATGGAAATGTGGTGGCCATCACTGAATTTGGAAAAGAACGAAGAAATCAATTTTATACCAATAAATTAGATAAAAGCGATTTAAAAGCTAATCAATTAAATGATGGATTTAATGATTATTTGAAAATGAAACGACATGATTGTACAATTCGTAATAAACCTATTTTTATGCTTTTTGCAGATGATCAACGAGAAGAAGCAGTGAATGCAGATGCTCGTGATTTGTTTGAATATAAAATTACAATCCATCAACAAGATTCATTTTTTAAGTCTTCATTATTAAATTTTGATATTAGTCTTATAACATTGTTTTTTGAATGGATCGTACAAAAAGTAAGTGATTTTAATTTACGCTATGACGTCGTTCGTAGTGATAATACATTATTTAAATATTTAATCAATAAAATAGCTTATCGTTCAAATCAATATTTGGTGAAAAGACACAATATTTTTGATTATAAAGTAATGGAACTTAATATTAGTAATGGAATAGATAATTATAAACAAAAATTTTTTTTGATGAAAAAGAAAATCTATTCCAGACGATATTCAACAGATTGTTACTCTTCTTTCTTTGAAGAGAAGTATTTAAATGCATCAGAAGGTTTTATTGATTTAAATAATTTTGATTATTATATACCAAGTATAAAAGAATTAACGAGTATGAACAGTTATTTTATTAATGATTTGAATAAAATCTTTGAAGAATCAAATGCTTTTTCATGGATCAATGAGAAAGTGAATTATTAAAATTTTTGTTTAAAAAAAGGAGGAAAATATTATGGACAATTTTTTTAAAAAAGTAGGCAGTACAATGCAGGTTACCCCACAATTGACTAATAGTGGGGTAACCTGTCACGAAACAATCATTAACTGCCTTTTTGACTATTATAAATTTGTATTTCCTTATTCTAGTAGTATTGAACAAAAAAAGGAAACAACTTTCACAAATCTTTATGAAGAATATAAAAGGAATCTTCCTGGAACAAGTGATGAGGAAATATTTGAAATGATAAAAATGGATTATCCAGGAATTCGACCAGGTATAAAATATAGCATTAATAAAAATCAATTATTAGAAGAAGATGCTGTAACTGGTGTATGGAGTCTAGAAAAAATCAAACGTACTTTAGAACATTGGTTTTGTTTGGATGCTTTTATTCCTGAATCTTCTAAACAGTGTATTAATAATTCTAAAGGATTTAAATTTTTACAAACATATACACCAGGAATTTTTTTCTCTTATGAAGGAAATGAACAAAATTTTATACATAATGGAAAAGAGTATTATTATAAAACTTGTTGTTTGGAACTAAAAGGAGAAGGATGTCGAAAGGTCGAAAAAAATGGAGTGGATTTATTAAAGCTTTTAAGTGAAATATATCGAATACCAGGATGTCATGCAACAAGAGTCGATTTTGCAACGGATTTAGTAAATAATAAAGTAATAACATTTGAGTGGTTATTTAAAAAAATATTAGAAGAAGTGAGTTATCAAACCACTTTTAAAAAGTTCGATCTTAGATTATCTTTTAAAATAAAAACGACTCCTACAGGATTAAATTATAATGAACCAGTTGGAACAACTATTACATTTGGTTCAATGGAATCATTATCGAAAATGAATATATATGACAAAAAAGCAGAACGATTTCATAATGCAGGAGTTGATGTGTTAACAGAGAGTTGGATAAGATTTGAAATGCAAGCTTTTCATGAAAAAGCAGATAGATTAGTTAAAACGTTATTAGTTGATATAGAATTAAAAAAATTTGATGAATTTTGTTTTTCACTATTATTTAAACATTTAGATATTAAAATAAATGAAAATATATATGATGATGTAAATTATCGACCTAGTAGAACCAGAACCTGGCCTACAGATCCAATATGGCAAGAATTTATGAATAAAGCAGGGAAGTTGCAAATTATATCACAAGAAAAATTAGAAGCTGACTTTACGCGTACACGCAATTGGTATGAACGCTCAGTGATACCGACGCAAACATTTTTAGACATTTTTTATGAGGATAGTCCTATATCAAGAATTCCGATTTTAAATAAACAAATTGATTTTTTAGAGAATCTAGATGATAAAAAATTATCGATATTAAATCAATACCGAAAAGATAAATTAAAATGCGCATGTGATTTAACTTATAAAGATATAGCAGAAAAAAGGCAAAAATTAATTGATGAACGTAATGAATTATTAAAATTATGTAAGTATGAAGAATAGGAGATGAGTGTGTGAAAATAAGAAAAAATAAAGTATATTTTGTAAATGCAAAAGATTTAGGATTATCTACTGGACATAATGTAATTGTTGTAAAGAAACATATATTTTCAAATAAAGTAGATGTTAAAACAATTACATCTTTAGAACATGAAAGTTCAAAATCAAAGACAGGATATTTATATGATTTTAAAGCATTAAATCAAGCAAAAAAAGGGAAATTAATTCCTATTCCAATAAATGAATTGAATTCTCAACATTATAGTGCAATTAATAATGTCAATATAATTACAATTAATAAGAATGCTTTAAAGAAAGATAAATTGCAATATAAATATCCAAAGAAATATAGAAAGGTCATTAAATAAAAAAAAAGGACTGCACCTTCGCAGTCACATGATCTGTCCCATCAAATGTGGGGCTATATAATTATTATATGCAATTTTATGTGAAAAAGCAATGACATAATACAAATTTTAGAAAAAAGTTGATGAAAAGGGAGAAAAAGAAATGATTAAAAAAGATTTAAGATGTGGAATGGTTGTTGAATTAAGAAATGGAACAAAATGTTATTATAATAATAAAAGTTTTATTAGATTAGATGGCTGTGGTCTATATTATATTGATTTATTCAATTATGATTTAACTAGGCAATACTTTTTAGACGTTGTTAAAGTCTACAAAGATTATACTTTAAAAGAATTGCTGTGGCAAAGGAAAGAAAAACTAAAATTAGCCGCTGATGAAAAAGTTATTTTAAGAAATATTGATAAACAATATAAATACATTGCAAGAGATGAAGATGGTAATTTACATGTTTATAAAAATAAACCATATAAACGTTTTTTTTATTGGAGTGAAGAATTTTGTAAATTTTGCATATTTAACCACTTATTTAAATTCATTAAGTTTGAAGATAAAGAGCCTTACTTAATTAGTGATTTATTGAAGGGTTAGAAGATGTTAACTTTAGTAATTATCATAATGTGGATTTTATATGCATAATAAAGGAGAAAAAGATATGATTAAAAAAGTAATTTTTACAGGTTATAATGATAAAAAAGAAAAAGTAGAAAAAGAAGTAATAGGTGAAGTGATTAAAGAAAGCGAAAAGCAAATTGTGATAAAAGATAATACAGGTACTTCTTATTCAATCAATTTATCAAAAATAATTAAAATAGATGAAGTGGATTTAATTGAAACAGAAAATACAGTTTTAAATTTAGATGGATATAGTCAATTTTTGAAATTATGTAATGAGATTGTATCAGGTAGTAATGATGTATTAAAAGGTTTTTTAAGAATTGGTAGAAGTTTTAAAATAATCGAAGAGAAAAAATTATACCTTTTAGATGGTTACAATGACTTTTATGAATTCTGTGAAAATAAGTTTAAATACAAAGAAACTTCAGTCAAAAATATGATTGCAGTTTATAAAAAATATAAATCTGAATATACAAAGGATGAAGGTTATTTTGTTGAAGTGGATAATAAATATAAAGATTATTCTTATACGGCTTTAGTTGAATTATTACCAGTTTCCGAAAAAGAAATTGAAAAAAAATTTAAGCCAGATATGAGTGTAAAAGAAATTCGACAAGTAAAATCAATGAATCAGTTGACTGACGAATTAAAAAACGTTATTCAAAATTATAATCATGTTGTAAAAATATTAACTGCAGAAGTAGAGAATTTCAATAAGGAATATAAGAAAAAAATTATTAAAATTAATATAGATAAAAATAATTCTTTATCCCTTGAAAACTATTATCAAAGAGTTGAATTTACTTATTCTTGGAGAAAATATTGTGTTGTTTCAAGGATTGGAGAATGGTTAATTATAGATTATCAAAAAAAAGAATTTAATGATGATTTAGAATTAATTGAAAATTTCAATGAACGATTTTTAAAATATATAAAAAAAGATTTAAAAGATAAAGAAAATGAGAAAAAAGAAAAAATAGAAAAGAAGAAAGAAACAAAAGTATATACAACTTTTTTTACTTATAGTTTAGAATATAAAGGTTTAAAATATTTATGGAGTATTTATTCTTATTTCATGAACTTTGTTTTGAAAAATTTAGAATTTGATTATTGTAATGTTGCTGTAAAATATTATGAAGAAAATAAAGAATATGATTTTAGTTTGTTTTTTAATGAAGAAAGTATAGGTGTATTAAGAATTAATGTTGATAGTCAATATATTTATTTGGATATAAAAGATTGTGAAAATGAAGATTTAAAGAAAAAGTATCATTATGAACGAGAAACACTTTATGAAATTATTTATAATTTAGGTGATAAATTAAGAAAATATTTAATTAAGTAAAAAGGATTTAAAAAAAATGAAACTCTCTGAAATGTTTAATAATTATCTTGATCATCTTAAATTATATAATTCAGCTGGATATGTTTCATTTACTGCGAAAGAAATAAAAAGTATATTAAGTTATTTTGGAGATATAGATTCTTCAGAAATAACTGTAGATCGATTAAAAAAATTTATGTTTGATTTAAAGGAATGTAATTTGACTGCAAACACAATTAATAAACATATAAGTACAATAAAAAGAGTATATGCTTTTTGTGAAATTGATAATCATTTTTCAAAAATAAAAAAAATTAAAGAAAAGTTTGTTACCTATGGAACATGTGATGATGATCCAATGAAAACTTTAGAAAGAGCTTGTAAGAATTTATCTCTTCAAAATCAAATTATTTTGCACATTTTCTATGATACAGGTGTTCGTTTAAATGAGCTAATTAATATAGAATCTGAAAACGTTGATTTAAAACATCGATGTATATTGTTAACTACAACGAAAACCGGTAATGATAGATATGTTTTTATATCAAAAGAGACAAAAAAGCTGGCGACAACATTTTGCAAAAAAGCACTTTCAAGAAAATACTTATTTGTAAATAAAAATGGTGAAAAATTACAACGTTCTGCTATTGAATCAATGTTTGCTAGAATACGTAAGAGATTAAAAATAAAAAATCTCCTCCACATGGATTAAGACATAGTTTAAGAACTGAAATGTATCATAATGGAGCAAATATACTATTAATTAGTAATATTTTAGGACATTCTAATGTAAATACAACTAAACGATATATACATCCAGATTTAAAAAATAATTTAAAGATGTTTGATAGGGCCCACAAAACAAAAAAAATGAAACTTAAATAAAGTTTCAAATTTACACTATAGTGGTGGCCCAAGCCGGGATTGAACCGGCGACACAAGGATTTTCAGTCCTCCGCTCTACCATCTGAGCTACCGGGCCTTTTAAAAAAATGGCGATCCAGATGGGACTCGAACCCACGATCTCCTCCGTGACAGGGAGGCATGTTAACCACTACACCACTGGACCGTATTTTTATTTATGGTTGCGGGGGAAAGATTTGAACTTTCGACCTCCGGGTTATGAGCCCGACGAGCTACCACTGCTCTACCCCGCGATATAACAATAATACCAAAGAATGGCGGAGGAAGAGGGATTCGAACCCCCGCACCAGTTTCCCGATCTACCGGTTTTCAAGACCGGACCCTTCAACCGCTTGGGTATTCCTCCAATAATACTGGTGGACCCTGTAGGATTTGAACCCACAACCAACCGGTTATGAGCCGGGAGCTCTAACCATTGAGCTAAGGGTCCATCATTGGTAGCGGCGGGGGGACTTGAACCCTCGACCTACCGGGTATGAACCGGTCGCTCTCAACCAACTGGGCTACACCGCCAATTATACAAGGTACTTTATACAGTAAATGGTGGAGCCTACGGGGATCGAACCCGCCGCCTCCTGCTTGCAAGGCAGGCGCTCTTCCAGATGAGCTAAGGCCCCTATATTTCTTTTACTGCTTGTATATAATACTATAAAAATGATTGTTTGTAAATAGTTTTTTTATTTTTTATATAAGATTTTTCTATAAAACTTTTTTTAATTATTAATTAAAATTTATATAAAATAATTACAAAAACCAAAAAAAATCGGAAAATTAGTATTAAACAACTAAAATTTTATTGTTATGAATTAGTGGAACTATATTGTTTATTATCTAATCCAAAAAATTTTTATTCTATTTAGATGAATAACAGGTAGTCTTTAATAAACTTATTTAAAATTCTATTTTTCTTGTCCATACATCATAAAAAAACTTGTCAATGCTCATTAACACCGACAAGTGTAATTAATAAGAGTATTTAAAACATACTAGTTCGGAATTATATAAAACTAAAAATAAAATTTTCTTTATATTTTTATATAATTTATTATCTTATTATAAATATCTTCTACCATTTTTTTAGGTGTTGATGCTCCTGAAACAATTAGAATACTTTTTTTCTTTATTAACCATTCTACATTAATTGATTCAAATTTATTAACCATAATCGTATCATATTTTAATTCACATGCGATATTTCTCAAGGATTTTGTGTTATTTGAATTAATGTCACCTACTACTATAATGCCATCAACTTCATCTTTATTGTTCATTATGAATTGTTGTCTTAATCTCGTAGAATTACATATTTCATCAAAAATAATGATATGTGGATATTTTTCACGTAGTTTTTGATGTATTAACTCTAAATCAAGAACAGATAACGTCGTTTGATTTATAGTTATAATTTTATTGTTATCAATTTTTAAATGATTTAAATCAGTAATATTTTCTACAAAATGTATATTTGGAGAAATTGACATTGCAGCAATCGTTTCATCATGATTTTTAATTCCAATATATATAACATCATATCCAGAATCTATTTTATTCCTTATAATTGAAAATTCTTTATTTACAAAAGGACATGCTGCATTATATACTATTAATCCTTTGTTTTTGGCAAATTCTATTAGTTTTTCATCTGTTCCGTGTGCTGAAAAAATGACGACTCCTTTTTTCAATTTTTCAATATTCTTTTTTTTATCTCCTATTAAAATATTGATTCCTTGTTTTTTTAAGTCTTCATTCACCATTTCGTTATGAACAATTTGTCCCAAACAATAAATTGGCATATCGTTATGTTCATTTTTGATTTTATGTATAAGTTTTAAAACATTTTCAACTCCTACACAAAAACCATATGGTTCAGCTATTTTAACTTTCATTTTTAAACTCCATTCTATTTCGGATAAAAAGGATTCATCCCATTATCAACATGATTATCCTTAAAATTATTTTTTAAATCTGTATTTATATTTGTATTTTCTTCTTTATAATCAGGTAAATTGTCAAAAGCTTTTTCTAAAGATTCTTCTCCTGACATCTTCTTAAATGCCTTGGCTACCTTAAAAGTAGTGCGTATATTATTAATCATTGGTTTTGCTTGATTAATGATTGGAATAGCTTGATCATATATATTTACTATTTTTTGTGCACTATTTATTATATTATTAACACTAGACAAAGAATCTTTTGAAAGTAATCTACCCGTAAAATTTTTTTTCGTTTTAATGATATTCATAAATGATGGTGCTTGTCTTGAAGGTATAGTTGTTACAAATCTATAATCGAAATAATTATTAGTCATAAGTTAATTATTAATATTGAATAACAATATTATTCCTTTCGTCAATTTTAAATAAAGGTTATGAATATAAAAATTCATTAACCTATTATATTATATGTTTTTTATTATATTGTGTAAAAAACACATTTTCTTTTCAAAAATGTGTTAATTATTACTATTTTTATTTTTTTGTACTTTCTATTGTTTCAACTACAGACGAAACAACAGAAGTTAATGATGATAACTCACTTGGAATTATTAATTTGGTAGATTTACCATCTGCTACTTTTTCTAATGCTTCATATCCCTTCAAAGTTAAATAAGCTTTTGTTGGATTAGCCTCATTTATTAATTGAATAGATTTCGAAACACCTTCTGCTTCTGCGATTAATGCTTGTCGTTTAGCCTCGGCTTTTAATACTACAGACTCTTTTTCACCTTCTGCGATTAAAATTGCAGATTTTTTTTCACCTTCTGCCTGTAAAATTTTTTCACGTCTTTCACGTTCTGCTCTCATTTGTTTTTCCATTGCTTCTTGAATATCACGTGGTGGAATAATATTTTTTAATTCAACTCTTCTAACTTTAATGCCCCAAGAATCAGTTGCTTCATCTAAAATCATTCTCATTTTTGAATTAATAACATCTCTCGAAGTAAGAGTTGCATCCAATTCTAATTCACCAATAATATTTCTTAAAGTTGTAGCAGTTAGATTTTCAATAGCTGCCATTGGATTAGAAACACCATAAGTATATAACTTTGCATCGGTAATTTGGTAAAAAACAACTGTATCGATTTGTATTGTAACATTGTCTTTTGTAATAACTGGTTGTGGCTTGAAATCAACAACATGTTCTTTTAATGAAACTTTTTTTACTACCTTTTCAAAAAAAGGAATGACTAAATGAAATCCAACATCTAAAGTAGTACGATATTTCCCAATCCTTTCAATAATATATGCTTCTGTTTGATGTACAATAACTATACTAGAAAATAAAGCTACCAAAACCAAAACTATTATTACACATATTGCAATAATCCAACCAATTTGAACACCACTTAAAAATAAAATCGTCATAAATTTTCTCCTTTCCTTTCATTTGTTTTTTCTACTAATAAAGTATTTCCCTCAATTTGCACAATTTTTACAAAATCACCTGGTTCAAACTCATCACTTTTAGTGATTGCAGTCCATTCAATACCATCTGCTTTTACAATTCCAGAATGATTTAATTCAATTTTTGATAAAACTATAACTTTTTGACCGATTAACGCATCAGCATTAGTAGCTATTTTAGGAGAATTCATTCTTTTTTTGATTAATGGTCTTAATGTAAATATACATATTATTGATATTAATGCAAAAATTGAAACTTGTACTGGAATCAAATCATTATGTAAAAATAAATTAGAAATTAATGCCCCTATAGCTCCAATTGCGAACCAAAAACTAGTTAGGTCAGTTGTTGATATTTCTATGATTACCGCTATAATCATAATCATAATCCATACAAAAAACATATATCCCATTATTTTTTCACCTCTCTCTAAGTTCATTATAACATGAATATATTTTTTTACAAGTAAAAAAATATAAATTTTCTTTTACAAATACTTTTAATCAAAATATCATATAATCAAAATGGTGATAATATGTACTCAATAACATCTTATTATTTTATTGATAAAAAATTGCCTAATACCTTATTATTTTTACATGGATGGGGTTGTAATTATCAATATATGTTACCTATTGCTCAACAAATTTCAAATGCAAATTCTTTAGTTATAGATTTGCCTGGTTTTGGGAAAAATGATGTTTTGCAATCTCCACTTTCTTTAAATGAATTTGCTAATATAATAATCCAATTCTTAAAGGAAAAAAATTTTAATATATCATTAATTATTGGCCATTCATTTGGAGGAAAATTATCCATTTTATTAGCCAATCAATTAAATATAAAAAGTTTAGTTTTGCTTTCACCATCCATATACAATTCACGTCGAACAATATTCTATTATTTAAAAATTTTTATTTATAAATTAATTAAAAAAATTAAAATTTTAAATTTTTTAATTCCTTTTTTTGGAAGTAAAGATTATAAATCATTAACTCCTGTAATGAAAAAAACAATGATAAATGTGATTAATGAAGATATTACTATTCAATTAAAGAATTTAAACATTCCAATTTTAGTAATATTTGGCAAAAAAGACAAAATTACACCTACTTATTTAGGAAAAAAAATTGTAAAAAATGCGAAAGATGCATCCTTGATACTCGTAGAAGGAAATCATTTTGCATATTTATATAATGTAAACATAATCTCTATGATTATAGAAAGTATGGTGAAATCTTCTTGCTAATAAAACTTTTAATCATATCAACCATAGTTTTGCAACATGTTCGTTTTGTTGCCCTTTCAAATATACTTCAAAATCAATACTATGATATCAATCGCTATATTATATATCAAAAAAACCATTTCAAAATCATTGTTCTAAAATACATAATTTTACTTATAAGTATTTTTCTTTTAAAATTTAATATTTTCTTTTCGTTATTTTATTTAGTTTTATTTTTTGAAAATATTCCATCTAAAATAAAAAAATTTCAAATAACTCCTCGAATTGTAAGACAATTTATTATATTTGAAATTTTAAATTTATTCAATTTAGTTTTCTTTTTTACATTAAAAAATAACATTATGAAAATTCTTATCATTGATGTATATAATATAATACTTTATTGGATTTCATTTTTTATTTCTTACACCATTGAATATTTTATCCAAATAAAAAATATTAAAAAAGCACAAAAAAAATTAAAAATGAACCATATTATTTTTGTAGCAATTACAGGAAGTTATGGCAAAACAAGTTGCAAAAATTATATTACTTCTTTTTTAAAACAAAAATACAATGTTCTACAAACTCCAAAGTCATATAATACATTAAACGGGATCTTAAAAACAATTAACGAAAAATTAATGCCATATCATGAAATATTTGTTGCTGAAATCGGTGTAGACAAAATAAATGGAATGAATAAATATATTAAATCTTTTCCTATAAATATAGCAGTTGTTACAAGAATTGGTAATCAACATTTAAAAACATTTAAAAATATTACAAACATTAAAAATGAAAAAACAAAATTATTAAAAAGTGCTTTAGATTTCGCTATTATAAACATGGATGATTCATATCTTAAGGATGTTGCTGTAAACTGCACAAAAATTACTGTATCAACTCAAAATACTGCAAACATACTTATTAAATTAACACAGCAAAATCTAACACAATCATTACTTGAAGTTAGAATTAATAATCAAAAATATGATACATATACAAAATTATTAGGACTACACAATATTGAAAATATAGCTTGTGCTGTTGGAGTTGCAAAAGCATTAAATATTGATGATAAGATTATTTTAAATACTATCAAAAAATTAAAAAATGTTGAGCATCGTTTATCAACATTAAGACTTAATAACTGGTTAATTTTAGATGATTCATATAATAGTAATTTTATAGGATTTTGCAATGCATTAGATATATTAAACCAAGCTAAAAATAAAAAAGTAATTATTACACCAGGAATAATAGAACAAGGGAAAAATAATTATCAAAATGAAATTTTAGCAAAAAAAATAGAAGAAATAGCCGATATTATTTTATTAGTAAAAAATCCATCATTTGGCGAAAAAATCAGTTCCAAACTTGACTTCAAATCATTTATTGAAGCATATAATTATTTGCATACTCATTATTATGATCAAGAATTAACTATTCTTATTGAAAATGATTTACCAGATATTTACATTAAATAAAAATTATGAAAGGAATATTATATAACTATTAATAAATCAAATAAGTTTATAATAAAAGGTTTATTTTATGACAAATAACATTTTACTTGTTTACGGAGGAAATTCTGTTGAACATGAAATAAGTATTATTACAGCTTTACAAATAAAAAATCAATATAAAGGAAAATATCATCTTATTTTATGCTATTTAAAAGATGGGAAATTTTACATTTCGCCTAAATTAGAAAAAATTGATTTCTATAAATCAATATCTAAAAATATTAAAAATGTAAATTCTATAAATTTTAACGCTAATGAAAATTTAATAAAAGTTAAACATAAAAAATTACATTTTGATGCTGTTTGGATTGTTGCACATGGTAGCAATTGTGAAGATGGAACTCTATATTCCTATTTTAAAACTTTAAATATTGATGTGATTGGTGAGAAGCCCTCATCCGCCATTATTGGTCAAAACAAATATTTAACAAAAAAATGTACTAGTGTAAACACTATTCCTTTTTACGAATTGAATTCATATGACTATAATCATAATCTTGAAAAAATTATGGAAGAAACTAAAAAATTAGGTTTCCCAGTTATCTTAAAACCTGTAGATTTAGGTAGTAGTGTTGGTATTCATAGCGCCAATAATATAGATGAAATGATGGATAGCGTAGAAGAACTATTCCATTTATCTTCAAGTATTATCATTGAAAAAAAAATAAACCATTTTATGGAACTAAACATTTCTGTTTTTCAATATAAAGATGAATTCATTTTATCAGATATTGAAAAAGTCAGTAATAATCATGTGTTAAGTTATAAAGACAAATATGTCAATAACCAAAAATCAATGGTAGGGCAAAAAAAAGAACTTCCTGCAAATATAAGCAATGAATTAAAAAAACAAATACAATCTTTTGCATTAAAAATATATAAAGATCTAAAAGCGCAATATATTGTCAGAATGGATTTTTTATATGATTTAGATAATGATGCTTTATATTTTAATGAAATTAATAATATTCCTGGTTCATTAGCCCTATACTTATATGATAGTATAGGTTTCAAATGCTCAGATATTCTTGATATGTATATTGATGAAGGATTAAAAAATATCAATAACGAAAAAGAGTTAATCACGACTTATCAGGATAATATTTTCATGCAACAAAACTTTAATAATGTAAAATTTAACAAATAAGTATATAATATTAATGGCGGGGTAAACAATCAATGGAATCTTTACGTCATTTATATAAAATTGGTCATGGGCCAAGTAGTTCGCATACAATGGGACCAGAAAGTGCTTGCAAATATATTTTAAAAAATTATCCCAATGCTAAAAATATAATTGTAACTCTTTATGGCTCTTTAGCTTTGACTGGAAAAGGACATTTAACGGATAAAATCATTATGGATACGCTTAAGGATGTTAAAGTATCTATTATTTTTAATTTTGATCAAATACCACAGCATCCTAATACTATGTCGTTTGATCTTTATGATATTCATCAACATTTTATAAAAAAAATAGATATTCTTTCTATAGGCGGAGGAGATATTAAAATTCTAAACATTACACAAAAAAGTTTAAAAGTTGAAAAAAATATTTTTCCTTTTAATTCTTTTAATGAAATAAAACAATACTGCATACAAGAAAATCTTACATTAAGTGATTTTGTGTACAAGTTTGAAAATAAAAACATTAAAAACTACTTAAAAAAAATCTATATGACTATGAAAAAATCGATAGAAAATGGTATAAGTAAAGCAGGAGAACTGCAAGGAAATCTTCACGTTTTAAGAAAAGCACAACAACTTTATTATGCGAAAAAAATTAAAGAAAGTACTGATATTAGCGAGTTAAGATTAGTTAGCAGTTATGCCTTTGCAGTAAGTGAAGAAAATGCAGATGGCGGTATAATCGTTACTGCTCCAACTTGTGGCGCTAGTGGCGTTTTACCAGCCGTTTTATTCTATTTAAAAAAGAAAAACCATTTAACTATTAATGATATTATTGACGCTCTAGCTGTTGCAGGAATAGTTGGAAATATAATAAAACACAACGCTTCAATTAGTGGGGCATATGCAGGTTGTCAGTCTGAAATTGGATCAGCTTGTTCAATGGCAGCTGCTGCTGTCGCTTTTTTAAATCATCAAAGTATCGAAGAAATTGAATATGCTGCTGAAATTGCTCTAGAGCATCACTTAGGATTAACTTGCGATCCTGTTAATGGTTTAGTTCAAATCCCTTGTATTGAAAGAAATGCTGTTGCAGCTTTAAGAGCAATTGACGCCGCCAATTTGTCAAAATTTTTAAATGGAACTCGTAAAGTATCATTTGATACTGTTGTAAAAACAATGTATGAAACTGGAAAAGATTTAAACCGTAAATATAAAGAAACTAGCATCGGTGGTTTAGCTAAAAATTATAATACTTAATATATAATTTATAATCTTCTAATTTACTCTTTTCTTTTTATTTGTTAAAATAGAATAAATAACAGAAAATATATGAAAGTGAGGAAATATTATGAATAAAAAATTATTGTTATGTTTGATTGCATCAACAATTTTGGCTAGTTGCAATAAAAATAATAGTAATCAGCCTAGTGATAGTATCGATATTAACAACTCTTCAAATTCATCCAGCGAAGACACTATAATCAAAGATTATTACGCAGTTATTAATTCTGTATATGATGTTGTTTACATTTATGGTGTTCAAGGTGAATCTTTTGACTTATCAACAATTGATACTTCTAGATGTTTTAGTGGTAAACCGACTTATAAAATCAATAATGATGGTGTTTCAATAAGTGGTGATACTTTAACATTTAATAAAGTTGGCACCTATACCATAGAGGCTAATGCGAATGGTATAAAACAATTTGCAATTCAAGTCTCAGTTGGTGAAAATGAAGCTAGTCGTTAC
The DNA here is from genome assembly GCA_902491575.1 of uncultured Bacillota bacterium. Lineage (GTDB taxonomy): Bacteria > Bacillota_I > Bacilli_A > RFN20 > CAG-631 > CAKPXW01. The sequence goes on from CABUID010000004.1 coordinate 119,975, forward strand.
CTTTATCCAAAAAGTATTAATTTAGAAAATTATACACAAAGATCAGGAAATTCTGATTTAGTTACTATTGAAAATGACACGATTACAATGCAAGCAACTGGTTCTATTTGGAATCGTATTACATATGCATTGGATGAAAACTATTCAAAAAATTATACTTTAGAATGCGATGCAACTTTTTTAAATACCACCGATAGTTCAAGATGGCTTGGTATAGTATTCCGTAATCAAGAGTCTGATAATAAAACCTATCCGTATTATCAATTTGATATTCGACAAAATACTGCGTCCAGTAATGCTGTAGAAGTTACTTATGTGTACAACTCTACATCCTACTCTTATCCTTATATAGGAACTTGGAATAATGGTAATCCTGGCGTTTTGTCATCCAATGATACAGTCCATATGAAATTAAAAGTACAAAATTCAAATTTCACGGGCACTTTATCTTGTAATGATTATACAACTACATTTGACACAACACTTCCAAATGCTTCCACTGGTGAGTTTGGATTTCAATGTGCTGGATCTACTGTAAAATTTGAAAATATCAAGATTTCTTTAGACGAAGAAACAAAGATAATGTCTTATGCAAACACTTCTGACTCTATTGTAAATATAGAAGACGATGCAATCGATGGTATGAAACCTAATATGATAGCATCTGGATCCACTATTGATGAATTGTATGGAGTAAACGAATACTGTCAACAATTTTTTGTAAGAGCTGAAAGTTTAAAAGTATATAATATAAATGATGCTTTAATGGATGTCACATTAAATGAATTATTTCTTGACTTAAGAGGACAATACATTCCAAATATCCAAATTGAAGATGAAAAAACATTACAATATGTTACTGAGATTTGTAATTCATATGGAATAATTGATTTAGTTATTTGGTCTTCTAAAGGAGAAATATTAGATGCTGCAAGAAAGCAAATGTCTTATGCACGCTTAGGTTATATTCCGGAAAATGTAACATCTTTTGAATCCTATGATGAAATTGCTGAAATTTGTCATGAAGCTGGTAGACATTATGCAAATTTAATTTTAATTGATAGTGAATTATTAAATAAAGAAAACATAGTAAAAGTTACCGGCCTTGGCTATAGTATAGTTGCAAATGCTAAAAATGGTGATAATTATTCTGTTATTAGTGGTGCTTTATCAGGATGTAAATTAATTTTAGCGAATTACAATTCAAATGTTCAAAAACAGACTAATTTAATTTATAATGATTCTATTTTTAATGTCAATGAATCATCTACTTCATTAGACAAACAAGTTCATTCATTATTCTCTATTCCTTATGTAACAGGACATAGAGGTGCAGGTACTAACGGCTCTAATCCTGCAGTAACTTTACCAGAAAATACAATTGAATCCTTTAAATGGGCATATGATAATGGTGCTCAAGCGATTGAAATTGATATCCACGAAACATCTGATAACCGTTTAGCAGTTATTCATGATGAAACAACAGGAGCATTCTCAAATGTAAATTTAAATATCAAACGTTCTACTTTAGCAGAGTTACAAGCAATCCCTTTAAAATGTGGAAATATTTATTCTTATGATTACCATATTCCGTCTTTAGAAGAAGTCTTTGATACCTTTTCAACGGATGAATATAATAACAAAACAATTGTCATTGAAGTAAAAGATAATTTAACTAAAACCGGTAAAATGGCAATCGAAATGGCTAAACAAAAAGGATGGTATAATCGTATTACACTCATCACCTTTAGTGCAGCAACAGCTAAAGAATTAAGAGAATATGATCCTGCTATTCAAGTTGGTTATTTAAATACCGTAATAAGACATACCAATGAAGAATATTGGTCTTCCGTTAATTCTTTCCTTTCATCTGGTGTAGGATTGGCTTCTCAATTAACTACTATTTCAACTGAACCACTTCAAGAATCAAATGCTAGAGGTCAAATGTATTGGCTATGGACATTTGGATATGAAAACTCTTCACAACTCGCTAATCATATTTTTGATGGCAATAGAGCTTATACGACAAATTATGTCCCTTGTTTTACTAATAATAAATATAAACTCATTTATGACAATGATATAACATTAGCTATTAATGAAACAAAACAATTAACAGCAAAATCTGTAACCTATTCACAAACAGAAACAACTGAAAAAGATATAGAAATCATCGTATTAACCGACAATGCTACAGCAAATAATAATAATATTACCCGTACAGGACAAGGCGATATTTATGCAGTTATTAAATATAAAACCGAATGGGAATTATACAATACTACAACGAACTTTTATATCTATTCAGATATCGTAGTTATTAAATAAATTTAAAAAGACGATTAAGATTTTTTCTTAAAAGTCTTTTTTTTATTAATAAAATCCATAATTTTAAGAAACAATCAATTAAAAAACCACCGCACATAGTTGGTTCCTTAAGGCTGCTGTATTCCTACTCTGACCTGATTCGAAATTACCTATCGCAATGGCAATATTATTATATCGTAAATTATATAAAAAATATACTATTTTTTTAAAAAATAAATAAAATCATCTTTTTTTCATTTAATTCATTAAAAATTAAAAAGTTTTTAAAAAAAACTATATGCATTTATTCTATAAAATGATAAAATAAGAACGTCAAACAAATTAGATTACATATTATGAATCTAAAAATAGGAGGATATATTTTATGGCAAAGGCTTATGCACCAAGTCAAATTAAAAATGTTGCAATATTAGGTCATCAAGGAGTAGGAAAAACTTCCTTATTGGAATCTATATTATTTGCTAACAAAAAAATATCAGCAAAGGGAAAAATCGATAACGGAAATACCTTTTCTGATTTCACGAAAGAAGAAAAAGATGCAAAAATGTCTGTTTATTCAACAGTGTGTTTTGTTGAAAAAGAAGATAACAAAATTAACTTTATTGATACTCCAGGATTTTTTGATTTTGTAGGAGAAGTATTAGCACCTTTATCTATAGCTTCATTAGCTTTAGTTGTTGTACGTCCAGGAAATGTAGAAGTTGGAACGAAAAGAGCATTAAAATTTGTTAAAGATACAAATAAACCTTGCATCATCGTAGTGAACAAAATGGATAAAGATAATGCCGATGTTACAAAAACATTTGCTGCTTTACAAGAAACTTTTAATGGTAAATGCGTAATGATGAACGAGCCAAATGGTTCAGCTAGTGCTTTTACCGCAGTTATGGATAAATTAGAAAGTAATCTTGATGTTTTAACAGAAAAAGTTGCTAATTGCGACGATGAAATCATGATGAAATTCTTAGAAGGAGAAGAAATTTCACTTAGTGAAGTCCAAACGGGTTTAACTAAAGCCATATTGATGAACGAACTTATTCCTGTTTTATTTACTTCTGCTGAAAAAATGGTCGGAATTAATGAATTAGTTGATTTTATTAAAGCTTATGCTCCAGCAGCAGATACTATCCCTGAAGTCGACGCTTCTAAACCTAATGGCGCTTTAGTCTATAAAACTATCGTTGATCCATTCCAAGGTAGAATTTCTTATGTTTTAGTAAAAACTGGTAAGCTTTTGCCAAATTGTGAAATGTTTAATTCATCTAAACAAGTAAAAGTAAAATTAAGCGGAATCAATTATCCGAACGGAAAAGATATTATACCCGCAAATGAAATCTCTGCTGGTGACATTGGTGTAATTACAAAAATTGATCAACTCGAAACTAATGAAACCATTTGTGAACCTAACTCTTCACTTTTATTTGCGCCTATTCGTTTCCCACAACCTGTTGTCTTTTTTGGCATTCGTGTTGATAACAAAAATGATGAACCTAAGGTTTCTGAAGGTCTAAAGAGAGCTTCTCTTGAAGATTTAACAATCAGTGTTGAAAGAATACCAGAAACAAAACAATTATTAGTAGGTTGTCAAGGTGGAACGCATATTGATACAATCTTAAGTAAAATTAAAGCATCTTATAAATGCCAAGCTACAACAGAAGATGCAAAAGTTCCTTATAGGGAAACTATTAAAGGTTCTTCAGATGTTGAAGGTAAACATAAAAAACAATCCGGCGGTGCTGGACAATATGGAGATGTTTGGATTCGTTTTTCACCTTCTGAAAAAGAATTTGAATTTGTAAACTCCGTATTTGGTGGATCCGTTCCAACAAACTTTATTCCAGCTGTTGAAAAAGGTCTTATTGAAGCTTGTAAAACTGGAATTCTTACAGGAAATCCTGTAGTAAATATTAAATGTGATTTATATGATGGTGGTTATCATCCTGTTGATTCTAATGAAATTTCCTTTAAAATAGCTGCATCACTTGCTTTTAAAGCAGGAATGGAAAAAGCAAAACCTATCCTGCTCGAACCAATCTTAAAGATGACAATTGTCGTACCAAATGAGTTTGTTGGCGATGTTATGTCGAATATTTCAAAACACAGAGGCTTAGTTGGTGAATTCTCAGTAGAAGGTGAAAATCAAGTGATAACCTCTGAGATTCCACAAATTGAACTTTCAAAATGCGTTATTGAATTAAAAACTTTAACTCAAGCACAAGCTGATATCACACATGAATTCTTAAGATACGCAGAAGTCCCTCGTGAACAATCAGAAAAAATAATTGCTGAATATAAAGCATCTCAAGCAAATTAAAAGCATCCTAAGGATGCTTTTTCAAAAAAGAGGAGGAAAAATAACTATGACTTATTATTTTGCAGAATACACTGGCACTCTTGAAGAAACAACTTCAACAGCCAACAAAGTAGCAAACTTTTTATTTGAACATTCTGCCGGTATAATCACAATTTTAGTTTTACTCATCGCAGTTGTCATTGCACTATCTGTATTTTTAGTTCTTCTTTGGAAATATTATAAAAAAGATGAACTTATTTTAAAAAAATATAACATCAATTCTTCCAATGAAGACATAAATGAATTAAAGAAATACGATAATCCTATTTAAACTATATCAAGCGATATAGTTTTTATATGGTCTCTTCTATTCTTAATAACTCATTATACTTAGCTACTCTCTCACTTCGACAAGGCGCACCCGATTTAATAAGATTTGCTTTCAATCCAACAGCAAGAGATGCAATAGTGGTATCTTCGCTCTCTCCCGAACGATGTGACAATATAACTTTGTAATTTGCTTTTTTGGCTATATTGATTGTTTGGATAGTTTCATAAATTGATCCAATTTGATTTGGCTTTATCAAAATTGCGTTAGCTATTTGTTTTTCTATCCCTTCTGTTAGTTTTTTTGGATTTGTAACAAATAAATCATCCCCTACTAATAAAATTTTATTACTTAATCTTTTTGTCATTTTAACCCATCCATTTAAATCATCTTCATCTAATCCGTCTTCAATCGAATAGATTGGATAGTGTTCACATAACTCTTCCCAATATTCTATTAATGAATCCGTGGTATATTCTTTTTTACTTTTTGGTAAAAAATAATTTCCTATTTCTTTACTTTTCCATTCACTACTTGCTGCGTCTAATGAAATCATAAAATCTATTCCTGGCTCATAATGAGCCCTTTTTATTGCTTCCATAATCATATCTAATGCTTCTTCGTTACTTGATAAAGATGGAGCAAATCCACCTTCATCGCCAACAGCTGTAGAATAATTCTTTTCTTTCAACAAACTTTTTAAAGCATGATATACTTCACTAGAAGCTTTTAATGCCTCTTTAAAGCAATGAAAATTTGTTGGAACAATCATAAATTCTTGAATGTCAATATTATTTCCTGCATGTGCGCCACCATTTAATATATTTAACATAGGCATTGGTAATTCCAAATTATGTATTCCACCAAATAAACGATATAAGGGCATACGATAATGATTGGCCAATGCTTTATAAAAAGCCATGGATACAGCCAAGATGGCATTAGCACCTATATTACTTTTATTTTCACTTTCATCTAGTTGAATTAATTCTTTATCCACATCAAAAATATTACATATCTCCATATCTTTCAATTTAGGATAAATGATAGATTGAATATTATGGACTGCTTTTAAGACACCTTGTCCTCCATATCGACTCCTATCTTGATCTCTCAATTCTAATGCTTCATATTTTCCAGTTGAAGCACCACTAGCAACAATCGCACGTCCATAGCTATCATCTGAGAGAATAACTTCTGCCTCTACAGTAGGGTTACCTCGTGAATCTAAGACTTCTCTACCTACTATTTTTTTTATTTTAATATTTTCCATTTCATCACCATTTATAGTTTTACCAAATAAATTAAGTTAATAAATAATTTTTACCATTGTTAAATATTATAATCATGATATAATATTTTACGAGGGGAAATGTATGGTTAAAGTTGGGAATCTCTATTATTTTTTATTTATTTTCATTACTCTTATTTTATTCATTTCATTCTATCTTTTTTTAAAAAAGAAAAGTAAAAAATATCAATATAATTTTATATTAATTATATGTTTCTTAAACTTAACTTTACATTTCCTTAAATTGTTTTTTGAGCCTTATGTATCCGACTTTCCTTATAGTATACGTAAAATAACATTTGAAAATATTTGTGCGATTTCTACTTTATTGCTACCATTTGTTGTATTATACAAAAAAAGTAGTATTTTAAATAATTATTTCTTCTTTATATCTTTAGCAGGAGGATTAGGAGCAATTTTTTATCCAACAGAAGCCTTTAATAAAAACTTATTATCGTTTGATGTACTTCGTTTTTATTATTGCCATATAACTTTATTCTTAGTTCCAACTTTAGCTGGAAGCATAGGATTATTTCGACCCAATTATAAGAAATTTTATCAAATACCCATCTTATTTTTAACAATCGAAATGTTAATATTAATAAACGAATTTTTACTATATAAAACCGGATTAATTTCTTCTTCCATAACAGAATTTTTTAGTAGAGAAACAAGAAATTCGTCTTTTGTTTTTGGTCCACTTCCTGCATTTGATAAAATTGCTAATATACTTTTAATTTTTGTCCCTAAAATATTTACAAAAAACATTTTTCATATTGAAGGTTTAGATGTTTTTTATTGGCCAGTTGTTTGGATGATTATTCCCGCCTTTATTTATCTTCCTTTAATTTATGAAATAATCATTTTACCATTTTCTTATAAAGATATTCGACAAGATATTTCCAATCGACATAATAAAGGAACCATCAAATGCAAGGATTAATGTTGAAGAAAAATTTTTTAAAATAAAAAAACAGATTATTCCTATACAAGTTTATAATCTTTTTCTTTCAATAATATGTACTTATTGAAAGGAGAAAACAAAAATTATGAGACTTAAAAAAGTT
>CABUID010000005.1 GCA_902491575.1 uncultured Bacillota bacterium
TTTATTATTTCGTCTAAACTGTTTCAGAAAGTCTCACATGTATTGTAACTTAACAATTTCTATTAATAAAATTTGATTTTATTATTGTATTTTAATTATTTTAATGATAAAATATTGAAGACGTTTACTTGGATTACAAAATCTCCAATTGTTCTCTTCGTTTACGCCAAATGATAAATTTTAGGAGGAAAGAAAATGTTAACAAAAGAAGTAACTGAAGCCATCGTAAAAGAATATGGTCAAAATGAAAAAGATACAGGTTCTTCAGAAGTTCAAATTGCTTTATTAACTGCAAGAATTAAATATCTTACTGAACATGTAAAAACACATCCAAATGATCATCATAATTCACGTGGCTTGTTAAGACTTGTCGCTCAAAGACATGCTATGCTTGCTTATTTAAAAGACAAGGATTATACACGTTACGTTAATTTAATTAAAAAGTTAGGAATTCGTGGTTAAAAGATAAAACTGAAGAAAACTTCAGTTTTTTTCTTATATGGTAGGTGATAGAGATGAAATTAGATGAATTAATGATAAAGCAAAAAAATGAGTCACTTTATTTTTTATATCTTCATCATATTTATATTGGAAAATTGATTTTTCAAAAAAATTCAATTCAAATAAAAATGGAAGATGAAAAATATTCTTTCTATAAAAATAGTTTTGCTAAACTATTTATTCATGAACAATTTCAGAAAAAACAGAGTTTAACATTACATTACGAAAATCAAATTTTTAATGAAGAAAATTTTTATTTCATGCGAAAATATAAAACATTATTATTTGATATTGATGATACCATTTTAAATTTTCATAAAGCTGAACGGAAAGCTCTTTGTTTGGCATTAAAAAAATTAAATGTAGAAGTGAATGAAGAAATTTTAAATCGTTATCATGAAATCAATATTAAATATTGGAAAATGGTTGAGGAAAAAATAATTACCCGAGATGACTGTTTAATTCAAAGATTTGAAGAATTCTTACCGATTTATTCCATTACTATGAAAGCAAAAGATTTTGAAGATCTTTACCGACATTATTTGAATCAACAAGCATATGTGATAAAAAATGCTCGTTTAGTTTTAACGAATTTACAAAAAAATTATCGCATTTATGCCATAACAAATGGTGTTAAACAAACACAAGATTACCGTATGAAAAAAGCAAAAATGCAATCTTTTTTTGAAAAAAGTTTTGTATCTGAAGCAATCGGATATCACAAACCATCATTAGAGTATTTACAATATGTGAAAGTGAATATTGAAAATTTTCAACCTCAAACGACATTAATTATTGGTGATTCTTTAAGTAGTGATATACAATTAGGAATAAATGGACACATGGATACTTGCTGGTTCAATTTAAATCGAAAAAGGAATACAACTTCCATACAGCCTACCTATGAAATACATTCTTTATTAGAATTATTATATCGATAAAGGCAACAATAAGTTTTTTACTATCCAATGATTAAACTTTTTTGAAAACGTTGACTTAGAAAATAAATCAAGTATAAAAGCAAGATGAATAGAGCGTCATTTTGCTTTTTTTAGTATGAATAGATGTTTAAAAGAAGAATAAAAAGGGAATAGTAAAATATAGATAAAAGGAGCAAAGATATTTTATGCATTGTTTGAAAAGATATATTGCAGAATTGATAGGAACTATGTTTTTAGTTTTATTTGGATGTGGTGTGGCAGTTGCTACAAAATGTAGTGGAAATGATGGGATAATTGCTACTTCATTTGCATTTGGTCTTTCGTTAATGGCCATGATTTATATTATCGGAAATCTATCTGGTTGTCACCTTAATCCTGCTGTTAGTTTAGCATTTTTATGTCAAAAAAAACTAAGTTTTAAAGATTTTATAGGATATGTAATTTTTCAATTACTAGGAGCTACATTGGGCGCTTTGCTTGTCGCCTTATTTTTTGGTGGTTTTGATTCATTGGGTGCCAATCAAACACAAGAAGTTTTGATAAGTGCTTACGGTGACAAAACATCTTTTCTTGTAGCACTTTTAGTCGAAATCGTTTTAACTTGTGGTTTTGTACTTGTTATACTTGGTGTAAGTTCAAAAAAATCAAATACAGCCATAAGTGGTTTGATTATTGGCTTAATTTTAGTCGTCGTTCATTTACTTGGAATTCGCTTGACAGGAACTTCTGTCAATCCAGCTAGATCTTTTGGACCTGCTTTATTGCAGGCATTTGCTGGAAATACAGCAGCTTTAAGCCAAATATGGATTTTTATTGTTGGACCATTTTTAGGTGCTTTAATGGCAGTTATTTTATTTAAATATTTAACTCCAAAACATTTAGAAGAATAATCATCACTTTTAAAAAGGATATTTTATGAAAGGATTAAAGTATTTAACGATTATTGCTATGTATTTGACTATTTTTCTATTTATAGCACTCATAATCCCATTAAATAAACAATATTCTAATAATGAGGAAAGTGAAGAAAGAATGTCTGAAATCATACCGGATAATAGTGAAAATGTATACGAGAAGCAATATGAAATCATTCAAGAAAAAGTAGTACCATATATCGTTAATGCAGAAGTGACTATCGATAATAAAAAAGTAGTAGGCGAAATCATCGAAGATAAGGGAAATGGAAACACTTATTGCATTGATATCGATAATGAACAACAATGGTTTTCAAAATATTATGTGACTATTTTGCATGATGATGAATTAAGTTTAGAACGTTTATTAGATGAAGAAATAGAATTTTATGTAAACTATAATCATTTTGAATCTCCTACAGATTACTTTATATGGGTGGATATTTATCGAAATGAAACCTATATTTTAAAAAAATCTAACGAATATTTTTTTGTAATCAAAAGATTAATTTGTTCTACTGGTGCCAATGTAACCCCAACTAAAAGAGGACTTTATTCCATTTTGACAAAAGGAACTCATTTTTATAGTAGAGATAATACCTATATTTGTTATAATTATTTACAATATTCAGGTTCCTATCTTTTGCATTCATTTCCATATTCTTTAAAACATGAAGTTTTAGATGATCGTTTGCAAAATAGAGTATCGAATGGTTGTGTCCGTTATAGCTTTGATGATTCAAAATACTTGTATGATGATATTCCTATAAATACGACGATATGGCTGAATTAGATTCAGTCATTTTTTTATAAGGGGAATTTTAAAATAATCTTTATCGTCTTTCTTTTTTTTGTTAAAATAAAAGGGGATAGAAAAGTATGGATTTAAAAATAACTTATAAAAAAATTAAATATATTCATTTAAGAGTGAAAGAGGGTCAAGTCTGTGTTTCAGCTCCTTTTTTTACATCAAGAGATACCATTCATCATTTTGTGAATCAAAATTTATCTTTTATTCAAAATCAAATTGATAAACAAAAACAAAGAAAAGAGAAAAAAACATTAAAATTAAAGGATACTATTACGATTTTTGGAAAAAATTATACTATTTTACCCACCTCTTTCGCATCCAAAATAACAGAGCATTATCTTTTTTTAAATGAAAAACAAGATTACCGCAAGCAAATAAAAATATTATTTCAACCTATTCTATATAAAAGAATGTATAGTTTAACTTTAAAATATTATCAAAGAATGGCTTTACAATGTCCATTTCCAAAAATTATAATTAAAGATGTAAAAAGTAAATGGGGAAGTTATTGTAAAAACAAGCATGAAATATTATATGCTAGTGAACTCATTTTTAAAGATGAAATCGTTTATGATTACTTAGTTGTACATGAATTATCTCATATTCTTCAATTTAATCATTCACCTGCATTTTATCAAATTGTGGAACAATATTGCCCTAATTATAAAGCATTAAGAAAAAAACTAAAGGAGGGATAATCAATGGATATAACTTCTACAAATAATAAATTAATTTTATATGCAAATTCATTAAAAGAAAAAAAATATCGCGACAAAGAAAAAAAATATTTAATTGAAGGTGAGCATTTAATTGAAATGGCTGACGAAATAGAATGTATATTTTCTACCGATGAACATTATAAAAGTGATCAAGCAAAAGTATATTCTGTTAGTGAAAACGTGATGAAAAAATTATCTTTTGTGGAATCGCCACAAGGATTAATTGCTATTGTGAAAAAGAAAGATTTTCAACTTAATTTTCAAAAAAAGCGTTATCTTTTATGCGATGGTGTATCGGATCCTGGAAATATGGGTACGATTATTCGTACGGCCTTGGCCTTTCATGTAGATATGATTTTTTTAGCTTATGGGTCAGTGGACATTTATAATGAAAAAGTAATTCGTAGTTCTCAAGGAGCTATTTTACAAATGCCAATTGTCTATGCATCTTTAGAGGAAGTCATCCAAAATTTAAAGCAAAATAATGTAAAAGTTTATGCTTCCACATTATCAAATAGAAGTATTAATTTAAAAGAAATACAAAAGGTTGATAAATTTGCTTTGGTTGTTGGTAATGAAGGAAGTGGAGTGACTCAAACAATTCAAGATAAAAGTGATTATAATATAAAAATTATGCATTCGAATAGTATTGATTCTTTAAATGTTGGTGTTGCAACGTCCATCATGCTTTATTATTTCGATATGTTAATCAATGATTAACCGATGAAACCTACGATGATTTTCATTATTATTTTGCTTAGTTTAATTACTTTATATCTTATTCTTGATTTTATTGTTGCTTATTTTGCTACCAAATTAATGGTGGAGCCTTATTGTGCTCCCTTAGATGAGTCTTTAGAAAAGGAATTAACAAGAAGAAATATTACGCATGAGGAGTTTAATCATTTTTTTCAATTTGAACATTTTACTATAAATTCAAAATATGGATATCATATTCAAGCATCTTATATTCCTAAACAAAAAGATGTTAAATTTGCCGATGGTAAAGAAAGAGTAGTTATATTCGTTCATGGTTGGACGTGTCATCGTTTTTCTATGCTTTCTTATGCTAAAATATATCTTCAACTAGGTTTTCATGTTTTTATTTATGATCACCGCTATCATTATGAATCGGATAAAAAAATCATCACGATGGGAGATAAAGAAGCTGATGATTTGCAATCGGTTCTTCAAGAAATTATACGACGACTAGGGAATCATATTGTGATAGGAACACATGGTGAATCGATGGGAAGTGCAACGGCAATGATTCATGCTGGTCGATATCATAGCGTAGATTTTGTTGTAGAAGATTGTGGTTATAGTTCTTTAAAAGAATTAATGATTTATCAATGCAAAGAATTAAGGCATCTGCCTTTATTTCCAACCATTTTTTTTGCAAATTTAGTTTTTAAAATGAAAACGGGTTCTTTTTATAAAGATATCCAACCAGCCAAATTACTTTCAACCTGCGATGATATTCCCATGTTTTTTATCCATGGCGCTAAGGATCGTTTTGTTCCATCTTATATGGTCTATCAAAATTATGATGCAAAAAATGGTTTTAAAAGGATTAAAATTTATCCTGATTGTAAACATGCTAGTTGCCAAATTCAACATCCTAAAGAATATGAAAAAGATGTTCAAGAATTTTTAAAACAAGCTAGTATTATCGATGAAATGAAATTATAAAAGTTTCTTGTACTTTATTTAAAAAAAAAGTATAATAGTAATGGTGTTGATAATGGCCGTAATTAGAAGGAAGAAAAAGAGAGAACTAGTCTTGGCTGGAAACTGGTTCGTTGGAAAACTAATGAATTCACCATTGGAGCTACTTTTGAATAATTGAGGGCATAACTTTGTTATGAACTAAGGTGGTACCGCGTATTTTACGTCCTTAGATAAATCTAAAGACGTTTTTTTATTAATAGGAGGATAATTATGTTAGCTGAAAAGTTAAAAAAATTGAAGGAAGAAGTTAAAGAAAAAGTGGAAGAGGCTAGAATTACTTCTGTTTTGAATGAAATTCGAAATGATTTTCTTTCTAAAAAAGGACGTATTGCTTCTTTTATGGCTGAATTAAAAAATGTGCCAAATGAACAAAAACCAGTTGTTGGACAAATGATTAATGAAACAAAAACTTATGTCGTTTCCTTAATTGACACTAAAATGAAAGAATTGCAAGCGAAAGAATTAGAAGAAAAACTTAACCAAGAAAAAATAGATATTTCTTTACCTGGTTATGATTTTAAAACGGGTAGTAAACATCCTATGAACATTGTTGTCGATGAAATTATTGATATCTTTTTACCACTTGGCTATAGTGTTGTAGAAGGTCCAGAAGTAGAAACCGATAAATATAATTTTGAATATTTGAATATTCCTGAAAATCATCCTGCTAGAGCGATGCAAGATACTTTTTATATAACCTCAAATTTATTATTAAGGACTCAAACTTCTGGGTTACAAGCTAGAGCAATGCAAGCCAATATTGAAAAAAGTCCTTTAAAAATCATTTGCCCTGGAAAGGTTTACCGTCGAGATGATGATGATGCAACACACTCACATCAATTTATGCAAATTGAAACTTTAGTAGTGGGTAAAAATGTAACCATGGCAGATTTAAAAGGAACTTTGGATTTAGTGGCTAAAAAAATGTTTGGTGAAAAAAGAGAAATTCGTTTGAGAAGTTCTTATTTTCCTTTTACTGAACCAAGCGTAGAAGTTGATGTAAGTTGTGCATGTAAAAACAAAGAAACATGTCCTATTTGTAAAGGAACGGGCTGGATTGAAATACTAGGTGCTGGAATGGTCCATCCTAATGTATTAAAAATGTCCGGATATGATCCTAATCTATATACTGGCTTTGCAATAGGCTTTGGTGTGGATCGTATAACAATGTTAAAGTATGGATTTGATGATATACGTCATCTTTATAATAATGATTTAAGAGTCATTTCACAATTTATTAAAGAAAGATAGGTGAGAACATGATTGTATCCTATAAATTATTACAAGAATATGTTGACTTAAAAGATTTGTCTTTAAAAGATGTTTGTGATGCTTTAACTCTTGCTGGTTTTGAACTAGAAGGTTATGAAACTTTAAGTAGTGGAAGTCATCTTGTTATTGGAGAAGTTTTAGAATGTATAGAACATCCTAACTCAGATCATTTACATATTACTCAAACATCGATTGGAGATGAAACTTTACAAATCGTTTGTGGGGCTTCCAATTGTCGTAAAGGTTTAAAAGTAATTGTTGCTTTGCCAGGAGCTGTTTTGCCTGCCAAGAAAATAACCATATCCAAAGGAGAAATTCGTGGCGTTCAATCTAATGGAATGCTTTGTTCACTTTTAGAGTTAGGCGTTAAAGAAGAAATGTTAACTCAAAAGCAAAAAGAAGGTATAGAAGAATTACCACAAGATGCCCCTGTCGGTAACTTAGATCCTCTTGGATATTTAAATCTTGATGATACGATTTTAGATATTTCGATAACTCCTAACCGGGCAGACGTATTAGGATTATATCATTTCTTTAAAGAGGTCGCTGCAATTTTAAATCGTCCTTTAATAAAAGAAGATCAAATCACTTTAAAGCGAGAAGGGGAAAGTGCTTATAAAGCAACGAGTCAAACGCCTTTATGTCCTTATTTTTCCATGACGACAATCGAAAATATTGTGGTAAAACCTTCTCCAAAATGGATGCAAGATATTTTATCTAGACATGGAATAAAATGTATTAATAATGTAGTTGATATTGGAAATTATGTGACTTTAATGACTGGCCAACCTTTACATATGTATGATGCCAATTTATTAAAATCGAAGCAATTTGTTGTAAAAGATGACAAACAATGTTCGACGATTGCATTAGATGAAAAAGAATATAAAATTGAAAAGGGCGATATCGTTGTAACCAATAATGATGAAATCGTTTGCATTGCTGGAGTCATAGGAAGTGCTTCGACAATGATTAATGAAAATACAAAAAATATAGCATTGGAAGTTGCTTTATTTGATGGAACAACCATTTTAAATTCTTGTAAAAGATATGGATTAATGACCGTAGCCGCAACGAATTATTCTAAAAACGCTGTGGATAAAATTTATCCTCTTCTTGCAAGTGATATAGCTTGTGATTTATTAGTTCAATATGCAGATGCTCAAAAAGTATCATTGGCAGATGAATATGACCACCGACAAGTTCATCATCGTAAAATTGAAATAGATGTTGATTTTATTAATCAGCGTTTAGGAAGTCACTATACGGCTTTCGAAATTGAAGATGTTTTAAAAAGACTTTCTTTTGATTATGTAATGAAAGATTCTACTTTTGAAATTCTTCCACCATCTTACCGTAATGATATTGAGATAAAAGAAGATATTGTGGAAGAAGTCGTTCGTTTAATTGGTTTTGATACGATTCCTTATGGAATTAGTAATGTCAATGCTTCCAAATATGGTTTGAATGAGATTCAAAAAGCGAGACAAAAAATTCATAATTATTTATTAGATAATGGTTTAACCAATACATTATCTTATACTTTAATCAATAAAGAACAATCATCATTTTATGGCCAATTTGATACAGAAACACCGATTATTTTACCACATCCTTTAACGGTTGAAAAAGAATACTTAAGAAAAAATATGATGGCTTCCATGCTTTCAACGATTGCTTATAATCAAGCAAGGGGAATGAAAGATGTAGCCATTTATGAACTTTCAGAAATCTATACGAATGAAAATTTAAATGGAAAAGAAAAGTTAGCGATTGCTATTTCAAATTCGTTCCGTGAAACAAAATGGTTAGATGCTCATCCAGTTGATTTTTATAGGATAAAAGGAATCGTTGAAGGATTACTTGCATTATTTGGTTTAGATGCTAATCGTTATACTTTTGAAACATTGACCAATATATATCCACATCAATGTGTTTTCCATCCTGGTAAATCTGCTGTTTTAAAAGTGAATGGTAAAGAAATAGGATTACTTGGTGAAATTCATCCAACTACCCTTAAAAAAGAAGGAATTGAACCAACCATTTATTTTGAAATGGATTTAACGGCTTTCTTAGAAATAAAAACAAGTAAAATTAAATATACTCCAGTCAGTAAATTTCCTGCTGTAACAAGAGATATTGCCATGATTATAAAAGAAGATGTGGCTGTTCATCAACTTATTCGTTCGATGAAAAAGGCAGGAGGACCATTATTATCCAAAATTGAAGTTTTTGATATTTATCAAGGTGAGCATGTTCAAAAAGGATTTAAATCGGTTGCTTTAACGATGACCTTTGTAGATGAAAGTAAAACACTTGTAGATGCAACAATTAATGAGTTGTTTGATAAAGTTTATGCTCAGTGTCAAAAAGATTTCAATGCTGTAATAAGAAATTAATAAGAAATTAAAATGAAACATGTAGGAATATTGTTACCCATATTTGCTTTACCTAATCGATATGGAATCGGAAGTCTTGGTAAATCATCTTTCCGGTTTATTGATTTTTTAAGTGAGGCTAAGCAAAATTTTTGGCAAATATTGCCAACCAATCCAACATCTTATGGTGATTCGCCTTATCAATCTTTTTCCTCTTTTGCTCAAAACCCTTATTTTATTGATTTAGAATTATTAGTAGAAGATCATTTATTGACAAAAAAGGAATTAAAAGAAGCTGGTTTAGAAAATCCTACTTCAACCATACATTATGGAGACATCTTTTATAAGAAAATGGCATTGCTTAAAAAGACCTATTCAAGAAGAAAAAAAATGCAGAACGCTTTTTCATATTATAAAAGAAAAAATCGATATTGGCTTTTCGATTATGCACTTTTTATGGTATTAAAGGAAAAAAATCAGTATCGTCCATGGAACATGTGGGATAAAGAATATAAATATAGGGATTTAGAAACATTAAAGCACTTTTATCAAGAAAACAAAATGGAAGTTGAAACTTATATGTTTTTACAATTTTTATATTCAAGACAATGGAAAGCTCTTTTAAAATACGCTCATAAAAAAAAGATTGAGATAATTGGGGATATGCCCATTTATGTTGCTTATGATAGTGTGGATGTGTGGTCAAATCCTCAATATTTTTTACTCGATGAATTTTATTTGCCTAAAAAAGTGGCTGGTGTTCCACCAGATTATTTTAGTGAAACAGGTCAATTATGGGGAAATCCATTATATGATTATGATAAAATGGCTCATGATGATTATCAATGGTGGATAAATAGGATAAAAGAATCCTTAAAATTATATGATTTTCTTCGAATTGATCATTTCCGAGGATTTAGTGCTTTTTATGCTATTCCATATGGTCAGAAAGATGCTAGGAATGGAGAATGGATAAAAGGACCTGGAATGAACCTATTTAATACTTTAAAAAATAAACTTGGCAATGCGAAAATCATTGCTGAAGATTTAGGTATATTAGATGATGAGGTATATGAATTATTAAAACAAACTCGTTTTCCTGGAATGAAAATATTACAATTTGAAATGTATTCAAAAGAGAATATTCAAAAATTAAAGGCAAAAAATAGAAATACAATTCTATATCCTGGAACACATGACAATAATACTTTTGTAGGATGGATAAAGGAAGAGGCTTCACCACTTGAAAAAGAAAATGTTATGAATGAACTTAATTTAAAAAGTTGGAAATATTTAAACTGTGCCTTAGTAAAATATTGTTATCAATTTCCTTTTGATACGACGATTATTTCGATGCAAGATATTTTAGGGTTACCTTCTTTTGCTCGTATGAATTGCCCGGGTTCATCATCAAATAATTGGCAATATCGTTTTTCAACAAAATATTTTTCAAAAAAGGTGGCTAAAAGATTAGCACGATATAAAGAAAAATATGTTTTACAATAAATATTTCAAATAGATTGTATAATTTTTTTGAAAAGTTCTTTATTTTAAGGATATTCAAGGATTTTTCCTTTATCATTATTGACAATTTCCTTGGTTTTATGTATAATCTATGTGCTATTTTATTTCACTAATGGAGGTGTTATCATGGCTGTACCAAAGAGAAGAGTTTCAAAAACTAGAAAATTACAAAGAAGATCACATGATGCTTTAAAAGCTTCAACATTGGCAACTTGTCCAAATTGTGGCGCAAAAGTTTTACCTCATCATGTATGTCCAAAATGTGGACAATATGATGGTCAACAAGTAGTAAAAAAAGAAGCATAAGATAATTCTCAATTAATGCATCAAGAAATTGATGCTTTTTTTGTGCAAAAAAATTATTATATTATTTTTTAATAATGAAAAGGTTTCAGTGGATGCTGAAATCTTTTTTTTTAATAAAAAGAAAAAAATTTTTAAAAAAGTACTTGCAAATGGAAATGTTAATGGTATAATAGTGGTAGAAAGTGGTAGAAAGTGGCACTGAATGGGAGGAGAGGTCGATGTTTAAAGGTCAATATAGACATAATCTTGACGATAAGGGTCGACTGGTATTACCTACAAAGTTTCGTAACGATATTACGGAAGGTTCTGTTATAACAATCGGATATGAAGGTTGTCTAACAATCTATACCGCTGAAGGTTGGAAACGTTGTGTCGATGAACTACTTTCAAAACCAATGACAAATGTTGCCGTAAGAAAAACGATGCGTGTTCTTACCGGTAACGCAAGTGACATCGAAATGGATAAAAGTGGACGTGTCAAAATTCCTGATTATTTATTATCTGCTGCAGGCATATCGAAAGAAGTTTCAATCGTCGGTCTCGGCTCGGTTATCGAAGTTTGGGCTACTGATCGATGGCTGAAGGAACAATCGATGGATATCAATGAGTTTGAAACGGATGCAGAACAGTTGTACTATTTAGATAAAGGAAATCATTAAGTATGTTTAGCCATATTTCAGTACTCTTAGAAGAATGTATTGAAGGATTGAACATTCGCCCGAATGGCATCTATGTGGATGCAACACTTGGTGGCGCTGGTCATTCTTGTAAAATATTAGAAAAACTTAATGATAAAGGAAAATTATACTGTTTTGATAAAGATTTAGATGCAATTGCCGTCGCAAATGGTAGATTGATGCAAATTCGTGATAATTATCAGATTATTCATGCGGATTTTAGTAATTTAAGGGAAAAGCTTTACGAAGAGGGAGTAAAAAAAATAGATGGAATACTATTCGATATTGGTGTTTCTTCTTACCAGTTTGATACTCCTTCAAGAGGATTCTCATACAAATATGATGCTCGTTTAGATATGAGAATGGATCAATCTCAAAAGTTATCTGCTTATGAGGTTGTCAATTTATATAGTAAGGAAGCATTAACGAAAATTTTTTACAACTATGGTGAAGAAAAATTTGCCAAACTTATCTCGGCCAAGATTGTTGAAGCAAGAAAAATTCATCCTATTGAAACAACCTTTCAACTCGTTGAAATTATTAAAAGTGTACTTCCAAAATCTATATTAAACCAAAAAGGGCATCCAGCAAAACAAGTTTTTCAAGCCATTCGTATTGAAGTAAATGACGAACTTCATGCACTCGAAAATGCACTTGAGCAAGCATTATCGATGTTGAATGAAGGGGGAAGATGTGCAGTAATCACATTTCATTCATTAGAAGATCGAATTGTTAAAAATTTGTTTAAAAAAGTTTGTTGTGTGAACGACAATGTTAAAGGATTAGCAAGTTTAAAGGACAATGAGCAAGAATTTAAACTGGTTAATAAAAAGCCGATAATTTCTAACGAAGAAGAATTAAAGGTGAACAATCGTGCACATAGCGCAAAATTAAGAATTATTGAAAAATTGTAAGCATTTCATTTTCTTAAAATGAGCAATTAAGAAAATTTGTAGGAAGGGGGACATACAGATGAGATATGTAAATTTACGTAAAAGAAATACTTCTAAATTTCATTTTATATCGAAGCGTCTAGCGAGCGTTTCCTTCATATGTTTGACAATCTTAGCTGTAGTCGTCGTACCTTTAACAGCTAAAGCGAATGATGTTCAAATGAAAGAAAACAATGCAATCATTGAAATTGATAATGAATATCTAGGCAATGATACGATTGAAGTTTTGAAGTTAAACGCTATTGGTGAATAAACTTATAATATTTTATTTTACAAAAAAGGCACTATAAAAAGTGCTTTTTTTGTTTAAAATAAATTGAATTTCTTTGTGAAATATGAAAAAATATAGCATTATAAACTTTAATAGTTTATAATTAAATGTATGAAAATAAGGGGTGAGATTATGGATTTAAAAAATTATATTGCAGCTATCAAAGATTTTCCTAAGGAAGGAATTATCTTTCGTGATATGACTCCGCTTCTTCAAGATAAGGATGCTTTGAAATTTGCTTTAGATCAGTTAAGTGCTTTTGCAAAAGAAGTCAATGCTGATATTATAGCAGGTCCAGAAGCACGTGGCTTTATTTTTGGGACTCCAGTTGCTTATGCATTAAACATTGGTTTTGTTCCAGTTCGAAAGCCTGGAAAACTTCCTCGAAAGACAATTGAATATAAGTACGACCTTGAATATGGAAGTAATACGTTGTGTATGCATGAAGATGCGATTAAAAAAGGTCAAAAAGTCGTTATTATTGATGATTTGTTAGCAACTGGTGGAACGGTAGAAGCTACCATTCAACTCATTGAAAAATTAGGCGGTGAAGTTGTTGGTTGTGCATTTTTGATTGAATTAGATGATTTAAAAGGAAGAGAAAAACTAAAAGATTTTAAAGTTTTAAGTTTATTACATTATTAATTTATGGAAGCAAATATATTTAAAAATCAGGCATCAATTACTAGTTTTAATGAAGTATTAAAAGTCATTAAAACCTATATTAGTAAAAGCGAGGACATTGAATTTGTTACCCGTGCTTTTCATTTTGCTAAAGAAAAACATGAAGGACAACTTCGAAAAAGTGGGGAGCCTTATATAAATCATTGTCTTTCCGTCACTTATATATTAGCTACTTATCAATCTGCCCCTGCGACTTTAGCTGCTGGCTTTTTACATGATACAGTAGAAGATTGTGGAGTGACCTATCAAGAAATTAAAAATCTATTTAATGATGATGTAGCGGATATTGTTCAAGCGGTTACCAAAATTAAGAATTTACCCGATGTATCCACGGAGGAGACGAGTGCTTCTACCCATCGAAAGTTAATTTTAGCTATGGCGAAAGATATTCGGGCCATAATTGTAAAACTTTGTGACCGCTTGCACAACATGCGTACTTTGCAATATGTTAAACCGGATAAACAAATTCGAATAGCTAACGAAACATTAGAAGTTTATGCTCCTTTAGCCCATCGATTAGGTATGGGAAAATTGAAAAATGAATTAGAAAATCTTTGCTTGTATTATCTTCACCCTACTGAATATAACAATGTTCAATCGTTAGTCAGAGAGCGCTTATTCAATCATAAACTCGATATTGATGAAATCATCCAAAATGTGAAGGATATTTTAGATAAAAATAAGATTCCGAATCGAATTTTTGGTAGAACGAAGCATGTTTATTCCGTTTATAAGAAAATGTATGTCAAGCATACACCATTTGAAAAAATTTTTGATTTACAAGCAATTCGTATTATCACAAAGACAAAATTACAATGTTATGAGATTTTAGGAATCATCCATACGATTTATAAACCGATTCCAGGAAGATTTAAAGATTATATAGCTATGCCCAAAACGAATATGTATCAATCATTGCATACGACGGTTTTAGATAATAGTGGTAACCTTTTTGAAATTCAAATTCGAACAGAGGAAATGGATGCCATTGCTGAACGCGGTATTGCAGCACATTGGATATATAAAGAAAATAATGGTGAAAATATTTCAAAAACTCAAGAATTATCTGAAAAACAATTATCATGGCTACGCGATCTTATTAAATTAAATGAAGAAAGTGCAGATACTTCCGATGTAGAATACATGAAGCAAATTCAAAAAGATATTTTTGAAACTAGTATTTATGTTTTAACCCCAAAGGGTAAAATTATTGATATGCCAAATGGTTCTACACCGGTTGATTTTGCTTACCGAATCCATACAGCAGTTGGAAATAGTTGTTCAGGTGCGTTGGTAAATCGTGTTTTGGTTCCTTTAAATACAGAATTACAATCTGGAGATATTGTTGAAATTAAAACATCCAAAAACAGTTATGGACCTAGTGAAGATTGGTTGGCGTTCGTTAAAACAAATATTGCGAAAAGTCAGATTAAAAAAGCCTTATTAAAAAGACAGCAAACGAATGAAGAAGAAAAGTATCAAGAAGTAATGTATAATAAAGGTGTAAGATTATTTGAAGATTTTTGTAAAGAAAGATTTTTAAGTCTTGAAGATGCTTACAAACAGTTGGAATACTTATCTACATTGAATTTGTTTGATGTTTCTAGTAAAAGAGAACTATTTATTTCTTTAGGCCAAAAATCATTAAGCGTAACGAATGTAGTTGGCAAATTATTTGATCAAAATCGAAGTGTGGAAGAACAACTTGGAACCTTAAAAAGAAAAGGTTATACTGTGAAACAAGTGAAGTACAAAGGGGACATCATTGTTAAGGGAGCAAGTAGTGGTATTAAGATAGAACCAGCCATTTGTTGTAAGCCTTTACCAGGTGATGAAATTGTTGGCTTTATTAGTCGTGGATCTGGTATTAAAGTACATCGTATCGATTGCCCAAATATTATCAAAGAGAATAAAAGATTGATAGAGGCATCTTGGAATACTATTGATGAAGAAAAAGTTTATCCTGTTGATATTGAAGTATTAAGTTATGACCGAAATAATTTAGTCATCGATTTAATGGGATTATTATCTACCATTAATATTCGTATTGATTCGATAAACGCAAGATCTCATTATGAAAACAAAACGGCTACATTATCTTGTACAGTATATGTTCATAATATTGAAAAATTAAATTTTTTAATTGCCCGTATTAAATCGATTACTGGAATTATTGAAGTTAATCGGGTATCTCATTAATAAAGGAGGAAGAATATGCCAAAATTTATAAGACAAAGAGGAACGATAGATATTTTTGATGTTGAAGCAACACTTTATCAAACGATTATTCATGCCTGTGAACACCAAGCAGGTTTATTCAATTATCAACCTATTGTTGTTCCTACTTTTGAATCGACAAATTTATATACAAGATCAACTGGTGAAACAAGTGATATTGTAACAAAAGAAATGTATGATTTTAAGGATAAAGGAGGACGTGATATTTCTTTAAGACCAGAAGGTACAGCAGGAGTTATTCGTGCCATTATTGAAAACAAATTATACGTTCATGATTTACCTTTACGTTATTATTATCATGGTTCTTTTTTCCGTTATGAAAGAGCTCAATTTGGGCGATATAGAGAATTTATGCAGTTTGGTGTAGAAGTGGTTGGTACCAATTCTTATTTAGATGATATCGAAAGTATACTATTAGTATGCAATATATTGAAAGAATTAAAGATTAAAGATTTTAAAGTTAGAGTCAATACTTTTGGTAATGAAAGTTGTCGTAATCGTCACCGGGACAATATTAAACAATTCTTTGCTCCACATATTGAAAATTTATGTGATGATTGCAAAAATCGTTATGTCAAAAATCCTTTAAGAATTCTTGATTGTAAAATAGATAAAGAATATATTGAAAAACTTTCAACACCGATTGCTTTAGATGCTCTTGATGAAGAAAACAAAGAATTATTTGCGAAAATCTTATCGATCTTAGATGAAAACAAGGTACCTTATGAAGTTGATAAGTATCTAGTAAGAGGGTTGGATTATTATACGGGTATGATTTACGAATTTGATATAACTTTATCCGATGGTAAAGTTTTAACGATTGGTGGAGGCGGACGTTATTCTTCTTTAGTGAAAGAACTAGATGGACCGGATTTAAATTGTGTTGGTTTTGGTATTGGAATTAATCGGTTGGCATTAGTATTAATGGATTTATATGGTTTAGATAATTATCAAAAAAATGCTGAATTTTATATTATGCCTTTTTCAGAATCAAGCAAAAGTATGGCTGTAAAAGTTGGGAATGCTTTAAGAAACTATGGACATGCTGTAACCATAGAAACCCATGCCAAATCCGTAGGTAGTATGTTTAAATTTGCTTCCAAACATCATTTTAATTATGCAATTATGCTTGGTGAAGAAGAATTAACAAATAATAATGTAAAAATTAAAAATTTGTTAACGCAAGAACAATATTTTGTATCACTAGAGGATATATTAGGAGGAAAATACAATGGATAGTTTATGTAAGAATCGAACTCATAATAATAATGAACTATCAATGAAGAATGTCAATCAAGTAGTAGAATTAAAAGGTTGGTGTGCTAAGAAAAGAAATTTAGGGTCATTAATTTTTATTGACATTCGTGATAAATATGGAATTACACAATTACGTTGTGACGAAAAAGTCAATTCTATTGCTAGCCAAATTAAAAATGAATATGTCATTTATGCCAAAGGAAAAGTCGTTGAGCGTGAATCAAAAAACCAAAATATACCTACAGGAGATATTGAAATTGATGTCGATGAGTTAAAAATTATTAACGTGGCTGAGCAACCTCCTATTTATATCAGTGATGATGTCGATGCAGTTAGTGAAAATGTTCGTTTAAAATATCGTTATTTGGATTTAAGACGAAAATCCATGCAAGATAATTTAAAACTTCGTCATCGAATTTGTAAATCTGTGCGCGAATATTTGGATGCGTATGATTTCACAGAGGTTGAGACACCTATTCTTGGAAAATCCACTCCAGAAGGTGCTAGAGACTATTTAGTACCATCTAGAATTCATAATGGGGCTTTTTATGCTTTACCTCAGTCACCACAATTATTTAAACAACTTTTAATGGTTGCAGGTCTTGAAAGATATTATCAGATTGCTCGATGTTTCCGTGACGAGGATTTAAGAGCGGATCGCCAACCTGAATTTACACAAATTGATATTGAAATGTCTTTTGTGGATTTAGATACCTTATATTCATTATTAGAAGGAATGTTTAAAAAAATATTCAAAGATATCAAGGGAATCGAAAATTTAGATTTTCCAAAAATGACTTGGAAAGAAGTAATGGAAAATTATGGTAGTGATAAACCAGATATTCGTTACGATATGAAATTTGTCGATTTATCAGATGTTTTTGCACAGTCTTCTTATGAATTTTTAAAAGGAAAAGTAGTAAAGGCTATTGTAGTTAAGAATGCTGCAAATCATTTTACTAGAAAAGAAATGGATCAACTAACTGAATTGGCTAAACTATTTAAAGCCAAAGGTTTATGTTGGGCAAAGGTCAATCAAGGGACTTTAGAAGGAGCTAGTGCCAAACTCATTGAAGAAAAAGAGATGTTTAAAAATAAATTACATTATGAAGATAATGATTTGATTTTATTTATTGCTGATGAATGGTTACCTTGTGTTACAGCTTTAGGTCAAATTCGTATAGCGGTTGCTAAAAAATTAAATTTAGCAAAAGCAGATGACTATAAATT
This sequence comes from uncultured Bacillota bacterium, assembly GCA_902491575.1. Lineage (GTDB taxonomy): Bacteria > Bacillota_I > Bacilli_A > RFN20 > CAG-631 > CAKPXW01. Next base: position 18,408 of record CABUID010000005.1, read on the forward strand.
TTTATGGGTTACTGAATTTCCAATGTATGAATATACAGATGATGGTCATTTGCAAGCAATGCATCATCCATTTACCGCTTATATTGAAGAAGATGAACAATATATTGTCAATGAACCATTGAAAGTTCGTTCGAATGCTTATGACTTGGTATTAAATGGTTATGAATTAGGATCCGGTTCTGTACGTATTTATGATCAAAATATGCAAAAAAAAGTTTTTGAAAGAATTGGTTTAACAAAAGATGATATCGAACGTAAATTTGGCTTTTTTGTAGAAGCCTTAAAATATGGTACTCCACCACATATGGGAATGGGCTTTGGCCTTGAAAGAATTACCATGATTTTAGCCGGTACGAATAATATTCGTGATGTTGTTGCTTTTCCAAAAGTTCAATCCGCATCCGATTTAATGAATGAATGTCCATCTGAAGTCGATGATGATGCTTTAAATCTATTAGGTATTCAGGTCATTAAGAAAGAAATATGATAGATAAGAATTTAATTCAACGGATAAATGAACTTTCACAGATAGCTAAAGAACGTGAATTAACACAAAAAGAGCAGGATGAAAGAAATCAATTGCGTCAAGAGTATTTAAAGCAATTTAAAGAAGGTTTTCGACAAAGGCTTGACAATTTAAAGATTATCGATGAAAATGGAAATGAAATAAATAGGAAAACAAATAAAAAAGGAGACGCTTAAAATGAATGATCAATTATGTATTACTACATTAAGATGTTTGGCATTAGATATGATTGATAAAGCTAATTCTGGTCACCCTGGGATGGCTTTAGGTAGTGCACCGATCTTGCATACATTGTTTTCAAGACATATTGTGGCCACTGCTGCTGATTCTAACTGGATAAAAAGAGATCGATTTGTTTTATCTTCTGGTCACGTTAGTTCTTTACTTTATGCTATGTTGCATTTATGTGGTTATGATTTGACATTAGATGATTTAATGCATTTTCGACAATTGAACTCAAAGACACCAGGACATCCAGAATATAAAGTAACCGATGGGGTGGATGTTTCTACTGGTCCACTCGGACAAGGTATTGCAAATGCAATTGGTATGGCAATGGCTGAAAGACATTTATGTGGACTTTATCCACGTTTAGAAAATGTTTTAAGTCATTATACTTATGTTTTATGTGGAGATGGTGATTTACAAGAAGGTGTTGCTTTGGAGGCTATGGCCCTTGCAGGTTCCTATAAATTAAACAAGTTAATCGTCTGTTATGATAACAATGATGTCACATTAGATGGTCCACTTTCACAATCTTCTATGGATAATATAAAAATGAAAGTTGAATCCATGGGATGGAATGTAATGATTGTTGAAGATGGAAATGATGTAGAAGCAATTGATAGTGCTATTCATACATGTAAAAATCAAAGTGAAAAACCAAATCTCATCATTGTAAAAACAATTATTGGCTATGGTTCAGAAAAACAAGGAACATGTGCTGTTCATGGTTCACCATTAACGAAAGTAGGAAGTGCCAAGGCGAAAGAATTTTTTAATTGGACTTATCCAGATTTTTATATTCCTGAAGAAGTAAAAGAAGACTATAAACAATCTTTTATCGGAAGAGGTCTTATGGCTTATATGAGCTATAATAAAAATGTTGATCGTTTAGAGGAAGTCGATCGAAATGATTTTGATGCTTTACTAAGTGGTGAAGTTTTGTCGAAAGTGAAAGAATTCATTCCTCATTATATTGAAGGTTATAATCAAGCGACAAGAAATGTTTCTGGAGAGTTGCTAAATATTTATTCTAGTCATTCTGATTTATTATTTGGTGGATCGGCTGATGTAGCAGGTTCAGTTAAAACTGCCTTAAAAAACAAGGAAACTTTTACATCCAATCATTATCAAGGGCAAAATATCAATTTTGGTATACGGGAACACGCAATGTGCGCCATTGCTAATGGTATTGCTGTTCATGGTGGGCTAAAACCTTATGTGGGCTGTTTTTTAGTCTTTTCAGATTATGCAAAAGGTGCTTTACGCATGTCAGCATTAATGGGTTTACCTGTTACTTATTTATTCTCTCATGATTCGATTGCCGTAGGAGAAGATGGTCCAACACATCAGCCAATTGAACAACTATCTTCTTTGCGAATGATTCCAAATTTCAATGTTATCCGACCTTGTGATGCTAATGAAACCGTTGGAGCTTATGAGATTGCCTTTTCTTCTAAAGAAACTCCTACAGCAATTATTTTGACGCGTCAAAACTTAAAAACAGTACGTGGCTGTTCAAAAAATAAAGTAAAAAAAGGCGGTTATGTTTTATCCTATGAAAAGGAAAGATTAGATGCTATTTTACTTGCAACAGGTAGTGAAGTCAATCTTGTTTGTGAAGCACAAAAGCAATTATGGGAAGAAAATATTGATGTCCGTGTAGTTTCTATGCCTTCCACTTTCTTATTTGACAAGCAAAAAAGCGCTTATAAAGAAAGTGTTCTTCCAAGTTCATGCCATACAGTTTTAGCTGTTGAAATGGGCAGGGGAGACATGTGGTATAAATATGCTGATGAAGTCATGTCCATCGATAATTTTGGCTCTTCAGGTGTTGCTGAACAAGTGATTGAGGTTTATAAATTTTCTGTAAATGATGTCATCAATTCTGTAAAAAAATTATTAGCAAAATAAATATTAAAAAAGTAGACTCGTTATTGTTTAATCAATTGGTTTAAATGGATAGATTAAAAGCAGATGGTTGTCTACTTTTTTTGTTATAAAAAAAATCATTTCAAATTAAATTGAAATGATTATTGTATAATATTTATTATAAGAAACGCTTAAATGTTAATGTTGCATTTAAATTTGTAGAATCTATTTTTGAAACAGTCATTTTTATTGTCGTATTTGAGAAAGTTAAAGAGTCATTTTCAAAAAATAAATTATAATTACTAGCGCAAAAACTTTCATATTCGTTTGGATAATAATAGTAGTCTAATCGATCCTTATTTATCGCATTGATTAAATTAATACTCGAATAGGAATTATCATTTTGATAATATACGTAACTACTTTCACCATCTTGAAAAGTGGCTAATTCTGCATTGACTTCAAAAATACGAATGCCTAATTTATTGATTCTATTATACTCATTTTTTAATAATCTTGATTGAGGATTGAGTAATTGAATTAAATAATAAGACTGAAACATTCCTTTTTCTTTATTAAAAGAACCTTTTGGAACTAAAATCGTATCGCCATTTTTTTCATAGCTCTCAATTGTAAGCGTTAAGTTATAATTTTCAGATAAATCTAATAAAACAGGATTTTTAATCCACCCTAAAGAAATTTTAGAGAATGGATTATGTTCACCTATTGTAGCATCCATCATATCATATCCGCCAAGTCCACCTTTATTAAAGCCTTTCTTGCTATCATAATCATAATAATCTTCTAAACCAAATAAATGCCCCGTTTCATGAATATATGTTCTTGCATTACAATTTTCATCATCCTCAAATAAAAAATTAAAAGATGCAAATACATAGGCATAAGGTAAAACTCCATCATAGTATATTTCATTTAAGTTGTAATATTGGTAAGCCCACCAAAAATCAGCATCAATCCTATCAATCGGATGAGAGTATAGGATATGTAAACAATCAATAAAGCCATCATGATTGCTATCGTACTCATTAAAATCAATTTGATCATCAATACTTTTTAATACTTCATGAATAATGGCTGAAACACCGGGTACCTCCCCTGCATAAGTTTTATTTGATAAGTTTTTATAATAAGAAGAGGAATGAGATAAACGATACCAATCCAAAACATCAAATTCAATGTCTAAAGCGCCATAAGAACTATTATAATAATAGGAGGAAACACTTTGATAAGCTGGTAATGGATTATCTGCATATTGGATATTACTAATCGGATAATCTACAAAATCAACTGGAATGACTAATCCTTTTACTTTTCCTGTTGAAGGAGTCATGCCAATATTATATTCTAAATCTGTTACATTTTTAGTTATGAATAGACGAGATGCATCCGAAGATGAAGTATTTCCACTAAAATCGCCTAATAAATTTTGATTGTTTATATCCATTTTACTATTAAAAGCATTATCAATCAATTCGATAGAATTTCCAGTATCGGTATGAAAATATCCTTCACCACTCGATGTATACTCATGATATTTTTGATTAAAATCACTAACAAAATCAGAAAAAGAGCAACTAGATAATGCTATTAAAAGAAAGAAAATTGTAAAGAATTGACTTATTTTATTTTTTTTCATATTCATCACCACATCTATTATAACATATATTGAAAAAACAAGTCATTTTTTTATTAAATATTGGACATTTTAAAAGATAATAACAAAGCAATTAAAATCTTTACTTGTATGGTATTTAAAAATAATGTATTATTATAATGGTATAAATGAGGAGGAACATATGAATATTATTATTTTATCTGAAATTTCCGTTTGGGGACAAATTGGTTTAATAGCATTAGGAGTACTTGTAGGCGCTATAGCTGGCTTTTTTATTTCAAGAGCTATATTTAAAAGACAATTAAAGAAAAACCCACCAATCAATGAAAAAATGATTCGGGCACTTTATATGCAAATGGGTAGAAAGCCTTCTGAAGCTCAAGTTAGAGCAGCGATGAAAGCGATGAATCAATATAAATAAATTAAAAATTGACAAAAATAACTTTACATTTATAAAATGAAGTTTTTTAAATGAAGAAAACCCCTAAAATTAGACTAGAGTGATCTAGTCTTTTTGTATATTTTTTATCCATATGAAATAATTTTAATTCTTTCAATTTGAAAGATTATAGGTTAAATCTTATACACTTTTAAATTTTTTATATTTAATAATAAAAAAAAGTTATGAAAAACTTTTTCGCTTTTCAATAACTTCTTTCATATGTTTTTAAAATTTCAAACTAAATTCAGGTACATTTGGACATTCTAATTTATCGATAATGGGTGTTTTAGGTGCGACATATTCACATGCTTGAATTAATAATTTTTGTATTTTTAAAATACGATATGTGGGATAGGTTTCGTGTCCAGGATTGAAATAGAAAAATTTTCCTCTACCACGTTTAAAAACACAACCGCCACGGAAAACCTCTCCTCCTTGGAACCAGCCGATATATACGAGTTCATCAGGTTTTGGAATATCGAAAGGTTCACCATACATTTCTTCTTGTGGGATGTCGATATATTCGCCTAATCCTTCTGCTATCGGGTGAGACATATCTACACACCAAAGACGTTCGTGTTCTCCGACTTCACGCCATTTTAATGTGCCTGTACTTCCAATAAGTTTTTTGAATGGCTTTGACATATGAGCAGAGTGCAAAAATACCATGCCCATTCCACGTTGCACACGAGAAACGATTTTATCAGCAAGCTCTTCTAAAATAGCTCCATGATACCAATGTCCCCACCAGAACATCACATCTGTTTTTTCAATGATATCATCGGTTAATTCATCAGCACCTTTGTCGTCGTAAGTAATCAGTGTAACATCATCATATGCACTTTGCAAAAAATCTTTGAGGCAATTACCCATACCATTAGGATAAGCTTTTTTTCCTTCTAGACTATCCATAGAAGAATTATATTCACATACAATCGTAACTTTCATTTTTATCTCCTAATCGAAATATACAGGTTTGCCAGTTAAATTCGATTCATATATTCCTTCAAGAATACGGGTAACAACAGCTGCCTGATCTGCGGTTACATAAAGTTCACCTTCGCCAGATATTGCTTTTAAAAAGCATGCCAATTCAAAATCTTCTGGTGCTGTTCCTCCACCTTCATAAAATAGTATTTGACCGCCGTTTAGATCAGGTTTGATGATTACTTGTTTACCTTCAAGAATGGTATTAAGACTAAGACCTTTACTTACGGAAATATCCGCACCAGCTTTATCGCCACAAAGGACAGCAGATGCCTCGTCAAATTCAGCAATATTTAATGCCCAACTAGACTTTAGATAGATAACTGCTCCATTTTTCATAACGACAAAACCAAATGCACTATCTTCTGCAGTAAATTTTTCCGTATCCCAATCTCCACCAGCATTACCAGTATTTCTTTGATGATTCAGTTTATGGAATGTTTTACCCACACAATAAGCGGGTTCATAGTTGTTCATTGTGAAAAGTGTTAAATCAAGAGCATGAGTACCAATATCAATAAGTGGACCACCACCTTGTTTTTCCTTATCAATAAATACTCCCCAAGTAGGTACTCCACGACGACGTACAGCATGTGCTTCAGCGTAATAGATATCTCCGAAATAGTTTTGATTTGCAAGTTTTTTTACATAAAGAGCATCATTACGATAACGGTTTTGATAACCGATAGTAAGCACTTTGCCTGATTTATCACGTGCTTCAATCATTTTTTGTGCTTCAGCATAATTCATTGCCATCGGTTTTTCACACAAAACGTGTTTTCCTGCATTGAGCGCTGCAACAGTGATTTCGCAATGCATGTTGTTTGGTGTGAGTACTAAAACGATGTCTATACTTTCGTCTTTTAATAATTCCTTATAATCTGTATACACTTTCGCATCTTCTGTTCCAAACATTTTACTCATGTTTACTGCACGTTCTTCAATAATATCGCAAAAAGCAACCACTTCAGTATTTGGATTTCTCTTGTGTGCGGGCATATGTTTGCCCATTGCGATGCCACCACAACCGACGACACCTACTTTAAATTTTTTCATTTTTTTCTCCTTTTTTATTATTTTAAAAAATTTTTCATATATTTAAGACTATGTGACAAATATTCATCCACATTACAGGTAATATGTTCTGCTTCTAAAATTGCCCACTTTACATCTTTTTTCTTCATTTGTGTAAACACACCCCTCATATCGACTTTGCCTTCTCCAATAATTGCTTCACCTGTGTCCTTTTGTGCGACTTCTTTGATGTGTACTAACACGAGTTTTTCACCAAGTTCGTCAAGATAAGATGCAGCATTTTTGCCAGCGACAGTCAACCAACATACATCGGGTTCTGCTTTTAAATAAGGCAAAGCCAATAAAAGTTGTTTCATTCTGTCTTTACCATCTTCAAATTCATGGGCATGATTATGATAACCTAATGTTACGCCACGAGGTGCAAGCAATTTATGCGCTTTTTCGAAATCGGACAAAAGTTTTTTAAAATTTTCTTCATCATCGAATCGTACTTTTGGTTCGTAGGCAACAAATACATTTTTTATATTCAGTTTGTCGATAAAGGGTAGATTTTCTTCCACGTCTTTTACGCCACAATGCATGGATATTGGCGTTAAACCATATTTTTGGATTAAGGAAGACATTTCTACAGGTGTATATCCGTAAAAGCCAGCAAATTCTACCCCATCATAACCAGCTTTCGCGATAGTTTGAATAACCGATTCGATTCCTTCTTTTTCAACTTTTTCTCTAAGTGAGTACAATTGCACAGCAAATTTCATCTTTTATTTCTCCTTTTGATTATGCCCAAAATAGATTATTATTGTTTGACTTAACTACACATGTACGCATGAAAGCTACCGCTTTTTCGAGCCCTTCCTTTGGAGACATTAAACCATCTTCATGTTCGATGGAAATGCTGCCGTCATAGCCCGCTACTTTAAGAGCAGCGATAATTTTTTTCCAAAGCGTAGCGTCATGTCCATAACCGACGGTACAAAAATACCATGAACGTTTTGCAACTTCGGCGAAGGAACCATTATCGAGCACACCATTTGTGCGTATATTATGCTCACACATCTGAGTGTCTTTTGCATGGAAATAATGTATGGCGTTTTTTTCACCTAGTGCATGAATGACTTCAAGAATGTCCATACCTTGCCAGAATAGATGTGAAGGGTCAATATTGGCACCAATAATATCTCCTACTGCTTCTCGTAGACGTAAACATGTTGATGTGTTATAAACACAAAAACCTGGATGCAGTTCAAGGGCAATTTTTTTAACACCATGCTTTTTCGCAAATGCTGCCGCTTTTTTCCAGTAAGGAATAAGTACCTCATTCCACTGATATTCTGCTACCTCTTGATACTCTGGTGGCCAACAACAAGTGACCCATGAAGGTTGCTTTGCTGTTTCATCTGAGCCCGGACAGCCAGAAAAGGTAACGATTGTGTCGACACCAAGTTGTCCTGCTAAGATACAGGCCGCTTCATAATCTGCTTGGAAACGTGCAGCAACTTCTTTATTAGGATGTATGCAGTTTCCATGTACTGCTAAAGCTGAAATACTCATATTATATTTTTGAAATGTTTCTAAAAGAGCTTTTCTAGCCGTGGCATCTTTACATAGCGTCAATGCGTCTGCATGCGCTTTACCAGGGTAGCCACCAACCCCCAATTCAAACTGTTCTACACCAAGAGAAGAAAGATAACTTAAACTTTCATCAAGACTAACTCCTCCGAGAATAGAACTCACCACACTGATTTTCATTGTTTTTCTCCTTTTTCATCACGCGGAGATAAAGTTTTGTTAACATGCCGCGCTTTAATGTTATGATACTACGAAATGCTAATCAGTTCCACCAAAAATTGAATAAATTAATATCAAATATTGACATCCTCATCAAAAGCATTTTGATAATTACAAATAGATAAAAAAGTTATTTTGTTAGACATAAATCTAAAAGTTTTTATATTCATATATATAAATTTATAACTAGAAGATATAGATTCATTTTTAATGCTATCATGATATTAAAGATAATGAAATAAAAAGATTGAGTCCATTATAGACAACAATCCAAAAATGAGTAACTTTATAACGATTTTTTTCTTGAAAAAAGCTTGTATTAAATACTTTTATTTATTTTTTTTAGTTACCTTTTCAATATGAAATTTTTTCTCTTCTCCATGAATTAAACGATTTATATTTCCGATATGACGATAAATCAATAATAAACCTAATAAAATTAATGTAATCGTATAAACAAATAAAGGAATACGTGTATGAATAATATCTGGACTTAGTTCATTATAACGAAATAAATAACAATGTCTAAAAAAAGGTATAAATTGTGCAATCATTACAGCAATAGCGGCACTGATTGATCCTAAGGAAATAATTCTACTAATAATGACTACTATGAGATAGGTTAGAATTCCTACTAACCATAAACGAAAATTCATAAAAAGTAAGAAACCGCAAATACACGCCACTGCTTTTCCACCTTTGAAATTTGCAAAAAGTGGATGACAATGTCCTAATGCTACAAAAAATCCAGTTACGCAATAAACAATGGATAAGTATTTTAATTGTTCAGGAAAATGATCGCTCAAGGAGGATTCTGCTATTTTATACATAATAAATGGTGGAAGGCCACCTTTTATTAAATCAAGTATCAAAACGACTGCACCAGCAGTGACGCCTAAGGTTCGAGCAACATTTGTTGAACCTAAATTTTTACTACCATATTTTCTTACATCCACCTTATAAAATAACTTTCCAATGATTAATGCAAAAGGAATGGAGCCACAAAGATAACCAACAATCATTCCTATTACAATAAAAACATATATATCCATAAAACTTTATTCCTTTTTTTCTTTATTAATTTCTATTTATATATTATAATATATTTACTCAAAACGCAAACAACATTTTGTTTTTTTTGTATGCTAGGGGGGAAGAGTTATGAAAAATGTAGCTTTGAATCAACAATATGGTGATGATGATATTCAAATACTGGAAGGTCTTGAGGCTGTAAGAAAAAGACCGGGGATGTATATTGGCTCTGTCGATAGTCGAGGACTCCACCATTTAATATGGGAAATTGTAGATAATGCTGTCGATGAGGCTTTAGCAGGTTATGGAAAAGAAATAACAGTAAGAATATTAAAAGATAATTCGGTTGAAGTGATTGATAATGGACGAGGTGTTCCCGTTGGGATGCATAAATCTGGAAAAACCACCCCTGAAATTGTTTATACGAAGTTACATGCTGGTGGAAAATTTTCATCTACTGGTGGATATAAAACGGCCTCTGGATTACATGGAGTAGGTGCTTCGGTTGTAAATGCTTTAAGTGAATATATGGATGTTACAATTTGTCGTGATTATAAAGTTCATCAAATTCAATTTGAACATGGTGGAAAAGTGAAAACGCCTTTACATGATACTGGAACGTCTAGTAAGAAAAGTGGTACGACTGTTCATTTTAAACCCGATAAAGCTTTATTTACTACGACTAATTTTTCTCATACCGTCATTGTTGAACGTTTACGGGAAACAGCTTTTTTAATGCCAGGAATTAGTTTTATTTTTATTGATGAAACCATTAATAAAAAAGAAGTTTTTTTCTATGAAAATGGCATTGTTGAATTTGTAAAATACAATACTGAAAATCGTAATTGTTTACACGATATCGTTCAAATTAAAGGCGAATCAGACGGGATTAGCATTGATATGGCTTTTGTTTATACAGATGATTATAACGATGATGATAGTAGTCTTCGCTCTTATGTCAATAATGTTCGAACGAAAGATGGCGGAACTCATGAAATTGGTTTACGTAGTGCAATGACGAAAACATTCAATACTTATGCCGAAGAAAGTGGGTTATTAGCTAAAGCAAAAATAAAATCATTAGATGCAAAAGATATTCGTGAAGGTGTCAATATTGTTTTATCTATTAAGATACCGGAAGATATTTTACAATTTGAATCTCAAACAAAATCAAAATTAGGAACGCCTTTAGCACGAAGTGTTTGTGAAAATGTGATTGGCGAAAAATTATCTTATTTTTTGACTGAACATAAAGATATTGCTTTACTATTAGTTAATAAATTTATAAAAGCACAGCAAGTACGTGAAGCTGTAAGAAAAGCACGTGATGAGGCTAGAAATGGCAAGAAAGCTGTAAAACAAGAAAGAATCATTTCCGATAAATTGGCTCCTGCACAGTCAAAAGATTCTCGAATGCTTGAATTATTTTTAGTGGAAGGTGACTCTGCTGGTGGAAGTGCCAAACAAGGTCGTAATTCAAAATATCAAGCGATTTTACCCTTAAGAGGTAAAGTTATTAATTCAGAAAAACAAAAATTGACAGAATTATTAAAAAACGAAGAAATCAATACCATTATCTATACAGTTGGTGCTGGTGTTGGTGAAGATTTTGATGCAAATCACTCCAATTATGATAAGATTGTCATCATGACCGATGCCGATACAGATGGTGCTCATATTCAAGTTTTACTTTTAACTTTTTTCTTCCGTTTTATGCGTGGACTCATTGAACAAGGAAAAGTATATGTTGCCATGCCACCTTTATATAAAGTTTTTAAGAAGACGAGTAAAGGTGAAGTTTTCCGCTATGCATGGAATGATATCGATTTAGCGCAAGCAAAAAAAGAAATTGGAGAAAATGCCAAAATACAACGTTATAAAGGTTTGGGGGAAATGAATCCTGATCAACTATGGGAAACTACAATGAATCCTAAAACTAGATCTTTACTTCGTGTAGAAATTAATGATTATGATGTGGCAGATAGAAGACTTATCACTTTGATGGGGGACAATGCTGCTATACGTCGTGAATGGATAGAGGAAAATGTTCACTTTACTTTAGAAGACGATTTTAGAAAGGATGGTGAAGAATAATGGCAAAGAAAAAAAATATGAGTCCTAATGATTTAGATTTTTTAGGTGTAAATGAAGAAAATGTAATCAAATCTCCTTTTGAAGAAGTCATTGGAGAACGTTTTGGCGATTATTCAAAATACATTATTCAAGATCGTGCATTACCCGATTTAAGAGATGGTCTAAAACCTGTTCAAAGACGTATTCTTTATGGAATGAAGGAATCAGGAATGGTGGCAACGAGTGATTATAAAAAATCTGCCCGTATTGTTGGAGATGTTATGGGAAAATACCACCCTCATGGTGATTCTTCAATCTATGAAGCAATGGTTCGTATGTCTCAATGGTGGAAAAATTCTGAAACATTCATTGATATGCATGGTAATAACGGCTCCATGGATGATGATCCTGCTGCAGCGATGCGTTATACAGAAGCAAGGTTATCTTTAATTGCGATGGAGATGTTGAGGGATATTGATAAAAACACAGTTGAAATGGCTTATAATTTTGACGATACATTATTAGAGCCCACTGTTTTACCTGCCCGTTTTCCTAATTTACTAGTCAATGGTGCTAAAGGAATTGCTGCAGGATTTGCTACGGAAATTCCTCCACATAATCTTGGAGAAGTGATTGATGGCGTTATCACGCGAATGAAATCTCCTAATTGTTCTTTAGAAAAAATTTTAGAAAATATACCTGGACCAGATTTCCCTACAGGTGGAATTATTATGGGCAAGCAAGGAATTATTGATGCCTATAAAACAGGAAAAGGAAAAATTGTTATTCGCTCAAAATGTGAGATTATAAAAAATGAAGAAAACCAAAGACAAATAGTCATCACTCAAATTCCATATGAAGTTGTAAAAATACAATTAGTTAAACGCATAGATGAAGTGCGTTTTAATAAAGAGATTTGGGGAATTGAAGAAGTTCGTGATGAAACGGATAGAAATGGATTAAAAATTGTTTTGGATATTGCAGAAGATGCCAATGCCCAATTAATCTTAAACTATCTTTACAAAAATACTGATTTACAAGTTTCTTATAATTTTAATGTAGTAACCATTGATAATCGTACTCCAAAACTAACCGGAATATTGAACATTTTAGATTCTTATATTGCTCATCAAAAAGATGTCATTTTACGTAGAAGCCATTTTGATTATAATAAATGTTCCGACCGTTTGCATATTGATGAAGGTTTGATTAAAGCTATTTCAATATTAGATGAAGTAATTGCTACGATACGTTCTTCTAAAAATAAAGCTGATAGTAAACAAAACTTAATGAATTTATATCATTTTACAGAAAAACAAGCTGAAGCCATTGTCATGTTACAACTTTATCGTTTATCTTCAACAGATATTATAACCATTGAAAACGAAATTGCTGATTTGAAAAAGCAAATGTCTGAATTGTCATTGATTATCCATAATGAAAATGAATTGAAAAAAGTCATTATTAGTGAATTAAAAGGAATTAAAGAAAAATTTGCTCGTCCACGAAAATCAGAAATTGTGGATGAAATTGAAGACATTGTTATTGACAAAATTTCAACAGTCATAAAAGAAGATTGCATGGTCGCTGTTACCCGTGATGGATACGCAAAACGAACAAACTTAAAGTCTTATAATTCTTCGCAATCGAAATTACCAGGTATTAAAGATCAAGATGCTATTGTCTCGATGATTAAAACCAATACTTTAGATACATTATTAGTCTTTACGAGTGGTGGAAATTTCATTTATTTACCCGTTTTTGAATTGACAGAGAACAAATGGAAAGATGAAGGAACACATATAAATAATATTTCATCTTATGATGGTAGTGAAAAAATAATTAGTGTCATTTGTGTTCATCAATTCCGTGACGATTTATATATTACATTAGCTGCTAGCAATGCTACGATTAAGCGTACTGTCTTAAATGAATTTGTTGCGTCACGCTATACGCGTGCTTTAAATTGTATGAAATTACCTTCAAATGAAAAATTAGTTGCCGCGTTTATTACAAATGGAAAAAGTGAAGTGGCCGTTTTATATGCAGGTGGTCAAATCGTTCGTTATGATGAAAATCAAATCCCTGTTGTGGGGTTAAAAGCTGGTGGCGTACGTAGTGGATCTCGTGCAATTACTTCATCACTTGTTGGTGCAATTGGAATTTATGAAGGGGATAAGCGAAATATTATGATTGCTACGGATAAAGGCGGAATAAAACCAATCTATCCACGTTATATTAATACGTCAAGTCGAAATACAGTAGGTACTTTATCCTTTAAATCCTTTAAATCGGATCATCATGATGCAGTTGGTATTATTTCTTATCAAGATGAGGATACGATTCAGATTGTTTCTAATTTCAAATCCATTAGTATCAATGCTAAAGATGTACCTTATCAACCTATTGATAAAATTATTGCAAAAGTAGTGAAATTAGATAAAATGGAAAAAATAGTAGCTTTATGTAATAGTTATACTTTTTATGTGGATGAAAATGTAAAATCTTATCATTTACCAAAAAATCAAGAGCAAATGGCATCTTTTGATGAAAACAAAGCCATGGATGAGGATAAAGAAAAAAAGGAAAAGTATAAAAACCTTTCCATTGATGATTTATTCAAACTTTAATTTTCGTTTTTTCTAAATTCATATAGTAGTTTATTGAGTGCTTTTTTCTCAATACGTGATACATAAGATCGGGAAATATTTAAATTTTTCCCGATTTCTTTTTGTGTATATTCTCTTTGACCATTTAATCCATATCGCATCGATAATATTTTTAATTCAAAATCATCTAATACTTTCATATATTTAAATAATTGAGATATTTTATTTTCATTATCCATTTTCTCGTTATAATCGATACTTTCACCTGCTAAAATATCTTCAAGTTTTATTTCTTGACCATCATCATCTTCACCAATAGAATCAAAGATGGATACGGTTGAAATGGTTTTTTTATTACTGCGAATATACATTAAAATTTCGTTTTCAATACAGCGTGAAAGATAAGATGATATCTTCTTTGATTTATCCATTGAAAAAGAGTCCACTGCTTTAATCAATCCAATAGTACCCACGCTAATTAAATCATCATATAAAACGCCACAATTATCATATTTTTTTACAATATGCGCAACAAGTCTTAAATTGTGTGTAATCAATTTTTCCCTTGCAATTTCTTTTTCATTTGTACTAAGCATTTTAATATATTTTTCTTCTTCATCTTTGGAAAGTTGAACTTTAAAATTAGATGAGCGAACATAGCCAACAAATAAAGATAACTCCTTTAATAAAGTAATAATTGTATGAAACATAATTCCTCCCTCATAAAATAATATTTAAATTATTTTACTTTTATGATATACTTTCAAAGGAGGTATGGTTATGAATAAAAATTTGATTCCTACTTATATGGCAAAGACTATTTTTAACATACGTCCAGAAAAATTAAAAAAAGAGGGAATCAGTCATTTATTCGTTGATTTAGATAATACTTTGGCTAGTCCTTACATTGATTTACCTGATGATCAAGTAAAAAAATGGATAGAGGAAGTAAAAAAATCAAATATTGCTATTACCATCTTATCCAATAATCATGAAGAAAGAGTTAAAAAATTTGCAGAATCTTTACAAGTATCTTATTTGTCGGATGTAAAAAAACCACGAATTTTTAAATTAAAAAATTATTTAAAAGAAAAAGAAATGGACTATGAAAAATGTATGGCTATTGGCGATCAAATTATGACAGATGTACTTTTAGCAAAAAAATTAAATTTAAAAGTGATTTTAGTAGAACCAAAGACTTCAAAAGATGAACCCATTACTTTTTTTCCAAGATTACTGGATAGATATTTTCGAAAAAAAATAAAAAAGAAAAATTTGGCAGGATATTACGATTATGGATGATTTATATTGCATAGGCTGTGGAATAAAATTACAAAGTGAAGATGAGAAAAAAGAAGGATATGTAAATCCAAATGCTTTCAATCGCTCTTTTGTTTTATGTAAAAGATGTTATCAACTAAAACATTATGGTAAATTTGTAGAAAGTAAAGAAGTAAAAAATACCATACAATTATTACATAAAAATGCTTCAAAAAATGATTTAATTGTATTGATTAGTGACTTTTCTTTTGTTTATACTCCATTAATCAAAGTACTTCAAGAATTAAACCGTTATGAAAACT
Organism: uncultured Bacillota bacterium; assembly: GCA_902491575.1. GTDB lineage: Bacteria > Bacillota_I > Bacilli_A > RFN20 > CAG-631 > CAKPXW01. The sequence continues at coordinate 34,216 of CABUID010000005.1, forward strand.
TAATTTTCATTGGTAACCGTTATGATTTATACAATGATTATTTATCGATTGAAAAAGCTTATCGTCATGTCGAAAAAGAAATTAAAAAAGCAAAAATTCGTTTTCATAAAATATGGATTGTCAATAATAATATAGAGGAAATTTTTGATGATATAGATAATCATTCTGTCGATAAAGATATTTATTTGGTAGGTTTAGAAAATGCAGGAAAGACATCCTTTATTAATCTTATTTTAAAAAATATTGCTAATGAACAAAAAAATTTTTTGACTCATTCAAAATATCCTGGAACAACCGTTGATTTAATTAAAATACCTTTTGCTGAAAATCATTATTTAATCGATTCACCTGGAATTCATTCGAAAGGAAATATTTTCCATTTTCTTGAACGTGAGTTTATTTTTAAACTTCAAAATGATGTTAAGATCAAACCGATTATCTTTCAATTAAATGAAGGTCAATCCTTATTGATTTCAAATATTTTAAAGTTTGATTATCTGTCTGGAGAAAAACAAAGCATTTTGTTTTATGGAAGTAGTAGACTAGAAGTCATGCGTTGTAAATATGAGAATTCCATTTTAACTTTCAATCATCGAATAAAAGATTTAAAGTTAAAAAGTAATAAGGTGACCAGTTATGCAAACTTATACAAAAGAAAAATCGTTGTTGACAAAAATGAAAAAATGGATATTGTAATAGAAGGACTTGGATTTTTTACGGTAAAAAAAGGTGTTTATTTTATTAGCACTTTTCAAGATGTAAATCTATTTGTAAGGGATTCGATGATATAGGAGAAAATTATGATTAACAAGAAAGATAAATACCGATTAAGAAGTTTAGCTAATCCATTAAAACCAATCATTATTATTGGAAAAGAAGGATTAACAGAAAATATTTTAACTTCGATAAAAGATGCTATACGCGTACATGAATTAATCAAAATTTCTATTTTAAAGACATATAGTGGTTTAGCCACCAAAGAACTAGGAAATTTAATTTGTTCTCTTACCAATGCAGAATATATTTTTTCTGTTGGAAGAGTAATTGTCATTTATAAGAAAAATAAGGAAATCAATCGTTATGGAGTCTAGTAAGAAAAAAGTAATGCTATATGGTGGTTCTTATAATCCCATTCATCAAGGACATATTAATGCTGCATTGACTTCTTCTATGCAAATCAATGCTGATGAAGTATGGTTGATGCCAAGAAAATACAATTACGATGGTTCTTTACTTTTAGATGGTAAATATCGTATTCAAATGATGGAAATGGCTATTGAAAATTTAAGTCATTTTAAAATTTGTAAAATGGAATTGCAAGATAAGAAGAAAGAACTAATTTATACTTATAATACGGCTGTTCGGTTAACAAAAAAGTATAAAGATATTGATTTTTATTTTTTAATTGGAGCAGATCAACTCAACAATTTACGCCATTGGTATAACGCAAAAGAATTGACAAAACTTTTTCATTTTGTTTGTTATCAAAGACCAGGATATAAAATCGATAAATCCATCGCTGAAGAATATCAAATTCAAATTATTGATGGGCCTTTAGTAGATATTTCTTCAACCACTATTCGTTCAGGTATTTTTCAAAAAATTGACGAAGATATTCAAAATTATATTATGGAGAAACAACTTTATTTAAAAGAAAGAGTAATGCCACGACTTTCTGAAGAACTTTTTATCCATGTTTTATCTACAGCTCGATTGGCCAAAAAAATTGCTTTAGCGAATAATGTAAATAGCAACCGCGCTTATGTGGCAGGTATTTTACATGACATTGCAAAAGGTTTGACTTTTGTGGAAATAGAAACCATTGTTAAGAAACATTATCCCGATAAACTTTCTTATCCTAAGTATTTTTACCATGCCTATGCTTCAGCCTATATTGCTATCCATGATTTTGGTATTCGTGATGAAAAGATTTTAAAAGCCATTCGCAATCATTCAAGAGCAACAAAGAATATGTCAAAATTGGATAAAATCATATATTGTGCAGATATATTAGAGGAAAATCGCCCTTTTGCCAATACTTTAAATGAAGTTCGCAAAGAAGCATTTGAAAACATTGACTCATGTTTTGTTCAAGTCATGAAAGAGCAATTACAATTTTTAAAAAAGAGTCATGCATCGATTGACCCGTCATTAGAAAATAATATTACTTACTATGAAAGGAAATTAAATAATGGAAGATAAGGTTTTAAAAGAAGTTTTACAAGTAATTTTAGATAATAAAGCTGAAGATGTTGTTTACTTAAATGTCAGTAAGGTAAATCCTTTAACAGAATATTTCATTATCTGTACAGTCTCTTCCAATCGTCAGGCTTTATCTGTTGCAAAATATGCGGAAACAGTTTTTCATAAGCATCAGGTGGAAGTGAAGCATATTGAAGGAAATTCTACGAGTGAATGGATTTTAGTAGATGCTAGCGATTATATTATTCATATTTTTGTAAAGGATGCACGTATTCGCTATGGCCTTGAAAAAATGTGGACGGATTTACCAATCATCAAGGTGGGATAATATGAAAATTTTATTAATTGTTGCTATGCAATCCGAACTTGACGGCTTTTTAAAACATTTTAATGGTGAAATTATTCTTATTCATGGCATTAAAGTCTACAAAAAAATTGTAAACGCTAAAGAAATCTATTTGGCTAAAACAGAGGTCGGAAAAGTCAATGCTGCTTGTTTAACAACCGCTCTTTGTTTAAAAATCAAACCACAATACATTATCAACGCAGGAATAGGTGGTGGATTAACTCCTTCTATTTCTTTATTAGATGTAGTAGCTTCTAGTAAAATTGCTTATCATGATTTTGATTTAACAGCATTTGGCTACCAAAAGGGAGAAATGGATAATCATCAACTTTACTTTAAAGCTTCAACTAAACTTTTAAATTTGTTGCCCGACAATGTAAAAAAAGGTCTTATCGTTTCTGGCGACCAATTCGTGGGAGAAAAGCAAGCATTCAACTTTATCAAAAAAGATTTTCCTAAAGCATTGGTTTGTGATATGGAAGGGTGTGCCATCGCTCATGTAGCGACTTTACTATCTAGAAAATTTTTGATTATTCGCGCTGTTTCAGATAATGTTTTTTTAGAAAATCAAGTTTCAGTTTATCAAGATAATAAGACGTTAGCCATTGAAAAAGTTGTGCAAATAGTATCTAATTTAATAGATAAACTTTGATATTTTTTGGTCATTTATTTGTAAAACATAGTTTTCTATGTTTTTTTTTATTTTGATATAGATATCGAAAGAAATTTATTATATAATAATAAATGAAATTCTATTTTAGGAGGAATTGCTTATGAAGAAAGGTTTAAAATTTTTAAATAGTACATTTTTCATTTCATTACTATTTTTAAGTTCTTGTAATTCAAAAAAATATTCTCAGATAACGGATTCAAGTCAGCCATCGAGCCCATTACTTGAAATTGATTATACTAAATTAATGGCTCCACAAAATCTTTCCTTTGACCCTAGTCAAAATGTTTTAAAGTGGGATAGTGTTGATGGGGCGCTTAAATATGAGTTGAATGTGGATGGACAAATTCTTTCATCTTCCATTGATAAAACCAATTATACTTTGCCAAGTCACTTATTTAATGATGAAGATAAAAAACAATATTATATGAGTATTCGTGCAGTCAATGAAGATGGCACGATTAAATCAAATTATACAACTTTCTTATATGATGTTTCGAATGCCTCTTTATCTTCACCTTATACTTATGAATATGAAGAAGAGAAAAATGAGTATATCATTAATGGTTTAAATCCGTTCTTTGACTTAAATAATGATTCAAATCTCGTTTTAAGTGAAGAGTTCAATGATATTCCGATTACTGGTATTGCTCCATATGCTTTTGAAAATGAAAAAAAACTGATTAAATCGATGACCCTATCAAGCAATATTAAAACAATCGGTAATAATGCTTTTAGTGGTTGTTATATAACATCCATTGTTTTAAATGAAGGTTTAATTGAAATAGGAGATTTTGCATTTGAAAAGACCATAAAATTAGGGCAAATTAAAATTCCTTCAACCGTTACCAATATAGGAAATTCTGCTTTTTATATGTCTGCTATTACTTCATTAACGATTAGTGAAAATAGTAAAATTGAATCGATTGGCGAAAGTGCATTTATGAATACTGGGATAGAAGCATTAAATTTACCTGCTAGTATTAAGCAATTAGGTGAAAAAGCGTTTTATCGAAGTAAAATTAAATCCCTTACTTTTGAAGAAGGAACAACATTAAGTGAAATCCCTGCACAGTGTTTTGCTTCCTGTACGAATTTGACTTCCTTATCACTTCCTGCTTCAGTTAGTAAAATAGGTTCTTCTTCTTTTAGCAGTTGTTCTTCTTTAAGAACGGTATTGATTGCAAATGATTCATCCATTCAAACGATTGAAGAGAGTGCATTTGAAAATTTGTCTAGATTAACTTATTTTGGTTTAGAAGAAAATTATGATAGTACTTCAAGTGCTACTATTTTGAATATTCCAGATACATTAGAAATTATTGGTGATAAAGCATTTCGAAACATAAAGTTCAGTCAAATAAATTTTGGTAATGCATCCATTTTAAATCAAATTGGTGAAAATGCATTTTCTGGAAATACTAGTTTAACCAATATTCGTTTTCCAAAGTCACTCGTTACCATTGGAAAAAACGCATTTTCTGGAAATACCGCTTTAGCAAATGTCTATTTTACAGATGATTCATTATTACGATATGTAGGTAAAGATGCCTTTTCAAATTGTCCATTTATTACAAATGCTGGCGATCAAAGAATTATGGTGGCTAAAGTTTTATATGCAATCAGTTCAAGTGATCAAAAAGAAAAGGTAATTACTTTAGATTCTTCCATACTGGCTATAGCGGAAGAAGTGTTTAGTAAATGTGAAGTGGAAACGTTAAATTTGAATGAAGGATTAGAAGTGATTGGCAATGGAGCATTTTTAAATTGTAGTTCCTTAAAAAATGTGAGCATTCCAAACAGTGTTATCGTTATCGGTAACAATGCATTTCAAAATTGTAGCGCTATGCAAAATCTTAATTTTGGAAATGTTGTTTCTGCTTCTTTGCAAACAATTGGTAATTATGCATTTAATAATGTATATGAAGTGTTAAATATTAATCTGCCAAATAATGTAACTACAATCGGTAATAATGCTTTTGCATGTACTTCTTCTTATGTAAGTGGTAGTGTAAGAGGAAATGCAAAATTGACTTCGTTTATTATTAATGCCTCTTCTCAATTACAAACCATTGGGGAAAATGCTTTTTCAGGTCAAGTCAGTCTTACCGATATTAATATTCCAAATCAAGTCAATGAACTTCATAACTCAGCATTTTATAATTGTGCTAGTTTAAGAAATATTACTATCGATAAAGAAAATTCAAAAATCGAAAGATTTGGAACTTCTGTTTTTGAAAATTCAGGAATTACGAATATCAACATTCCGGCTTCAACTAAGACGATTGAAAGCAATGCTTTTAAAAACTGTAAAGCATTAGAAAATGTTGATTTTTCTGATAGTGCTTTCTCCGAATCACCAGATAAAACATTATATCAGAATACTTTCGAGGGATGCAGTTCATTAAGAAGCATTACTTTACCATCAAGTATCGAAACGATTCAGGCCAATGCTTTTTTAAATGCTACCAATCTTGAAACGATTATTACATCTGCAGTTAATATTGATAATCTTTCTTTTACGAATACGGCATTTGAATCCAATGCGGAAAATGGATTTGTCATTTGTAATGGAATTATTATACGTTATGTAGGTACAGATAAAGAAATTGTTTTACCAGAAGGAATTATTGGTATTAATCCAAGTGCATTTTCAAATTCAAGTGTTGAAATTATTACGATTTCCAATACCTTAAAAACAATTGATGACTCAGCTTTTGAAAATTGTTCTAACTTAAAAGTTGTAAAATTTGGCAACGATTCGATGTTAACTGAAATTGGTACAAGAGCTTTCATGAATTGTAAAAATTTAGAAGAATTTACTTTTTCAGATGATATTACATCGATTGGAGCATATGCCTTTTATAATTGTATTTCATTAAAAAGTGCTAATTTAACAAGTAGTCATTTACAAGTTATTGAAGAATATACTTTTACAAATTGCAATTCATTAACGCAACTTACATTAGGAAGCAATATTCGTGAAATTAAAAAATATGCCTTTTATCAAAATAGTTTGGAAGAAATTGATTTCCCTGATTCGATGATAATAATCGGTGATTATGCTTTTGCACGTAATGGTAAAGCACTTAATAATTTATTAGCTCCAGAAAATTGGGAAATTACAACTCCTTCATTGCAAAGTATTCACTTCAATGATAATTCAAAGCTTAGTTCGATTGGAAAATATACTTTTGCAAATAATTATATTTCAGAAATTGAACTTCCTAAAAATGAAGGTTTGTTTTTAGATGAGTATTGCTTTGTTAATTCTGTTAAACTTCTTCGTTTTACTTTAGAAGAAGGGATTGTCATTACAGAAGGAATTGTCAGTGGTGCTACTCAACTTGAAGAAATGGAAATTCCTAGTGAAATATCATTAGTATCTTTATTTGGTGGTCAAGTATCCATGGTACCTAAGACATTAAAAACCGTTTATTTTTCTGAAGGTTCACAAAAAGTGAATGACTACGCTTTAGCTGGCTTAGGAATGATTGAAAATGTAATTTTACCATCTACTATTACAGAAATTGGTGCATATGCATTTTATGGCTGTCGCTCTATTTCATCTATTGATTTATCCAATATTAAAATCATTGATCAAAACGCTTTCAATGGATGTACAAAATTATCAACCATTGTTTTTGGTACTCAATTTGAATATATTGGAAATAAAGCTTTGTTTGCAACTCAATATTTGAATGAATTAGAAAGTGAGTTTGTAATTATTGATGGTATTTTAATTCGTTATAATGGTAATGATAAAATTGTTACACTTCCAAATAATGTTACGATGATTGCAGGTGGTGCTTTCTCTGGAAATCAAGATATCGAAAAAATTATTTTAAGTGAAAATACATCTTATATTGGAAATGGTGCTTTTGATTCTTGTTTTAATCTTGAAAGTGTGGAAATTCAATATGATGGATTAATCGAAATAGAATTAGGTACTTTTGATACTTTATCTTCAAATTTAAGTATCTTTGTTTCTAATCAAAATCTTAATGCTTATAAAACGGACATCTTCTGGTCTTTGTATGCCGATTATTTAAAAGCAAAATAGGGAAATGATTATGCAAAAAGTAGATTTAAGTAGAACACAAATTCATGAACAGGCAATGATTTGTATTTTTCAACACCTGTTTTATGATACGCAAAAAGAATTGACATATAAAAAACCTATTGAAGAAATTATTTCAGATGTTATGGAAGTTTCATTTGATGAATGTGATGTGTTTTTTAGAGCTATCTTATTTGAAACGCTCAAAAATAAAAAAGATTATATTCAATTAATTAATACAAAATTAAATCGTTGGACTTTTCCAAGACTTTGCTTAACAGATCAAGCCATTTTACTTTTATTTACAAGTGAATTATTAAATAAGAGAATTCCTATACAAGTTTGTATTGATATGGCGGTTGATTTATCTCATCGTTATTGCGACGACTCATCTTACAAATATATTCATAAAGTTTTAGATCGAATTGGTAAAGAAAATGCTGAGTGATCAATATATTACGGTAAGTGATTTAAACGCTTATGTTAAAAATTATTTAGAAAATAATTATATTTTACAAGACATTTATATTAAAGGTGAAATTTCAAATTTTAAACTTCATCAGTCAGGAACACTTTATTTTGCCATTAAAGATGAAAAATCGATGGTGAATGTTGTAATGTTTAAATCTTATGCAAGTCAAGTTAAAGTACGATTAAAAGATGGCGACTTGGTTTTAATTAGAGGGAAAATAAGTGTTTATGAAGCTCGTGGTACGTATTCCATTACGGCTTATGAAGTGATTTTTGATAGTAAAGGAATGTTACTCATTCAATTCGAAGAATTGAAAGAAAAACTACATAAAGAGGGGTTATTTGATCCAAAATATAAGAAGGAGCTTCCTGCTTATCCACATACAATAGGCTTGATAACGGCTCCTTATGGTGCAGCTGTACAAGATATGTTGCGTACTATAAAAACACGTTGGCCCATCGCTCAAGTGTATATTTTTCCAAGTCTTGTTCAAGGAAATGAAGCAAAACAGGATATTGTAAAAAATATTCAATTGGCAGATCAATATGGCTTAGATGTTTTAATATGTGGTCGTGGTGGCGGTTCAATTGAAGATTTATGGGCTTTTAATGAAGAAATCGTGGCAAGGGCTATTTTTAAATGTCAAACTCCTATCATTTCCGCGGTTGGTCATGAAATCGATATAACGATTAGTGATTATGTAGCCGATGTGCGCGGATTAACCCCAACAGATGGTGCAGTAAAAGCAACACCAAATAAAAATGATGTTTATCTTAAAGTTTTAGACTTAAAGAAAAAACTTTATAGTTATTTAAAGACTTTTTTAGATAATCATAAAATAAAAGTAGAACATTTAAAAAAGTCTTATGTTTTATCTAATCCCACAAAAATTTATGAGAGTTTTCGTTATAAAATAGATGAACTAGAAAATTTTCTTTCTAAAAGAATCAATGAAATTGCTAAACAAGAGCAATATGAGATAGCTAACTTAAAAAAGAAAATGAATGAGAAGATGAGTAATCTTATTTATTTAAAAACAAAACAACTTGTTCATTATTCAGGAAAATTGGATGCATTAAGTCCTTTAAAAGTATTAAAAAGAGGTTATGCTTTTGCTACAAAAGAAAATCAAGTCATAAAAGAAATTAATGATATCCATGTAGGAGATGTATTGGATTTAACTTTATCAAATGGAATTGTTCAAACAAAAGTTATATCAAAGGAGACCAAGTAAGATGCAAGAAAAAAATCAAGAATTGAGTTTTGAAGAAGCTTTATCAAAATTAGAAGAGGCTGTAAGTAAACTGGAAAATGGTGAAATTAAATTAGATGAGGCTTTTTTAATGTTTGAACAAGGAATAAAATATGCTAAAATTTGTGAAGAAAAATTAACGGAAGTGGAAGAAAAAGTAGCAAAAATTATTAATGACGGACAGGAAGAAGAATTTAAAGTTGAAGAATAAAATGAAAATAGAAGAGATAAAAAATGATGCTTTTTTAAAGGATATGGATCATCACGAATTGAAAGATTTAGCTAATGATATTCGTACTTTTTTGATTGACCATATTTCTCAAACAGGTGGTCATTTATCTTCAAATTTAGGAGATGTCGAACTGATTATTGCGCTTCATAAAGTTTTTGACTTGAATAAAGACAAACTATTATTTGATGTAGGTCATCAAGCTTATACACATAAAATACTTACAGGAAGAGCCAATCAATTTCAGACATTACGACAAATAGATGGTCTATCGGGTTTCTTATCGATGGAAGAAAGTATTTATGACGTTTTTGAGTCTGGTCATTCATCTACTTCCATTTCAACAGCGATGGGAATGGCACTATCCAGAGATCAACAACAAGATGATTATGAAATTATTAGTGTAATCGGTGACGCATCCATTGCCAATGGTGTAGCTTTTGAAGCTTTAAACAATATTCATCAGCAAAATCATAAAGTAATTATTGTTTTAAATGATAATAATATGGCAATCAATGAGTCAGTGGGGGCCATTGCAAAATCGTTAAGTCATGTTCGAACTTCTAAACCTTATGCTGTTGCTAAAAAAGGATTTATGAAAATTTTTAAATTTGCACCTAAATTTGTGAATTTTGTAAATCGTTGTGTCCATCGGATGGTCTTAATTTTCCGTTCAGATAATATGTTTGATAATTTTAATATTTCCTATTTAGGTCCTATTGATGGTCATAATATTAAAGCTTTATGCAAAGCTTTTAAAAAAGCAAAAAGTTATCCTGGACCCATTTTAGTGCATGTAAAAACAAAAAAAGGATATGGCTATAAGTTTTCTGAAAATGATACCATTGGCAAATTTCATGGTGTGGCTCCTTTTGATAAATTGACTGGTGAAGATTTGCATCATTTGCCAGAAAATAGAATAACTTTTACTCAACTAGTTGCGAATGCTTTATATGATATTTTAAAAGAGGATAAGGATGCATATTTAATTTCTTCAGCAATGGTTTATTGTACAAATTTAACAAAATGTTTTGAAGTTTTCAAAGAACGTTGTATTGATGTAGGGATTGCCGAAGAACATTCTATCGCTTTTGCAAATGGTTTAGCTTTAGCTAAAAAGACACCTTATGTTTCTTTATACTCAACTTTTATGCAAAGGGGTTACGATGAAATCGTTCATGATGTATGTAGAATTAATTCTAATATTACTTTTTTTGTAGATAGAGCAGGAATCGTTGGCGAAGATGGGAAAACTCACCAAGGAATGTTTGATGTTTCTTTTGTTTATCCTTTAGAAAATGCCATTATTACAATGCTCTCTGCTGGTAAATATCTAAAACCTTTATTAAAATGTCTTTCTTCTGTTCATGCTCCAAAATTTATACGTTATCAAAAGATGGATACTGAAAAGGAAGATATGGATATAAATATTGAATTTGGTCAATTTATCGAGGAAATTTATGATGAATCTTATCCTGTTTCAATGATTGTTGCGGGTGCATCTTGCGAAAAAATAAAAGAAATTATTTTATCACAAAATCTAAAAATAAATTTAATTAACCCTATTTTTATGAAACCTATCGATGAAAAAACATTACAAAAAATTTCAAACACACAAGTTATTGTTTATGATAATACTTCTGTTTTTGAAGGTTTTTGTAGTGCTATTGTTCATTATTATAATGAAAAAGGCTTGAAAGTAAAATGTTATTGTCTTCCTCATCAATATATAAAACATGGAAAATATTATGATATTTTGAAATATTTAGAGTTAGATGAAGAAACAATTATACAGAAAGTTATTAAAGAAAATGGAAAAGATTAGATTAGACCTTCAATTACTAAATAAAAACTTGGTTCCATCAAGAAGCAAAGCGAATGAATTAATACGAAATGGGAAAGTAATGGTAAACCATAAAATAATTCTTAAGCCTGCTTTTGAAGTAGATGAATCCGATAATATCTCAATTGAAGAAAATGAAATTTTAAAATATGTTTCACGTGGGGGCTTAAAACTTGAAAAAGCAATTCAATTTTTTCATTTATCCTTAAAAGACCTTGTCGTTTTAGACATTGGTGCCTCTACAGGAGGATTTACGGATTGCGCTTTAAAACATGGTGTCAAAAAAGTTTACAGCATTGATGTAGGGGTAAATCAACTTCATTCTTCTTTAAGAAATCATCCACAAGTCATTAGCATCGAAAATTTAAATTTTAAAGATATTAGTAAAACACTCATTTCGGATAAAATAGATTTATATGTATGTGATGTTTCCTTTATTTCGATTGAAACTATTTTACTAAAATTAAAGGAATTTGATGAAAACTTTACTATAATAATACTATATAAACCTCAATTTGAGGTAGGGAAAAATAATATTAACAAGAATGGTGTCGTAAAGAATAAAAAAGTTCTCATCGATACGATGACTCAGTTTATTGATTTTTTATCAAGAATGAATATAGGTATAGTTAACGCTACCTATTCTCCTATCTTAGGTCAAAAAGAAGGAAATATAGAATTTTTATTTTATTTAAAAAATCAGACTTCTTCCATCCATTTAGACATTAAAAAATTAGTAGAAGAAGCTTATAAGATATTGAAGGTGAAAAAATGTTAGAACAACTTACGATTAAAAACTTAGCCATTATCGATGATATAACCATAGATTTTAAAGAAAATTTAAATGTTTTAACAGGAGAAACAGGTGCTGGAAAATCGATTATTATTGATGCTATTTCTTTAATATTTGGTGCAAGGGCAAGTAGTGAATTTATCGCTTATGGAAAGGAAAATGCTTATATTTCAGCCTCTTTATTATTAGACGAAAAAACTTCTAATTACCTTTATCAACATTATGATTTAGATGTTCGTGACGAATTTATTATAACAAGAATTTTATCAAGAACAGGAAAAGGAAGCATAAAGATTAATGGAATGATAGTGCCTTTACATGTTATCAATGAAATTAGTCCTTTATTAATTGACATTTCTTCACAAAATGAAAGTCAGTTTTTATTTAATAAAAAAAATCATTTACTATTACTTGATGGATATATTCAAACAAAAGAACCTCAATTTTTAAATTTATTTCATAAATTTTTTGATGAATATAATGAGATTAAAAATCAATACGATGAATTAAAAATGAAAACGATGGATGAGAGTGAATTAGAATATTTACAATTCAAATATCAAGATCTTAAAGATTATCAATATAGTTTACAAGATGAAGAAAATATTTTGAAAGAATATAAATTTTTAACTTCTTATCATCAAAACAAAGAAATTTATCAAGAAATAGTTCATTTTTTAGATGATGATATTCACGGGGCTAATTCTCAAATTTATAGTGCAATCAAACAATTAAGTAAAGTTTCTTCCACTACGCAAACAGAAGAATTTTTAAATCGTTTAAATTCCATTTATCTAGATCTTTCTGACCTAACCAGTGAATTTAAAAAATCATTTTTAACTGATAGTCTAGATGTCTCAAAAATGGATGTATTATCCGACGAAATTACAAAAATGAATCGTTTAAAACGTAAGTATAACACGAATGATTTACTGACCTATAAAACAAAATTACAAAATGACATTGAATTTTATAATCATCAAGAAATCATTCTTTCAAAACTAGAAAAACAGTTTAAAGAAAAAGAAAAATTGGCTTTTGAAGAAGCACATAAAGTATCAAAAATTCGTCAAAAATATGCTTTAGAATTATCTTTACTTGTTAAGCAAGAATTAGTTGATTTGTATTTAAATGATGCTTCTTTCTCCGTACGTTTTACACCTTTAACAACTTTAATGGATCATGGGATAGATGATGTTGAATTTTATATGAGTGCCAATCAAGGTGTTCCAGAAAAACCTTTAGTAAAAGTGGCTTCTGGTGGCGAAGTTAGCCGTATCATGTTAGGATTAAAAAGTGTATTTACGAAGCTTTCTATGGTAGACATTATCATTTTTGATGAAATAGATACAGGGGTTTCGGGAAAAGTGGCATTGGCAATGGGCAAGAAAATGGAAAAAATTGCCAAATCAGCACAAGTATTAGCTATTACGCATTTACCTCAAGTAGCTGCTATGAGTGATCACCACTTTTATATTTATAAAGAAAGTATCGATAATAAAACCAAAACTGTCGTTGTGAGTTTAAATGAGCAGCAAAAAGAAATGGAGGTAGCACGTTTATTATCAGGGGATGACATTTCCGATAATTTTATCATTGCCGCTAAAGAGTTAATTTCTTCCAAATAAAAATAGAATAATAAGTATTTTCATCCTTTGAAATAATAAAATTGAGGAGGATAAAATATGAAAGGAATTTTACTTTGTTTAGCTTTATCCTTGGTCAATGCATTACCTATTGATAAAATGGCACAAAATGTGACGAGTATTATACCAGGTGGTGAAAATATTGGGGTTGAAATTAAACCACATGGTGTAGTTGTCATTGGCGGATATGATGTAGTTAATGAACAATTAACTTACAATCCTACCAAAGATAGCGATATTCAAAAAGGTGATTTAATTTATCAAGTTAATGGTGTGGATATTGAAAATATACAGGAATTATTGGAACAAATTCAAGTTCATGTGAATGATTTGCAGGTCGATTTATCCATTTATAGAAACAATAATTCAATTCATAGAACGATGAAATTTATTAAAACCAGTAATGCAAATACCATTAAAACTGGATTACTTGTTAAAGAAAGAATATTAGGTGTTGGTACAGTAACTTTTTATGATCCTGAAACAAAAATATATGGTGCACTAGGACATAAATTGTTAGATAATGATTTTTCATCCATAGCGGATATCAATTCTGGAACAATCTTTAATAGTCATGTAACAGGTGTAAATAAATCACATATGGGTAATGTAGGAGAAATCATTTCTACCATTTACGAGGACCAAGAAATAGGAACTGTTTTTGCAAATACAGATTATGGTATTTTTGGATATTATAATACCTGTCCTGACAAAGACGCACTTCAAGTTGCTTCTCATGATGAGATCAAACTTGGCAAGGCAAGCATTTATACAACGCTAGCAGATAATGAAGTTAAATCTTACACGATTGATATTACATCTTTACAAAAGCAAGATGTGATGTCAACTAAAGGAATATCCTTTAAAATCACCGACAAAGAATTGCTGGATAAAGCAGGGGGAATTGTTCAAGGAATGAGTGGTTCACCCATTATTCAAGATGGCAAAATTGTTGGAGCAGTGACGCATGTTTTGGTAGATTCTGTTAAAAAAGGATATGGGATTTATATTGATTTTATGTTACAAGCCTCTCAAATGGGCTAAATATTTCCTTTTACTTTTTTGAAGGATGAAATATTATCGATTAAGAGAAAATAATGTTCTTAATCGTTTTTTATTGTAGAACAAAGTTGTATAATTTGCCTTGGAGGACACATAATGAATAATTATAAAGTAGTTATTATTGAAAATGACTTAACAGATTTAAAGATGTTTGAAAGAGTTTTTAATAGTACTAGTAATTTTGTAGTTTACAAGAAATTTGATAGAGTTTCTTCATTTTTGGATTTTATGAAATTTACAAACACTCCTATTGATTTCTTAGTGGTAGATATTTTCATGCCTGACTATACGCCCATTGACTTATTAAAAAAACTTAGTGGGTTTTATGGACAAGTTAGTAAACTATTATGTACAGGCTGTTTTTATAGTAATGAAATTTTTAAATGTATGAATCATTATAATGTAGCTTATTTTATTCCCAAACCTTTTAATGAACAGACGTTAACTGCAAATTTGCAAGAATTTCTATCTTACTACAAAGATTCTGAACTTTTACTTGATGCACGTGGTGGTGAAGTAGAAGATTCTGTATTGGAACATGAGATTACAAGAATACTACACGACGTTGGAATTCCTGCTCATATTAAAGGTTATCTATTTTTAAGAGAAGCTATATTTAGAGTTTATCGACATCAAAACTATCTAGGCCAGATTACAAAGAATTTATATCCAGATATTGCCACAAAATTTTCTTCATCCTCATCAAGAGTAGAACGAGCTATACGCCATGCAATTGAAGTAGCTTGGAATCGAGGAAATGTGGATTTTATCGATAATATTTTTGGCTATACGATTAGCGCAGATAAAGCAAAACCAACAAATTCTGAATTTATAGCTATGATAGCTGATAAACTTGTGATGGAGCATAAAGTACGCAAAAGTAATTATCAAATAAGTAAATAAAATAGCCCATATTGGTGCTATTTTTTTTGTATATACTTTGTGAATATTTAAATATTCACATTTTCTATTGGTTATGATAAAATAGAAAAATAAGAAAGGAATGTAATGGATTTACATGGTGTATTTAAATGCTAAATTGGTTGAAATTCACTTTTGGAAGTTTTGGATCCAATAAACTTGCCAAAGAAGGTGCAAATAGAAAATTTTGGAATGTTGTTTTTGCTTTATTTTTATCTTTGATTATATTGACATCTTTATATTCTGCTGGAATTAATTATTCTTTTACAACTCATTATTCAAAAGCAAATGAATTTAAAAATTATACTTATTTTCTTTTTGCAAATGAAAATCAAGATGAAAGAATTAATCTTCAAGTAAGTAAAGTAGAAGATGATGATAGTAAACTTGAAGCTTTCTATGGATTAGATAAAAATAAACCTGCAGTTATTAATTCATTTGAAAATGTATTTGATCAAAAATATGCTAAAGATGGTTATAATGTCATTATTGATACTCGTCCTGCAGAAACC
The DNA here is from genome assembly GCA_902491575.1 of uncultured Bacillota bacterium. Lineage (GTDB taxonomy): Bacteria > Bacillota_I > Bacilli_A > RFN20 > CAG-631 > CAKPXW01. The sequence continues at coordinate 50,224 of CABUID010000005.1, forward strand.
ACTTTTGTCGAATTTGAAATTAAATATTATTTAAAATCCGATTCATCACAATATATAAGTTATGAAGAGTATAAAAAATTAGATAATCAAAGTGATTACGTAGGTGAATTAAAAGCATCGAGCAATGTTAAAATACCAACATCTGAAGAAGTTGAAGAATATGCTCAATACATAAATGAAGAGTTTATTTCAAATGCTACTGAAGATGTAAAAAAAGAATGGGAAGAAATTGAAAAACTAGATAAAGAATCAAAAGAATATTTAAATAAAACTTACGATTTTTATATTCGAAATTACTATAAATTAACTTTATGTCCAAATAATGTTTTCTATTATCAATCTGAATATGCTAAATTTGATGATGATGGAAATTATATTTATAGTAACTTTCTTTTACTTACTGAAAGTTGGGGAATGGCTTCTTTTAAAAATGATAAAGGTACGGAAATAGCTTATGATGGTTATTATTCCAATATGGATGATGGTTTTTCATTATTTAATACTTTGACGGCTAATAATGATATCCAGTATATTCAAAATAATGTTGATTTATTTATGATTTCTTTATACGATTCGGTAGCCTCCATACGTACATTTTTAATCGGATTACAATTATTTAGATACATCCCTATATTTATCTTAGCTTTGGCTATTTTAGGATTATTCTTATTCTGTTTAGGAAAAATTAAAAGAAATGATTATGCTCAAAAATATATTGGAAGTTTTAAAATTGTATCTAGTTTTTTAATTGGAGCAGCAACGATATCGGGCATATTAACCTTAATTATTGCTTTCTTCTTTAATAGTCAAACATCTGTAAATGTAGGTATGTGGAGTTTATTATCTGTTTTAAGTGTTCGTGTATTTATATTTGCTATTGTTGAAGCCATCTTAGCAAAGAAAAATAAGAATAACGTAACCATAAATACAGTTAGCAAAAAAGATATTCTCTTTGAAGAGCAACCTTCGATTGACTTATCTAAAGTTGAAACAGGGACTAAAATTATCGAAAATGAAGATGTAGATGATGATGAAGATGAAAAAATGGAGTTGCTATAGGAAAGAGGCAAAAATTGGTGAAAAAATTACTTATTTTTGATGCTTATGGGACATTGATATCATCTGGCACCAGCTCGATTGATTCAACAAAAAAAATATTATCCCTTCAAGATAAAGAAATTGATCCTGTGCTTTTTTATGCTGATTGGAAACAAATTCACCGCAAACATTTTGATGAGTGCAATGAAAAACAATTTATAACTGAATGGGAAATCTATCGTCAAGATTTAAAAGTATTATATGAAAAATATGATATAAAACGTCCCTATCAAGAAGATGTAAAAATTATGCTAGCAGCACAATATAATCGAAAAGTATTTGATGATGTAATGGATACGATTTTTATTTTAAAAAAAGATTTTCGGGTAGTAATAGGTTCAACTTCTGATACACAACCGCTTTTAAAAAACTTAAAAGATAATCATTTGGACATTGATCAAGTTTATACTTCTGAAAGAATACAAAAATATAAACCATCAAAAGATTTTTATAAATATATTTTAAATAAAGAAAAGGTAAAGGCCGAAGAAACCATTTTTATAGGTGATTCCTTAATAGATGATATACAAGGACCATCTTTGCTTTATATGAGCACTATTCTTATTGATCGGTTTTATAATTATAAAGAAGGAAAGATCAAGCCAGATTATGTAATTCATCATTTAAATGAAATTTTAGATATCGTAAAAGTGATTTAAAACATCACTTTTTTTTATAAGAAATATAAAATATTTAACTTAGATTTCTAAAAAAAGTGAATCATTCATATATTTAAATGTGATATTATGATACAGCAAAACTTAAAGAAAAAAATTAGATATTATAAATATTTTGTCTATTTTATTATGGTAGCGATTGTTGGAAAATTATCTTATATTCAAATTATAAACTACCAGGAAATTAATGAAATGGCAAATGATTCATGGGAAAGAAGCTTTCCACTAGAACCATCAAGAGGAATCATTTATGATGCAAATTTAAATGAAATTGCAACGAATCTTGCTTCTATGTCTATCTATATTATCCCATCTCAAGTAAATGATTTAGAAGAATTAGCGAATAAATTGGCAAATGTTTTAGATACAAATAAAAGTACAATTTATCAAAAAATAAATAAAAAGACTTCTATTGTTAAACTTTTTCCAGAAGGGAAAAACATTTCGAATGATTTAGCAAAACAAATTAGTTCCTGGAATGAAAAGGGGCTATATTTAGTTTATGATAATGAGAGGTATTACCCATATAATGAATTATTAGCTCATAGTATTGGTTTTGTTGGAATTGATAATCAAGGACTTGCTGGACTTGAAAGTAAATATGACGAAATTTTAAAAGGTAAAAAAGGGGCTTTAAACTATAAATTGGATGCGAAAGGTGGCCTATTAAACGGCTATTCGAGTGAAATTGTTTCACCAGTTAATGGATTTAATATCCAATTGACTATCGATTTAAAAATACAGCAAATCATGGAAAGGGAATTAAAAAATGCTTATCAAAAATACAACGCAGAAAGCATTTATGGAATCGCGATGGATCCAAATAATGGTGAAATATTAGCCATTGCTTCTTATCCATCTTTTGATTTAAATAATTATTCAAATTACGATCAAGAAATTTATAATCGAAATCTTCCGGTTTGGAAATCCTATGAGCCAGGTTCAACTTTTAAAGTTTTTTCTTTTGCAGCCGCACTTGAAGAAAAGAAAATCGATATGTTTAAAGATACCTATTATGATGATGGAACAGAAGTTGTGGATGGTTTTACTATTAAATCTTGGAAAAAAGGTGGACATGGATTACAGACTTTTTTAGAAGTTTTAGAAAATTCTTCGAACCCTGGATTTGTTGAAATAAGTCGAAGATTAGGACGTGAAACATTATATAATTATGTTAAAAAATTTGGTTTTACAAAGAAAACAAATGTTGATTTAGTCGGTGAATCCTCAGGAATTTTCTTTAAATTTGAGAATTATAATAACTTAGAAAATGCGACGACTTCATTCGGACAAGGAATTTCAGTGACACAAATACAAATGATTCGGGCATTTTGTAGCGTCATTAATGGCGGGACATTATATCGTCCTAAAATTACAAAATCAATCATGTTGCCATTTAATAATGAAATTATTTATGAAGTGCCTACAATAATTGATGCAGAAAATATTATTTCCAAAGAAACGAGTGAGCAAATGCGTTATGCTTTAGAAAGCGTTGTAGCGCATGGCTCAGGTAGAAAAGCGTATATGGAAGGATATCGAGTTGGTGGAAAAACAGGAACGGCTCAAATCGCTGAAAATGGAGTTTATTTACAAGGACAATATATTTTATCTTTTATGGGTGCACTTCCAATGAATAACCCGCAAATAGCTGTTTATGTATGTATGGAAAAACCTCATTCGTTAATTCAATATGGGGGAACCATAGTAGGCCCTATCGTCAACAATATTTTTAATGATGTAGTGACTTATATGAATATTCCTCGACAAGATAATGAACTTGATTTTGAATATACTTGGATGGATATTAAAACTTATCCTGTCGAAAATTATATCGGAAAAACGAAAAAAGAAATCAAATCGAGTCATTTTAAATTTGTATATATTGGTGATGGTGATAAGGTTATCTCACAACTTCCAGCACCTAATGAAAAAATTCAAGAAGGAAAAGAAGTTATATTATTTACATAATAGCTAAGAAAGGAATGATGACCATTATTCATTTAGAAAATGATCCTTTAAAAAGATATTTTAAATCTTTTGAATATAAAGAATTGTATCCTTTCGATAAGATTTTTGTAATTGGAATAACAGGAAGTTGTGGTAAAACATCTACTTCATTATATATTTATCATTTTTTAAAAAATCATCAAGTGGATGTTTGCTATATTGGCACACATAAAATTCTTTATAAAAACCTTCAACTTGATACTTCGAATACGACATTAGAAATCGATCAACTTTATGACTACTTCATAAAAAATTGTATTTTCCCGAAAATCATCGTTATGGAAGTTTCCTCACATGGAATTAATTTGGCAAGAATTAATTGTTTTCATTTTCATCTTATCGGTCTTACAAATCTTGGTCAAGATCATCTTGATTTTCACTTAAATCAAAAAAACTATCATAATGTTAAAAAAGCTTTTTTAAATAACAATAGCCAACCTCAAAAAGTTTTTATCCCTTTAAAGTATAAAAGTAAAGAGTTTAAAAATTGCCAATATTATGAAGTGAATCAAGAAATGTTTGATCAAAAGAAACATTTACCTTATGATTATCAAAACTTGTACCTTGCTTATTTAATATTAAAAGAAATGAAATACGATGAAAAAATGATAATTGAAGAATTAAATAATACACAATTATTAAACGGTAGAGGAGAAATTATTTATCATCATCAACAAAGAATTATCATTGATTATGCTCATCAAGTGGAATCCTTTGAAGCAATTTTAAACAATCAAAACTTTAATAAAGTTGTCATTTTTGGTTGTGGTGGCAATCGTGAAAAACAAAAAAGAATGATTATGGGAAAAATAGCAGAAAAATACTGCAAATACGTCATTATCACGGAAGACAACTCAAGAAATGAAGATTTGATGGATATCATTCATGATATCACATCACAAATGAGTAATTATACAATCATTAAAGATCGTCAAGAAGCCATCCGATATGCTTTAAATAATTATAAAGATATCGATATTTATATTCTTGGAAAAGGGGATGAAGAATTTATTGAAAAAAATCATCAAAAAATATATTTTAATGATAAAAAAGAAGTCCTAAAAATCATAATGAAAAGATAAATAAAAAATAAGATTATTTGATTAAATAAAATCTTATTTTTTTTATAATTTTAAAAAAAATCATTGAATGAGAACGTTTTGCATATCATTTAAAGAGAGTGGTAATATGAATGATTTTATTAAATTAATATTATGTTTAATCGTTTCTTTTTTATTCTCGTTTCTTTTTTGCAAGATTCATTTAAAATTTTTTAAATCTACTCCAAAGGATCAAGAAGAAGTTAAAGCACTTCATCCACACCATCAATTTAAAAGTTGTGGCGGAATCGATTTTATTTTATCAACATTAATTACTTTTATACTTTTTAATTTCAAAAATTCAAATCATAAATCCTTTTTCCTCCTTATTTTTACTGCTTTGTATTTTGCTTTAATTGGATGGATTGATGATTTAATTAAAATCAAAGCGAAAGATAATAAAGGGTTGAGTGCTCTATTACGGATTATTTTAGAATTGATAGGAGCCATTATTATTGTAGAAATAACCTCGATTGAACTTATTGAATTTATACGTGTAAAAGAAATTTATATTTACATTGGATCTTTTGCTTTAATCTATGCTGTATTTTGCATTTTAGGAACTTGTAATGCCATTAATCTTACCGATGGGTTAGATGGACTTGTAACCATTACTTATTTATTAGCTGTTACTCCTTTCGTTTATATTTCTATCCGTCAAGGAAACTTTATTGTGTGTTCATTTTTGATTTCGTTGATTGGTTCTTTACTGGCTTATCTTTGTTTTAATTTTAATCCAAGTAAACTCATCATGGGTGATGTAGGTTCTTTATCTTTAGGTGCATTATTAGCAGTAAGTGCCATTATTTTAAATTCTGAAATCCTTCTTTTAATTTCAGGAGGAATTTACATTATAGAAGCATTATCCGTAATATTACAAGTCAGTTATTTTAAACTAACAAAAGGGAAAAGAATATTTAAGATGACACCATTACATTATCATTTTATAAAAAAAGGAATGAAAGATACGAATGTGGTCTTACTCTTTACAGTATTTGGGATTATCTTATCTATTTTAGCAACGATAATAGGGGTGATTATATGAAATTCTTACTACTTGGAAAAGGCGAAAGTATTGAAGCCATAAAAAAATATTTAAAATATCAAGATGTAGAGTATATTCAAGCTGTCTTTGATTTTGAATATAGTTCAAAATATCTTTTAATTGATGATAATTTGCTTCATCTGGATGATATTGATTATGCCATTAAAAGTCCAGGAATTAGTGAAACAAATAAAATGTATTTAAAATTATCCAAAAAATTTAAATTTATCAGTGAAATCGATTTATTAAGTATTTTTAGAGAAAAAGTGAAGACGATTGTTGTAACGGGAAGCAACGGGAAAACTACTTTTGTAAGTATGTTACACTATCTTTTTAAACAAGCAAAAATAAAATCGATTGCCGCAGGTAATTCGTTTAAGCCGTTAACATCTTATTATAAACAGTTTAATAAAATTGATTATTTAATCCTTGAACAATCCTCTTTTCAACTTCACGATTTAAGGTTTTATCATCCTTTTATCTCCATCATTTTAAATCTACAAGATAATCATTTAGATCATTCCTATTCGCTAAGATCTTACTTTGAAAATAAGAAGAATATTTATAGATATCAAAATAAAAATGATTATTTTATTTATGATTTAAATAACACTAATTTAAAAACAGTTCATAGCAATGCGAATATTATTGACTTACTTTCTTATCCGAATATTGATAAAATTAAACCTTCTTTGCAAAAATATCAAATGAATTTCAATTATATCTATACTATTTTTAAAATTTTATCTATTCCTATCGAATTAATAGAAAAAGTTAATCATTTTGAAACATTACCTTATCGTGAGGAAATGATTCAAATGAAAGATGTTACGTTTATTAATGATTCAAAATCAACCAGTGTAGATGCCACACTTTTTGCACTTTCACATATTGAAAATTTAAAAAAGTGTATTTTAATTATCGGTGGAAAAGATAAACATTCTTCTTTAGAAAGAATCAAAAATATAAAAGTTCGTTATATTCTTTGCTATGGTGAAATTGTCCAGAAAGCAACGAGTCAAATACCAGGAATCATTCCTTGTAAATCATTGAATGAAGCTTTTCAAATTGCTTGTGACATTTTAATGGATCATAAAATAGTACTTTTTAGTCCTGCAACTTCTAGTCATGATCAATACTCTTCTTTTATAGAAAGAGGCAAACATTTTAATAAGTTGGTGAAAAACTATGAAAAAAATAGAAAAGATTGATAAAAATAACCTTATTATTTTCATCTCATTAAGTTTGATACTTATCATTGGATTATTTATGGTTTATTCATCGAGTTCGATATGGGCTAATTATTATTTCAATGATAAATTTTATTATTTTAAAAGACAAAGTATCTTTGTTTTCATTGGTCTTATCTTAATGGTGGGTTTATATAAAATTAAATTATCCTTTTTAAGAAAACATACCCTTCTTTTATTGTCGATAGGTTTTTTATCCTTAATACTCGTTATAATCCCTGGATTAGGGAGTCAAATAAACGGTTCTAGAAGTTGGTTTAAAATTGGCTCATTTTTACTGCAACCAGCAGAGATTTTTAAATTGATTATCGTATTGTATATGGCTGATCGTTTAGATCGTTACTATGAAAATACAAAACAGTTTTTTAAAACAGTTGTTGTTTTATTACTTCCAGGTGTTCTTGGTTTTGCCCTTATCATGCTCCAGCCTGATTTTGGAACAGGAATTGTAATGCTTGGTTCTATTTTAATGATGTGCATTTTATCAAAAAATAAATTCAAAAATTATTTGATTTTAATGGGAAGTGCTGTCATTGCTTTTGCCATATTAATCGTTAGCAGTGCCTACCGAAGTGAAAGAATACTTGCATTTATTAACCCATATTCTGATCCTTTAGGTAGTGGTTTTCAAACCATTCAATCCATGTATGCTATTGGTCCTGGAGGTATTTTAGGAAAGGGAATCGACTCTTCTTATCAAAAATATTTTTATTTACCAGAACCACAAACGGATTTTATATTTGCAATTTTTGCAGAAGATTTTGGCTTTATAGGTTGTATTTTATTGATTGGCTTATATACAATTTTAATCTATGGCATGCTCAATAAAGCCAAAGATGAAAAAACAACTTATAAAAGTTTTTTAGATATAGGTATAGCTTCTTTAATCATCATTCAAGTTTGTATCAATTTATGTGTGGTAGTAGGATTGATTCCCGTTACTGGAATTACTTTACCTTTTATGAGTTATGGAGGAAGTAGTATAACTATGTTACTTGCAGGGATGGGATTATTATTAAACAAAGGAGAAGATATTGATGAAAGTAGTTTTATCAGGTAGTGGAAGTGGAGGGCATATTTACCCTTGTATTGCATTATATAAAGAATTAAAAAAAGAGCATCAAGTGATTCTTCTTATTTTTAAGGAAATCGATAAAAAAATATACGATATGAATCATCTTGCTTATCATTATATTGATAATCAACTATCTAATTTAGAAAAAATAAAAAAAATAAGAAAAATATTAAAAGATGAAAAAATTGATAAAGCCATCACTTTTGGTGGAAAGAACTCTGTTTTTATTCATTTAGTATGTAAAATAGAACATATTGATTCTTATATTTTTGAACAAAATGCCGTGATGGGAAAAGCCAATCAATTAAATTATTTTCTATGTAAAAAAATGTTTAGCAATTTTCCATTAAATAAGAAAAAAGAAATAAATGTAGGTAATCCCAATGCGATATCTTTAAAAAGTGATAAGGGTAAAAAACTTTTCAATAATCAAAAAATTACTTTATTATTCACGATGGGTTCATTAGGCTCAGAAACGGTGAATAAAGTTATTGAACAATATATCTTAAATAATAATGATTATAATATAATTTACATTAGTGGTTCCAATGTAAAAAGTAAAATTAAAGAAAGTGAACTTGTGAAAGTGTATTCATTTTATAATCCATTAAGCGATTTAATTCGTTCCTCTGATTTAATCATTAGTCGTGCCGGGGCGTCCACTTTATCTGAAATCATTGCTTTAAATAAGCCTTCTATTATCATTCCAAGTCCTTATGTGGCCAATAATCATCAATATAAAAATGCGAAAAAGATTTATCAAAATAAGGCTTGTGAAATGATTCTTGAAAAAGAATTAAATTTGACACAATTAACATTGAAAATTCGCAATTTGACTACTAATGAAAATGCCTATAATGAAATGAAAAATAACTTAAAGAAATTTGAAAATAAAGATTCTTTTGAAAAAATTAAGGATGAAATTTTTAAATGATTATCTATCAAAATATATCTTTTAAACCCTTTAATACATTGCATGTAAACAATGAAATAAAATGGCTGTTTCAAATTGAAAACATGCAAGAAGTTTTCATTTTAGTCTATCTTTTTCACTATTTTCATATTCCATATCATATTATTGGAAACGCCAGTAAAGTTTTATTTAAAAATCAAATTGTTGACAAGCCTATTATAATGATAAGGAATTGTCCAGAAATAAAAAATTATAAGAATCAAATTCTAGTTTCTGCTGCTACTCCTATACGTTATCTTATCGTCGAAATGGCAAAGAAAAATCAAGGTGGTTTTGAAAACTTATATGCCATACCAGCGAGTATGGGTGGACTTGTAACTATGAATGCGGGGGATAAGTTATCTTGCATTGGTGATTTTGTAGAAAAAGTAATTTGTTTAGATAAAAATGCAAAACTATGTGTCATTCCTCAAAAAGAATGCCAGTTTTCTTATCGAAATTCGTGTTTTAAAAATCAAGAATATATCATTTTATATGTTTTATTAAACTATCAAGTGAAAGATAAAAAAATGATATTTAATCAAATAAGAGAAACTTTAAAGTATAGAATAGCGCATCAAGACTTTTTATCCTTTACTTGTGGCTCCTTATTTAAAAATTTTGAGAAAAAAAGTGCCTATCAATTGATTAATGACGCTCAAGCAAATGATTTAGAAGTAAACGATGCATGTTTGTCAAAAAAACATTCTAATTTTTTAATTAATCGTAATAATGCTACATGTGAAGATATTCTTCAACTTATTCAATCTATACAAAAAAAAGTCTATGCCCATTCACAATATCAATTGCAACTTGAACTCAATATTTTAGAATAAAGGATAATTTCTAAAATAATATTTTATAAATTACTTATGGAAAAATACATCTTCTCTTGATATAATATTGAAGTAGAGGATATAGTTATGGAAAAGAATTATTTTGGAGCAATTGAATTCGGTGCATTATATACACTTGTCGTGATTATTAGTTATCATGATACCCAAATCGATGTGGTCGCATCTTGTAAATTTCCGTCGGAAGGATTTTATGATGGAAAAATCACCGATGAAGAGGCTTTTTCATCTTCTTTATCTTCAATCGTTCAAGAAATCAATGATAAGTATAAAATTCATTTCGATGAAGTGATTTTAGTATTACCGAATAATCAACATAAAATATACTCCGCCACTGTAAGTAATAAAGTCTTAACGGAAAGGCAAATTATTGGGAAATCTCAAATCGATGCGATTCAAGTTCAAATTCGTAATGCTAAGGTCAATGATGATGAAATATTGGTAGAAGAAGTTCCTACTTTATTTGCTTTGGATAATGATCGAGTATTGCGTAGCGCTCCTATCCATTATCAATCGAGCATTTTAACCATAAAAAGTAATGTGCACACTTTACCTAAAAACATGGTGATGAGTATTACCAATGCTTTAAAAAAGCAAAATATAGATGTACTTGGACAATTTTTAAATTGTGGTTGTGGTGCCATTGTTACTTCTAATAATTACGAATTGGAAAATGAATGTGTACATATCAATATCGGTCAAGAAGTTACAACCATTAGTATTTTTACAAAAAGTTTATTAATTAAATCCTGTAAAATTAATTTTGGTGTAGAATCACTGATTGCTTATCTAGCAGATATTTTAAAAATTGATATGAAAAAATCAACTGAACTTTTTGAATCTTATTTTATTGCTAATATTGAACATGCTTCGGATGTCATTTTTGATGAGGATTTAAATCTATCAGAAAAAAGAATTAGTGGAATTGTTTTAAATCAAGTTTATATAGGCTTTAACCAAATTATGGAAGCCATCAAAAAGATAACTGCCGAATGCCATTTTACAGATGATCATTTTTATTTATTAACCGGTTGGTTAAATGATTATGATTATTTTGTAGAAGAATTTGAAAAAGCGGTTCATCGTAAAGTAAAAGAAGGCGTCATTGATGTGATTGGACTAAATATGCAAGCTTATGTAAATTGTTATGGTGCTTTACAATTATTCATTCAACGAAATAAATCTTACATTACAAAAAGATTTGAAAATGAAGAAAGTATTGATGTTCAAAAAATTGTTGAGCAAAAAGCAACATCAGAAGAAGAAAAAACCATCAGTAATAGTAGATTTAAAGATATTTTTGAGGATTAAGGAGGGAGAATATGGATAATTTTGATAGTTTTGATACTGTATGTAAAATAAAAATTCTCGGTATAGGTGGTGCTGGAAATAATGCAGTGAATTGTATGTATGAAGAAAACATTATTGGCTGTGACTTTTATGTGTTAAATACCGATGCTCAAATCCTTGGTTGTTCAAAAGTTGAAAATAAATTAGTTTTAGGTAAAGGATTAACAAAGGGTTTAGGTGCAGGCGCTAATCCGGATATTGGTGAACAAGCAGCATTAGCTTCTGAAAAAGAAATACGTGAAATTGTAAAAGGTTCTGATATGGTCTTTATCGCAGCAGGTATGGGGGGTGGCACAGGCACAGGTGCGGCACCCATCGTAGCTAAAATTGCAAAAGAAGAGAATGCCTTAGTTGTGGGTATTGTTACCCGTCCTTTTACTTTTGAAGGAAAAAAGAGAATGGAAAATGCAACCAAAGGATTAGAAAAATTAAAAAAATATGTAGATACTTTAATTACGATTAGCAATGACCGAATTTTACAATTAATTGGGAATTATCCTTTAAAGCAATCTTTTAAAGAAGCAGATAATGTTTTAAGAAAATCCGTTCAAGCGATTACTGACTTAATTGCAATGCCTGCATTAATTAATCTTGATTTTGCAGATGTAAAAACAATTATGTCGAAAAAAGGACCTGCCATGATTGGTTTTGGTGTGGGTTCTGGTCCAAAAAGAGCACAAGAAGCTGCAGCTAAAGCGATTACTTCACCATTACTTGAACATTCCATCACAGGTGCTAATAGTGCAATAGTATCTATCGTAGGTGGAAAAAATTCCACACTTTATGATTTTAATGATGTTGTAGAATATATTCGTAATGCTGCCGGAAATGATATCAATATTATTTTTGGAGCGTCGATCAATGATTCACTTGAAGATGAAATTCAAGTTACTGTTATTGCCACTGAATTCATTAATGTAACCGATGAAGTACAAATGGCATCTTTTAATCCTAATTTTGAAAGAAAACCTATTAATCTTTCTGAAAAAATTGAAGAATCGTTGGATAATCCAGATTCCATTGAATTGGATGCTGACACTTCACAATATGTTCCTACATTTTTTAAAAAAAGTAAATAAATAGATAAATGATAGAAAGATAATAAACATTTTTCATCCTAAATTGATAGTAAAAAAAACAATTTACTTTTACTTATTTTTAGTATAGAATAGTAATCATAAAATTTTATAATAAAGGAGGTTTTGAAAGCATGAAAAAAAATATATATACATTAAGTGTTTTATTTATGCTTGTAGGACTTGTATCTTGCAATCAGCAAACTTTTGAAAGTAATTCAACGAGTGTAGAATCAACACCTAGCTCAGAATCAAATTCGATAACGAGTTCTTCAGAGGATAGCAGTTCAACGACAATGGACGAAGATTTAAAAACTAAATTTTCGGAAGCTTTAAAAAATAATTATTCGAATTTAACTTACACTGAGGATACAACAATGTCTTTATCTGTAGCTGGTCTAGGTAGTTATGATGCTTCGTATAATTTGGTTGAAATGGTTACAGATACTGTCTATCAAATTATTTATGAAGATGAAGAGGAATACATGATTGCCTATGTTGAAGAATTAGAAGATGGTGTAAAATTATATACTTATGACCAAAATGACAAATGTACATACCGCATCATTGATAATGAATCATGGGAAGCTGTAGATAGCGATGGTTATCCAGTTTATGCAGATTATTATTTAACTTATTATAATCCAAATGATTTTGCAATTTCTGTAGATAGTTTTGATTATGTAGATGGTAAATTTGTATGTAAAAGCAATGCGTTGAATACTGTTGGAAATGCAATGTTTGCACCAGATTTTAGTGAAGTTAATTTTTCTGAAATAACCATAAAGTTAGATGGAAATTATGTGAAAGAAGTATCCTTTACAATGACTGCAAATGAAAGTGGTATGGATATTTCTTGGTCTTCTACATTGCTATATGAATTTATTGGTAGCACTTCCGTGTCTTTACCAAAAGCAGATGAATACGTTGAAGACATTAATTATATTGATCCAAAATTGGCTGTAGATTTAACGAATGAAGAAGCAAGTCGATTAGATGCTGCTTTAGCTGAAGTATATAATAGTTATACTTGTGATTATAGTTCTTTAGATTCTGATTCTTATAATGCCATTTTTGAAACACTTTATTACCAAGATGGAAAATATGATGTTTTCTTAGATGTTTCTACACAATATGGTGCTCAAACTATGCAATTACAATACTATCTTGAAGAAACAGAAGAAGAAGTATATCTATATTCCTTAAATGATGAAAATGTAGTAGAAAAGACTTCTCTTTATGCGGATGAATTAGAAGATTATTATCCACAAAGTTATGCTCCATGTGAATTTGGTCTTACTTCAGGCTCATTTGGAATTTATGAGAATGTTTATTTGTTTAAACCTGCTGCTTTAAAAGAACTTTCCGCTAATGTTGGAAGTACTATTGCATCCATTGAGGTAACGTTAGATGATAATCATCAAGTTGCAAGTATTCAAATCGTTTATGCATATGCCGCATCGAGTCAATATGATGCCTATACAACAACTGAGTTATTTACTTATTCACACATTAATGATACTACGGTTACATTACCAACTGTAAATCAAAATGCAGTGAGTGAATTAAATTCTGCTCAAATCGATGCCTTTAATGGAGCTGCTAATGCTGATTTCACAAATGTGACAATCTATGATAGTATTTTTGGTGGATGTTTCTTCTATGTTGGCAATGATATTGAAGAACTCGCCATTGAAGATTCGAATTACTACTTATATTCTTACCGACACGAAAATGGCAAATATTATGCAAATGATGGAAATGGTAATTATGTAGAAATGCCTTTTGAAACAACCGAAGAGGAATATGGTTATAGTTATTTTGTTCCAACTCTTGATTTTACAGCAATTGATGTTTCAAAATTAACCTACGATTCATTTAATAAATTATACCTTATCAATTATGATGATGTAAATATGGCTGATTTCTTATTCTATTATAGTTTAGATTTAAGTGATTACACTTTCTCAAAGATTGCCTTTAAACTTGATGGGGATGGTCATTTTTCAGATATTCAATTATATTTAGTAGAAAATGGTGAAGAATATACTGGCTTTGGACTTTCTTTATTCAGTTATGGCACTACACAATTATATAGCAGTTTACTAGGTGAATAGATTTATTGAAAATGATTATGAAATTTTCATAATCATTTTTTTTTTGCTTTATATACAAAGATTTTTATACAATGGATAACATTTTTATTTTATAGAAAAATATCTTTTATTTATTTTTGAAAATGACAATTTTTGACATTTTTCTTTCAACGATTTTTTTATACTTTTATTGGTGAAAATTATGGAAGCTTATATTGATTTGTCCTTCATCGTTTTTTTTATAAACTATGTGATTTCCTTTGTATATTCGTTAATTCTTTTTGATCGATTAAAATACAAATTATTTTTTATTGTTCAAAGTATGATATTAGCGCTGATTATGGGCATTATCAATCTCTTATTTGTTCCATATTTTTTTATTATGGGAACTGTTTTATACTCCTTAATCATTGGAATATTTAATTTGCGATATTTAAAAGTAATATTATCTTCATTAATGATTTATTATTTAAATTGTGGTTTATTATTATTGATCGGTGGTTGCTTTCTTTATGAGGGTTTCTTATTAATCTCTACACCATTTGTATCTTTTTTTATTTTAATTGAGCCTATTTATATTACGCTCATTCATTTGGTTGGTAATATATTATTTAAATATATTAAATATAAAAATTTTCGTATAAAATGCTTTATCACATTGGATAATCATCATTATAAAGGAAAAGGGTATTATGATTCTGGAAATTGCCTTACATATCATGATTTACCCGTTATTTTTATTAAGGGAAAACCATTGAGTAATAATGGCGAAGTTATCAAAATCAAGGGGATTAACGATTATTCGTTTTCATATTTGGCATTTAAAGGAACACTTTCTATCAAAAAAAGTGTCAAAAATGTCTATATTGTCTTTGTAAATAAAAATATGAATTTCAATAATTGTGAATTCCTATTGAATAAATATGTTATGTGAGGAAAAGATAATGTTTAAATTTTTAAAAGAATTGTTACAAAAAATGTTTTTTAAAGAAGAAGTCAATAAATATGTTTTATTTATTAATAGTAGTGAGTTTTTACCTCCTCCTTTAAGTAAAGAAGAAGAAGAATACTATTTCAAAGCTTATAAAAATGGTGATGAAAAGGCAAAAGATAAATTAATTGAACATAATTTACGACTAGTCGTTTATGTTGCGAAAAAATATGAAGTAAATAGTTCGTATTTAGAAGATTTAGTTTCTATTGGTTGCTTAGGACTTATTAAAGCCATAACCACTTTCGATATTGAAAAAAATTTTAAATTAGCTACTTATGCGAGTCGATGTATAGAAAATGAAATTTTAATGCATCTTCGTAAAACGAGCAAACAAAAATTAGAAGTTTCGATTGATGAACCATTAAATGTTGATTATGATGGTAATGAATTATTATTAGCCGATATTTTATCCGTTCCAGATGAAGATGTAGTCGAAGACTTATGTGAAGATGAACAAAGGAAAGTTATGTATCAAGCTATTAGTGAATTAAAACCTCGTGAAAGAGAAATTATAAAATTAAGATATGGCTTAGATACAGGTGAAGAGATGACTCAAAAAGATGTTGCCGATAAGTTAAATATTTCACAATCTTATATTTCAAGATTAGAAAAAAAAATAATAAAAAAATTAAAAAATAAATTAAATAATTGATTTTACCATTTATTAGCAATTTGAATGAACCTTATCATTAATGGGGAACACTTTATTAGGTGTTAAAATTGATAAATAAGGTTAATATTACAAATTTAAAAACAAATAATATAAAAATACTAAGTAAAGAAAGATGCCAAGAACTTTTATTGGAATATAAAAATGGAAACAAAGCAGCTAAAAATGAAATCATTATGGGAAATTTAAAACTGATTTTAACAGTTATTAAAAAATTAAACATATCTTCTAATATTGATCCAGATGATCTTTTCCAAATTGGTTGTATCGGATTAATTAAGTCGATTGATAATTTTAATATTGAATTGAATGTTGCTTTTTCGACCTATGCTATACCAATGATTTCTGGTGAAATCAAAAGATATTTAAGAGATAATAATAATGTAAAAATATCAAGACAAATTAAAGATTTAGCATATAAAATTTTAAAAGTGAAAGAAAAATTTATTCTAGAAAAGAATAGAGAACCATCTGCCATTGAACTTTCCACTATTTTAAATGAAAACATTTATAAAATAGATGAAGCTTTAAAAAGTTTAAATTGTGTTGTTTCTCTTCAAGATAGTATATTGCATGAAGATGGTGAAGAGATGACTTATATGGATCATATTTCAGAAGATTATGATATTGAACAAAATTTAGTGAATTCCAATACTTTAAAGCAAGGAATTAGTCGACTAGATGAAATGCAACGACAAATCATTTTAAAAAGATATTATGGAGGCTTAACGCAAGAAGAAATTGCAAAAGAATTATTTATTTCACAAGCACAAGTCTCAAGATTAGAAAAAAATGCAATTTCCTCTTTAAAAAAACTATTTTAATTGAAAAAATAAAAAAGTTTATTATAATATAATTGGGTGATAAAAGTGGGAAATAAATTAAAGGATTTCCTTTTTCCAGCAAAGGGAAAAGATGAATTGGATTCAACTACAATTGTGGTTAAAAAAGAAGAAATTAAAAATAAAAATGGAAATCCATCTATTTTTAATAATGCATCTCCAAACATTTTAACACCTAAAGTTTTTTCACAAGTTGAAAGTGTTGCCAATGAATTATTAGCAGGGCGTAGTGTTATCGTCGATTTGACAGAAACAGAAATATCCGAAGCCAAAAGAATTTGTGATTTTTTAAATGGTATAACCTTTGCATTGGATGGAAAAGTAAATAAAGTAGCTAAACTTGTTTATCTATTTTCGCCAAAGAAAGATAAATAATTGCAATCTTTTAAACTTTATGTTATAGTTTTATAAACACGTTGACTTAGACAACAATAGTGAAAAAGTGTTTTTAGAGAGCCAGGAATGCTGAAAACTGGTAATAACTCTTCATTATTTATCCCTAAGTAGTGGCGACCTGAAAAAAGTAGGGAAGACGTTTTTCTGCGTTAAAGAATGTGAAAGTGCATAGTGATCACTATGAACTAAGGTGGTACCGCGTAAATTACGTCCTTAGAATGAAATTCTAAGGTCTTTTTTATTAAAGGAGGATAAATGTATGGATTATAAAGAAAGTATCTTTTTACCAAAGACAAATTTTGAAATGCGAGGTAATTTGCCAATTAAAGAACCTTCCATTGAAGAATATTGGCTAGAAGAAGATATCTACCACAAAATGTTAAACAGCAACGAAAAAGATAAGAGTTTTTATCTTCATGATGGACCTCCCTATGCGAACGGGAATATGCATATAGGCCATGCATTAAATAAGATTTTAAAAGACATCATTGTTCGTTATAAGAATATGGATGGTTTTTATGCACCGATTATTCATGGCTGGGACACACATGGAATGCCTATTGAAGTCGCTTTACAGAAAAAAGGATTTTCGACTAAAAATATGGAAGTTTCAGACTTTCGAAATAAATGCAAAGATTTTGCGATTCAGCAAGTTAAAAACCAAAGAAAACAAATTATGCGATTAGGTGTATGTGGCTCTTTTGGTCAAGAAGATTCACTTTTAGATGAAACGGATGATAATCGTCCATATTTAACCTTACAAAAACAATTTGAAGCTAGACAAATTGGAGTATTTGCTAAAATGGCATTAGAGGGTCACATCTATAAGGGTTTAAAAACCGTTCATTGGTCACCTTCCTCACAGACCGCACTTGCTGAAGCAGAAATAGAATATTACGATGTTGAATCTTATTCCATCTATGTTTCTTTCCGTGTTAAAGATGGTAAGGGATTATTAGACAATGATACATCCTTTATTATTTGGACAACAACTCCTTGGACAATTCCTTCTAATCTTGCAATTTGTTTAAATCCACGTTTTGAATATGGATTATACCAGACCAATAAAGGTAAGTTTATTTTTGATGTACAATTAGCGGATGATGTTTGTAAGCAACTTGAACTTGAAAATGTTTCTTTACTAAAAGTATATAAAGGTCAAGAATTAGAATATATCGTTACAAAACACCCTTACTTTGATAGAGATTCTTTAGTTATATTAGGGGATTACGTAACGGAAGATTCTGGAACTGGTGTGGTACATATTGCACCGGACCATGGTTTAGATGATTTTATGGTCGCTAAAAAATACGATATCCATCCATTTGTACCAATTGATGCAAAAGGATGTTATACATCCGTTTTAGGACCTGATTTTGAAGGAGTTTATTTTGAAGATGGTAATGAGATATCCATTCGCAAAATGAATGAAACAAACACTTTATTAAAAGTGAGTAAATTCACGCATAGTTATCCACATGATTGGAGAACAAAAAAGCCATTAATTCAAAGAGCGACTGACCAATGGTTTTGCTCTATTGATGGTTTCAGAGAAAAATTACTTCAAGAAGTTCATACTACTAAATGGTATCCTTCATGGGGAGAAGTACGTATGAATAATATGATTAAAGATCGTGATGATTGGTGTATTTCACGTCAAAGGACTTGGGGGGTTCCTATTCCAATTATTTATAATGAAGATGGTAGCCCTATTATTGAAAAAGAAGTTTTCGATCATATACAAAAATTATTTGAAGAAAGAGGAGCCAATTGTTGGTATGAATTAGATCCTAAAGATCTTCTTCCTGAAAATTATACCAATGAAAAGTCACCAAATGGTTTATTTACCAAAGAAAAAGATATTATGGATGTTTGGTTTGATTCTGGTTCAAGTTCTTTAAGTGTTTTAAAACAAAGAGAAAAAGTTTATCCAGCAGATTTATATCTTGAAGGTTTTGACCAATATAGAGGTTGGTTTAATTCCTCCTTGATTATAGGAACTGCTATAGAAGGAAAATCACCTTATAAAGCTGTGGCTTGTCATGGTTTTGTCATGGATGGTGAGGGTAAAAAAATGTCCAAATCCCTTGGCAATACAATTGACCCAAATGCGATGGTGAATAAATATGGAGCCGATGTTTTAAGACTTTGGGTAGCATCTTGTGATTATCAAGCGGATATTCGTGTATCAGAAGATATCATTAAGCAATGTTCTGAAACGTATAAATCATTACGCAATCGGTTCAAATTCATGTTAGGAACTTTAGCAGATTTTTCTTATATTGAAGATGCTACACATTCCTTTACTTTTGTTGATAAATGTATATTAAATGAATTGGATCAACTGGATAATAAATGTCATGAATATTATGATTCCTATCAATTTTCGAATGCTTTATCTTTAATGATTAATTTTTTGCAAATTGATTTATCGGGATTTTACTTAGACATGGCTAAAGATATTTTGTATTGCGATGCAATCTCATCATTACGTAGAAGACAAATACAAACGGTCATTTATAAAATTTGTGATCGTTTAGTAAAATTACTTGCTCCAATTATTCCACACACTGCAGAAGAAATATATCGTAATTTTAGTGGTAGGACACAAGAATCCATTTTCTTAACTAAATATGATTTTAAAATGCATGTCATTGATAAAGATTTGTCTTTGCAATATGAACATTTTATGAATTTAAGAAATGCTGTTTTGAAAGCTTTAGAAGAAAAAAGAGCAGAAAAAATTATTGGTAAATCCATTGATGCATCCTTATTGTTACATGTTAAAGATGAAGTGATTAAAGAGATTATCGAAAAGATGGATGAAGATACATTACAACACATATTTATTGTATCGAAAGTCACTTTAAAAGATTGTGATTGTGATTTAAAAGACTATGGAGTAGCCTCTTTAAAAGTCTATGAAAATAATGGCATAATTTGTGATAGATGTTGGAATCGAATAGATGCAGATAAGATTTGTGAAGGTAACTTGTGTTCCCGTTGTTATAAAGTCATAAAGGATATGCATCATGAATAAAGAAAAAGTAAAAAAAATTTTATATGATATTTTTATTAAATATCAAGGAATCGTTATTTTATTAATTGCTATTGACCAAATCAGTAAGGCTTTAGCATTGAAATATTTAAGTGAACCTGTCTATGTTTTTGGTTGGCAATGGTTACAATTAAAACTACAAATCAATTCAGGTGTTGCGTTTTCTTTTCTAAAAGATGCACCACAATGGATAACGGCTTTGATTTCAGTAGCCGCTGCCATCGCTATTGAATATTACATTATTGCCAAAAAGCCAAAAGATAAAGTATTAACCATTTTATTATTAGTTTTAGTATCGGGTTCTTTAGGTAATGGTATTGACCGCTGGCTATCCGTTTTTGGAAAATATACGGGGTATAGTGGTGTCATTGATTTCATATATCCAACATTTTTTGCAAATTTTAATGTAGCCGATATTTATGTTACTTTATCCTGTATCGCCATGCTTCTTTATTTTATTTTTGCCAAAGATGATGATGAACCTTCATTAAAAGAACTCAATGAAGCAAAGCAAAAGTTAAAAGAACAAGAAAATAAAACTCAAAATCAAGACGTAGATCATCCGTTAAATGAGGAAACTACCCATGAATGATATTCATTATGAGGAGTTAGATTTTCAACAGTTTACCGTTAAAGAAGAGGAAAGTGATGATCGTCTTGATAAATTCCTTTCTTCAAAAATAAGTAATTTATCTAGAAATTATTTGCAAGAATTAATAAAAGATAATTATGTTTTTGTTAATGATAGTCTTTCTAAAAACTCATATAAAGTTCAAGTTAATGATACGATTATCGTTTACTTTAAACCTATTGAGGATTTAAAAATAGAAGCTGAAAATATCCCTTTATCTATCATTTACGAAGATGAGGATATTGCTATTATTAATAAACCTGCTGGTATGGTCGTTCATCCAAGTGCTGGTCATTTTAGCGGAACCTTGGTCAATGCATTACTATACCATATTCAGGATTTAAGTGGTATCAATGGCGTATATCGTCCGGGTATCGTGCATCGTTTGGATATGGATACATCTGGATTAATTGCTATTGCGAAAAATGATGAAGCTCATCAATTTTTGGTAGAACAATTAAAAGATCGCAGTATGTCGAGAGTTTATTTATGCTTAGTTAAGGGTATTCTTGAAAGTAAAAGAGGCATTATTAAAACTTTATTAGGAAGGGATAAGAAAAACCGTTTAAAACAAGCTGTTGTTAATGATAATGGAAAGGATGCCATTACTGAATTTGAAGTCATTAAAACATTTAAAGATAAGTATTCACTCGTGCGTTGTCATTTATTGACTGGGAGAACTCATCAGATTCGTGTTCATATGAATTTTATTAAACATCCGATTATTAATGATCCGCTTTATGGTGAAAATAATAAAATTCCTTTTGATACAAAACAATTATTGCATGCTTATCAATTATCCCTAATCCATCCTAAAACAAAACAAAAAATGACTTTTGAGGCGCCACTTCCTGATGATTTTTTAAATATTCTTAATCAATTAAACTATCAACTATAAATGAGTTAGATAGTTTTTAATTTTAAAAGATAAATTTTTTCTTCACTTCATATATTAAAATAAGGTGATTGAAGATGAAAGTATATAATTCAATGGTTTCTTTAATTGGAAATACTCCTATTTTAAACTTAATGAATTTCGAAAGAAAAGAAAAATTAGTAGCTCATTTATATGCAAAATTGGAATCTTTTAATCCTGCTGGTTCCATTAAGGATAGAATTGCAAAATCAATGATTGAGGATGCAGAAAAAAAAGGCATTATTCAAAAAAATACGATTATTATTGAGCCTACTTCGGGTAATACAGGTATTGCATTAGCTGCTATATGTGCATCAAAAGGATATTCATTAATCATTACTATGCCAGAAACAATGTCTATTGAAAGAAGAAAATTAATGCAAATGTATGGGGCAAAAATAATCTTAACGGAAGGAAGTAAAGGAATGAAAGGAGCAATTGAAAAGGCCAACAAAATTCATCTTGAACATCAAAATTCCATCCTTTTAGGACAATTTAGCCATCCTTCTAATCCTCAAGCACATTATCAATTTACTGCAAAAGAAATCGATGAGGCCATGGAAGGGAAAATTGATTATTTTTTAGCTGGAGTAGGTACTGGTGGTACAATTAGTGGAGTAGGAAAATACTTTAAAGAAAAAAATACAGATATTAAAATTATCGCCATAGAACCTAAATCTTCGCCTTTTTTATCAAAAGGAATTGCAAATGTTCATGAAATACAAGGAATAGGTGCCGGATTTATTCCTGACGTTTTAGATACGTCTATTTATGATGATATTATTTTGGTACCTAATGAAAAGGCTTTCGAATATGTTGAAAAATTAGCCAAGACAGAAGGGATTTTAGCAGGCATTTCTTCAGGAGCAGTTTTATATGCAGCCTCTATAATTGCACAGCGTAAAGAAAATAAAGATAAAAATATTGTCTTTGTTTTACCAGATTCTGGAGAAAGATACTTATCTACTTTTTTTAAAAATGAAACTTAATCTATCTTAAAATGAGACATTAAAGAAAATTTTAGTGTCTTATTTTTCTATTGCTTTTCTTATTGTTGATTTTTATATTTATAAACATTATAATGGCAATAAATTAGTCTACTAGGAGGAATATTATATGAAAACTTATGATTATTATTGTACCTGGCAAGCCCAAAATATATATTGTCAAGTGAAAGGTGTTAGTAATCGAGATTATTTGGATGAAGAAGCCATTTTTGGTGAAAATGGTATTGTCTATGCTCATCCAGAACTTCGTAAAGAATTATATTTTGTTTTAGATGATGGTTGGGATGTCCCTTATAGTCATCACGTAAATGAAGATTATCCTTTCGCGTCGCATGAAATAAAAAGTGATCGATTTCCAAGTTTTGTAGGGACGCCAAAAGAAAAATTAAAACAAATGGTGGAGAAGATTACATCTTTTGGCTGGAAAGGCGTTGGTATTTGGGTTTGTGCTCAAGGTAGCGGAGAAGATTATCACAAGTCCATTGATGAATTAAAGGATTTCTTTAAAGAAAGATTACTATGGTCAAAATATGCCCATATTTCTTACTGGAAAGTAGACTGGGGAATTTATTGTAATGAAGTTGAATATCGCAAAATGCTTGTTGAGTTAACCAATGAATACTATCCTGAATTAATCATTGAAAATGCTATGTGTATTAATCCAGTTAATGGATTTAATGATGGAGAAGAAGAAAATTTAAAATATTTATTTCCATGGACAAAAAACATGAAAAAATATATCGATAAGGTTACTTCGTTTTCAGAAGTATTTCGAAGTTATGATGTTACTGAAGAACTTTCTACGACAACGACTCTTGCACGTTTAGTTTATTTATTGAAGCAACAACATTGTATTATCAATTGTGAAGATGAGTTATATTTAGGGGCAGTCCTTGGATGCTCATTAGGAATCGAAAGAAATAAAAATTGTGTAGTAAAAGGAATCACTCCAACCACTTCATTCCATAATCGTGATGGTGAAACTTTAGCTGCCATTCGCTATCGAAAAATATCTCCATGTTTTGCTGGTGGTAAGTTAAATGTTTCAAAAGAAAAATTTTTAGATGAATGTTACTTTGATTCTTATTGGAGTAAAAATATAGAACACCAAAACGTCAAACAAATCTGTCCTGCACGAGTAGCTAGAAACACTTCATTGCCAAAAGTTACGAAAATCAAAGAGGCTCCATATGTTGTGTGTTGCAAAGATCATCATCATCATTATGCGATTGGAACATTTAAAAGACTAAATCATGAAGAAGATGAACGCTACAGCATTCATGTAACCGTAAATATTGATGAAATGGTTAACCATATTGCTATTTTTTCCAATCATATCAAAATATTAAAAATTCAATTTAATGAAGAATTAGAAAATAAGAAAGTTTATTTAGTTGATTTGATTCATAATCATCAAAAAGATATTACAAATCATGTCATTATAAAAAACAATATGTTGAAATTAAATTATGAAGAATTAACGAAGGATTTTACTTGTGAAGATTTAAGTAGCAAGGCCTATATGTTAAAATTAAAATAATGAATGAAGGCAAGTAATATGACTTGCCTTTTATTTCTATTGCAAGAATTTGGAAAAAATTGTAAAATAAAAATAGAATGGAGGATTTTCAATGGAAAAACCGATTATTGCTATTATTTATGATTTTGATAAAACTCTTTGTGATCAAGATATGCAAAATTACTCCTTTATTCCTAATTTAAATATGAAACCATCTGAATTTTGGAATGAAATCAGTGAATTTTCAAAATCGGAAAATATGGAAGGAATTTTATCTTATCTTTATTATATGGTCAAAAAATCAGCAGAAAAGGGAAAACCGATTACCAAAGAATATTTATGCTCACTTGGTAAAGATGTCCATTTATATCCTGGCGTATTAGAATGGTTTGAACGAATTAATCAATATGGTAAAGAACAAGGAGCCATTATTGAACATTATATTGTTTCATCTGGCATTAAAGACATTATTCAATCAACCGAAATTGCCAAGAATTTTAAAGCTATTTTTGCATGTGATTTTTATTATGGAGATAATGGAGAGGCTATTTGGCCTAAAATTGCCATTAACTTTACCGTAAAAACACAATATTTATATAAAATAAATAAGGGAATTTTAGATGAAACAGACTCTACCGAAGTCAATAAAAAATACAAAGAAAAAAGAATACCTTTTCGAAATATGATTTATATTGGGGATGGATTAACAGATATACCTTGTATGACGATGTTAAAAAAACAAGGAGGAAAATCCATTGGCATATACGTTCCAAAAAACAAAGAAAATGTCCAACAGTTTTTAGTGGATGATCGTATTAATTATGTTTGCCCTGCCAATTATAAAGAAAACTCTTATTTGGACAGAACAGTAAAATTAATTATTAAATCAACTTGTTTAATTTCTGAATTAGCTGCTTTAGAAGAAAAACAAATGTTGGAAGCCGAAAATAAACTATTATCTAGTAATGAGCATATAACATAAAAATTTATTGTAAAAATGGATAACAAATTTACTATTATATACTTTAAATGAAAGAGGACAATCCAATTTAAGATTGTCCTTTTACTATTTTTTCATTGACTATCTTATAAATGAAGTCGGTTAACACTAACTTTTTTTTATTAATCACTTTGATAATCTTTTGAATAATTCATAGCTATTTTTACTTTACATACAATAAAAAGGATACTTAAATTATCGAAATACTATTTCATTTCAACCCCTAAATTTTGTATAATAATAAAGAGGTGAAAAGAGAATGAAAAGAATAATATCATGGGATGAATATTTTATGGGCATTGCCAAACTTTCTGCTAAAAGAAGTAAAGATCCTAATACTCAAGTAGGATGTTGCATCGTTAATGAAAATAAAAGAATTGTCGCTGTAGGTTATAATGGTATGCCTAGAGGATGTGTCGACGAAGAATATCCTTGGAAACAACGCGAAGGAGCTTTAAATGAAACAAAATATGCTTATGTTGTTCATGCAGAATTAAATGCCATTTTAAATGCTACAACACCATTAAATGACTGTATTCTTTATGTGACTTTATTTCCTTGTAATGAATGTGTAAAAGCAATCATTCAATCTGGAATCAAAGAAATTGTTTTCGAAGATAATAAATATGAAGGAAAAGATTTTGATTTGGCTGCAAAGAAAATGTTGCAATCCTCTAATATTAAAATTAGACAATTCAAATCAGAACCTATTGAATTAATTTAATGCCTGTTATTGTTCATATTGATATGAATTGCTTTTTTGCAAGTTGTGAGGTTAAACGCAATCCTGCCTTAAAAGGAAAAAAAGTAATTATTGGTGGCTTATCCAATCGAAGCATTGTATCTGCGGCATCTTATGAAGCCAAAAAAGAAGGGATATATACCACTATGCCCATGTATTTAGCAAAAGAAAAATGCAAAGATGGTGTATTTTTACCTGTAGATCATGAATATTATTGCCAGGTTAGTAACGAAATTTTTACTTTTTTAAAAGAAAGATATAAAATTGTGGATGTAGTGAGTATTGATGAAGCTTATATCGATATGAGTGAAGTTTATATCGATAAACCCAATGAATATTTTATTCATTTGCAAAAAGAGATTTATGAAAAATTACATATTCCATGTTCTATCGGTGTCTCATTTTGTCGTTTTTTGGCGAAAATGGGCTCAGATTATAAAAAGCCATTAGGGATTACAATTATCAAAAAAAAGGATATTGAAAAAATAATCTATCCCATTAAAATTGAAAATACATATGGTGTGGGTAAAGCTTCTAGTGCAAAATTAAAAGAAATTGGCATTTTAACGATTCAAGATTTTGTTCTTTCGGAAGATTATCGTGTAAAGGAAATTTTAGGCAGTTACTATCCAACTTTACTAGCAAGTTGCAAAGGAGAAGTGGCAGAACGAATAATTATTCATCATGAAGCACCGAAAAGTATAGGGAATTCTCATACTTTAGATTATAATACGGATGATTATCAAATTATTAAAGAAAATTTAAAAATTTTATGTGATGAAGTATCTAGTCGCTTGAAAGTTGCCAATATGTTAGGTTATACTATCACTCTTACCATTAAAGATAAAAATTTTGTATCCAAGTCCAAATCCAAACAAATTATTGAGCCTACCGATGATAATGATAAAATTTTTATTGAAATCTTAAAACTTTTAGATAAATTTGATAATAAAGTCATACGTTTAGTAGGAGTAAGTATTTCTACATTAATCTATAAAGAACAATACTATAAGCAACTCTCATTATTTTCAAAAGAAGTGATTGCTAAGGATACAACAGATACTTTAATTCGAAAACTCAATCATCTTGCAGGAAAAGATGTATTTGTAAAAGCAAAGGACATTCTTAAAAATGACTAAAGAACTTCAATATTTTCAAAGTTATTTATCAATGAACAAAAATTTATCCAATAAAACAATTGAATCTTATACAACCGATTTATTGCAACTTGAAAAATTTTTAAAAGATAGAAAAAAAAGTTTTATTCATGCTAATGATATGGATTTACAAAATTACTTTGCTTCTTTGAATTTAAAAGAAACAACCTATAATCGAAAAGTAACTTCAATCAGTGAATTTTATCGATATTTATATTATGAAAAGTATCCAATAAAAATTCATACTGAGAAACTTCTTCATATTAAAAAAGAAAAAATATATCCTAAAATAATTAAATTAAAAGATATATCTAACATGATTCATGTTCAAGAAAACAATTTAAAAGGAGAAAGAAATAAAGTTATTATTTTATTTCTTTACATTACCGGTTTGAGAGTAAGTGAATTATGTAATTTGACTTATAATGATATTAATTTTAAGGAAGGTTATTTGAGAGTTATCGGAAAAGGGAATAAAGAAAGAATTATCATCATCGGAGATTTATTAAATGTTTCATTATCAAATTACTCGAACAATATCCGTCCTTTATTATTACATGGTATGGAATGTAAATACATTTTTGTAAATGAAGAAGGTGAACCTTTAACAAGACAAACAATTTATAATATTGTCCATTTTTCAGCCAAAAATGCTGGAATTAAACTGAATGTAACTCCTCATACTTTAAGACATTGTTTTGCAACTCATATGTTAGAAAATGGTGCCGATTTTCGAAGTATACAAGAGTTATTAGGTCATAAAGATATTTCGACTACTCAGATTTATCTAAATGTGGCCAATCCCGTTATTAAAGAAAACTATTTTAATAAATTTAAAGATCCACTAAAGGAGGAAGATAAAAATGAAATTTAAAAGAGTATTTGTAATTGTCTGTGATTCCATGGGAATAGGGAATGGTATGGATGCCGATAAATATCAAGATAAAGGATCAAATACATTTAAACATATTGATGATGTCATGCATTTACATGTGCCTGGATTAAGAAGTCTTGGAATTGATAGAATTTGTGAGATTCAAAAAGAAACATCATTTATGGATCATAGTTATGCTTTAGCTATGAATGAAGCTTCTTTAGGTAAAGATACCCTTACAGGACATTATGAATTAATGGGTTTAAAAGTAGAGGTTCCATTTAAAACCTTTACAGAAACCGGATTTCCTCAAGCTCTTATTGATGAATTAGAAAAAAGATGGAATCGAAAAATTATTGGAAATAAATCCGCTTCTGGTACCGAGATTATAAAAGAACTTGGGGAACAACATATGAAAACAGGAGCAGTGATTGTTTATACTTCTAGCGATAGCGTTTTACAAATTGCTGCTCATGAAGAAATTGTACCTATTGATGAACTTTATAAAATGTGTGAAATCGCTAGAGAAATAACGAAAGATAGTCAATATAAATTAGGTCGAATTATTGCTAGACCTTTTATAGGGAGCAATGCAAGTGATTTTAAACGTACACCAAGAAGACATGATTATGCTTTAAAACCTTTTTCAAAAACTTTGTTAGATTATTTAAAAGAAAGTGGCTACGATGTCATTTCAATTGGAAAAATTGTCGATATTTTTGCTAATCAAGGAATTACCGATTATACAAAAATAATCTCTAATGATGATGGATGTCAAAAAATAATGGAGAGAATGAAACAAAATTTTACAGGACTTTGTTTTGCCAATTTAGTTGATTTTGATATGGAATATGGACATCGTAGAGACGTGATTGGTTATGGAAAAGCAATCGAAGCATTTGATCAATACATTCAACAATTTAAAGATTTGCTTTCTAATGAAGATCTGATGATCATCACTGCAGATCATGGAAATGATCCAACTTGGCCTGGTAGTGACCATACACGAGAAAAGGTACCTTTATTAATTTATTCAAAATCCTTTAAGGAAACTGGCGTATTAAAAGATACAAATACCTTTGCAGCATTAGCGGCAACACTGGCAGATAATTTTAATGTAAAAAATCCAGGATTAGGTGAATCATTATTAAAATGGCTAAATTAGCAAGCCTTTAAATCGCTTTTAAGCGCTTATTTTACAAGAACTATACATTTTCCTTTCATAGTGATTAAATTCTTCTCACAGAGGCTTTTTAAAGTCCTAGATAAGGATTCACGGGAAACTGCAAGTTCTTTAGCTAAATCTGTAATGGATTTATAGACGATTTTATGCTGCAAATGAAGCCAATAAAGTAAACGATCTTGAACATTATGAAAAGATAAAATACGTTGTTTTTCTTTTGTTAAAAGTATTTCCTCACTGAGCATATTTAAATAGATTTTAAGTAAAGATGGATTGCTCAATAATTGTAGCACTGCATCTTTTTTGATATAAGCAATTTCACTATCATTTATACTTGTTATGGTTCCTTTATAATAAGGATAAGACGAAAATAATAAAGATTCACCAAAGCAATCATTAGCAGTTAAATTTTTAAAAACCATTTCATTTCCATTAAACGTATAAGAGGTTATGCGAATATTTCCTCTTTTTATTATTGCTAAATAATTGCATAAATCATTTTCATTAAATAGAATTTCATTTTTATGATATTTTCGAATTTCATAAGCATTTTCGATACATGTTTTTACAAATAAATTTTTATACATCGTCGTCCTCCACAATATTGATAACATAATTATAACTTATTTAAAAAAAATGATAAATATAAATTAAATAGTGATTATAATCACATAATAAATTCAAAATAAATTATATAATTTATGAGTAAAAAAGGAGTACAACTATGAAAAAAATAATTATCAATACTTTATTTACACTATTACTTATTACTTCATGCAGTGTAAAAACTTCAACGGATGATTTGACTATTTTATGTCCAACAGGTGCACCAGCTATTGCATTTTATCAACATTCCTCAAATCGTCATTTCACAACGAATTCCTCTCCAGCAACTATTGTTTCATCAATGACCAAAAATGGATCAGATATTATTATCATTGATACTATAAAGGGAATCGATGCCATTAAAAATGGTGCTCCTTATCAATTAGCAGCTAATATAACATTTGGAAATTTTTATATTGCTTCTACTGGAAATGATGATAATGGTATTATGGATAAGGATGATGTGATTGTCAATTTCGGATATGGACAAACACCACAAAAAGTATTTGAATTGTTGTATGGAGAAGATTATACTGAACTGTTATATGTTGATAATGTTTCGATGGCAGCTAAATGTTTACAAACAAAAAAAACATTAGATAATTCTAAAAATGTCGATTATGTATTTATAGCAGAACCAGCATTAACACAATCCTTAACTATGAATCAAGAAGCAAGTATTTATGCGAATATCCAAGAAGTCTATCAACAAACGGTCAATTTGGAGTTAATTCAAGCAGGTGTTTTTGTCAAACAAACAACCAATAAAAAGGCCATAGAAGAATTTTTGAAGAATCTATCTTATGATATTACTACTTTAATAGATAATCCTTTTATCTTGGATTCGACGATAACGAATTTGACCAATGAAGAGTTTACAACCAAATATGGAATAGGGTTACCTGCTGTTAAAAATTGTCTTGTAAATCAAAACAGCATAGGACTTGGTTTTAAAATGGCGAAAGATAATTTACAGTCTATTGAAGAATTTTGTAAGTTATTTCATCTAAATGTAGAGCAAAATGAAATTTATCAATAAAAAATCTTTTTATACAATTCTAGGAATTTTTCTTATTTTTGTATTGTGGTACGTTGTTTCTGAAATTGTAGGTGAAAAAAAGTTAATCTTTCCAGGTCCTTTAGAAACTTTTAAATATTTATTGGATTTACTTCAATTAAAAAGTACTTATTTATCCATTTTAAATAGTTTTTATAAAATGCTATTGGGATATATGATGTCCATTGTTTTAGCACTTGTTTTTGGAATTATTTCTGGAATATCTGAAAAAGTAGAAAATTTATTATTACCATTAATGAGTTGTTTAAAAGCCATTCCTACAGCAAGTGTATTGTTTTTATTTATTGTATTGTCAGGTTTTGATTATGCACCGATTTATGTGGTTTTTCTCATTTCTTTTCCTATACTTTATGAATCTTTTGTCGGGGGAATTAAAAATATTCCTACGAACATACAGGATTCTTTAAAATTAGATGGAGGGAATTCATTAAAATGTGTGTTTGAAGGGAAATTACCTTTGGCAATGAATTATATTTTAGTTGGAATTGCTTCAAGTTTTGCCTTAGCATTTAAAATCGAAATTATGTCAGAAGTTTTAAGTGGTTCTACCCATTATGGAATAGGGAATTCAATTAAAACACTTCAGGCAACGCAAACAGACATGACTGGAATTTTTGCATGGTCGTTGATTGCTATTATTTTCGTTTTATTAATAACATTCATTACAAAATCTATTAAAAAGTTTTTAACAAAACATTTGAATGGATAATCTATATCAGTTGGTTTAAATATGATTGTTCATATTTTAAAATCATCAAATAAATAGGGTCATAGTAAGTATACCAACAACCATAAAGATCAATCCGATAAATGATTTTTTGGTAAGTTTTTCTTTGAATACGATAGAGGAAAAAGCCACAGTGATAACAACACTTAGTTTATCAATTGGCACGACTACACTGATAATCCCATTTTGAATAGCATAATAATAACAAAGCCATGACGCGCCTGTAGCAATACCAGAAAAACAGATAAAGAAAAACTCTTTTTTATCTATTTTTTTGAGTTGATTTTGTTTTCTTTTTGCAAAAACAATCACCCAAGCCACGATTAATACTATACAAGTTCGAATGGTTGTAGCCAGGTTCGAGTCAACATTTTCGATTCCAATTTTAGCTAAAATAGATGTTAATGCAGCAAATACTGCAGACAATATAGCATAAAGTATCCATTGTTTATTCTCTTTGATTGTTGTCGATTTTTTCTTTTCAACCATGAGGAATATACCAATTGATAATAATATAATCCCTATAAGTTTCATAAAAAGATGATTTGTTTCATTAAATAATAGCATAGCTAATAAAATCGATAAAATAGTACTTGATTTATCAATAGGTGCTACTTTATTTACATCGCCCATTGAAAGAGCTTTAAAATAAAAAATCCAAGAAGCACCTGTAGCCATTCCGGATAGAACAAGAAATATAATAGATTTTCTACTGATTAAATTGAATTCTTTAAAAGAATCTGTAATAAAGCACATTAAAACAGAAAAAACTAAAACAACAATTGTTCGAATAGCAGTTGCAATATCTGAATCCGTTTTCTTTATTCCACATTTTGCAAGTATTGCAGTTATTCCTGCAAATACTGATGATAAAACAGCCATCAATAGCCACATAAAATCATCTCCATAATGCAATTATTTTAACATAGTAATACTTCCGTATCAATAGTTCAATATAACTCCATAAAAGGATTAGACGTTTTATATCGAATAAATTTTTTTCAATATAAAAATTTATGTTTATACAAAAATAGGGAAGAGAAAATGTTGAAAATTTATATTATAAAAATAAGATAAATTGATTTATTTCATTTAAATGTTGTTTTCAACATTTTTAAGATTGAATATCGTGTTTAATATTTAAATATAAATGCAAATATGCTAAAATAACTTTGTAAGAAATAAAAAAATGACAAAAATACAATTTGTATATAATATGTTTAATTACTATATTATACGTAATGACTATTATGTACATAATGTATCAAATTGAGAGGTAGAAAAAAATGGATTTTTTTGAACATTTAACAACATTTATGGATGATAAAGAAGCAAAAAATTTATATAATTCTTTAAATAGCCAAGAAACGCACGCATTTCGTTTAAATACTTTAAAAGTGGATCATATCGAAAGCATTTTTGAAGAGGGTAGGGGACTTGCAAAACTCTCACACCTTTTTAATGCATATCGTTATGATAAAGAACTTTATGATTTAGGTAAAAATATTTTATTTTACGCCGGGGCATATTATATACAAGAACCAGCCGCAATGATGGCTGAATCACTTTTAAATATCAAAGAAAACGATATTGTGCTAGATATGTGCGCAGCTCCTGGTGGAAAAAGTTTTAATGCTTTAGTCGATATGAAGGATAAAGGATTACTTATTTGCAACGATATTAACGAAAGCAGAAGTAAAATACTATCTTCCAATATTGAAAAATATGGTTTTCAAAATTGTATCGTTTTAAATGATGATTCGAAGCATTATAAATCCCAATTTATTCATTTTTTTAACAAAATTATTTTAGACGCACCTTGTTCTGGTTCAGCAATGTTTCGCAAAAATGAGGATGCTAGAAAATTATGGTCAATGGATAAAGTATACCAATGTCAAAAAATCCAAAAAAGTTTAATTGAAGATGCTTATGAAATGCTTCAAGAAGGAGGCTATTTATTATATTCAACATGTTCTTTTTCACCACAAGAAAACGAATATGTCATCATTGATTTTTTAAAGCAGCATCAAGATATGGAAATCATTCCTATAAGTTTAAATAAACTATATAATGATACCATTCAAATTTCTGGTGGACTGAGATTATATCCACATAAATTTAACGGGGAAGGGCAAGTAATGTTTTTACTTAAAAAGAAAGATATTACAGAAGCCATTATAAATAGATCAAGCAAAAAGGAATTTGCTTCCTGTAGAACGCCAAGGGAATTAAATGATTTTTTAAACGATCTTCAATTAGAATATTCTAAAAACAATATTGTATTTTTTAAAAATCATTTTTGGTTAGTAAATTTTGAAAAAATAAATATTGAAAAATTAAAAGTTAATCGTTATGGATTAGATTTAGGAGAAGTTCAAAAGGGAAGATTTATACCTTCTCATTCATTAGCTATGTATCATGGATTATCAAAAAAGAATTTTATTGAATTATCTTATGAAAATGCCATTCAATATTTAAGAGGGTTAACCATTCCTATGCCTGGAAATAGTGGATTTAAAATTGTTTCATACAAAGGACTTGCTTTAGGGTGGGTAAAACATGCTAATAATACACTTAAAAATCATTATCCAAAGGGATTAAGAATTAAATTTTAATTCTACAAAACACTTCGCATAATGTTGATTATGTCAAATGAATTAAAAATATTAAAAAGATTAGTATTTAATCTATAAATATTTAAGGAAAAATAAAAATATATAGTATAAAATACAAAAAAGTTTAGAGATTGATTTTCTAAACTTTTTTATTGTTTTTATGCAAATTACGAAATTATACATTTTGTATCATAAATACATTATATATATTTAATACATTATGTACATATTTTACATTTTATACATTATTAGGATTTATCATTGTAAGTTGAATTCTTCTTTTAACAGTATCCACAGATAAAATCCACACAGTAACAATTTGTCCTATCGATAAAACATCTATTGGATGTTTTATATATTTTGTAGTAATTTTCGAAATATGTACTAATCCATCTATTTTATGGCCTTCTTTATCAGCAATACCAATATCTATAAAAGCTCCAAAATCGATGATGTTTCGAACAGTTCCCTGTAATTCGTCACCAGGCTGTAAATCTTCAAAATGGACCACTTCACTTTTTAGTAATGGCTTATCAAATTCATCACGTGGATCAAGGCTAGGCGTTTTTAAATATTTAACGACGTCCTCTAATGTGTATTTATCTGTATTCAGTTCTTTTACATATTTATTTAAATCCATATTTTTAAGTTTAAATTCCGCAAAAGAAGTTCCGATTTCTTCATAACTAATTTTAAAATCATGCATAATCTTTTTGGCTAATGTATAACTTTCTGGATGAATGCCTGTTGCATCTAAAGGGTTACTTCCCTCTTTAACTCTTAAAAAGCCAGCGGCTTGTTGATAAACTTTATCGTTTAATCGACTTACATTTAGCAATTCTTCACGTGAAGTAAACACACCATGTTCATCTCTATATTTGACTATATTATTAGCCACTGCCCCTGTTAATCCTGAAACATATTTTAATAATGATCCTGAAGCCGTATTTAAGTCCACACCAACTGTATTTACAGCGGAAGTCACTACGAAAGCTAATTCCTCATCCAATTTCTTTTGATTAACATCATGCTGATACTGCCCTACCCCAATTGATTTTGGGTCGATTTTTACAAGTTCAGCCAAAGGATCAATAATACGTCTTGCAATGGATACAGCACTTCTTTCTTCAACATGAAAATCTGGAAATTCTTTTCGTGCTTCATCACTTGCCGAATAAACAGAAGCTCCTGCTTCAGAAACTAATGCATATTGTACTTTCTTATCTAAACCCTCAATAGCTTCTAGTATCAATTTTTCTGTTTCTCTTGAAGCTGTACCATTTCCAATAGCGATAA
Source organism: uncultured Bacillota bacterium (assembly GCA_902491575.1). Lineage (GTDB taxonomy): Bacteria > Bacillota_I > Bacilli_A > RFN20 > CAG-631 > CAKPXW01. Next base: position 86,118 of record CABUID010000005.1, read on the forward strand.
TATCAATATTATAAGCCTTGCATACTTTTTGAATTAATAAAATGGCTTCATCCCATTCTTTCTTTGAATTATGAGGAAACATTTTAAATTTAGCTATAAACTTACCTGTTGAATCGACTACTGCAAGTTTACAACCTGTACGATATCCTGGATCAACGCCTAAAACCATTTTATTCTTAATGGGAGCTTGTAATAATAATTGCTTAGCATTTTTACCAAAAATAGAAATCGCTACTGCACAAGCATCATCAAATAAACCAGAATATATTTCTCTTTCAATCGATGGACCGATTAATCGTGAGAAAGAGTCTTTAATACACAATTTGTAAAGAGCAATGATTTGAGCATTTTTACAGTGTACATAAACTTTTTCAATATGTTGATAAATTGGTTCACAATCATATGTAAAAGACAAAGTTAATATTTTCTCATCTTCCCCACGATTCATAGCGAGTAAGCGATGAGATTTTACAGATGCAATGGATTCTTTGTAATCATAATAGATTTCATAAGTTTTCTTTTCATCCAGTTTTTCTGCACCCTTTTTTATTTTTGAATTTAAAGTTCCCTTAGTGAAAATATAATTTCGAATCCATTTTCGAACTTCTGCATTATCTGAAATTTTTTCTGCAATAATATATAAAGCATTCATGACTGCTTCATCTACGCTAGTCACTTTTTCATTTAGATATTTTTCAGCTTCTATACGAACATCACTATCTTCTTTTTGTTCCATGATGTAATCGGCTAGTCCTTGCAATCCCATAGCAACAGCTTCTGTAGCCTTCGTTTTTTTCTTTTCTTTAAATGGTCGATATAAATCTTCCACATCAATTAATTTTTTGGCTTCTAGGATTTGATTTTTCAATTCCTCGGTTAATAACCCTTTTTCATCAATTAAACGCATTACAGCCTCTTTACGGGCCTTTAAATCGCATTCGTATTGATAAACTTTTTGTATCTCATTGATGGTTACTTCCTCTAAACCACCAGTAGCTTCTTTACGATATCTTGCAATAAAAGGAATTGTATTCCCCTCTTCTAACATGGCTAACACAGCTTTAGTTTGTTTTTCACTAATTTTTAAATCTGTGCTTATATTTTTTATGATTGTTTCTTCCATTTTTATCACCCATATCATTATACAACAGGAAACAATAAAAAAAAAGAAGATAAACACTTATCTTCTCATTATAAAATTAATTAAGCAACGAACTCAATTTCAGGAAGTAATCCATTAATTGAATTATCAATTACAAGACTCATCAATTCAGCTGCTTGCTCGTTCGATAAACTACTAGCCTGGACAATAACTTTTATCATATCTTCTTGGTATTCAACATAGGCATTGTAATATCCTGAATCTTTAATAAGTGATACTATTTTTTCTTCATTTTGCATAATTCTATATTCATTATTTAATTTATTTAATGCTGTTTCTTTATCCTCATTATCATGATTTTGAGATGCTACAATTGATTCAAACTCGTAAATAATATTATTATGCTTTTCTGTCAATTTACTGTCTAAAGTTGCAAAGAATAAATTGGATGACTCATCAATTGTAAAATTTACATCTGTAACATTGCCATTATTATTACCATTGACTGGACTATTTGCCTTAATAAATAGATTTGTTGGTAATAATACATAGTAAACAGATAATACAAATACTAAACCAAATAATGCTAAGAATGAAATGACTTGCTTTTTCATAATAACCCACCTTTTGTATTCATTAAATTATATAATGAAAGAAATGTGATTATGACAATTATTTAAAATAAAAAGGAGCGATGCTGCTCCTAATTTATTAGTTTGCTCTTGAATCATATGAGCCATCTTCAGTTTTGACCCATACTTTTTCCCCTTGTTCTATAAATAAAGGGACTTTAATTAATAAACCTGTTTCGCAAGTAGCATCTTTTAATGCTCTTGTTTGCGTATCACCAGAAACTCCTGGTTCTGTATGTGTAACTTCTAAAGCTACTTTAGCAGGTAAATTAATGGATAATACTTCACCTTGATAAGAAATAATTTCAACTGGTAAATCAGCAACTAAAAACTTTAATTCATAACTCAATTTGTTTTTAGGAATAGAAACTTGCTCATAAGTTTCTTGATTCATGAAAACAATACTATCTCCATCATCATACAAATAAGACATTTGCTCTTTATCAATGCGAATATCCTCTACTTTTTCACCACCTGAAAAAGCAATATTCGTAATCGCACCTGTTCTTAAATTTTTCGTTTTTAATTTAATGACCATTTTAGCCATTGCTGTTTTATTATGTAAGGTATCTAATACTACATAAATATTTCCTTCAAACGTAAAATAATTTCCAGGTTTTAATTCATTTGATATAACCATATTAACACTCCTTTTTTCCGCTACTATTATATCTTAAAATGTATCCTTTATCAAGATATTATTGCTTTTTTCATATTTTGTTGAATAATTAATAAAAAATGAAAGAAAGATTTGAATGCTAATTAATGAAAAAAAACTTTCAATATCTATTTCGGTATGGTTTGAATATAAAATAAAAGCGTGAATCGAAGAAATAATAAGTGCTAAAATGAATGAATAATAATTTGTAAATTCATAAGAATAAATTAAATAATTCAATAATGAAAATATAAAATATATAATAAAATAAATGAAAATAAAAATAATGACATTTACATATTCATTTTCAAAAAAATGCAAATAATAGTTTGTTAAAGGCATTGTCGATAACTGAAAATAAAGATTAAAATTTAATAAAACATAAGAAAGTAATAAGCCAATAGAAATAATAAAAGAATTTTTAAGTAAATACAAAAAAAATCACCCATAAATATTTTTGAGTGATTTTAAAGATTAATACTTAAAAAATTCATTATCCGCTTTTTCATTGGCAATGGTCGTTGACTCACCATGACCAGGGTGAACTTTACATTCATCTTTAAAGGTTTTATAGATATTAATCGATTTCATTATATCATCATGATTTGAAGTTGGTAAATCCGTACGTCCAATCGTGCCTTTAAAAACGGTATCACCAGAAAAAATTCGATAGTAATTCCTTAATACATAAGTCACAGAGCCACTGGAATGACCTGGTGTTAAAATTCCATCAATAATTACACCATCAATATTCCAAGAAGCAAACTCGCTATCAAAATATTTAATTGGTGAATTGACTTTAATACCCTTTAATGAAGGGATTTGTAACACCTTACTTGGTACTAATCCTGTGATTATTTCATGCTCGTTATAATGAGCAATGATATTACATTTATATAAACTATATAAATAATCAACTGCTCCAATATGATCTTGATGACCATGAGTTAAAAAAATTGCTTTTAATTGATAATTATTCTTTTTTAAATATGCATCAATGTCTTCTCCATTACATGCAGGGTCAATTACAAAAGCAGTGTTATTATGAGAAACTACGTAACAATTTGTTTTAAAATCACCAAGAATAAGTTTATCTATTTTCATAAATTATTTCTTTTCTTTATGAACTGTTTTTTTGTTGCATCTAGGGCAGAATTTTTTATATTCAACTCTATCTGGATGTAAACGTTTGTTCTTATTTGCTAGATAATTTTCTTCACCACAAACAGTGCATTTTAATATAAAGCTATCTCTCATACTCCACACCTCCATTAACATTGCTTAATAAGTTTATCATAAATAATCTTAAATATCTACATTTTTTGTTTATTTTTTATAATTTTGCTGAATATTTTCAATTGCGCAATCACGAATATAATCACCCGTCTGAATGAGTCCATGCTTTTCATCAAAATAATTAAGCATATAATCTTTTGTTGCAACATAATCTACAGCTACAATTTTATATTTTTTACTAGCGGATATTTCCTCATAAAGATAATAATATCCTGCTCCAAGATTAAAATTATTGTAATAATAACTCGTCATATAATCATAACCAATCATATTCTTTAATTCTGCTCCTGTTACGCTAGTAATGTAAAGTTCATTATCAAATGGAAAAGCTTCATAAACCATCCCATTCGTAATATTATTGCTTGTAATATCACAACGAACACCACCTGTATTCACTAAAGCTAAATCTGCATCGTATTTTCTTGCAATATAATTACACGAATCGATAGCTAGCTCACTTCTAGTAAAACCATTTTCTCTATAGCCAATTACTTGATCTTGATAAGTAGAAATAACACTATAATATTCTTTCATTATATTTTCTAGGTTTGTATCTTGTGTGTATTGTGAAGGATAAAAATGTTGTATTGAAAAAGAGGACATTTTTTTAAAATCATCTAATGCTAATGTTACTTTTCCAATCGTTATATTTTTTGTATTCGATTCAATTACAGGTATTGTTTTACCATCATAGCGCGAAACATATTCCTCAATGGCTTGATGATCATGACCATTAATGATGCAATCAATAGGGTTAGAATTGACATATTCTTGATTTTTTACTTCATCATGTCCATGTGAAGCTACAATAATTACATCTACATTTTCCTCATCTGTTAAAATTTTACTGTATTTGCTCACTGCTTCAACTGTACTTGAAAAATGATAATTTCCTATTGTAACTTTAGAAATACTACTTTCCAAGCCATCCCCAATTACACCAATAATTCCAACTTTTACATTTCCTTTTTCAACGATGGTATAAGGTTCAATCCATGCTGGTCGATTTCCTTGATCATCTACTATATTTGCTCCTAAAAATGGACATTCAAGTTCACCATTTGAATCATCACCATCTTTGTATACACTCAAATTATTCAAAGACCAATCAAATTCATGGTTACCGATGACAAACGCATCAAAATTCATTTCATTTAAAGCCGCTACAGCTGGTTCTCCTAATAATAAATTAGAAAAAGCTGTTCCTTGCATCATATCTCCATTTGCTATTTTTACACATCCATAAATATCATTTACTTCTGCTTCAATACAACTTTTAACTCTTGAAATTCCGATATTACTATCATCTTCATAATACGCACCATGCGTATCATTTAATTGAAAGATTTCGAGTTCTTTGACATCATGTGTTGGATCATTTATAAAATCATCACTATAATGAATATTATCTCTATTTACTAAAGATTTATAATATTCTTTATCCGAAATATCTATGATGCCATGATTACTATCATCATTATAATTTTGAGATCCATTTAAATCTGAACTTGATTGTTGATAAATTACTTCACAAGAAGATAAAAACACAACCATAAATCCACATATAAACCATTTATTTTTCATTTTATTTTCTCCCCTTTTTTATTTCGTATGGAATATTTTGCTTATAGCATTTAACCAATTCATCTGCTTCTTTAATAAATGGAATTGTATAAATCCATGATTTGATAGAAGCCCCTGCAGCTTTTTGATGCCCTCCACCACCATATGCTTCAGCCAGCATATTAATATCGGGCCCATTTGAACGAATTCTTATTCTTATTTCTTTTGGATAGCCTATAAATAATACCCAAACTGGACATTCTTTAATATTTGCTAATAAACTGACAAGACCAGCTGCTTCATCATAAGTAACATTATAATATTTAATCGCCGTTTTCGTTAATCGAGCATATACCACACCATTTTTGGTCACTTTCATAGTACGATAGACAAAAGATTTTAATTTTGTAGCTCTTAATGATTCGGCAGATAAGTGCTGATTTACCATATCCACATCTACTCCTAATTCGACTAGTTTACCTGCCAATGTGAATGTTTCAAGATTGACGCCACGATATCGAAAATTGCTAGTATCTGTTACTGTTCCAGTATATAAAGCAGTTGCACCGGATGAAGTTATCTTTAAATCCGGATAAGAAAATAAAAAACGACAAATTAATAAAGATGTTGCAGGAATATTTTCATCTACAAAATTATAATCCCCATAATTGTCAATGACGATATGATGATCAATTTTAATAATTTCCTTACATAAACGATAACGTTTATCATGAATTCTTTCTCGTGTAGCCGTATCACAAACGATCGCAAGGGCATCTGCGAAGACTTCATCTTCGACATCATCCATTTTTCCTAAAAAAGATAAATATTCTATATGAGCCGTCAAGCAAAAAACTCTTTTCGTTGGAAAAGTCGTTAATATGATATTTTTTAAACCATTCAAAGAACCATAGCAATCCCCATCAGGACGAACATGTCCAAAGATGGCAATCGTATTATATTCTTTGATTTTCTCATATAAAATATCAAAATCCATAATTACTCCTTCAATAATTCATCCATCTCGGTAATAATTTGATTAGCAATTTCAAAATTATCTACCGTTGCACCACAAGCAAGTAGATGCCCTCCACCACCATATTTCTTGGCGATAGGTAGTATCTCCTTTTTTTTGCTTCTAAATTCACAAACAATTTTATGCGTTTGTGGATCTTCAGTAAAATTACACCAAATATGCACTCCTTCTAAATTTGCCATTACATTGACCATGCCACGGGAAATAGTAAAAAAATCCACTGGAAATTGTTCAAATACACTAGCATCATTTATTAAGTAAGCCACACCAAATTCATCGACATTAAATTTTTCAATGAAATGTGCTCGCATTTTGACGTAGCTTACCTTATCTGCATACATTATATTATAAATTTCAGAATAATCAAATCCCAAATCAATTAAATTACCTGAAGTTTGAAATAATTTTTTGCTTAAGGAGAAATTGAAACGATTAGTATCCGAAATAATACCAGCATACAAACATTTAGCTGCATGATTTGAAACGATGAATTGATTTTCAAAAGCAAATTCAGCAATCATTTGACAAGCAGCAGCCGCTTTATGATCATAGAATGCATTTGCCTTTTCGATATCACATTCATTTTTATGATGATCAATACAAAGAATTTCTTTTGCTAGCTTATAAGGAATGTTTGGCAGCATTTGTTTAACCGATACATCCGTAAAAATCAGTAAAGATTCTTGATAAATTCGATCTTCAATAACGTCCATTTCTCCTAAAAAACAAGGTCGAGACATATCTCCTACTGCATATACTTTTTTAGATGGATAATTATCTAATATTAATTGTTTTAAACCTAATTGAGAACCTAAAGCATCCATATCTGGACGGGAATGCCTTGATAGGATAATGCTATCGTATCGCTGAATATATTCAAGAATTTTTTTGTACATGATGCTCTTCCTTTCCTTTTGCTACTCGCAAAATTTTATCAATAATTTTAAATGTCAAAGCATATTTATCTTTTATATAAAAAATAACGTCTTGATTTAATTTATCTTGTAACCGAAAATGAAAACCATCTTCTTTTGTTAACATTACAAATTCAATTTTATCTTTTTCCATGATAACAGAATTAAAATCATCTAATTCTTCAAAACAATTTATAAAATCATAATCATAATTTTGGTTATAATAACAAAAATAACTTTTATTTTTCTTTAAAGTAGTTATGGAATCATTTCCTTTTGAATATTTATTAGAAAAATATTCTTTAAATTGTTCAGTTAGTAACTTATTTTGACTAAAAAAAGCAAAAGAATCATTACAAATATTCTTTTTTGATATTTTTACATATTTACCATAAAGAGTGGGATCCTTATCTTTTTTAGACTTATTTATCGTAAAATCAAACATATCCCACGAAACTTTTTTATCATCAAATAAAATGTGATTGGATATAACGGCTTTATCTTCATTAAAAAAATAACCAAATAAATGATTTTTATCTTTGGACTTTTCAATGTCATAATTAGGATAACGATTTTGAAATGTTAAATGCATTAATTGAATGATTAAAGAATCATATAATGGCATAATAAGAAATTTACTTTCTAAATATAATAGCAAAATAATGATAACGATGGAAATCAATACATAATACCAATACGTAAAGAAAAATAAAAAGCCTAAGACTAAAAAAATTAAAAAAACTAAAAGATTTAAAATTATAGATAAAATAACAATTTTTTTTCGTTTTTTATTGATAGTTTCCACGCTCATAATCAATACACTTTCTTTCTATTATACCTTTTCATTTCTTCTTGTTTCTTTTTATTTAATTCTTCAACACTATTAAAAAATGTTTGTCCTTCCATTTCACAAGGATATACTTTTGCTAATCTATCACTTATTCCAATATGGTTTTTACTAAAAATAATAAAGGCTAAATTTATTATCAAAATACAAAACAAAATCATGACACTTAAAAAATTAGCAAGATTTAAATATACCAGTAAAAGACAAATAAGTGGTATTAAAGAGTTAATGATTAATTTTCCAAAAAGAAAACGGATAAATAAATGAATTCCTTTCACTTCAATCTCTTCATTCGTAATTAAACCTATTTTAAATACGTATCTCCCAATACTTCTACCATGTTTCATAATTAAAGGAATAAGAAATTCGAAAATAAGCATAGATAAGGTTAAGGATAAGATAGGAATGATTAATGATAAATCGACTATTCTTTCCCAAAGATGAACAGCTTCTGCATCCTGGTCAAATAAATTCCAAAGAAGAGCTAATTCCTCATCTGTACCTTTTGTAATTAATAAATTGTTTTCTTCATCATAGTACTTTATACCATATTCAATATATTTTAAATCAAGAGCTTCATTTGTTTTATCATAGCCAAACAAAACAGAAAAAAGTAAACATAATCCAACAAGAATAATAATAATACAAATAAAATCTAAAATGAAGGCTCCTATTCTTTTTGAAAAAGATGGAAGTTTCGGTTTATAAAATGATGTTATTAAAGTTTCAACACTTTCTTTATTTTCCATTTTTTGTTTCCTCCATTGGATAAGTTATAATGATTTTTTCAGATTCTCTTATATTACTACGATTTTCGCTATCTACGACCATTGTTGAACAAACTAAATCATGAAATGTTAATTGTTTTTTGTTCACAAACATAATAATTAAGGAAATAACTAAAAATAAAGGAACATAAAACATAGACATTGTATAAATAGAAGCAATCATTTCAAAAAAGATAATGACTAATCCTCGAAAAAGTAATTGTAATTTTCGTACTTGACCATTTCCTTTTGTAGAAACAATTCGCAAACGAAACATTAATTTTCCTATACTTATTCCATCTTTAAATATTAAAGGAATAAGAATATAAACAATTAGCAAACCTAAAAAAGCACAAATCGATAATTCTAGTAAATTATAAGCTGCCAGTAAATGAGAGGCTTTTTTCGCTTCATCAAACGACTCTATATAATCATTCAAGTATGAATCAATTCCAATATTTTGCATTCTTGTATAAAAAGTATATAATTGTTCGTCAGTTGTTTCTTCTTTTTTGGTAAATGTTTTTGTATTTTCATCATAATCGTATAAATTCGATTCTTTCTTTTTCGTTACATATGTTTCTTCATTTGAAGTTTTATTACAATAAAAATCAATTAAAATCTGTTCGTCTTTGATTTGATATTGTATAATTTTTTCATGTTCCTCATCAAATTGATACAATCCAGAAGCTACTGCATATTCATTATAAATGCTCATGTTTTCTTTATAGGAACTTGTATTTTCGATAATAGGTGTTATTGCAAAGGAAAAGAAAACGCCCAGTACCATTAAAAGTATAAAATCAATAATAGCAGAGCATATTCGTCTTAATAATTTTGGTTTAATATAGACTACATTGCGCATCTTTAAGTTCCTCCATATTTTAATTATTACATAATTAAAAAAATAAATAAATCTTTTTCTTTAAAATCGATTAATTATAATTATTTATTAGTTATTTACTTACAACAAAAAAAGGAATACCTATTCGATATTCCCTTTTATGAAACAAAAATTAAATTATTTATTTGTTAAAAATTAATCAGCAAATACAATTTCAATTGAATCCCAGTAGAAACTATGTGTATCTACTAAAGTCATGCTAAAGTATGTATAAGTTTCAACATCAGGAGTTATTGTATATGTTTTAGTTCCAGCCACCATTGATAATGTTGTTGTATAATCTAAAGCATCTGCAGCATTTCCAAATGCGAAAGTAAATGCATTAGCATTATCATAAGTATCCTTCTCGGAATTATATACTAACTCAATTGACTTAATTGGCTTTGCAAAAGCAACACTATTGAAAATTTTTGAAGGATTTCCATTTTTATTTCTCATTTGAATTCCATTACCAAAATAACCAAGTTGTATCCAACTTATTTCTGCGCCATCAATAGTTGCATTTCCATCTGCATAAGCACCAAGACCTAAATTAGTAGAATTTAAAGAAACCTTTGAAACATCAGGAGCAGGAACATCTGCTTCTTCTTCAAAAACTACTTTAATTGAATCCCAGTAGAAACTATAAGATAAATTTAAAGACATACTGAAGTATGTGTATGTTTCAGCATCAGGGGTAACTGTATATGTTTTAGTTCCTGAAGCAGTAGATAATGTTGTAGTATAATTTAAAGCATCTGCAGCATTTCCAAATGCGAATGTAAATGCATCGGCATTATCATAAGTAGATTTTTCTGAATTATAAGTTAATTCAATGGATTTAATAGGTTTTGTAAAAGCACCATTATTGAAAATTTTTGAAGCTACTCCAGACTCTTTATTAGTTCTCATTTGAATTCCATTGCCATAATCGCCTAATTCAACAAATCCAAATTCAACTCCACCAATTGTAGCAGTTCCATCTGCATAAGAGCCAAGTTCTAAATAACCTGAAGTTAAATTAATATTCTTTTCTCCAGATTGTAAAGCTAAAACCTTAATTGTCTTATCAAATGATCCTTCTTTATCATTTAAAGTACCTGTTGCGGTAATAGTGAAAGTTTGATCATCTGCAGCAGGGGTAATAACTAATTTACCATCAACGATTTGTGCACCATCGCCACTAACAGAATAAGAAATCGTAGAACCAAAACCATCTTCACCAGCTGAAGTTGCTAAATCAATCGATTTTGAAGAAGCATAAGAATTCTTTAAAGAAGAAAGTGCTGTAGTTGCATCTTGTTCAGCCTTCTTTTCATCCGACAATGTTTTGTCTGTAATGGTTACAGCATCCGAAGTCAAAGGAGTAATATAATAATTATTATTATAAATACTTACTAAGCCTTTAACGTCAGCTTTATAACTTGAAACCCAATCTTTAACAATTTCTTTACATTCTGCATCTGTAAATAAATCATTTGTTAAATAATTTGTAAATGAAGTAGAAGTTCTTAAATAATATTTTTGAGTACCAACTGTAAAGTAATAGTAATAATTACTTGTATCAATATCAGCAATTGTTACATTTTTGATTTCTGCTAAAGCGTTTTGATAATTGATAATTCCATTACCACTTGTAAATGCAGCAGTGGCATCTCTATAAGTAAAGTTATAATTGTCATTATCTGAAATTTTAGTGACTGTACAATCTTTAGCAAATTCATATTGTCCACTATATTTTGTAGGTTGACCTGCAACTTTAACTAAACTTCCTACTTTATAGTCACTTGTTTTTTGATTATAATCTTTTGGTAAATAAGCATAATAACCATAGCCGTCATCATCTACTAGATATACACCACTTTTATATTTTGCAATAACTGTACCTTTAACATTATAGGTATCTTCTGTAGCTGCGTCTGCAAGTTCCATAAATTCAGCAAATGTTGTAAATTTATATTCAGGAACAACATAACGGAATTCAACATTTGTAGTATTGCCATCTACATCGCTAACAACGCCCGTTACAGTATATTTTGATTCTTTAATAGATGAATCATCATAAATAACTTCAATCGTTGTTAGTCTATCTACAGTTTCACCAACTTTAACAGCATTTTGAAGACCATCAGCATCAATTGCAACACTCCAAGCAACTGAAAATACTTTTTCTTCTATTTTAAATTCGGATACTAATTTAAAATTAGCTGTTGTTGTGGTTGTTTCTCCATAAGTTGCTTTTAAATACTCTACTGCAGCATTTAAGTCTTCTTGAGTAGTATTTTTGTTACAACCTACTAAAGCACTAATAGATAAAGCACTTAAAAATAATAAACTAAATCCTTTTTTCATTTTTTTTCCCTTTCTATAATATTTCTATATCATTGTAAAAATAAACATGTATTTGATATTGTACTTCGCCAGAATCTTTTGTATAGGTATCAACAATTCCAACAATGTTAATTGTTTGACCAACAAATTCATCTTGCTTTACCATTACAAGTTCTGAAGTTTCTGAATTTGTTTTATATAAAACAGATGTTCTGACTACAATATCATCGCCATTTTCATCTTTACAATCAAGTGTAATCGCACCATCATTACTACCACCATTATTCGTAGTATAGGCACTTACAACCGTAAGATTATTTAAAGCTACTTTACGATTAAGATTTAAATAACCATTATCTAATTCAATATTCACTACAACAGGCTCATCTTCACTTTCATCAATCATTGTAAATGTAGACTTGCCTACTAAATCACTAGCATGAAGTACACTAGGAATTACTTCTTGATTTTCTTTGATAACATAAGTGTTTTCTTCATGATCTGGAATCATTGCATAATAATGTAAATCAGACATTTGCCATCTTGAAACGATATCTGACCAACCAAATTTTCCACAAACACTTACATAGTTTCCTTCTTTAATCAAGGAAGTACCTGTATAATTATATCCAAAAAATACTTGCATTCCAAAAGTATGTTCATAAACTTCATCGTACTTTTCAAAATAAAATGATGTAGAATCTGCTTTCGTGATTAACCCTTCTACCCGAACAGCAATTCCTGCCCATTTTTCAGGTTGTAAAGTTAAATCTGCAATGGTTGTATTAATTGGTCCACCATAATAGAAATTAGGATCTTTTTGATTTCCAGCAACTTTCAATTTTAATCTTTGAGCCTGTTGGAAAGCTAAAGTAAAATATTCACCATAAACAGAACTTCCTGCACTTTTAAGCATGCTCAGCCCTTCTTGAACAATTTCAAGATTTAATAATCGATAATCATCACTGTCACTAGGCTGATACCAAACCCATGTTTTATATCGACTACCTGTTGAATCAAATTCAAATTTATCCGAATCCGCTTCAATAATAATGGACTTTGCATTTTCTAATTTTTCACGGGTAAAATGTTTAGCATCTTCCCCCCATGGTTGAATAGCTCCTGTCGATTCAGGAGTATCAATACCAAGATATCGTGCTTTATAAACTCCGTTTTCAGCCCATGAAACGTTAAAATGTGTCGTATCTCCATCAATATATAAATGTACAGTAGTTTCCTCCCATTTACGTCCAGAATCTGGATTAAACTTTAATTGACTAACATAATCCACCATTTCTTGTGCATCGGAATTCGATGTTTTAGAATCGCATGCATTTAAAGAAACAATAGAAGTAAAACTTAAAACGACTGCTAAAAATAATTTTTTTAAATTCATAAAATCACTATCCTTTATATTGTAATTGACTTAAAGCATCTGCAAATGCCTTATCAATGGATTTACTTCCACTTAATGCAGCAGCAAGTAAATTTCCTACTTCCACACGTGCATCGCTAGAACCAGCGAAAGCAGGAGAAATAAAATAGGCATCCTTTTGTGCTAAGCATTGTTTTGTGGAAGCAGCGGCAACTTCTGAACTATTTAAAAAACTTTGATAAGTTGCATTATCATTAACAGAATTTATAACTGGTGTATATCCACTAGCCATTGAAAATTGTGCCTGGAACAAAACATTTGTTGTAAAGAATTTAACAAACAACCAACTTGCTAAAACCTTTTGAGGGTCCTTATTTCTAAAAATACAAACAGAAGGTCCTTGTGAAATCACTTTTGGGTTATTGATATCTACTTGAGGAATGGATGTAATGGTAACTTCAAACTGACTTACACCATTTACTTTTTCAGGAACTTGATTGTTCGCACCAGCAGATGATCCAATGGACATATAAGCTCTTCTTGTTTCAGAAGGTGCAGCTGTAAATAACGATGAAGTGTATTGACCATTTAATGATTTAGTAGTTACCCAACCTTTTCCATACCACTCTTTAAATTTTGATACAAATTCACGATTGGTTGCATTATCAAAAATATAATGATTATTTTCATCATAGGATGTGTAGCCTGAATTGTATTGTTCACACATTGTGATGAACCAGTTTGAATCAGAATCATATCCTAAAGGGGTTGAATTAGGATCAATTTCTTTTATTTTTGCACAAACATATTCCATTGACGTATAATCATCATTACCAGTTGAAAACCAGTGATCTGGAACAGATAATTCATGACTTTCAAAGAAAGTTTTATTATAATACATTACTTCACTTGATTTTGACCATGGTAACATATACATCGTATTATCACCAAATGATTTTCCCTCTTCCCAGAAAGATGGAATAAAATCAGCGATTTCTGCTGCAGACATACCATAAGCCAATGTACCATCTTCATTTGTAGTTTGATCATAAATTAATGTATCTAAAGAAACAATCGCTTTATTCTTATTATACATTGCTAAATGGTCAGGATAACAATAGGCTACATCACAATCATTACCACTAGCAGACAAAGCTGTAGTAATTTGATCTTTTACATCATCATATCCACCAATTTGTTGATGTTCAACATGAATATTTGGGTAAGCCTTCGTAAATAATCCCGTATTTTCATTTAAAAACACATCTAAAACATCCGATAAAGTTTTATTCATTGTATGGTAAAAAGTAATGGTTACATCTTTTGTCGTATCAAAACCACCTTCTGGCATTTCAAAATCAGGAATCACTGAACTTTTACCACAAGAAGATAAACCAGTCATCACCATTAATGATGTGAATAATAATAAATTTAATTTAGAAAACTTTTTCATTTTTTCTCTCCAATTTTCAAAATACAAATTAGCCTTTATAACTACATTCACTCAATGCATCTAAAAATGCCTTATCGATCGATTTTGAACCAGAAATGGCAGCATCTAATAATGAACCAACTTCTGATCTAGCAGTTGAAGAACCATAAAAGGCAGGTGAAGTAAAATAAGCATCTTCTTGTTGCATACAAACTTTAGCAGCAAGTGCAGCTAATCGAGTCTTTTCCTCACTAGAAGTTTTAGTTTCCATATCGCTTTTTTGTAAATGAGCTGCAAATGTTGGATTATCATTAACTGACTTAATAACAGGAACATAACCACTAGCCATAGAAAACTCTGCTTGATAAGCAACACTTGTAATCATGTAACGAACAAATAACCAACTTGCTAAAACTTTTTGAGGATCACCTTGGTTGAAAACACAAATAGAAGGTCCTTGTGAAATGACTTTTGGATGATTGACATCAACTT
Source organism: uncultured Bacillota bacterium (assembly GCA_902491575.1). Classification (GTDB taxonomy): domain Bacteria; phylum Bacillota_I; class Bacilli_A; order RFN20; family CAG-631; genus CAKPXW01. The sequence continues at coordinate 101,446 of CABUID010000005.1, forward strand.
GTGGAATTGTAGCAATACCTACTTTGAATGGTAAAGCTTTTCCATTATCTGTATCAATATCGTCTGGTACATTATAATTTGAACCTGCAGATGAACCAATGGACATATAGGATTTAACTGTATCTGTTGATTTTAAAAGATTAGAAGTATTTGAATTACCATTTAAATCTGCAGTTGTAATCCAACCTTTACTATACCATTCTTTGAATTTTGAAATGAAACCACGATTTGTTTCATTATCGAATAAATAATGATTCCCCGTAGCACTTGTATAATCCGATCCATATTGAGCACACATTGTAATGAACCAGTTATCACTTGAATCATATCCTAAAGGAATTGAATTTGGATCAATCTTTTTGATTTCGGCACAAACGTATTCAACTGAAGTTTTATCATCATCGCCGTTTGAAAACCAGTGATCAGGAACAGACAAATTGTTTTTTTCAAAAAAGTCTGCATTATAATACATTAATTCTGTTGATTTTGAATAAGGCATTGTATACATTAATCCATCACCAAATTGTCTACCTTCGTTATAATAACCAGGAATAAAATCATCAATTTGTTCTTGAGTCAATCCTAAGCCATAAGTAGTATCTTTAATTAAATTATCTAAGGCAACAACCACTTTCTTTTTATTATATAATGCCACGTGATCAGGATAACAATAAGCAACATCTGGTCCCGCATCAACAGCAATTTCTGTTTTAATTTGGTCTCTTAAAGAATCATAACTCATAGAGTCAAGAGGCATTTCTACATGAATGTTTGGATATATTTTATTAAATTCAGCAATATATGCAGTTGTTTTATCCTTTAAAGTTTTACCTTGAGTAGTATAAAAATTAATCGTAACTTCTTGTGTTGTATCAAATCCACCTTCAGGAATTGCAAAAGCAGATACGCTACTACCACCACAACTTGTTAAGTTTAAACTACAAGTTAATGCTGAAACAAAAGTCAATGCAAGTAATAAATTCTTTTTCATCTTTTATCATCCTTTCAATTTAATCAATTATCCTTTAATACCAGATCGAGATACACCTTTCATGATGTATTTACGTAAGAAAATAAATACTAAGAAAAGTGGTAATGAAACTAATGCAACCGCAGCCATTTGTACTGGATAATCCGTAGTTCCATCATTTTGTGAGAAAGCAGTTCTTAAACCATTTGTAATCAATTTATGAGCATTATCATTGGCAACTAGTCTTGGCCAAACATAAGAATTCCATGCCCCCATCATCTTTAATAACGTAATGGATATCAAAGTTGGCAAAGATAATGGAATCATAACTTTTAATAGATATTTCATATCGCTTGTCCCATCGACTTTAGCTGCAAGATAAAGTTCATTTGGTATCTGTAAAAAGTTTTGCCTTAAAAGGTAAATATAATAAACAGATACTAAAAATGGAATAATTAATGCAGAAAATGTTTGTAACCATTTTAATTGCATTATTGTTGCATAATTCGTAATGGTGAAAAGTTCACCAGGAATCATCATAGTAGCAAGCAAAGCAGCAAATAAGGCACTTTTTCCTTTAAATTCTAAACGTGCAAAAGCAAATGCAGATAAAACGGTGATTATCAAAGATAATACAGTAGAGACTAAGCCAACGTAAAGTGTATTTAAAAACAAAACACCTAAGTTTGCTGTAGTAAAGGCCGTTTTATAATTTTCAAAGTGTAGAACTTCTGGGAAAAATGTAGGAACACTTCTTTGATATTCGTTCAAATCTTTTAATGAAGAACTAATCATCCAATAAAATGGAAATAAAACAGATATAGCAACAAGAATTAATAAGAAATAAACGACGATGTTTACAAATATTTTAACAATTTTTGCTCTTTGTTCCACTTTAGAGATATCTTGTTTAGAGTAATCAATTTCATGACTCTTTTTCATTTTTACTGTATTTGTCATTTTTTGAATCCTCCTTAATAGTGAACTTTCTTGTTACTTACATATAGATTAAGTAAGGTAACAACTAGAATAATCCCAAATAAAATCAATGACGCTGCAGAAGCAGTTCCATATTGTGTATTGGTCAAAGCATCATAGATAAATCCAACCATCGTATTTAAACGTTTACTATCTCCCGTTGGACCCATTGTATCACCAAACACACCCACTATACTTGAATACTCTTTAAATCCACCTATAAATCCTGTAATGACTACATAGGCAATCATTGGAGATAATAAAGGAACGGTTATTCTAAAGAATATAGTTGAACGAGATGCACCATCAATTTTAGCAGCATCATAGTATTGCTTATTTACAGATTGTAATCCTCCAAGTAAAATTAAGATTTTAAATGGTAATGCGTTCCAAACTATATAAATAACCATTACTGTAATGTTCGCCGCATAAGTTGATCTTTGATTTACCCAATCGATAGGATTTAAACCAAAAACTTGTAAAAAATTATTGATAATTCCCCAGGATTGAGCAACATAAGGTTCTCTTGTTGAAGTTTCATCTCCAACAACTTTAATGTGATAGATAGTTAAGTCACCTGAATAATCATTTGCAGGTTGCAACCCAATAATATTGAACATTGTCATGAAAACCATACCAATAGCAATGGAGTTCGTTACATAAGGTAAAAAATAAATGGTTTGAAAAAATCTACTAAATTTAGGAATTGAGTTTAAAAATACAGCAATTAATAAGGCTAATCCACAAGAAATTGGAACCGTTAATACACATAGTAATAATGTGTTTTTCATACAATTTTTAAATCCTACATAAGATATAACCTTACTAAAATTTCCAAAACCGAAAGAAAAATCTGCTTCAACATCTAGTGGATCATATCCCTCAAGAAAACACATAATAAATGTTTTAATTAAAGGATAAACCGTAAATACAGCAAGAAGAATAAGTGCTGGTGCTAAGTACACCCAAGCTTTCCATTTGTTTTTAGCTTCTACCATATCGTTCACCTATTCATCTTCAGCTTTAAAATATGGAGCGACGATTTCACCACCATCTAAAATTCTGCATTCATTTTCTTTATTAAATACAAAAACCTTATGTGGTTTTACATCGAAACGAACAATATCATTATCCATACTTAATTTATTATCTGATTCAATAATAGAACGAATAATAGGTGTCTCAGCATTTGGATTGCTTGATACAACCGAACAATCTCTTCCCATTACCTCAATGCTTGATAATTTACAAGATAATGCACCCTTTTCATTTACGATAAAGCCTTCAGGACGAATACCAATATAAACATCTTGATCTGGAGCAGTAAAATCCATAATCGCTTCATCACCAATGTATAATTTATTTGATTTTACAGAACCATTGAATACATTAATTGGTGGTGTACCTAAAAACTTGGCTACAAATAAATTAGCTGGATTATCATATACACATTGTGGTTTGTCAATTTGCTGAATAACACCTAATTTCATAACAACAATTAAATCTGAAATAGACATCGCTTCTTCTTGGTCATGCGTTACAAATATAGTTGTAACTTTTGTGTCTCTTTGAATTCTTTTAATTTCCTCACGAGTTTGAAGTCTCAAACGAGCATCCAAATTAGAAAGCGGTTCATCAAGAAGTAAAACACTTGGTTTTTTTACCAAAGCACGAGCAATGGCGACACGTTGTTGCTGACCACCAGACAATTCACTTGGTTTTCTTCCAAGTAAATCTTCTAATTGTACAAGCTTTGCAGCAGCAAGTACTCTATTCATCATTTCTTCTTTTGGACATTTTTGATTTTGCAATGGAAACATAATATTTTGTTTCACTGTCATATGAGGATATAAAGCATAATTTTGGAATACCAATCCAACCCCACGTTTTTCAGGTGATAAATTTGTAACATCATCCTCACCAAAAAAAATTTTACCCGAACTTGGTTTTTGCAAACCACTTAACATGTATAATGTTGTCGATTTGCCACAACCAGAAGGTCCAAGTAAACCAATAAGCTTTCCATCAGGAATTTCAAAGTTGAAATTATTGACGGCAATTGTATCTTTGCCATCTTTTGTTCTTGAAGGAAAAATCTTAGTCAAATTTTCAAATACGACTTTCATAAATAATTGTCCTCCCATTAAAATGTTTATAACTTAATATAATAAATAAGTTATAGTACAATAGACATATAAATCATAACATAGAAAGAATAAAACAACAACATGATTTTAAAAAAATTATTACCATATTTAAACAAAAAAACCACATAATTTGTTATGCAGTTTCTCTATTTGCTTATTTTCTTTTTTCTTTGATAAACTAATAATTTCTTTACATCATCAGCATTCTCGCATAAAAGAATATTAAAAATATATGGTAATTTGGTTTGGATATTTTGACCATAATAATAGAACATAAAGTTAGCATAAACATCGCTAGCAAATGAAAATAAAGAAGCACATAAAGCATTTTCAGCTTCTAATTTTGTTTCTCCTTCTCCAAAAATATCTAAGTCTGTTGCACGATAAATCCATTTTTCTTTATTTTGCATACAGGAAACTTGAATGCTTGCATATTCAAGCATCATTTGCAAAAGTGATCTTTCAACAAGAACAGCCTCATATTTTCTTCTTTTTAAGATAATTGGTTTTTCATGAATGACTGAATCGAAAAAGGAACTCATATCTTTTCTAGCATCCGTAACATTAATCTTGTTCATACTTTATCTCCTACACTTTAATTATAACAATTTATTTCGTGAATTCAAGAAAAAAATATCATTAAAAAAAATCTCAAAAATGTACATTAAAGACATTCTTGAGATTTTAACTTCATGATTTGGGCAAAAAAGTTTTTACTAAATTATATGGAGTCCCATTTTTAATAAAACCTTGCTTCTCTATTTGGATAATTTTAAAATTATTTTTCATTAACAAGTGTGCACTGTTTTCATTTTCTTCTATATAATTAGCATATAAACCATCCAAATGATAATATTCAAAAGAAGCTTTTATCAAAGCTTTTATAGCTTCACTCATCAATCCTTGGTGCCAGTAATCATAATTTAAAATATAACCAATTTCTGCTAGATTATATTCTTTTTTAAAAGATAAAGATATTGAACCAATCACTAATTTACTTTCTTTTAATAAAATCGAAAAATTAACATCGCTTCCTTGTAAATAAGCTCGAATCATGTTTTGTATTGAATTTTTTGCTTGATTAAAATCTTGATAAGGATTGAAAGTTAAATAACGACAAACTTCCTTTTGAGAACAAAAAATAAAATACGCTTTTGCATCTTCCATATCCACTACTCGAAGAATTAAACGATCCGTCTCAATGTATGGTGCAGTAAGATTATAAAACATTTTTTCACCTAGTTTTCATTTTCTCTTTCACAATCATGACAATTTTCACAAGAACAATCATCATTTTCAGAGCAATGTCCACAAGATGATTGTTTTATCTCCTGTAGAAATTCTTGGAAAGCGCCTTCAAGAGCTTTCCATTCCTCTTCATCTGTAATGGATTGTAATTGTTGATTTTCTAATAATGCTGATACAAATACTTGCCCAGAATTACTAGTTGGATCAAGATAAAAAACATAATTTTTATTGTATTTTTCTAAATTTTTCGCAAATAATACACGCATTTCTTTTTCTTTTCCATCTTCGTCTATCACTGTCATTATTCTATTGTCTTTCATAATTTTCTCCCATTTTTTATATTTTTATTGCTTGTCATAATCATTCCATTAATATATATGACAACTTTACGAATTTCTATAACTATCCTATTGATTTTCTATCAAGATAACTTTGTAAAATGACACTTGCTGCTACTTTATCGACTACTTGTTTCCTTTTTTTTCTAGAAACATCAAAAGTTAAAAGTGCATTTTGTGCAGTAATTGTGGACATTCTTTCATCGATTTCAATAATTTTAATATCTTTTCTTTTTTTTATATTTTCTTCAAATCTACGTGTTCTTTGACATCCTTCAGAAAAGTCTCCATTCATATGATAAGGCATACCAACGACGAGCTCATCTACCTCTTCCTTTTCAATGATATCTATAATTTGCTGAAACAATTTATCATCTTCTTGTTCATAGCGAATCACCATGTAAGAAGAAGCAATCATTTTTAAACTATCGGATAAAGCTACTCCTACCGTTACACTTCCAATATCTAATCCCATTGCTTTCATGATAATAATCCCTCAATTAATGCATAAACGTCTGTTGCTTTATCAGGATTTTTACCTCCTGCTTGAGCAAAATCTGGTCGTCCACCACCATTACCACCACATAAAATAGCAGCTTGCTTTACTAAATTTCCACAATGTATGCCTTTTTGATTTAAATTTGAATTTGCTTTCGCAACAAATAAAACTTTATCTTTACATTTTGACATTACAAAAATTAAACTTTCAGGATATTTGCATTGTAAATTATCTGCAATTTGCTTGACAATACTTGCATCATCAAAAGTTAATTCTACAAAAACAAGGGAAATCCCATTTAAGTTTCTTAAAGTTACATTATTCTCATCAAAATGAGATAATTTTTGCTCATCTTCTTTATTTTTAATAGCTTTTTCAATGATCTTTATTTCTTCTTTTAATTCTTCATTCACCTTTTTAACATTTAATAACAATTGATAAGAATCGATATCTTCATAAGTCATTTCTTTTTCGATGAAAGATAGTTGCATTTCTTTAGCATGTCTAATCACTTCTTTATATTTAATGATAAGTGCCTTATATTCATCAAACAAAGCTGAATAATTGGTTTTCATTTTCTCTTGAATATCTTTTCCAGTAACCGCTTCAATACGGAAAACTCCTGATCCCTTAGATTCTATCGAAGTAATCGCAAAATTATCAATATCTGCTGTATTCATTACATGACACCCACCACAAAATTCTTTAGAATACTCAGATATATTCACGATACGAACAATGTTTCCATATTTTTCTCCAAATATTGCAATACATCCTTCTTTTTTGGCTTCTTCAATGGGTTTTTCATATATTTTTACAGGTAAAGAAAGCTTAATTTTTTCTTTAACAATACTTTCAACTTCTAAGAGTTGTTTAGAAGAAACATTTTCAAAATGATTAAAATCAAATCGAATATTCACGGAATTAATTTGAGAACCATGCTGATAAACATGATTTCCCAATACATCTTTTAAGGCCTGATCCAGTAAATGTGTAGCCGTATGATTGGCTTGAATTTTCTTTCGAAGATCACTATTCACTTCTAAAGTGACGAAATCATTTACAGCTATATCTCCTAAAACCACTTGAACTTTTAATAAATGTTGACCATTTGGCATAGCGATACAATCATAAACGTTTCCTTCAAATTTTTCATTAAAGATTACTCCCACATCTCCTTTTTCGCCACCCATTTCTGCATAAAAAGGAGTTTTATCGGTAACGATACCCATATTTCCTTCACCGAGTTCGAATAATTTAATCACTTTAGCATTATCTACTTTCAAGACATCATAACCAACAAATTCTGAATTTTCTTTAAAATCCATCCATTCTAAATTTTGTGATTTCATCGAATTCTTATTTTCTCTTGAACCTCTTGCTAACTCTTTTTGACGTTTCATTGCTTCGTCAAATGAAGCCTTATCTATAGTTAAATGATGCTCATTTGCAAATTCTAATGTGATTTCGAAAGGATAACCATAAGTATCATAAAGTAAAAAGGCATCTTCACCTGTAATCGCATGATTTCTTTCATATAAATCATTTAATATTCTTTCACCATCGGTTAATTTATCTAAAAATTTTCTTTCTTCAAGCGCCACTAAATTTTTTATATAAGAAGCTTTTTCCATTAAATATGGATAAAAATCTTTCATAATTTCGATTACTTCATCTACCAAAATAGATAAAAATTCTTGATTAATTCCAAGTTTACGACCATGACGAACAGCTCTACGCAATAATCTTCTTAAGACATAGCCTCTACCTTCATTAGAAAAAGAAGCACCATCGGCTAAAGCAAAAGTACAAGTACGAATATGATCTGCAATGATTTTATAACTTACTTTATAATCGGATTCATACTTAAATTTAGATAAAGTCTCACATTTACGAATAATTGGCATGAATAAATCGGTTTCATAATTGGTTTCAGCATTTTGCATAATAAGACAAAATCTTTCAAGTCCTGCTCCTGTATCAATATTCTTGTGTGGTAATTCTTGATACTCACTTCTAGGAATACCTGGCTTTGAATTATATTGTGAAAAAACAATATTCCAAATTTCAATATATCGGTCGTTTTCGATATCTTTTTTTAATAAATCAATTCCAATCTTTTCAGGATCATAGTTTTCACCTCTATCAAAAAAGATTTCACTGTCAGGGCCACAAGGACCTTCTCCAATTTCCCAGAAATTGTCTAAACAAGGAATCATATGATCTTTTTTAACACCTAAAGATAACCATTTTTCTAAAGTATCTTTATCCTCTGGAAAATAAGTAATATACATTTTTTCAAGAGGAATTGCAAAATATTGTTCACTTGTTAACAATTCAAAAGCAAATTCGATAGCTTCATATTTAAAATAATCACCAATGGAAAAATTTCCCATCATTTCAAAAAAAGTATGATGTCTAGCTGTATGTCCAACATTTTCAATATCGTTTGTACGAATTGCTTTTTGAACATTGCATATTCGAGGATTGTTGGGAATAACACTACCATCAAAATATTTTTTCAAGGCAGCAACGCCAGCATTAATCCATAATAGAGTCGGATCATTTACAGGGATTAAAGATGCTCCTTCTTCTACATGATGTCCTTTTGATTGAAAGAAACTTAACCAAATGTTACGAATTTCATTACTTGTTAAATATTTCATAAAAAAAATACCTCCTATACAAATCCATGTACATGTAGGAACGACAAATGTCGCGGTACCATCCTACTTCTCTATTGAGCACTTAATTGTATCTTTACGCAAGATAAAGCGGGAAGAATTAGTTCCATCTCCAAAGTAGCAAAATATAAGATTCATGGGTTATTTCCACCTTCAAACCCTCTCTATATTGTTTCTTTATATTTATTCTTTTTCATCGACATATCTATTATACATAAAATCATTTTTAAAATAAAGAAAAAAACGCAATTTTATGCGTTTTTTAGGGAAATCTACTTCATTTTCCTTTTTATTTCATCTTTAACATCCATCATTTTGTTATAACATTCCCTTTTTACCTTACCCAAATGGCCAGATTCATTTAAAAATATATAACAACTCGCACCTACCAAAGCAAAGGCTGCTAAAGTATGAATGGCAAATACTGTAGCTTTACACATGAATTCTCACCCTAATTATTTTGTGGAACTTTCGACAATTTATTCAAGAAGTTCTTTTATCCTAGGAATTAAAGCCGTTTTTCGTATATTTAGATTTTCTTGGGAAGATTTCTTAATAAATGTATAATAATCACCTAATATAATCAAAGATTTTTTTGCTCTTGTAATCCCTGTATACAATAATTGTTTATTGAGCATAAACCCATAATCATTAAAAATACACATTATCACAAAATTAAATTCACTACCTTGTGATTTATGAATGGAAATAGCATAAGCCAAAGTTAAATTTGAAAAATTATTTTTTGTGTAGGTCACTTCTCCAACATCAAATTCTACTATCATTTCCTCTTCTTTTAAATCAATACTCGTAATGACACCAATATCACCATTAAAAATATCATCATCTGGCTGATTTTTTAATTGTAAAACTCTATCGCCAACACGAAAAACTTGATGATTAACTCTTACTTCCTCATTTTGACCATTATAGGGATTGTACCAATCTTGTATAGCAGCATTAATATTATCTATACCAGCAACATTACCATACATTGGAATAATGATTTGTAAATCGTCAAAAGTAAAGCCATTATCAAATAATTGTTTTAAGATAGCTACGATATAATCGGCAGCTTGAGTATTTTTTATTTTAATAAAAGAAACATCTTCATTGAAACGAAAACTTTCATCTAATTGGTTAAATCTTATTTTATATGCAAGTTCTACAATCGATGAACCAAACGCTTGTCGATAAATATGTGATAAACAAATATGATTTATTTTTTCGATTTTCAACAAATCATGCAATAAATTGCCAGCACCAACAGAAGGTAGTTGATTATCATCACCGATTAAGATAATTTGCGAAACGCGTGAAGTTCCATTTAACAATGCCTCAAATAATAGTGTATCTACCATGGAAAATTCATCAATGATTATTACATCACAATGTAATTTATTATCTGCATTATAGGCAAAAGAATTGGAATGTAGATCCCATTTCAATAGGCGATGAATAGTACATGCATAATGATTTGATAAAATAGACATTCGTTTACTTGCACGGCCAGTAGGGGCACATAAAGCAATAATGGCTTCTTCACCATAAAGCATTTTTAAAAATTTCAATATCGCATTAAGAATCGTTGTTTTCCCTGTTCCGGGTCCACCAGTAATAATAAATAAACCACTACTTAAAGCCCCATATATTGCATCAATTTGTTCTTTTGAGTAAACTATCCCTTCATCAAGTTGAATATTTTCTAGCATTTTTTCAAAATGTAAATTTAATATGGATTGGTTGATATTCCGATGTATCAAAGGAATAAGTTTTTTAGCGATATTTTTCTCAGCATTATAAAAAGAATAATGAAAATATTTTTCATCTTCCTTAATAATCCATTTTTCATTTTCTAATTCTTTTAGGTAAATTTCAAAATCATTTTCATCTACTTGAATGATACGATGAAGTGTTTCATATATGGCTTGAATACTTTCATAGGTATTACCTGTTAGATGACATAAATTTAATAATGAATATAAAATAGCTGCTTTAATTCTCCTTTTATCAGTGGGTAATATTCCTAAATTCAAGGCTATTTTGTCAACACTTTTAAAACCAATTCCATCAATATCTAAAATCATTTGATAGGGATTTTCATTTACTATACGCTCTAATTCTTCTCCATATGTTGCTTCTGCTTTCATGATGTTTTTTAAAGAAAAGCCATGTTTTAGTAAAATTTGATAGGCATTTGAGGTAAAATCAAATTTCTTTAATCCAACTTGCAAAGATTCCATTTGAATGTTATTAATAATTTTATTTTCTATTAATTCATCATAAATCTGTGGTTGATTTACTAAAATGGAAATACAATCTTCCTTTAAATACTCAAAAATAGCTGCAGCACATTTTTTACCAATATGTTTAAATTGGCTAGAGGATAAAAAACGAATGATATTTTCCTTGCTCGTTGGCATTTTTTTATAAATCTCATGAACATCAATTTGGATACCAAATTTTTTATGACGAATAACTGTTCCTTTTAAAGTTAAAGAATCCGTTTTTAAAAAATGAGGAAAATAACCAACAATGGTAACTGTTCGTTCTTGTTTATTATCGTCTATTTTAAATGAAGCAATTCGATATCCATTTTCATCATTTTCAAATTTATAAAAAACAATGAAACCTTCCAGTTCAATTTCTTCTTGTTCAAGTAAATTCATATTATTCATTAGTTTAGTTCCACTTTTTGACCTTTATAGTAAATTGTATCGATAATACCAGAAGCAAATAGTTCATCTCTATCATTGTAAAAGCAAGCAATTTGACCATTGGTAATGGCTTTTAACATACTATTTGATTTTACAATAATTTTATCTTGATTTCGTGCTATAACTACAGGAATATCCTTTTGACGATATCTAAATTTTGCCGTGCAAGGTATAAAAGTGTTATAGGGAATGTCTTGTAAAAAATTACAATCAATAATATGTACTTCATCCGACAAAAGATATTCATTATCATCGCCAATTGCAACATATAAAATGTTATTTTTTACATCTTTTCTCACAACAAACCAACTTCTTCCATCACTTCCCTTTACTCCACCAATATTTAAACCTTTTCTTTGTCCTATAGTATAATAATAAACACCTTGATGTTTTCCAATAATTTTATTTGTAGCCACATCTACGATGTTGCCTTCTTGAGCAGGAATATAATTTTTTAAAAATTCTTTAAAATTTCTTTCACCAATAAAACAAATTCCAGTAGAATCTTTTTTATCTGCAATATTTAAATGAAGCTCTTTGGCAATTTTTCGTACTTCACTTTTTTCAATATCTGCTAAAGGAAATAAAACATCATGGAGTTGGTCTTGAGTTAGAAAAGACAAAAAATAAGTTTGATCCTTATTTGAATCTTTTGCTTTTTTTAATATGGAATAGTCACCATCATGGATAATTTTTGCATAATGACCCGTAGCAATAAAATCCGCACCTTCATTCTTCGCAAATTTTAAAAAACTATCAAATTTTATATACTTATTACACATAATATCTGGATTGGGAGTTCTACCCTTTTTATACTCGTCTATAAAATATGTAAAAACATTATCCCAATATTCTTTAATAAAATCAATACGTAAAAGTTTTATATTTAATATTTCTGCTACCTTCTTAGCATCATTATAATCGACTTCCTGTGGACATATTTCACCTTTCCAGTTATTTCCTAATATGTCATTATTTAACTGTGAATCCCAATTGCGCATAAACGCCCCCACAACTTCATAGCCTTGTTTTTTTAATAAATAAGCAGCAACTGCACTGTCCACACCACCACTTAAACCAACGATAACTTTTGCCATATGGAAACCTCCTTAAGCGATAATATTATATCATGATAAAAATAGAGAAACAACTTTCAAAATAATGAAAAAAGAGAAGAAGAGGAAGTAAAAAAAAAGCCCGGCAACTTGCTACTCTCTCCTTACGGATACCATCGC
>CABUID010000006.1 GCA_902491575.1 uncultured Bacillota bacterium
AACTTTTTTAAGTCTCATAATTTTTGTTTTCTCCTTTCAATAAGTACATATTATTCAAATCTTAAAACATAAAATCAAGTACCAAAAAGCATACTCAAGTTTATTATATATAAATCAAAAACATTATTCAACATGAATTCTAAAAGAATTATTGATAATATTTTTTGTCTTTATTTTAACAATTTTTGTCTTTACTTTTTTCTAAATTTTGTCATTTCAAACTAAAAAAAGACTAAATTTATTGAAATGATTTTTTGCTTGTTAACATATCCTTTTTTTTGTTATACTAATATTTAGTAATATTAGTTTTTTAGGAGGGAATCATATGAGCAAAAATCATAATAATATAAATGATAATCATGCTGATAATAAAGAAAATAATGAAAATACACTACTCGATGTCGATTCTATTTCTACGAAAAATATTGGTATGAAAACTCCAGACCCATCATCTCATAGTAATATCGCACAAATTCCTGATACAGATGAGATTGAGCAAAGAAAAAGTCAATACGAAAAACAAGAAAAAAAGAAAAGATTAGGACTATATGAACGAAGGAAACAAGAGCATGATGAACTTGAACTTCTTGATACGCAAATTATTTCAAAAGATTTAATTGAGCAATCTTCAAGAAGTAATACAGCAGTTCGTTTTGAACCATCTACAGAATATGGATTAAATGAAGAGCAAGTTAATCAAAGAATTCGTGAAGGATTAGTAAATGATAACCAAAAACAATACTCTAAAACTTACAAACAAATCTTTTTAAATAATATTTTTACTTTTTTTAATATTTTATGTATTTGTGTTGCTGCTGCATTAATCTATGTAAAAGAATACAAAAATTTAACTTTCATGGCAATTTTATTATGTAATACCATCATTGGAATTGTCCAAGAAATAAAAGCTAAAAAAACTATCGATAAACTTTCAATTGTTACAGCCCCAACATCAACAGTTATAAGAGATGGCATTACAAAAGAAGTGCAAGTGAAAGAACTCGTTTTAGACGATATTGTAAAATTTAAAACTGGAAAACAAATTTCTGCCGATTGTATCATTGTTGAAGGGGAAATTGATGTTAACGAATCATTATTAACCGGTGAATCCGTCGCAGTTAAAAAAGGCCCTGGAGATACTTTATATGCTGGATCTTTTATTACAGCAGGTAACTGTTTTGCAAAAGTTAATCGGGTAGGACAAGATTGTTATATCCAAAAACTTCAAGCAAAAGCAAAACGTTATACCAAACCAAAATCTGAATTATTACGTTCATTAAAAATTATCACAACATTTATTACCGTTATTATTATTCCTTTAGGTTCCATTATGGCTTATCGAAATTATGAATCTGCAAAAGAAAATGTTCGCTCTGCTACGTTTGGTACTTCTGGTTCTTTAGTCGTCTATGGTGTTAATAATACCAGTGAATACGAAATTGGAAAATTAACTGATATTAAAGAGGCAGATGCAGAAGGATTAGATTATTCATACATAATGTTAGATACTACAGGTTTTAATGGAAGTAATACCATTCCTTTGGTCAATCAAATCAAGATTTCATATGATAATAAAGCAAGTGGAAACATTTCTATATCTTCCATAAGAATCTATGAAGCTATACCAAGAGAAAGTGGGGAAGGTTTCAACCCTTCAGATACAGTTAGTGAAGAATGGACATTTAACCAAGATAATAAAGATGATGCACTGCAATATCTTGTCAGTAAATATAGTAATGTAGATCGTTATTTAGATGGTACAATTAAATTAGATGAAACAGATGACTATATTATTACACAATCTTTCGAGAAAAAAATGGATAAATTCTATATCCGTATTGCAGTACAATCAAGAGGATATGGCTTTGATAAAACCCCTGAAGAAGAATTGATTGTTAAAAACCAAATCATTCGTCAAACAATCACGAAAACAGCAGGCTCTTTAGTGGGAATGATTCCAGCAGGTTTATTTTTACTTGTTACCATTGCTTTAGCTTTATCCGTAATCCGTTTAGCTAAATCAAAAACCCTTGTACAAGAACTCTATTGTATAGAAATGCTCGCTCGTGTAGATTGTATATGTTTAGATAAAACGGGGACCATTACCGATGGAACTATGAAAGTTAAAGATATTATCGATATTGCTCCTATTGACCCTAAAGGTCCTACTATAGATACCATAATGGGGGCATTCATTGGCGCTTTAGATGATAACAATCTTACTTCGATTGCTTTACAAGAAAAATTCGGAGTTAACTTTGAATTTAAAAAAATAGCCACTGTTCCTTTTTCTAGTGCGCGCAAACTTTCTGCAGTTACATTTGAAGATATGGGTACTTATATATTAGGCGCTCCTGAATTTGTTTATCAGGGGAAATCCAAAAAAATCAATAATATTGTAACAAAAAAAGCTTCCATGGGTTATCGTGTTTTAATGTTAGCGAAATCAGATAAACCAATTGTTAACAATACGGTTCCTACTACTTGCTCTCCTTTAGCATTAATTACTTTAGAAGATCATATCCGTGAAGAAGCTTATGATACGATTAAATGGTTCAAGGAAAATGGCGTTCAAGTGAAAGTTATATCCGGTGATAATCCTGCAACTGTAGCAGAAATCGCTGGTAAAGTTGGGATAGAAGGAGCTTCTGATTATATATCTTTAGATGGTCTTTCACCTCAAGAAGTCGAAACAATTGCTAATGAATATACTGTATTTGGTCGTGTTTCACCTGATCAAAAAGCAATACTTGTGCGAACTTTAAAACGTCATGGAAAAACTGTAGCTATGACAGGCGATGGTGTGAATGATATCTTAGCGATGAAAGAATCGGATTGTTCTGTTGCAATGGCTAGTGGTTCAGATGCTGCAAGAAATGTCGCACATCTTGTATTATTAGATTCAAATTTTGCCAACATGCCAAAAGTAGTCATGGAGGGTCGTAGAGTCATTAATAACATTCAACAAAGTGCCTCTTTATATTTAATGAAAACTTTGTTTGTAATGATTATTACCTTCTTATCGATTATTGCTAAAAACATATTCCGTGCCGGTTATCCATTTGAACCAATTCAATTCATGTTACTTGAATTTTTCGTTATTGGTGCTCCATCAACCATTTTAGCTATTCAGCCAAACAAAGAAAAAATACGAGGAAGTTTTATTGGAAACATTATATCAAGTTGTATCGTACAAGCCCTTTGTCTAATCATAACCGTTGTATTCATTTATTTAATGAGCACAAAAAATATTGATGGTTTAGACTTGTCGAATTATACAGAAGTCAATTCAATTTGTGTCATTGCAATCACTTATGTAGGAGTTATTATTTTATTTAATTTATGTCGTCCTTTCAATACTTTGCGCTTAATTGTTTGTATTTCATCTTTATTATTTATTACGTTGGCCTTATTCATTCCAGAAATTGCCTCTATTCTTGGTGTTTCTTACCAATTTAATGATTTAAATCTAACAAACCGATTATTTACTATTTGCGTAATTTTAGCAATTTTGCCAATAGAAAGGGCTCTTTCAGATGCTATAAGATTATTTAAAAATAAAGGAAAAACAGATAGTGATACTATCGATAACCAAAGATTGTAAGCAAAATGTGCTTACAATCTTTTTTTACGATTAAAAATATATTATAATAGAATTGATTTTGGGGGAATACTTATGAAAAAATGCTATAATATACTCATTGCTTTACTTTCTATTTCTATATTAACTAGTTGTAATCACAACCTTTCAAACAGCAATTCTGTTAGTCCATCAAGTCCTAATGATTCTTCTACAACTAGTGAAAATTCATCTAGCAGCGATTTTAATAACTCTTCAAGTTCTATTAACTCTTCAAATAGTGATGAACAACAAAAAGAAGAAAAAACTTTTACTTTAACTAGTGATAATTTCAACAAATTTGATGGAATTACATTATCTAATGTTATTGAAAATACATCTTACCCTGATGAATTTACTTTTAATAGTAATGGATATCTTACAACTTCTGCCATTACTGAAATTACTCAAATCACAGCCCATATTTTTGGCACTTATGACAACATGAAGATGTATGAAGGTATTTCTTCTACTACTAATGCCATTACAGCAACTACAAAAGAAAGCAGTGATGGGAAATCAATTTATTATACTTACTCTTTTTCTAAACCAACAGATAGTTTTTATTTTCTAAATTCATCTACTTATCGTGTTCATTTATACTCTATTGAAATTACCTATACAGGTATAAACAACTTAAAACAATCCGAAACGCCAACACCAGATCCTACTCCTATTCAACCTGATGAAAATGGTTGGACAAATACTGATTTTGGAAATTACTACTCGTCTTTAAATCTTTCTTTAAATGGTAACCAATTATTAAATGACTTGAGAAGTATCAATAATTCCAAGAAAACAAAAAATATTGGCTATAGTAACATGTGGAATTATTATGATAAAACCGATTATGATCCGAATAATTCAAGCAGGTATCTTGCCTTTTATCGAGGGACTTCTGCTTCTCGTTCCGAAATGAACAAAGAACATGTATGGCCAAACTCAAGAGGTGGAAATCTTGTTGAAGGGGATATTCATATGCCACGTCCAACATTAACGAGTGATAACTCAGGAAGAGGTAATTCATTCTATGTAGAAGGGAAAAATAGTACTTCTGCTGGTTGGGATCCTAAAGCAGCTGGTATGGATGAACAATATCGTGGACAAGCTGCACGCATTATATTTTATTGCGTAGTAGCAAATAGTCAATTAAGTTTAGTCGATAAAGATAATGATAGTACTGGAAATAAAACCATGGGAAAACTATCCGATTTATTAAAATGGAATTTACAATATAGCGTAAGTGAAAGTGAATTAAGAAGAAATAATGGAGCAGAGGAAGTTCAAGGAAATAGAAATCCATTCATCGATAATCCAAGTTTTGCTTGTTCTATATTTGGTTCTACAAACGAAACCACTAAAAACATTTGTGCTGGACAAATTTCTCCTATTGACCCTACACCAACACCTGATCCTACTCCTACTCCTGATCCAGATGATGATAACAAAATTTCTTTAACAGTGAATACTTTAAATCTTCCCGCACAAAATTATACAAGTTCAACAGCAATAGTAAATTCGGTACCTTTTGAATTTATTCAACTTGGTAATTATGGTAATGGCATTCAAATGAGAGATAAGGCAGATAAAGGTACATCTATACTTTATAATACTTCAGAATTTTCAAGTGGAATTAGTAAAATAACTTTAGAATATTCATCAACCCAAGATGTTTTATATAGCAATAATGATGCCGTCATTTTCCGTTTTGGTAATGATAGTAATATTAATTCTTACACTACAACATTATCTACTATTGCAGGTACTAAAACTTATACTATTACACCTGATGTGAATACATATACTTATTTCAAACTAGAACATGATTGTAATTATAGTTTCTATTGGAATTCGATAACCATTTATCTAGCAGAATAAGCCAAATATTAAGAATAACTTGACATTTTATGAAGTTATTCTTTTTTTATTGAAATGTTTCTCTTACTTCGTTAAAATAACATTAATAAAATCAAAGGAGATACTATATGTTATTAAATAAAAAAAACTATTTTGAAGATTTAGGGTATATGGTGGATTGTTCTAGAGGTGCTGTTCCAAAAATTTCCAGTTTAAAAAAATTAGTCGATATTCTTAGTTCTTTTGGTTACAACTACTTGATGTTATACACAGAAGACACTTATGAATTAGATGGAGAACCTTACTTTGGCTATATGCGAGGAAGATATTCAAAACAAGAAATCAAAGAACTTGATTTGTATTGCCAAGAAAAAGGAATGGAATTAAGAGCTTGTATCCAGACGTTAGCACATTTAGGTCGTCTAAAAAGACACTCTTCTTATACATCTTTGTTTGAAATAGATAATATTTTAACTGTCAAAGATGAAAAAGTTTATGCTTTCATTGATAAAATGCTTTCCGGAATATCTAAATTATTTACTAGTAAAAAAGTACACATTGGAATGGATGAAGCCTGGGCATTAGGAAGAGGAAAATTTCTTGATCAAAACGGAATTGTTCCTAAAACACAAATTATGTCCTATCATTTAGAAAGAGTAGCTAAAATTGCTGCATCTTATGGTTTAGAATGTGATATTTGGGCAGATATGCTATGTGAAGCTTATAATGAATGTGAAGATAAACAAAATTTTAAATTGGATATTCCTTCTAATATTACACCAATTATTTGGAGATATTGGGTAAAAAGTAAAGAAGCAAGTACAGAAGAATTTGAACTTTATCAAAAAATCACAAAAAACAAAATGGGATATGCTGGTGGTGCACAAAAATGGAATGGATTTGTCCCTGAAAACACTTACTCCTTCTTAGCTTTAAAAGAGCAAATTGAAAGTTGCATACAATTCAACGTTAAACGTTATTTAGTTACAGCTTGGGCAGATGGTGCTGCCGATGCTAGTTTATTTTCAACACTGCCTGCTATCTTTTATGCTTCTTTATTAGCTCACCAGTTGCCTTTAGACATTAAAGCAAAACAATATTTTAAAGAAGTAACTGGAATGGCATTCCATTCATTTATGAAAATAGATGCATTAAGTCGATTAGACTCAGCAAAAGACGAACACTGTTTTAATAATTTATCCTTTATCTATTTATACAATGATCTTTTCCAAGGACTATATGATGAAGCTGTATTAGAAAACAGCCAAAAACTATTCCATAATATTGCCTTATCTTTAAAGAAAAATATAACTCATCCGCAATATGGTTATTTGTTTTTACCTTTATATGATTTAGCTAAAATTGATGAAGTAAAAGCTTCTTTAGGCAAAGAAATTTACCAACATTATCAGGAAAAAGACATTCTATCTTTGAAAAAAGACATCCGTAAAACAAAACGTGTGCTTTTACTACTTGAAAAATTTATGGAAGATTATGAAGTTCAATGGCACGTTGAAAATAAATCATTTGGATTTGAAAAACAAATTATTCGTTTAGGGGGTTTAAAAGAAAGATTACACTATGTTATTCGCCAATTAAACCGTTATGTTCATAAAAAAATCGATTCTATCGAAGAATTAGAAGAAGAACATTTAAAAATCTCTTCAAATTATTGGGATCATGATAATCCAAAAAATAGTAGTCATCATAACTACCGTGAAATTGTTTCTAGTGGATCTTTATTAGATATTTAAAAAATCTCTGGATTAACGTCCAGAGATTTTTCTATCTTTTTAATAAAAATTTAATGATTGCACATTGACATCTTTTAGGTAAAATATTTAACAAAACTAAACCCATATTATGGTGGATATTATATATATATTTAGGATATTTTTTTAAAGAAATTTTATAAATTTTTTTTGCTAAAAGAGAAGGGGACATAGGCTTTCCCATAAATTTTTGGATTAAATGCAAAAAATGTTTTGATTCTTCTTGATAAAGTTTGGTTTCTTGACATAATTTTGTTGTTTCAATTAAAGAGCCATCGCATAAGGAGGTTTGAACAGCGCCCGGACGGATAGTGATCACCTTTTGATTTTTTAAATTTAATTCCTGTCTTAAAGATTGACTATAACAATCTAATGCTGTTTTGCTAATATGATAAATGCCATTAAAAGGCATAGGATCTAAATTAGCCACTTCACTTGTTGTTATGACAATTCTACCCTTTTCATCAAGCAAATCGTAAAAAATTTTGTTTACCAATATCGTTCCTAACAAATTAATTTCTAATAATCTACGTATATTTTCATAATTTTCCTCAATTAAAGAACCCATCCTATGAATTCCTGCAAAATTTAAAATAGCATCCAATCGTATATTATCTTTTTTAATTTGCTCTTTAATCATTAAAAGTTGCTTTTCTTGAGTAATATCACCCTGATAAGAAATTATTTTACGATTTGTACTTTTTTGAATATCTATTCCATAAACTTTATGCCCCTGCTTAATAAAAATCTCTGCAACTTCTTTGCCTATTCCATTAGCTATTCCCGTTATTAATAATACCATGACCTATTCCTCTAATCATTTATTATAACGATGAAAAGAAAAACTTGCAACTCTTTCAAAAACTTTATGGAATTAAAAAATCAGTCGTTTATTTTATTATTTGGTTTTTTAGCAGGTCCAGTGATCACCTTTCCATTTTTATTAAATCTAGAACCATGACAAGGACAATCCCATGTTCCATCTACCCAATTTTTTCTTAAATTGCAGTGCAAATGTGTACAAGTATGATGAGGATATATAAATTTAGATTGTATTAGAGTAAAAATATTCTGAACACTATAACCTAAGTATTTTAATAAACGGATATATCTTTTAGGATCAAACAATGATTCATAAATCGATGGATTATGAAGGATTAAATCTTTTATGATGATAGAAGCCAAAACAGAATTGGTTATTCCCCATTTATTATAACCTGTCGCTATATAAACATTTTTTTTAATTTCTCCTATAAAAGGTAGTTTATCTAAAGTTTGATAATCTTGATTATACCAAAAATTTTCCATTTTAACATTTTGAAAATAAAATTTTACTCTATCTTTTAAATCATCAATTTTATGATATGATTTTAAAGCTGAACTATCTATGCTTTCACCTGAAAATAATAACTGATTAAACTGATAAGGGCGAAAAGAAAATACTTGATTGCTATAATCCATGGCACAATAGGATATATTTGATTCTACTTTTCCTTCTATTACAAATGAAGTAACCGGCTTAAGTTTTAAAAAATAAAAATTAAAATTTTGATAAAACGGATAAAAACAAGCAAAAACAATTATTTTTGCCTGAATTTTAAAGTTTTCTCCAAAAGCTTCTTTTTCTTCCTGATTACATCTTGTTTTATACACTTTACTATGTTCATAAATTTCTACATTTTCATAGTTATCTAATATGCTTAATAATCCATCCAAATATTTTACAACATGAAAAACTGCTTGATCATCTACTTTTAAAGCAAAATGGTTAAAAAGAGTTTCTTCTTTAAATGGAATGTTTAATAATTGATAAGCTTTCTTCTCGTTTTCGTATTGATGGAAATCATCTTGATTGTATAAAAAATTCGAACATTTTTGTAATTCACAATCAATTTGATGATGTTGAATATTATTAACAATATGATTTAAAGCAGACAAATTGCCTTTATAATACATCTTAGCTTTATCTTTACCAAATTTTTTGATGAGTTCTTGATAAATAAAGCCATGCTGAAAAGTAATCTTTCCGGTTGTATAACCAGTCGTTGAATGATAAAGTTCATTTTGTTCTACAAGCATAATTTTATATTTTGTTTTACTCAATTCATAGGCTAAAGAAATACCACTTATTCCTCCTCCTACAATCAAAATATCCGTATGATATGTGCCCTTTAAAGCGGCATACTTTTTTTTATCAGAGTCTTTTAACCAACAAGATTTCATGTTTTCACCTATTTTATTATCTAAAGATAACTTATTTTTTCCTTTCTTTTGTTTTTAGTAATATTGCATAGAATATTTAATTAACAATTGTTTTATAAACCATTTCAGCTGTTAATTGATAATTCTTTAAAGAATAATAATAGATTTTGGTGGAACTAATACCTATAATTTGATTTTGAGTAATGATGGTTCTAAGCATATAATCATTTTCATTAGAAAGCTTTGCTTCTTGGATAATAGAATCTTTAATACGTATTATTTGGATACTTTGTCCTGCTGAACTCATAATTGGAAAAAATAAATAATCGTTCCATCTTGTAATTGCCTTTTCATTGTATTTCACTTCGCTATAAATATTTTCTCCTTCATAAAAACAACAATCCTTTATCTGTAAAGTTTCTTTATCAAATAATGCTAAAACTAATCCTATTGAACGCATATTTTCATCATAAGAAGTTCCAATAGTAAATAACTGATTATCTATAAGTTGTAAATAATCACAACAGAAATCAACTTTATTTTTTGTAATTTCGACAATGGACGAAGCATTCGAAAAATCAAAAATAAATAAAGGATCTATATATAAAAAAGTAGATAAATAACAATAATTTCCGTCAAAACGGATTGAATAGATACTTTCTTGAGGAGCTATTTCTTTTTTTGATTTTATTTTAAAATCATTTAAAGAAACATTATAAATCATATTGCTGGCTTGACCATTTAAAAATGTATTTGTGGCAGCTCTTAAATAGTTTTGATATACATCCATAGAATATTGATTAAGCAAGTATCCTTTTAAAACTACATAACCTTTATATTGTAAATTTTCTAATAAAAATACATGAATTGCTGTTTTACTTTCTTGATCATATAATGCAGAAGTTAATAAAATATAACTATCCGTGATTTTACTTATTCCCTCGACGCCTAAAATTCCTTTTACTTCTATTGGCTTTATTTCGTTTAAAGCTATTTTAACCATTAAACGTATCGAATAAGTAGGATTTCCAGCTTCTGATAAATACAAATTATCAGGACTTAATTGTTGATGATAATATACAGAATCAAAATATTTTGGATAAATAAAAGTCTTTGTTTCCGGATTGAAAATCGTATAGTTTGCTAAAATCAAATACAATTCATTTCCAATTAAGGTAGAAGTTAAATAATAAGTTTCATCAAAAGAAAAATAACGAATGATAGAATAATCTTGTTTACTAAAAATATATATTCTGCTTTCACTTTCAGAATAAGGAAAGGCTCGTCCAGGTACTATTTCCATATTAATCAAAATTTCTTGAATACCAATTAATATTATTTGATTTTGAGTTATTAATACTTCGGATGGAATAAATTTATCTATTTTTATTTGCTTAATGATTTCTTTAGTAGAAAGCTGAATAATCGTCAATTGTTCATAATCAACGATAAACAACTTATCTTCCTCGTAATCATATTGGATAAAATCGCCACTTTCTAAGTTTTCTACCTGAAAGTCATTTAAAATAGGATTGGTAACGGTTTGATCATCGGATGATTTATTTTGACAAAAAAAATGAATAGCTTCCTGTGTTGAAATTTTTTGTATTTTCACTTTATCTTCTTGATGGTTTATTTTGACTAGAAAAATAACACCGGTAATAAGTAAAAATGTAAAAATAATTGTAAAAATTTTTTTCTTCATATATACACCCTTATTATTTTGTGTATTCTTCATTCTTTAATACGAAAAAAAGGTCTAATTTTCTAATTAAACCTTATCCTTTAATGATATTGGAACTATAATATCTTCTAAAACATATTTATTTTTATCAAATAATGTAACTTTTATAGTTTGTTCATTTAAATTTAATTGATAAAGTAAAGACAAGTCATTTTCATTTGTTATAAAATAATAGTCTTTTTGGCAATAAAATACTTGGTTATCAAATGAATTTTCATTTTTATTTAAAATTTTAATCGACTGATAGTGATTAAAATAATATTCGTATTTGTTTCTATGAGTCTCAAAATCATTACCACAATTCAAAGTTACAACAATTAAATGAATATCATCTTTACTTGCACTTGTCACCAAAGTTCTTTTTGCTTTTGTTGTAAAACCTGTTTTTCCACCTGTACAATAATCATAATTCCTTAATAATTTGTTTTTATTAACATAATTAGCATGTGTTTTGGCTGAAGTTATTGTTGAAAATACCGGATTTTGTAAACAATATGAATAAAGGATAGCCATGTCGTAAGCCGTTGATAGATTGCCTCCATCGTCACCATCTAATCCATGTGGATTATTAAAAACACTATGATTCATATTCAATTCATAGGCTTTTTGGTTCATTAAATCGACAAATTCATTCATTGTTTTACTGACAGATAAAGCTAAAGTAACTGCAGCATCATTTCCACTTCTTAATAACAATCCATATAATAAATCAATGATTGTGATTTCTTGATTTACTTTTAAATACATACTGCTTCCATCTACTTTTTTGATATCTTCTGGCACTTTGACCGTTTCATAAATATCTGAATTTTCAATAGCAACAATAGCTGTCATTATCTTAGAAATTGAAGCGACACTTCTCGTCTCATGATAATTAAAACCTTCTAAAATCTTATTCGTAGATTGCTCAATAACAATATAAGAACTTGCTACAACAGAAGTCGTAGTTTCTTTTTGTTCCTTTTCAAACTGACAACTAGTTAAAGAAAATAGCAAAGAAAACAATAAAAAAATCTTTTTCATAATTTCACCACTATAAATGTATGTGATTCGTTTACTTTTTATTAATTTTAAAAAATAAATGTATAACAAATAAATCGATGATAATTATTCATTAATAAGTAATAAAATATTTTTAAATAAATCTTCTTTATATTTAAAGCCAATAAAAGTTGTCATTTTTTTGCGACAATAAGTTTTTAAATTTTGTATAATGCGATTATCTTTCAACAAATAGTATACAGGAATAAAAGGTTTTACGATATTAAAATTCTCTTGATTAATCACACAAATTAAAGGAAGCAAACATGCTATACAGTCATTGCATAATACATAATCCATTTTTTCTTCATAAGCTTTTCTTAACAATTCATAGGCATCATCAAAATTCGTTATTTTAATAAAAGTAAATTGAAAATTATCTAAATAATTTGAAAAATCATTTAAAAGCTGATTATCAACAAATTGTATAACTTTTAAAGTAAGATGAAAATTTTTATTTTTATTCAGCAAATGATTAAGTTCTTGTTGATTCATTTTTTTTAATAACCTCTAAAGCTAAGGAATGATATGCTTTGGCCGCATTACAATTTTTATCGTAATAACCAATTGGTTTTCCTTTACTTTGCGCTACAGGAATTTTTATAGATTGAGGAATAGCAATATCGTAAACTCTTTCTTTGAAAAACTTTCTTACTTCAATCGAAACTTCATTATCTAATTTTGTTCTAGAATCAAACATTGTTAATAAAACCCCTTCAATGTTTAATTTAGAATTAATACTTGATTGTATTTTACGGATTGTAGAAAGCAAAGAAATTAATCCTTCTAAAGCATAATATTGACATTGAACTGGAACAATTACACTATCACAGGCAACTAACGCATTAATATTCAACAAGCCTAATGAAGGCGGACAATCAATGATTACATAATCATATTGGTCTTTAATTAAATCTAATTGTACTTTCAATCTTTTTTGTTTTTCTTGAAAAGAAGTGGCAATCTCAAAATCCGCCATTGCTAAATCAATTGTAGCTGGAATAATATCTATACCAAATGCTGTAGGGTAAATACATTTTTCAACGGGTGCCTTTTTTAACATGACATCATTGATATTTGAACTAATCATGTCTTTATCAATTCCTACACCGGAAGATGAGTTCCCCTGGGGATCCATATCAATTAATAAAACTTTTTTATGATTTTCCACTAAGGCTGCAGAAAGATTGACTGCTGTCGTCGTTTTTCCTACTCCACCTTTTTGATTACAAATCGCATGTACTTTCCCCATCACTTTTTCTCCTTTAATGTAGAAATATTATAGCATTAAAAGATATAGAATGAAATAAAATTAAAAAACTCAGTCTCCTGAGTTTTAAAATATTAATCCACTTTCTCTCTTATTACTCTTGGTGTATCTAAATCAACAAAGTAAAGAATAATATTAACAAGTCCAGCTATTGCCACAACTGTATATAGAATTCTGCTCATTACAGAACCTGCACCAAATATATAATCTACTAGATTAAAGTTAAAGATACCTACGAGTCCCCAATTAACAGCACCTATAATTGTAAAAGTTAATGCTATCTTTTGTACGATATTCATATTCATCCTCCTTTGCATTCTTATTTTGAACAATGTCATAATATTTCATTCTAAATTGTCATAAGTTCAGTTTTTTTATCATAAGTTATCTTGAAAGAGAAAAGGTGAATTTATGAAATTAAAATTTATGCAAGGAAAAACCGGAAAATGGATTAAAAGAATTGTTGTTGTATTATTAGTTGTAGGTTTGTTGGCTTTTGGAGCGTATAAATTGATTGCAAATAAATCAAATAACGTTGAAAAAAGTGCTCAAGAAACACTTGAAAAACTGGATAGTTATTATATGGAAGCGAATATGGAATTTTATAAGGGTGAAGATTCCAGAAAATATATGGTTAAAGTTTCCTTCAAAAAAGCAGACAATCATGATTTGTTTAGAGTTTCTATGTATGACAAAGCTACTGAGCAAGAACAAATTATTGTTAAAAACCAAGATGGAGTATATGTCTTAACCCCAGCTTTAAATCAAGTCTATAAATTTAAGGGCGATTGGCCATTAAATGGACATAAACCTTACTTGTATCATTCAATGATTGAAACGATTCAAGGAAAATGTGATATTTCTAAACTCGATGAAGGCTATTTAATTGTTTCGACTCCAGAATATAAAAATATGCCATCCTGGGCTAGACAAGAAATGAAAATGACCAAAGACTATAAGCCAGAATGGGTTCATATTTATGATAACAATAATGATGTTGCTGTTAAAATCAGTTTTACCAAAGTAGAATTCAATCCAACATTTGCTGAAAATTATTTTGCAGTAGATAGTAATATGGCTGAATCACGCGAAAATTTAACTGAAACTTCTTCTTCAACTATCTATGATTTACCATTGTATCCTGTCAATGCGGATATTGATGCTACTTTAAAAGAAGTTAGCAATATTACAATTGACAATGGAAAACAAGTTATGCTTACATATTCTGGTAAACAAGGCTTTACTGTACTTGAATCCAATGCCACTAGTTATACAGAAATGACTGAAATTGAAATTAATGGTGATATTGTCGATATTTATGGAATTTTCGGTTATAGTGTTTCGAATTCAAATATCAACAAACTATACTTCACTTATAATGGTATTGCTTACCAAATTTGGTCAGATAGCGAATCCGTTGCTACCCTTGTTGAAATTGCTTCCGGCATGGAATCTACCGCTATAGAAGATAAATAATACTTAAATTGAATAGATGATGGGCTCGTTTCAAATAAATAGCCCGTCATTTTTATTTTTTCGACAGAATCATAAATATATACATTATAATTCTCGTACTTACAAGAATAAGGAAAATAATGGATATTTTCCGTAATTTTTTTATCCATATTCGAAAAAGAAAAGGAGTAACAGTATTGTTTGTAAAATACAATTAACTCCTCTTTTATTTTGCTAGCTTTGACAATACTTTGCGAATATATGGTATAAGTGATATCTTGTTTTTTATTCAATGATAAGGGAATAAAACCTGTAAGTAAAGTGGTTAATCCAATAATGATTGAAGATTTATATTTCATATTTATCACCCCATATAGTATGGGCAAAACTATGTTTTATAAACTTTATTATTTTCTATTTGATTTAAAATTTCTTTTTTTACTTTCCTTTTAATTCCTCGTGCTCCATAACGCAAAGATTCATCATCTTTTAAAGTATTCAATTCAATACTTTCCATTGCAATTTCTAAATTTATTTTATTTTGATATTCTTGTACATAACGATGAATTAATTGTTTACAAACATCACTAGATAAAGTATCAAAATAAATTATATCATCCATTCGGTTCAGAAATTCTGGTCGAAAATGCTTCCGAATAACATTCATAATATCTTCTTGATTTACAAGATTATTGACATACCCCAATTTATTTTTATGAAACATTTCTTCTGAAAAACCTAAGTTACTTGTCATAATAATAATTGAATTTGTAAAATCAATTTTTCTTTTATTAGCATCGTAAAAATATCCTTCATCAAATACATTTAAAAAAACATCTAAAATATCTCTATGCGCTTTTTCTACTTCATCCAATACAACTACACTGTGTGGATGATTACGAATATGATCTACAAGTAAAGATTGTTTTTCAAACCCTACATAGCCTGGTGGCGATCCGATTAATTTTGTCACACAAGAAGGCTCATTATACTCTGACATATCCAATTTAATATATTTATTTTCACTACCAAAATAATATTTTGCAATTTGCTTAGCTGTTTCCGTTTTTCCTACTCCCGTAGCGCCAACAAATAAAAATACTCCTAAAGGTCGGTTAGAATCATTCATGCCAAGTTCAATATAACGTATGTGATTGCAAATATTTCGTATTGCTCTTTCTTGACCTAATAAAACAAAATTTAAACTTTCTTCTAATACCTTGGCTTTATTGATGACTTCAATTTTAACATTATAATTGGATTCAATGACATCAATAATGATTTCTTTTGTCAATTCATTTTTTAATTGATTCTTGCATCTTACACATGCCATATCCAATACATCGATAGCTTTATCTGGGAAATGTCTATCAAATACATACTGATGACAAAGCATTACAAGATCTTTAATAAGAGCATCTGTAATCTTTAACTTATGATACTTTGTAAAACTTTCTCTTAAAGCTAATAAAATATCGGTCGTTTCTGCAATAGTAGGCTCGTCCAAACGAATGACTTGAAAACGTCTTTCTAGTGCTTTTTCTTTTTCAAATAATTTTATATATTCTTCATAAGTCGTTGCACCGATACAACAAATGTCTCCTCTTGATAAATAAGGCTTAATAATATTGGATGCATCAATCGCTCCTTCTGCTCCTCCTGCTCCAATAATATTATGAATTTCATCGATAAAAACGATTGCATTTTTATCATCTTTTACTTTTTTCAAAATTTTTTTTAATTTTTCTTCAAATTCGCCACGATATTTCGTTCCTGCTATAATCGATGAAATATCTAATTCATATATATTTTTATCTTTTAAACTACTTGGTACTTTATTTTGATTAATTAAATGAGCCAAGTATTCAACTAATGCTGTTTTTCCTACACCTGGTTCACCAATAACAATCGCATTCTGTTTTTGTTTTCTTAAAAGAATTTCAATTAAAGCATTTATTTCTTTTTCCCTGTGAATTAAAACTGGACTATTTTTCATTGCTTTTTGATTTAAATTAGTTAAATCAAATACTGAATCTAATTCACTTGTTCTTTTGATTTGTTTTTTTAACTCATCTGTTATTTCATTTAACTTATTGGTATGCTTTTGTAAAATCTCATAGGCTACACAATCCGTACACTCAAGCAATGCTACGCTTAAAATATCAACAGATACTTTATCTTCATTTTTTTTCTTTGATAATAATAAAGCATTCTCTAATACATGTTTAAAGGAAATTGTATATTCCATGTAAAAAGGTTTATTTGACTTTTTACCAAATAATGAAATTACTTCATCTTTAATATCATCAAAAGTAATTCCTTCTTTTTCTAGATATTGTCTTAATTTAATGTCTTTTGTTTTCAAAATAGATAATAAAAGATGTTCTGTCCCTACACTACTTTGTCCCAAATCAAAGGCAATGCTTTCCGCTAATGCAATAACCTTTTGTGCTTTATCTTGAAATTTATTTAACATATATTCACCAACCCTATTTATAGTTTATTCTTTTATTGCCTTATTTATTATTGGAAAAAGATAAAAAAATAAACGATAAAAAATTGCTTCTTGTAATATAAAAAAATGAAAGTAAATTTTCTTTCATTTTTATACTTTTAATATTTTTTTAATTTGTATTTTTACTTCATTTAAATGAGGATTACAAAGAAGAGGTAAAATCTCTGTTAATTGTTTTTCATTCAAATCCCACCATTTTAATTCTAATAATAAGGATATTAATTCTTCATCAAAACGTAGCTTTATAAAACGAGCTGGATTCCCTCCTACAACACTATAAGGTTTTACATCTTTAGTAACTATGGAATAAGCCGCAATAATGGCTCCATCTCCAATTTTAACACCAGGCATAATTACACTTTCTCTACCTATCCACACATCATTCCCTACGACGATATCCCCTTTAAAAGGTAATTGTTCAAGATGTGGAGGAACTAATTCTTGCCATATTCCTTTAAAAACAGCAAAAGGGTATGTTGTTACACTGCTTAAACGATGATTAGCAGGTCCCATAATAAACTTTACTTTTGCTGCAATAGAACAAAATTTACCAATGATTAACTTATCACCAAATTCAGGATAATTAAACAATACATTATTTTCTTCAAATCCAGTAGGATCATCTTTATCATCATAATAAGTATAATCACCAATCATAATATTAGGTGCTTTTACTACATTTTTGATAAAGCAACTGGTCTTGTATTCATTAGGAAATAAGTCATTTGGATTGGGTATATTTTTCATTGGACACCTCGAATAATCAATTTTTAATTTATGATTTCAATACTATAACTAAAACTTTGTGAAGCATTAGGTTTTAAAGACAAAACATTCATCTTTTCGTGGTCAACGACAAATTCTTTTTGAATGCCATTCCATGGTTCTAAACATACAAAATTAGCTTGCTTTTTAGTTAATGACCAAACAGATAAAATCTCAAAATCTGAAAAATGAAAACGTATACTTTTTAAATGATTTTTAGATTTTAAATCGACATAAGGCGATATTAAACCACGCATAACTATTGCATCTGGATTAAAAAGGTCATGATGAAGACAAATTTCATCTTGCTGATTCAAACATGGTTTATACACATTTGCTAAATATCCATCAACAACCTGCATTGCATTGACTGTTTCTTTGTTAGGGAACTTTAAAAAGTAATCTTCATATTTTTCATCTTCAAACAAAGGTACTTTAAAACCAGGGTGACCCCCTATCATATAATAAAGTGTCTTTTGTCCTTCATTCGATACTAAAAAAGAAACTTTTAAAGTATTTTGAATTAATTCATAACATACAGAAAACGAAAAATGATAAGGATAAACTTTCCATGTTTCCTCATTATCTTTAATTTTAAAAACTAAGGAATCTTTAGTTTGTTTTACTGGCTTTATATCCATATTTCTAAAAAAGCCATGCATGGGCATAAAATATTCTTGATGATCTACTTTATACATAAAATCTCTCGTTTTAGAAATTTGTGGAAATAAAATGGGGGATACACGGTTCCAAGTATCCGGATTTTGCGTATGCATTCTGTTTATTTGATCTTTATCTTTTAATTGAATAAGTTCTGCACCTTTAGAACTGATAACTGCTTCTAATTCATTATTTTTTAAAATGTATTCCATGTTTATCTTCCCTTTGCTAAAATATAAAAAACAAGATAAATGGCTGCTGAAATCAACGTTAATCCTGCCATTATCATAATCCATATTTTTTGCTTTTTAATTCTTTCTTTATTTAAAAAATTATCAAGAAATGCTACTGCAGTATATAAAACGACAACACTAAAATAAAACCAAATGATAATTGGACTTAAATCTACAATAAAATCATCGTCAACGATAAAGAAAATAGCTACTAACGTTGTTAATACAAAAATAATCGGTAATATAATATGTGATTTAAAATTAGGATATATTCTTTTTGGCTCTTCCATCTTTATTTATTTCAAGGTTTTCAAATATTATATTATCCGCTTTCAAATTTTTTTGACAATAATCATAATAATGAACATCATTAATAACATAAACAATCAATGGCATAAAATGATGGCATAAACGTGCAAAAAAAACCAACTTTTGAAAATCATGATTGATAAACAATGGTCTACCTATACAATTAGCAAGTTTATGATTGTAAAAAAACTTTCCAACAAGTAATACTATTCCTTTAAAACCTTGTCCTTTCGTAATTTTTCTTTCTTCTTTTAAATTAAACTTTGTATATAATTGTCCGCGTGGAATCATTGGACAATTTTTTTTCAAATATCTTACTATAAAAGGATTAAAAGATTGCAAAGCGTAATTGCCTTGATAATCCTTTAACGCTTCTAAAACTTTTTGACACAACACAATATCTCTTTCTTTGGATTGGCTTTTTAATTCAATTAATAATCCTGTTTTCCCAGAAATAATTTCTAAAAAATCAGGAAATGACAAAATACGATCTTCTGTATTTTCATATTTTAATTCTTGAATTTCACTTAAAGTCAAATCAGATACTTTCTTATTTACATGAAACAAACGATTAAAATCATCATCATGATAAACAATTAATTGATTATCTTTTGTTAAGGAAACATCCATTTCAATATTGAATCCTTTTTCAATCGCTATTTGAAAAGCAGTTTTTGAATTTTCCATAATCGCTTTTTCATTATTATAATAGCCTCTATGTGCTATTTTTGATTGATAAAGCCATTTATGTTGAATGCATTTTTTATCGTTTCCAGGGGCTAATAAAAAATAAAAAATCCCGATAATAGCCATGATTATAATCAATAAAATAATGAAAACTTTTACTGTTTTATCCATATTCACTACCCTTTATTAATATTTACTTTTTCTAAAAGTATTTTTTGTGGACCGATAAAATTATTTAACTGGTTCGTTTCATTTGAAAAACGAACGGTGTCTAAAGATTGATAAATATTTCCTGAAATGGAACCGCCAGTAACAATCATTCTTTCCTTGTTTCTTAAATAAAGATAAGCCAAACGAATTTCGCTTCCAAAATCTCCTGTTATAGGATCAATATCAAAATCAGATAAAGTAATAATTTCTAGGTAGTTTTCTTCTTCTAATTCTTCTTTTTGCAAAGTACCTGCATTCGCAACAACATTTTGATAAGTACCAAATACTGGTTTATTTAAATATTGAGACACCGCATTGCTACCCCAAAAATTTTTTATTATACCTTTTTCAATGATATTTAATCGTTTTAATGCAATTCCTTCATCATCAAAAGGACGACCTTTTGTTGAGTTTTTCAAAGTAGGCTCTAAATGAATCGAAAGCAAATCTGCCTTATGAGCATTTTGCTGTAAGTTTTGCCCTATTTTATAATCAGAAATATGAGTATATACTGCATCATTTTTCACTTTATAAGCAAAATGCATAAAAAAAGTTTTCACATAATCGCCTGTCAATAATACTTTACAGTTATTCAATTCAGGTGTTAAAGAAGCTTTTATTCGATAACTTGATTCTAATAATTTTTCATTTGCTTGATTTTGAATAAAATTGGTGTCTAAATTATCAAATTCAAAGTATTTATATAATTCGACTTCTTCCTCTTTTTCAGCCCAAGTAGTAATGAATTCAATTTTACCAAATTCATTCATATAAAGGAAAACATTACCATTACTATCAAAAAACTTTGTTTCCTCAAAACCAATGAAAACTTCAGATGAATTAATATATCCTTTGTCAAATTTATCTGCTTCAAACAAAGCATCTGCGGCAATAAAAGCTGCTTCTTTTAAACTATGTCCACTAAATCCTACTTCTTTCGACACTGGCTTTAAATTTGACTTTTTTGGCAAAGTATAAACTTCATTTAAAGTATAACGAGATAACTCAATTTGTTCATTTATCTTTCTTTCAAGTTCATCTTTATTCATAGAAGGAAAAGCCTTAAAAGTAATCGTTCCCATTTTTTCTTTTCCATTTTGCTTTTCTTTCGTGTAAAGCGTGATAAAATATTCATTCGTATTTACTTCACGATTCATATCCAATTTTTGCTTAATAAAATATAATTCATAGGTATCCTTTGTTACTACTTTGACATTCCATGCATATATTTTTTTATTACTTTTCAACAAATTTAATAAATCTGAAATCATCCTAGTTTCACCCTAACTTTCAAATAAGGACCACCAACTGATGTTTTCACCCATTCTTTATAACCTTTTCCACACATTCCAGTGCCATACAATTTAAAATCATTGCTTACCATTGAAATACTATTGAGTAAATCTAATACATTACCTGTTAAAATAATAGGTGATACAACTTTTCCGGTCAATTGCCCATTTTTAATTTCTTTGCCAATTAAAGCAATACACTGGATTCCCCAATTCTTAGGATCTTCCATTCCACTCATTTCCGTATCAATCAAATACCCATATTGAATAGATGAAATCATTTCATTTAAAGATGAACTTCCAGGTGAAAAATAAGTATTTGTCATTCGCGTATAGACCTTATTCTTATAACTTTCTCTTTTTCCATTACCTGTAGGTTTTATATTTAATTTACTTGCTGCAATGGCATCAGCAATTCCTGTTTTTAAAATACCACCTTCTATTTCAATGGTGTCTTGTGCTAAAGTTCCTTCATCATCAAAATAATAGGAAGAAACATCGTTAAACGGAATTGCTCCTTCATGCATCTCTACCAAATTCGAACCAACTTTTTTGCCAATATATTTTTGACCCATCGCTCTATTTTTGACAAACATATCCATTTCAACACCATGGCCAAACGCTTCGTGTGCAATAAGCCCTGTTATTTCAGGAGAAGTAATACAATCATAAGTTCCTGGTTGAACATGCTCCGCATCTAATAAAGCCGTCGCATCATCATTAATAAAATGAATTCGATTTTGAAGTTTATTTAAAGCGTCACGTAACGAAACACTGCTTTCTCCTCCATAATTAAATTTGGTAATTTCATTTTTATTCACAATACATTGATAAGTTGCATTTGCCCAAGCATAAACTTGTTTTAAATCTTTTTGATTCGATAAAAATAATTTAGATACTTTCAAAAATTCTACACGGCATTTGCAAGATACAATGTATTCATTTTCTTCCATAGAATCATCAATCATTTTTCGACATTGTTGAATAATATCATCTAAGGAAACATCTTCATATTCTCCCATTTTAGAAAAAGTTTTCACTAAAGTTTCTTCTTCGTATAATTCATTTTTTTCTTCTTTAACATAGATTGCTTTATATAATGAATCCGTTATATCCGTTGAAGAACAAATTTGATTACAAATATCATTGACATTATCAAAATTATCAAAAGAATATTCTGAATATAATCCATTTTTAAAAACACGAACGACAAATCCTCTTTCTTGCCAGAAACTATCTTCAACTCTTGTGTTTTTTTCTGTAACAATGACTTCTTTACCTTCACAATCCGTAGCTAAAATAGATACATATTGAAATTTCTTTTTCAATTTTTCATGTATTTTCTTTAATGATTCATATTTTTCTTCTAAAAAAGTTGAAAAATGTTTTTCCATCTTATCCCTCTATTCTTTTACCACTTTAAAATGATACAATAAACCATTAAAATCATAAGGATGTCGTGGTAACAAAATTCCAGCATTCATTAATTCGCTTCCAGTAAATTTTTCTTTTGTTTCCACATTTTGATACACTTTATTTTCATTTAAACCTTTTAATTTTAACCAGTCAAATTCATTGGTAGCACCATTCAATATACGTACATACATGACATACACTTCATTTTTATTTTTGCTTACAAAAGACCAAGCACAATCATTCCCACCAAAAGGACTTCTTAAACGATAAAAATCCGAATTATAAATTACTTTTCTTAAAGAAGAATAGATTTTAGTTTGCTCTTTTACCATTTGTCTTTCTTCTTCACTTAATACTTGTGGATTTAACTCATATCCAAAATTAGCTGACATTGCAACAATTCCTCGCGTTTTAAAAGGAGTAAGGCGTCCTGTTTGATGATTTGGTGTCACTGAAACATGACCAACCATCGTTGTTGGAGGATAAACCAATGATGTTCCATATTGAATATACAATCTTTCAATCGCATCACTATCATCACTTGTCCAAATTTGTGGCGTATAGTAAAGCATTGCAGGATCAAATCGACCACCACCACCTGAACAACCTTCAATTAAAATATGAGGATATTTATTCGTTAATGTTTCTAAAATGTAATATAATCCTAACACATATTTATGTGCTACTTGTTGATTATAAGTTTCGGTAATATTACGATTAAAATCCCATTTAATATAACTAATATCTAATTTATCGACTACATTGCTCATCGCTTGAATAATATAATCGCAAACCTCTTTTCTTGATAAATCCAAAACAAGTTGACAACGTGAATAAATATGTGGACGATTTGGCAAGGCAATAGCATAATCAGGATGCATCTTGTAAAGTTCAGAATCTACAGAAATCATTTCAGGTTCAAACCATAAGCCAAATTTTAAACCATTTTTCTTACAAATATCCGCTATTCCTTGCAAACCATGAGGTAATTTCTTTTGATTGACAATCCAATCTCCTAAAGAACTTTCATCATTATCTCTTTTACCAAACCAACCATCATCTAATACAAAAGTTTCTATTCCAAGTCCCTTTGCAGAAGCAATGAGTTTTTCTAATTTTTCTTCATTAAAGTTAAAATAAGTTGCTTCCCAGTTATTCACAACTATAGGATGATGATATTGTTTTTTTAGTAAACAGTCATTATATAAATTATGAAATTGTTGTGACATTGCATTTAAACCACGATTCGAATAAACCATGACAACTTCAGGTGTTTCAAATTTTTCCATAGGGTTTAAAGGCCAAGAAAAATCAAAAGAACTAATTCCCATTTGAACACGAGTTGTATGTCTTTGATCTACTTCTACACATCCCTCATAACTTCCAGAATAAACTAAATTAATTCCATAAACTTCGCCAGAATATTCAGTAGCGTCTTTTCTTAGCAAAGCCATAAAAGGGTTCAACATATGCGAAGAAGAACAACGTCGAGATTCAATTTTACTAATGCCATGTCTTAAAGGCGTTAATTCAATATGTCTTTCTTCACAATGGGTTCCAATCAATTGTAAAAAATTAAATTGATTATCTCTTAAATCAAAAGAACATGACATTGCTTTTTTTATCTCTACTTTTTGTGTTCCTTGATTTCGTATCACACAATGTCTTGTGATAACATCTCTATCCCCATAAACATGATAATACAAATCTACTTCAATCTTTGTTAATTCATCCATTAATGTAATTTTTAAAGTATCACAATTTTCATCTTGTCGAAGACTTGGCATTCCTTCTATCATTGGTTTATCCGACAATAGTTCATAGGATTTATAACGTAAATCTAAACAACGCGATCCATCTTCTTGTTTTATCATTAAAGAAGGAATACGAAAATCACCATAACCAAAAGTAGGACATTCTTGTGGTAAGGTATCTAGACTGACTGAACGTTTATAAAAATATTCATTAGGAGAAGGAGAAAAACCAAGTTCTCTAATAACCGCTAATCTTTCTGGCTTTAAAATTTCCATTTTAGCACCATAATAAAGCGTTAATAAATAACGATTATCGTAAATACCAATTAAATAAGTTGAGTTTTTTCCATCTAATTGAAATACGTTGCTTTGTGTATGAAATGTAATCGACATTTTTTAACTCCTTAATCAATATTTCTTAAAATATTTTGTAAATAAATAATGGTATCTTTAATATCTTTTTTCTGTTGATCTCCAGAAATTTCTCTTTCGATTGTTAAAGGTCCTTGATAATTAAAAGAGTGAAGTTTTCGAAGAATATATTCGAAATTAACTCTTCCAGTACCAACTTTATGTTCACAGCCTAAATTATTACCATCTGTTGGATAGTCGCCATCTTTCACATGCATTCCAACAATATATTGTCCAAATACATCTACGGCATCCATCGGATTTCCTTTTCCATATAATAATAAATTCGCTGGATCTAAATTAATCTTTAAATTCTCCAACCCTTTCGCTTTAACATCTTGAATCGCTCTTAAGATAGTCGTAGGCGTTTCTTGTCCTGTTTCAAAGCAAAAATCAATATTATATTGATTAGCGTATAAACATAAATCATATATTGTATCCAAAACATCCTGATATTCTTTTGTACTTGGATTTTCAGGTATAAAGCCCATATGAGTAGTGACTGTTTTCACATTAAGAATATGAGCAAAATCGATTACTTTTTTAAGACCTTCCACTCTTTCTTTTCGCCAAGTTTCAGGCACAATGCCAATAGTAGAAGGACCATCTACAAAATCCCATACTGTTGGACCTACAATCCAACCGCCCCATAATCCAGATATTGTATATTTATCTTGAAACATATCTTGAATTTTTTTTGCATTTTCCATTGTACATAATGGCACATTCCAACAACTCATCTGAATTTCATTTAGACCAATTTCATCCAATTTGCTTGTTCCATTTGCCAAAATATCATCAATCGATTCTATAATACCAATTTTTAAATTATACATATCCATTATCTCCTTTTTAATATTAAAGTAAGCATATCATAATAATAATTATTTAACAATAATTATTGTGACCGTTTTTATGTATTTTGCTATCATTTATTTTGAAAAATGAGTATAATAGAAAAAATAAAAAGGAGGATGTATATAAATGATTATACGACTAGCTAATGAAAAAGATAGAGAAGGTGTTTATAAAACTATAGGATATTGTTTTAATAATAACCAAAGTAGCATTAACCACAATATTCAATATGGGGATTATAATAAATATGAACAATTTATCGTAGCTTTGGATGATAATGAAAATGTTGAAAGTGTAACTTCTGTTGTTCCTTTTCAAGTCTATTTTGAAGGAAAGAAAGTAAATTTTGGAGGAATAGCTGGGGTGTCTTCTTTGCCAGAAAATCGTGGAAGTGGAAACATAGCTGGTATAATTTCTTATGCTTTAAAATACATGAAAGAAAAAAACATGATATTATCTGGCCTTGGCCCTTTTGCTTTTCAATTTTATCGAAAATTTGGTTATGAATGGTGCTATACTTGGCAACTTGTTACCATTCCAATTGATGACTTAAAAAATTTCCCAGCAGCGACGACATATAAACAACTTTTTGAAGAAGATGCTTTCATCGTTGAAGAATTTAGAAATGAAGTCAATCAAAAAGTGAATGGACCTATCCTTCGTGATGAAAGAATTATTCATGATAAATGGGCATCTTACACCTCGTCAAATAGTCACGTTTATGCTGCATATAATGACCATCATGAAATGGTTTCTTACATGGTTTTTAGCCAATCAGGTAGAGAAATTAAAGTATCTGAAATGTATTTTAAAGATGAAATCAGTCGTCAATATTTACTTAATTTTTTATATCGACATCGTTCTATGGTTGATAAAGTCGAATTGACTCTAATGACAGATGACGAAATTCGTAATATCTTACCTTCTCCTCGTATAAATTATTGGCATTGGCCAAATAAAATGGGCAGAGTGGTCATGGTTAAAGAAGCGCTTGAATTATTAAATATAGAAGATTGCTTTGAAGATAGTTATAATTTAAAAGTATTAGATTTACATGCCGATTGGAATAATAAAACTTTTAACATTTCTTGTCAAAACGGACATTTAATCGTAAAAGAAACCAATGAACCTGAAGATTTTGAAATATCTATTCAACGTTTGTCACAAATTACATTAGGCCATTTAAGTGCTAAAGAAGCTGTAAAATATAATTTTATAAAGATACTTAATCAAAATAAAACGAAATTACTTTATAAATCATTTAGCAAACGTACAACGATGTTGTGGCAAGAATTTTAAATCTTATAATTGAATAAATCTTATAAAAATTTCAATGGATGGTGAAAGCTACTGTTGCTTTTATCATTTTTATTTTCTAAAAAATTGAAGATTACTTAGACAACTAATTTACAATTATTGTCAATATTTTATTATTTTAAATTTCTTTCGTAAAAAACATACTAAAATATCACTTTTTCCACCTTTTATCATCACTTCTTTTTTTTAATTTTCTTTTTCCCTTTTTTAATTTTTTATTTGTGCTATAATGGGGTTGAGGTGAATAATTTATGAAAAAAAATTTAAATTTTCTCATGCTAAGTACTTTAGTATTAGCGTCTTGCACTAAGACTTTACCCTCTGTATCTGTTTCTGAAAACTCATCATCTGAAATAACAGCAAGTGACTCAAATGAGTCGATGAAAGAAAGCGATTCAACAGTTTCTACTTCAAGTAATCATGATTCAGATTTAAATTCATCCGATTCGGATATTCTTTCCAATTCAAATAGTAATGAAAGTATATCTTCTTCTAGCGATGAAATCATCGAACCAGTAGAACCGGTTTATCATGAAAAAAACATCACTCATTTTTTAGGATCAGATAATGATGTTTATCGTATTAATATTAACACTATAAATCAAGAATTCCCAAAAGATAAAGAAAATTATGTAAAAGGAAGTTTAAATATCACAGAGCAAAATACTGACCTCGTTTTGCACTCTGATATGGACATGAAAATAAAATTAAGAGGAAACTCGACCATGGCGGCTGATAAAAAACCATTTAAAATCAAATTTGAATCAAAACAAAAATTGTTTGGATTAACGAAAGCAAAAGAATGGGTATTATTAGCGAATTACTATGATAAAAGTAATGTTCGTAATTATTTAGCTTATTTAACAGCCAATAAATTAACTCATTTGGATTTCCAGCCATCATCCATTTTTGTTGATGTTTATTTTAATAATGAATATCAAGGATTATATTTATTATGTGAGCAAATGGAAGCAAATGAAGGAAGAGTCAATATCAAAGATCATTCCTCAAGTGATGGAATTGGTTCCTTCTTCCTTGAAGCAGATGAAAGAGCTAAAGATGAATATGCTGGTTATCAAGGCTATTGTTATGTAACTTCCGGTGGTTATGATTTCGCATTAAAACATCCTGATTGTGATGACTATCTAGAAGCTTTAGAATTATCCAATTCAGATGATCCTGCTATTCGTGAAGAGGCTACAAAAACGCTTAATCAATACATTAAAGATGTAACATGGCTTCAAAATTTTATGGATAAAACATCTGAATCCATTTATAATTTAGATCATTACGAAGATTATATCGATGTGGATTCCTTTATTGATTATTATCTCGTAGAAGAATTTTTTAAAAATGTCGATGTTGGCTCTACTAGTCAATTTTATTATATTGATCAAAGTGCTGACAATGTTCGTTTAAATTGTGGACCTGTTTGGGATTTTGATATTGCAGCTGGTGCTGTAGATAATTCTAGAGGTGGTTATGATTTATATACGAAAACTCCTTTATTTACGGCTTATAGAGATTATTATTATCGTGCATTATTCCAAGATATACATTTTATCAACAAAGTTAAAGCTCGTTATAGTGAAATTAGAGAAAGTGTATTTTTAAGTGTTTTTGATGAATTAGATCTCGTCAAACAACTTTTAGATAAAGCTCAAACGAGAAATTTAGCAAAATGGCCATATACAAGTGAAAGAAAAACATGGATAGAAATATATGCCTTAGGAAATTATTATTATGATATTCCTACACTATCTGGTCACTATGATTATCTTGAAAATTTCCTTGAAAATCGTTTACAACTTTTAGATGATGTTTATTTATAAATGAAAGAAAAAATAGCTGTTAGTGCCTGCTTGGTTGGAAAAAACACAAAATATAATGGCCAAAACAACGATAACTTGTGGGTCAAAAAATATCTACAAAATAAAGAATATATTTTAATTTGTCCTGAAGTTGCAGGTGGATTACCCGTTCCACGTCTTCCTAGTGAAAGATATCAAGATTTAGTCATTAATCAAAAAAAACAAGATGTAACTTCTTATTTTAAAAAAGGAGCCATGAAAACACTTAATGAATTACTTCAACAAAATATTCATGTTCTTATTTTAAAATCGAATAGTCCAAGTTGTGGTTATCAAACGATTTATGATGGTTCTTTTAGCAAAAGAATTA
Organism: uncultured Bacillota bacterium; assembly: GCA_902491575.1. GTDB lineage: Bacteria > Bacillota_I > Bacilli_A > RFN20 > CAG-631 > CAKPXW01. The sequence goes on from CABUID010000006.1 coordinate 29,569, forward strand.
TCAAAGGAAATGGTGTTTTTGTTGAACTAGCTTTACATTATCATTTTAAGATATACACGGAAAAAGATATTGAAATGATGATGAAAAAAAATCAAAATTCTTTTTAAACTAAAAATCATAAAAGGTAGATGTTGCTCATTAGAAAGGCATCTACCTTTTATTTTTAAAATTTTTTTTATATTTTTTCAATGATTTTTAAAATATCTTTTACCTCATTTACTATAAAGGTGGCCTGATGTTGAGCCAATTCTTCACGGCTACCAAAACCATACAATACGCCGATAGAATCAATGCGATTGTTTTTGGCCCCTTCAATATCAAAATAACGATCTCCAATCATAATCACATCTTTTAAATTCTTAATTTTTAATTCTTGAATGATTCTTTGAATAATATCTGTTTTATTCAATAAATGATCATCATCTCTTGGCGCCCCAATATAATCAAAATAAGATGTGATATGGAAATTATCCAATATTTTTTTACTATATACATAAGGTTTATTTGTAGCTAATGCTAATTTCTTACCTTTTTCTTTTAAAATATTCAAAAGTTCAATAATATAAGGATATAAATAACATTCATACAACCCTTTTTTTATATAGTAATTTCGATAGTGTTGAATTACTTCTATAAGATTTTCTTCTTCCACATGAGCAAATTCTTTTAAAGATTCTCTAATAGGTGGACCGATAAACGGATATAATTCTTCATAAGTATTTAAAGGAATTTTAAATTTTTGAAAAGCATCACGCAAGGAATTCATAATTCCTTCTGCCGAGTTAATGATGGTGCCATCTAAATCAAATAAAATATATTGATACATAATGTTTATTTATAAATTTTTTCTTTTTCCACACTGTTTTCATCCATTTGTTTTAATTCTTGTTTTAAAATGGAATATAACCATATATGGACTATTTTTTTAAATTTCTTTTCAATATATTTTTGATATGTTTTTAATTGCCATTCATAGGCATCATCATCAAGGTGAGATAATTTATAATCAATAATATCAATATGATTTTCATAAACAATCATCAAATCAATAATTCCATGAATTTGTTGATTTTCTTGTTCATCTATAAATTCAAATTCTTTAAAAATTTTCCCTTTCTTTCTATTTTTTAGCAAAGGTAAATTTAAAAAATGTTCAATCATATCTTTTTCTTTATCTGAATAAAGCTCATATTTTGGATGTAAAAAATCTACAGATTCAAAAAGTTCATGAATATATGTTCCATACTCCATGATTTCCATTTCTTCTTTGTTTCTTAAAGTATATGTTTCCTTTGAAGCATGTTTTTTTTCTTCTTTTTCGATTTCGATAATATTTTCGACATGCAAAATCCTTTTATTGGTTGGATTAATCCATTGTTTTACATCCTCATTAAAAGGTTTTAAATAATCTTCATTGATATTTAAGTCTTTTGGCTCAAGGGTTAATCGATAATTGTTCAACTCAAAATTCACTGAATCATAAATCATTTTAAAACTATTATACTTTTTCCTTATAATAGAAGGAACTATGTCATCCATAATAGATAATGTATCTTCTTTTAAAAGATTATTAAAAATAATAATTTGTTCTCTAGCGCGAGTAAGAGCAACATATAAAAGTCTTATTTTTTCTGAAATCAAGGATAAATTATTATTTTCTTTCATTAAAAGATGGGAAATATTTTCTCCTTCTCCTTGAATGAAATAAGGAGTTAAAATCCCATATTTCAAATCAAAACTTATTTTATCTTTTATTTCACTTTTATTAAAAAGTTTATTGTTATTCATAAAATAAACGATAGGAAATTCCAATCCCTTTGACTTATGTATAGTCATAATTTTTACTTTATTTTCATCTATACCTGTAGAAGGAAATTCCATTACATCTTCATTTTCATAAATACCATCAATATAAGTCACAAAATCATCAATCGTCAATTCTAATTTTTCCATAGATGTTAAAATGTTTTTCAAAAATTCAATTCGTGTCAAATTTGATTCAATATCTCCAATTAATAAAAGTCGATGATATAAATCAAATTCATCTACGATCTTTTCTACTAACTCACTTAAAGATACTCTTTTAATATTACTAGCAAAAAAGTGAATTTTACGATACAAACTAGATTCTTTAAAGCTGTTTAATCGAATATAATCAAATAATTCTTCATCACTTAAACCAATGAGAAAGGATCTCCCTACTCCATAAAACAAACGCAAAAATTCATTGTCATATTTTTCTTTAGCATCCAAATCAATCATCTTAATAATATTTTTAATTAAGGTAACAACCATACCACTATTCACTTCTATATTTTTAAAAACTAAATTAGGTATATGATAATATGACAATAATTTACTCATCGATGAAAATAGACTACTATCCGATAGTAAAATGGCAAAATCTCTATATTCACATGGTCGAAAATCGCCCAAATCTTTATCAAAAATTCTTTCTTGATGATTTATTTTTTCTTGAATATCTTTTAATATATAAAACATTTCAATATCAGAACTTTTGTATTTTCCTTTTTCATAGGAGTATGTCACATATTTTATTTTGTTTTCTTGATTTCCCGTTTCATATGCTTTTAAGCCAAAGTGCATTTCATGTTCTTCTTTAAAATTGGCTTGTCCAATTTGATTATCCATAATGTGATCAAAAATACGATTAATAATAAATAAAACTGGTCGGTTACTTCTAAAATTTTGATTTAAATCGATTTTAATTCCTCCATTATGATTCTTATAAGCATCATATTTTTCTTTAAATATAAATGGATTAGCATTTCTAAATCCATAAATTGATTGTTTTATGTCACCCACCATGTACACATTATGGTTCGAAATATAAGAAATAAATTCTTCTTGTAGATTGTTGGTATCTTGATATTCATCAATTAAGATTTCTTTAAAATGATTTTTTAATTCTTCTTTAATATCCTCATTTTCTTTTACGAGTTGAATAGCCATTTTAGAAATGTCGATAAATTCAAAAACTTCATGCTTAAATTTATATTGATCTATTTTTTGATAGTATTTTTTCAATATACGAATTATCACTTCTACGTATATTTCACTTTGAAAATAAGCTTCTTTTATATAGGTAGAATTTGTAAAAATACAAAGCGATTGAATATCATCGATACAAGTTTTAATTTCCTTTTTGTAAAGCGTAGCATTTTCGGATAAATTTTTTAATATAGGAAGTTTGACCTTCATATTATTCCGAATTTCATCATAATTTTTACTATTTAGGAGTAAGCATAGAGCACTATTCATTTTAAGATATTGTTCTTTCGTCAATTCTACTTGTAGTTTTGAAAGATTGTCTTTAATGTAGTTCATTTTTTCTAAAAGAATTTGAGTTAATTCATCCAAATATTCATTTATTTTATTATCTGAAAAATAAGTTTCTAAATATTGGTTTAACCAAATATTTCTATCCGACAACTGATCAATTTTATTCGAAATATTTAATATTTCTTTTCGCAATAGTGAATCATCTTTTGGAGTTAAGTCACAAATTAAACGTTCAAAATTAGGATCTTGCATTTCGTAAAAATCAAAAAATATATCATCGATAATTTCACGTTTTTTGACATTTAAAATAGCATTATCCATAATCGATATTTTATTGGTAAGATTTAAACGATGATGGTATTTTTTGACTAAAGACAATGAAAAACTATCAAAAGTAGTAATATAAGCACTATCTACTTCTGCTGTTCTATGAACTAAAAGCTCATCTTTTGCCATTGTTTTGGTAATTCTTTCTTTCATTTCACGTGCTGCTGCATTTGTAAAAGTTAAAACTAAAAGTTCATTTGCCTTAACACCACTCAATAATATTCTTTTAATTCTTTCGGTTAAAACAGCTGTTTTTCCCGAGCCTGCTCCAGCACTAACAATAATATTTTGACCTTGTGAATAAATGGCAGCTTGTTGCTCTAATGAAAACTTAATTGCCATTAAAATCACCTTCCATTTCTACATCATTTTCATCTAAATAAATAAAATCATCATGTGTGACGAAACAACATTCTTTAAATTCACAAAATTTACAACTTTGATTTTTTCCATTTAATATTTTTGGATTAATATCAAATTCACATCGGTTAATTCCTTTAATGGCTTCTTTGATTTTTTCTTCTACTAAATTTGCAATTTCATCCATTTCCTCACTTGTCAATACTTTTGCAAAGCGATAAAAAGATCCATCTTTATTTGTTTTCATGGATTTAATCATCGTTGAATTTTCATAATGTGGATCAAATAAAGATAAAATCGCTTTAGAAGCATTGCTATAACCTTGATAAGCAATCGTATCTTTCAAAGTTTGAAAATAATCTTGATCTGCTTTCCATTGTTTAGGTAATAATTTTTGTAAATAAAAGCCACAGACTTCAACATTTTTAAATTCATTTGTATGTTTTATTAAATATAAATATATCGGTAATTGTAAAGAAAGTCCGTATTTAACTTTATTAACATCTATTTCTGGATTGCTCGTTTTATAGTCAATAATTGCAACGTAAGTTTTATCATCCTGAATAGTATAAAGTATTTTATCGATATATCCTTTAAATAAAATATTAAATGGTTCAGTATATTCTACAAAAACTTGTTTTTCTGTAAGGATTTGATTTAAAGCCGAATTTTTTAAATTCTCCTGATTAATTTGAATAATATCTTTCAACATTGACTTAAATTTATTCAAATAAAATAATGTAACCTTATCTTCAATATTTTTACATTGTTCTTCATAAACTTTTTCAAAATCAAAATCATTTTCTTTTGACAACTCCAATACTTTATGAAATACATTTCCAATATCAATACTTCTCGATGAAATATCTTTATTTAAATCAAGTAAATTGGCTAAATAAAATTTAAAAGAGCAAGCAAAATAATTATTAATCGATGAGTAAGAAATTTTTTTCTTTTTTGCGAAAATAAGTTCTCTTATTTTTTCACTATTAAAAGGCAAAAAAGCATGATTATATTTTTTATAATCAATTTTATAAGTATTGGCGAGTATAGCTACTTCTTCATCATTTGTTTTTTGATAAATGGAATCATATTTTCGTGCTAGCAATAGTTTATCTGCTAAAACAGAATAAGAAATCGAACTGTTTTTTATATACTTTTTGTCCACAACATCTTCTTCAATTAGAACAAATGATTTTGTAAAAGAAGAAAATGGTGATTTATCTTTATAAGAAAGTTGAATATTTGCATTTTTCATTAATAAACGATGAAATTTTTCTTTTGATAAAAGATTTAAGTCGTCACTTGTATCTAAGTTTATTTCATCTTTTTCTTTATCATTTAAAAAATCTTCATCTTTAAAAGTGGAAGGGTAAATGCCTTGATTAACAGACATGACAAAAATATATTCATCTTCTTTTGTATTATAATGATCTAATTGAATGATTTCAACGGCATTTTTTAGTAATTGTGTGGGTCTTGTTGTGTTTTTTAATAGATATTTAAATAGTTTTATCGATTCGTTAAAAGGCAAAAATAGGATTTGTTCAATAAGCTTTAATAATAAACTATAAACATCTCTTTCATTTGGATAATTTAAAAGGAACTCTTTTAAAGCTTTATTATAATCTTGATTATTTTCACATGATACGAGAAACTCCTTTATATATAATAAATCATACAAAGCAACATTTTCAGAAAGATTAACCGGTAGATGATACATTTCAAAATATCTTTTTAAAGTAAAAAAATAGTCTTGATTTACATTGGCAATTTTTATTTTATTGATATCCACATTTTTTTGTAATAATGAAGAAATCTCAATACATATTGCTTCCACTTCGTCTTCTAGTCTTTCGAAATGATAAATTGTTTTTACTCTTTTTTCACTTTCTTTAAAATCAATGATATGATATTCATGCTGCATCGCATTTAAGATTTGAAGCAATTCTTTGCTGATAACATCAAATCCATAGACTAAAATTTTTTTTCCTTCGAGTGAAGCTTTAAAAAACTTATTTTCTTTTAAAAGGTGATTTTGCATTAATTCCTTTTTTATTGTCTGAATAGCTTCTAACTTCTTACTTTGATAAGTTTCTTTTTCATTTACAAAGTACATATTTTCTAGATATTGTATAGCATTTTCAGGTTTAAAATGATAGTTTTTTACTAGATAATGAATGGCTTTCATATCATAGGAATAATACAAAGCCTCTTTCAATTGGACTTCATCCATAATTTTATAATTATGAAAAAAAGATAAAGAAGATACTGTTTTAATCACTTTTTCTTTACAATTACGAGGAACTATTAACAATAAATCATCACATATATATTCCTTCAATTCCATTTTCTTACCCTCGTATTTCATTATAACATAAACCATGGAGCTTTATATAGTTTTTTCCAATAGATACCTGCATTTTCATAAAAAATTTATGACAACCTTAAGAAAATATGTTATAATAAAGATTGACGCAATAAGAGGTGATGTATATGAACAAACTTGATCCAAAAGAAATTGTCAGAAATGCTATTGATGGATTAACTTATTCGAAAGCCTATGATTTATTTTTAAGTAAAAAGGTTACTCTTTCTTGCCATAGAAACGAATTAGAACAAGATGTATATGAGGGAATTGTGACGGGAAAATCGAACAAATCCTACCCTGTAACAGCCGTGATCGATATAAATGGGAAAGTGGTCAAGGCCTCTTGCCAATGTGATTATTACTTAACTTATCCTGGTTATTGTAAACATATTTTAGCATTTTTATTACAAATTAATGAAATCACCAATAAAAAAGGAACAGATGCTCTAACATCTTTATTACAAATTTATAAGAAAAATGTTTCTTTAAACATTTCTTTAACACCTATTTTTTATTCTTATAAATATGAAGCAGGAATAGAATTTAAAATTGGTCGTGAAAACAAAAAATATTTTGTTAAAAATATTCCAGAGTTATACGATAATATCAATAATAATTATTATTTCAAATATGGTAAAGACTTAGAATTCATGCATACTTTATCTGCTTTTGATTCACAAAGTAAAACCATTTTAGAAGATTTATCGGATTATTTAAATTTTTATTCCTCTGACTCAAAGAGTTATTTTGATGGAAAAAGGAAATGTAAAATTCCTAAAATTGTCTTTAAGAAAATATTAGATATGTTTTTAGGCAAACAAATTGAATTTGTATTTGATGAAGCACATTTTGATTTAATTTATACGAATGAAACGCCACAAATTGAACTATTATTTGAAAATGATACATTATCTATCAAAGATCGAAATAGTATGAAATTATTTTCAATTGGTAGGAATCATTTTGTGATGAAAGATGATAAATTATACTGTATTGATAACACGATTCCTGCAGATTTGATTCCATTGATTAATGCTTTATATATTCGTCCTATTGAGTTTAATATAAAACTATATAATGAATTTTTTACTTATATTTACCCAAAAGTAAAAGATTTAGTCACTATCATCAATAAAGAAGCTTTTGAAAAAGAAAATAATTGTTCTTTATTACAAACAAATTGTTATCTTGATATTATTGATAATTGTTTATTTTTAAGGTATGAATATTTTTATGAAAATCTTCCTAGAGATGAGGCGATTAACCAAGGAATTTTTCCTAATACTGCTATGGAAGAAAACTTTACCGAGCAACTCCAATATTTCAACTTTACAAAAACAACGAATAAAAATGAATATGTATTGGAAACCCTTGACTCTGCTTTAGAATTTATATTAACGGAACTCGATTCTTTAAAAGAAATTTCTACCGTTTACATTAGTGACACCATTAAAAATTTGAAGCCAATTAAAGCGACAGGAAGTCCTGTAGGTATACGTTATTCAAATAACTGGTTAGAACTTATTTTTAATGATTCTTTTTGCAATGTCGACGAACTTCAAGATGTCTTATCTTCATTAAAAAAGAAAAAGAAATATCATTTATTAAAAAATGGTACTATTTTAAATTTACAAGAAAAATTTTTCCAGGATTTTGAAGAAATTGTGGATTCTGTTGGTCTTTCTAATCAAAAAATACAAAAGACAATGCAAATGTCTATTTTTAAAATTTTACAATTAGAACGATTTGTCGACCAAAAAGAAATTCCTTCTGAAGCCATAAAGTTTTTACATGATTTAAGAAATTATAAAAATATCAATTACCCAATCGATAAAGAACTTTCAAAAAGTTTGCGTGATTATCAAAAAGAAGGTGACCGTTGGTTATTTAATCTTACTTATTATCGTCTTAGTGGTATATTAGCCGATGATATGGGATTAGGGAAAACACTTGAAATTATTACACTTTTAAAATCTGTTCGTACAAAGAATCCCAATATGATTGTAGCTCCCGCTTCTTTAACTTATAACTGGTATAATGAATTTCAAAAATGGACTCCTAATTTAAACATTTTGTTAATTACCGGAAATGGTCCGACACGTGAAAAATTAATCCGTCAAATTCAACCAGGACAAATTATTATCACTTCCTATGATTATTTAAAAAGAGATTTAGATATTTATAAAAAAATGAGTTTTCATTTCATGATTGTTGATGAAGCACAAGCTATTAAAAACTATCAAACCAAAAACGCTGAAGCAGTAAAAGAAATAAAATGCGTAAGTCGCTTTGCTATTACTGGTACTCCAATTGAAAATTCATTAGCGGATTTATGGTCTATTTTTGATTTTTGTTTGCCAGGTTATTTAAAATCTTATGAAAATTTTAAAAATGAATTTGAAATTAATATCATTAAAAATCATGATTTAGAAGCTCTTGAACGTTTAAATCATCAAATTGCTCCATTCATTTTAAGAAGAACAAAAAGCGAAGTATTACGTGAACTACCCGCCAAATTCGAACAAATTATTTATTCACCAATGTCTGAAGAGCAAGAAAATGTTTATAATGCAACTTTATTACAAGCACGTGATAAAATCATACAATCGAATGCAGAAAATAAAATGTATATTTTTTCTATGCTAACACGTTTAAGACAAATTTGTTGTCATCCTAAACTTTACATCGAAAATTATGCAGGAGATAGCGCAAAACTAAATTTAACAAAAAATATAATTTATGATGCTATTCACTCGAATCATCGTCTCTTAATTTTTTCACAATTTACTTCTATGTTAGATATTTTAGATGAAATGCTTGTTAATGAAGAAATCCAACATTTTAAATTGACGGGTACTACACCAAGTGATGAACGTTTTCGTTTGGTGGATGAATTTAATAAAAATGAAAATATAAAAGTATTTTTAATTTCTTTGAAAGCAGGTGGAACAGGCTTGAATCTTACAGGAGCAGATACAGTTATTCATTATGACCCTTGGTGGAATTTCTCAGCTGAAAATCAAGCTTCTGACCGTGTTCACCGTATCGGCCAAAAAAATAATGTTCAAATTATTAAGATGATAACCAAAGACTCCATTGAAGAAAAAATTCTTAATCTGCAAAATAAAAAGAAAGAATTATTTGACAAAGTCGTTAGTGAAGAAAACAATATTCTTTCAAAACTTACGAATGAAGAACTATTATCTTTATTTAATATTCCTGAAAAAAAATAATTTTTTATCCACATAAAAAGGAATGAATTTTGTTACAATTCATTCCTTTTTTTATTTATTTAATTATTTTATATCTTTTTTCTTAAAAATCAAAATCGATAACGTTATGAATAAACCAGAAAAAAGAACGGGAGGAAAGAGAATTTTCATCACTTGTTGATTTGTATAGGTTGTTCCTTTTCCAATAACATAAGCTAAATTATTATAAATATTTGTATCAATTAAAAAATTCAAAAAGTCAACGAGTCCTTTTTTACTTTCATTGGTTTCTATAATACTTACATAAACTTCGAATACTAAAGGTAATGAACTTAATAAAATACATACTGCAACAAAACAAACAATTGCTGTTCCTGAATTTTTCATAAATACACAAAAAAATGAAACTAAAGCGGCAATAAATACATAATTAATAATAACAAACATTAACGATTCCAAAAAATAAAGAAATTCCGAATTAGCTGTTGTTGCATCGGTATATTTGAAAAACATTAACGATATCAATAAAGATAATAAAGCTTGAATTAAAATAACACCAAAAATAATAATAAAACTGGATAAAAAGATAGATAAAAATATCTTTAAACGTGAATTACCACATATTATTTTATTTCGTATAGTTCCATGTGAAAAATCTTTAAAAATAATAATCGTCACGAAAATAGGTAGCAAAAGGCCAAAATTATTTGTCGCAGAAAAAGAATTAAAAAACAAATATTTTGCCGTTACTATAAAAAACTCTATTTCTCCATCAATATTAATATTATCAGCCAAAAGCTTATTGAGTAAAGGTGTAAAAACAGCCATAACTGCACCAATAATACAAATGATTAGAAATAATTTATCTTTTATAATCCTTTTCAAATCTGTTTTCAATAAGTTACCCATTATGTTTTCCTCCTATAAGAGTTAAATAATAATCTTCAATATTTGTTTCATTACGTGTTATACTTTCTATTTTTAAATTAGCTTGAACAATATCAAAAACAATAGGATTCAAATCACAATCACCATATATTTGAACACCATTATTGATCATCACAAAGTCTTCCTCTTTATGATACTTTAAAACAATTTCTTTTAAATGTTCTACATTATCCACTTTAATAGAAATACTATTTCTACATTCCTTTTTTAAGTCCTCACAAGTAATTTCTTTTAAAATATGTCCTTTAGAAATAATACCATATTTTGTAGCCACTAATGAAAGTTCTGTTAAAATATGAGAGGAAATTAAAAATGTTATTCTTTTTTCTTGATTCAAACGAATAATTAATTCTCTGATTTCAACAATCCCTGCTGGATCTAAACCATTCATTGGTTCATCCAATATGATAAACTCCGGTTCGGATAAAAGAGCCATTGCTATTCCTAAACGTTGTCTCATTCCCAAGGAAAAATCTCCAGCTTTTTTATGATTATTTAAAAGTTGACTTAATCCTACTTCCTCTAAAACCTCTTTGATTTTCTCTTCATTATTCTTACCGACTATTTGTCCTTGCATTTTTAAATTATCGTAAGCCGAAAAATTCAAATAAATAGAAGGGGTTTCAACAATCGCACCTATTTTATTTCTAGTTTGGATGATATCTTCATTTTCGCTTGAAACTCCAAACAATTCATAACTACCTGATGTAGGGAAAATAAGGCCTGTTATCAAACGGATAATAGTTGTTTTTCCCGAACCATTTTCACCAACAAATCCATAAATATCTCCTTTGGCAATATTCATATTTACATCTTTTAAAGCATATTGCCCTTTATAAACTTTCGTTAAATTATGGGTTTTTAATATATAATCCATATGTTTTCTTTCCTTTCCAAAGTAATTTCTTTTTTATTTTACCACAAATATTATTCTATTTATATAAATAAAGAAAAAATAAACATTTCTTTAATCACAATTAAAACTTTTTTTAACAAAAAAAAGATATAAATTATATATTAACATTCTCATTTTTTATCTATCTTAAGAAAGTTATTGTATCCTTATATCTTTTTTATTTTTATTAACTAACTTTATGAATCTATTTTAACAAAATAAGGTAATCTTTCAATAGGAACATCAATTTCAATGATTTGATTGCCTAAATATTCTTTATTTGTATCATCAAGCCATCTTCCCTTTGGTAAAATTACTTTTCGACGATATGTGTTTTTCATTACCACTGGGGCAACTAAATATTTATCTCCTAACATGAATTCATCTTTTACACATTCATATCCATCTTCTGGAAATTCAAAAGCTAAACTTCTTATGATTGGAGATCCATCTTGACTTGCCTTTAAAACAAGTTGTTGAATATACTGATTTAATTTTAAATGAAGATCACAACACTTTTTGACAATAGCTAAGTTTTCTTTAGACAAGGCCACCCATGGAGCTAAAGAAAATTGCATCATCGGGAAAAACGTTGCCACTTGAGCATAACGTACAAATAATTCTTGGTCAATACTTTGATAATTATTGGCAATAAAATCGCCAACTAAACCTCCTCCAATCATATCCGGACAACAATAAATATAACCAAGTAAAGACATTACAATTCCATTTGGAATAAGCGTATTGATTCCTCTTTCGTTCCAAGAATGTTTCTTATCTGTTAAACGTTGCGCTAATCCTTTCCCTTGCATATTAAAACAAGCTCTCATTTCATTTAAGGAGTATTTTGTTGCAAATTCTGAATAAAGTCTTGATTGATGTACTCTGGCTATGTCTTGGTAAAAGCGACCACCCTCTGGGTAAAATTCATCGTCTGATCCATCAAATTTAAAACCATCTATTCCATATTCATTCTGCAAATAATCACATTGCTCTGTTAACCATTGCTTTGCTTGAGGGGTTGTTAAATCCAACACTGCACTATAACCATCCCACCAGTTCATGATTTTCACATTACTGTTTTCTTTTTCTTTATAAAATATACCTTTTGGCTCATTTTCTCGAAAAATAAAACTATCTGGTGAAACGCAAGGAACTAGCCATAACATAACTTTAAAGCCTAAAGAATGCAATTCCTCTATCATTTTTTTAGGATTTGGAAAATGACGTGCATTAAATTCCCATACACCATAATCTTCTTGCCAACCATCATCAATCATTAAAATACCGGGTTGAAATCCATTTTCAATAATCGAATGAGCATATTTTAAAACTTTTTCTTGAGTTGGTTTCCAATTCATTTCAATCCAAGTATTATATTGCGGCAATGAAAACATGTCCATTAAAGGTGTATGATGATCTAAATGAAAATATCTTTGTACACAATCATAATAAGCTTCTTTAAGATTTTTTGTTTGATCATGTATGGTTAATGGATAAAGACTATCCACAATTAAGACTTTATTTTTTATTTGGTAACAAATTGGCTCATTACTATAAAAATAACGACCTTTTGAGGATATGAAAAAAGAGGTGACCTGATTGCCGTAATGTGATTGATTTAAGTCGGTTAAAGGATAATCCTCTTCATAAGGCATACAAACACCATGGTCAACGACTCCTCCCCACCAGTATTCATTATCTAAAAAAACAATTTCTTGGTGATATTTATACATATTTTTTCCCTTTCAAAAAAAATGCTCTAAAGCATTTTTATTTTATAATTTCTCCATATTGTTCTTTGCCACACATTGCAGCATTGGATTCATCTGTATCAATGTGCATTGCTAAACTATATGTATTGGATACTCGAACAACTACATCATCAAAAATAAGTGAACGACCATCTGTATTTAATTTTACTTTAACAATTTGACCATTTGTTACATTTAGTTCTTTAGCATCCTTTTCTGTAGCATGAATATGTCTTTTTGCAACAATAACGCCCTCTTTGATTTCTACTTGTCCTTTAGGGCCAACTAATGTACATCCTGGTGTATTGGCTACATCACCGGATTCTTTTACTACTCCTATAATCCCAATAGATCTTGCATCTGTCATTGATAATTCAACTTGATTCGCTTTTCTAAATGGTCCTAAAATAGATACGTTAGCTAGTTCTTTTTTTGGACCTACCACTGTAACTCTTTCTTCACAAGCATATTGTCCTGGTTGAGAAAGCATTTTTTTAACATGTAACTTTGCCTCATCACCAAATAATACTTTAAAGGTTTCCTCTGTAAGGTGTACATGTCTTGCAGATGTTTCAACTAAAAATTTACTCATTTTATTATTCTCCTTTTATCTTAACGATACATTTTAATACCTTTATTGATGATTTCACATTTATATTCATTATAATCATCTGTAATATTTCCATCAATCTGTAATAATACATTCCGGTTATCCTTAAATATAGCTTTTTGGCAATAGATATGCTGAGCTTCTTTTATCGTAAAAATCTTACCTTTCATTAATTTAATTAAATAACCTGGTATTTTTATTTTTTTTACTTGATTGACAAAAACAAATTCTAATTTTCCATCATTTGGATTAGCATTGGGACAAATAGGAATTCCGCCCCCTATATGTGATCCATTACATAGTGTTACCAAAAAACCTTTTTTATGTTCAAAAGAACCACCATCAATGGAAACATCAAATTCATGCCATTTTATATGAAATAAAGCTTCTAATAAAGAATAAAAATAACGAAAACTACCTTTTAATTTTGTGTGTTTCTCAAAATTAATTAGTACTTCAACATCAATACCTGTTCCTAACACATTCACACAACGCATATCGTTTACTTGAATGTAATCTACCGGCTTGATTTCTTTCTTTAAAATAACTTTTAAATCTTCAATAAGATTTTTGGGATTTAGCCCAAGGCATACAGCAAAATCATTTCCAGAACCGGCAGGAATCAAACCTAAATTCCATTTATCTAAATCAACAATGCCATTTATTACTTCATTAAATGTGCCGTCCCCACCAATAACAATTATATCTCCCGAAAGATTTTGCGAAGTAATTTGATAAGCAATCTCTTTTGGATGCTGGAAATATTGTGATTCGTATAATTGATAATCAATTTTATTCTCATCAAGATATCGATAAACTTCTTTGATTTTCTTATAGTTGTTTTTTTTCCGTCCAGAAATGGGATTTGAAATAATATAATACATCTTTCACACCCTCCCACCTTATTTATTATATAAACAAAAACATAAAAAGTCTAGATTAAATCTAGACTTTTCTTTTGTTCTATTATCCTTTTTATTTTTTTCTATACGTTGTACACCATGCATCTGAATCAATTTTTACTTCACTTGCTTTGCAAAAATTATCTTTGTTAAAATAACAAGTGTCTTCATTACAATTGATGGATGTTTCTACATCACTATACTCTGGATACCGTTCGTTTGCAAATTCTTCATTGATGGCGTCTAATACTTTTCTTTGATAAGAGCAACAAATTGCATCATCATCTAAAATAATCGATTGCTTACTACAAGTCGTATAGCAATTGTGTTTACAACTTCTTTCATTGCATTTTAATTTACTCATACTTGCCTCCTATGAATAGTATGAATAAATATATAATTTCTTATACTAAAAAATACCTACAGAATTTCCATTTTCATCTAAATCAATTTTTAATGCAGCAGGTACTTTCGGCAATCCTGGCATTGTCATAATTTTTCCTGTAATACAAACTAAAAATCCTGCTCCAATAGAAGGTCGAATTTCACGAACATGAATAATAAAATTTTCTGGTCGATTGATTAATGTAGGATCATCCGATAAGGAAGCTGGTGTTTTAGCAATGCAAACGGCTAATTTATCCCAACCAAATTTTTTATATTTCAAGATTTGTTCTTTAGCTTGTGGTGAAAATTCAACATCTTTTGCGCCATAAACAATTTGAGCAACTTTAGTGATTTTTTCTTCTAAAGATTCGTTAAGTTGATAAAGCGGTTGAAAATCGTTTTCCTTATCTATCATTTCTAAAACTTTATTAGCTAAAGCTATACCACCTTTTCCACCTTTGGCCCATACTTCAGATAATTCAATTGGATAATGATTTTCTTCACACCATTTTATTAAAGCGTTTATTTCACTATCTGTATCCGTTGGAAATTGATTAATCGCAACAACAAAAGGCAAATGAAATGCTTGAATTGTTTCAATATGTTTTTGTAAATTTTTGACACCTTGAAGCAGTGCCACTACATTTTCTTTGGTTAAATCTTCTTTAGTTACTCCACCATGCGATTTCAATGCTCGAATCGTCGCAACAATAACAACTACACTTGGCTTAATATTGGCTATAGGACATTTTATATCTAAAAATTTCTCTGCTCCTAAATCCGCTCCAAAACCAGCTTCTGTGACGACATAATCAGCTAAGTGCATTCCCATTTTGGTAGCAACGATAGAATTACAACCATGTGCAATATTAGCAAACGGTCCACCGTGTATCAAAACAGGTCCGCCCTCTAATGTTTGGACAAGATTAGGACGAAAAGCATCCTTTAATAATAAAGTAATACAACCCCCTACATTTAAATCTTTTACAGTTACTGGGTTTCCATCGTAATTATAACCAATGACAATCGCATCAATTCTTCTTCTTAAATCTTTATAATCTGTCGCTAAACATAAAATTGCCATAATCTCACTAGCAACTGTTATATTAAAACCATCTTTGCGTGGAATTCCGTCAAATTTTCCGCCTTTTCCAATTTCTATAAAACGTAGCGAACGATCATTTAAGTCCAAACAACGCTTCCATGTAATATTATTAGGGTCTATATTTAATTCATTTCCTTGATAAATATGATTATCTATAATAGCCGAAATTGCATTATTAGCTGTGGTAATAGCATGAATATCGCCAGTAAAATGAAGATTAATTTCATCCATTGGCATGACTTGTGCATAACCCCCTCCAGCAGCACCACCTTTAATGCCCATTACAGGTCCTAAAGAAGGTTCTCTTAAAACACACAAAACATTTTTCTTTAATTGAAATAATGCTTCAGCTAAACCAATACTCGTTGTCGTTTTACCTTCTCCTGCAGGTGTTGGAGTAATCGCAGTTACTAAAATTACTTTGCCATTCTTTGAGGGTTGATTAAAAACATTAAAATCTACCTTTGCTTTATATTTTCCATAGCAATCATAATTTTCTTCTTTTAGTCCTAACTCACTCGCTACTTCACGAATGTTTTTCATTTTCGTTTCCTGAGCAATTTGCAAATCTGTTTTATAAGCCATCTTTATCCCCTCTATCTTTCTTTTTTTATTTTTTTCTTAATCTTTTCAATCACGGAATGAACATACTTCTCATGTTCTTTAAAATACTTTTCTTCTTGTATTTCTTGCTGTTTCATATAGATAGATGCAATTTGTTCTTCACAAGAAAGAATATTGATTTTTTTATTTTTGTAAACAAATCCTAAAATAAGATAAAGCAATAATCCAACTCCAGTCGATAACAAACCGGTTTTAAGTTTTGGAGTAAAATAAGACAATTCATATTCCGTCAACTCTTCATTTGTAATAAAACCAATAAATCCTCCATTAACTTTAAACATATCCTGCACTTTACCATTTGCTTTTAAAGTCCAACCAGCATCATAAGGAATATTGGTTACAGCAATTTTTTTCTTATTCGTATTACTTTTAAAAGTGAATGTGTTTTGATGATAATTTACATCTGTTAAAAGCGATGAATTAATTTTTTCTTGCATGTTTTCAATTTCACTTTGATAAGCATAGGTGATATCGATGTTTCTTAAGGATCCTCCTGATGAAAACACTTGATTGAAGTAAGTATCACTGATAAATTCGATGACAATTTTATCTACAGGTTGGTTAAGATAAAATCCTCTTTGTACTTTCCATTCATAATTTTCAGCATTTAAGGAGCTATTACTATTCATATGAGCATCTTGCGTGACTAATGTATCTCCATTATAAAAACTGATTAAAACTTTTGGCCCTAATTTAAAAGAAAGATTAATATAGCACAAGTTATCATCACTCGATAATTTAGCTAAAGGTTCATTTGAATTCCTTAATTTTAAAATCAATTGATCACCATAGTAATTATTTTCTTCCCAGCGACGATGTAAAAAGCCACATCCTTCTGGTAAGTATTGTTTTATTTCATTTTCAGTGAAAGAATTTTTTTGAATTTCATAAGTTTGTCTTTCACGGTTATTCGTTAAATGAGAAGAAGCGTCTTCTCGAGGTGAAAAATATAAATCCCATCGACTTTGTGAAAAAGTCTTATATTGAACATTATAAGAAGTTTTCATTGAAAGGTCCTCTGAAAAGGCGGCTAACTTTTCCATATCTTCATTTTCAATAATAGCTGTGGTAGCGTAAAGTTCTTCATAATAAGTGGCTAAACTACTCGAAGTACTTTTAGAGGAAATATATTCATCTACACAATAACCAATACCTATAAAATTGTTATTTTTATATACATCATAATAATCATAACTTTTATATAGATCATAATTCCATCCTAAATTTAAACGATAATCTTGCTGTTCTTCTTGCATGCTCGTTCGGCCATCATAAACCACTGTACGATCGCGGTAATATTCATCATTATCATTATTTGGATCTAATTTATCAATGATATAATATTTTGTTCCAATATATTGATCTAACCAATATCTTTTTTCATGATTTCCCATCGTCCAACTGCCACCATAAGCCATTTTAGAACGATTTTTAAAATCATCCAATTCAAAATCATAGGTTGAATTGAAAGTAGAAGCACCATTATAATTTAAAGCAGAAGGTAAATTCATAATAGAACGAGTTGCTTCTGTATTCATTACTCTATAAAAATCTTTATCTTCTTCTTGCATTTCTTTTACAATATCTGTTAACTCTTCATATTGTGGTTGCGCTAAATAATAAGTATCCCAATTGGCATAACCTTTATTTTCAATCGTAATCACTGTTGAAGCGCCAATTTCCATGACAATAATTCCCATCATTAACTTTTTAACCATAGCCGGTTTGAAAAATTTAAAACGATAAATCGCCCAAACAATCAACATGACTAAAATTTCTACAAAGGAAACAATCAGCATACCTGGTATATCTTTTCCAAACACATTGAAAGTATCACCAGTCGGTATTTTTCCTGCACCTTTAGAAATAAAATAAACACAAATAGCAAGCAAATAATTAAAAAATAGATTTACAGTTACCCAACGACGATTTATTGTTTCAAATTTATCCAATGTTGGAATAATAAATATTATTCCAATTAAAACAATCCAAATTTGCCAACGTCCATATAAACTTGTAAAAGCAAAAGCTGCATGAGAAGTTATTGGAAAAAATGGTAAAGCTAAACATATCAACACACCAAAAATTGTCCATGGTCTTTTACTTTTTAAAGCCTGTATAATACTTGGAATCAATAACATTGTTAAAGGTGTAGTAATGAAAAAACCACCAATAGCATTGTCTAGAGAAGCATTATCAAACATAATGTTATCCCAACAATTTGTATTCATATAAATCCAATTGGATAAAATATAACCAATATTGACTTTCGCTGGAACATCCATCGTCGAAATTTTTCGATCATTCCAAACAAATAAATTTTTAAATAAATTTTTTAAGTTGTCGCTCGTTAAAATTTCTTTTAAGTTTTTACTTTCTCCTAAAATTAATTTGCCATCTACTCTTTCTGGAGAAACAAATATCGTTTCTAATAAAGAAAGCAAATAACTTGAACTTGTTTGTGTACGATTCGTTGACATCGCAACATGAAGCGAAGGAAATAAACAAATTCCTGCCATCAATACACCGGCCAGTCCATATCCAATTCCTTGTAACAAAACTCCCCAACGTACTTTAGCACTATAACCTCTTTTTTTATTAATACCATAAATATAAATCCAACGATAAATGGCATACATTGCTCCAAAAATACAAAAGTTCACTAAAAAGAAATAATTGGATATTCCACACAAAAAAGTGGCCAAACCTAGTAACCAACCTTTTCTTTCTTTCAAACATTTTTCGATTCCCATGATAAATAAAGGGAAAAATGCCATTGCATCGCCAAAATGAAACCACAAATAAAATAAAGTCCAACCAGAAAATGCATAAATAAAACCGCCTATCCATGACATTTTAAAGGAAACATGAAAATATTTTCTTAATAAAATATACATAAAAAAGCCACCAAGTGCAAATTTAAAAACCATATGAAAAAATATGCCTTGGTAAAGTAATTTTTCAGGCCACAAACATAAAAGATAAAATAAAGGAGAAAAAACATAATAAAAACTTTGTGTTCCTAAATAGTTTGCTCCTAAGTAATTGCTAAAATCAAATAAAGGATATTCGCCTGTTTTAATAAAATTCCAAAAAATATGATAACCTTGGGAATAAAATGCATAAGTTTGTAAGGTATAATCTCCACTTAAAGGTAAAGTAAAATGATTTCCTATCGCTTCTATTGAAAAACAAACAAGACCAATTAAATAAATAGAACAGAATGCTTTAAAGTACTCATTTTTTGATAATTTTTTAAAAAAATCCTTTATGGAGTCGATGACTTTTTTCATATTTTTACTCCTTCTTTTCACTCATATCTTATTATACACAATTTCCCTGTATTATTTAAGCAAAATCAAATGAATAAAATGAATTCCTATTTGCTAGTTTAACAAAAATAACATATAATAGAATTAAATTAAACGGAGGCTTTTATGATGAAAGAATTATTATCCATTATCGTACCTTGTTATAATGAACAAGAAGCACTACCTATTTTCTATAAAACAATTATTCCTATTTTAGAAAATTTAGAGCCTGACTATGAGTTGATTTTTATTGATGATGGCTCAAAAGATAATACATCCTCTCTTATTAAAAAAATTGCCGAAGAAAATTCAAATGTAAAATTTGTCATTTTCTCACGTAATTTTGGCAAAGAAGCAGCAATGTATGCTGGACTTGAAAATTCAAAAGGTGATTATGTAGGTGTTATGGATGTTGATTTACAAGATCCTCCAGAACAACTTCAAGAAATGCTCAAAGTAATCAAAGAAGAAAACTATGATTGTGTTGCAACACGTAGAGTGACTCGAAAAGGAGAGCCTAAAATTCGTTCTTGGTTTGCTCGAAAATTTTATAAGCTTATTAATAAATGGTCTCAAACAGAAGTGGTAGATGGTGCTAGAGATTATCGTTTAATGAAAAGAACAATGGTCAATGCAATTTTATCCATGAAAGAATACAATCGTTTTTCTAAAGGAATATTTAGTTGGGTTGGTTTTAAAACAAAATGGTTAGAATACGAAAATGTAGAACGTTGTGCTGGTGTAACAAAATGGAATTTTAAAAAATTATTTGTCTATGCTTTAGATGGGATTATTGCTTTTACATTAGCACCTCTTTATTTAATCATTAAACTAGGAGTTTTATTACTTGTCCTTGACTTGCTTGCTACAATCGTTCTTTTTATTCTTCATTTTTGTGGTATTACTTGTTTTTATTCTTGGGTAATTTTATTGTTATCCATTACCTTTTTAATTTCTTTACTGATTATCTGTTTAGGTATTATGGCTTTATATCAAGCAAAAATTTATTCGGAAATAAAAAATAGACCGATTTATATTGCAAAAGAAAGTAATTTATAATCATAATATACAGAAAATGATAGGATTAATCTATATCCTTTTAAGAGGTGAAGAATATGATTCAATTTATCGTAAAAAAATGTATCAAAAACTATGATGATACAAAAAATCAAAAAGTAAGAGAAAGTTATGGCGTTTTAGGTGGCGTTTTAGGGATTATATGCAATATATTTTTATTTGCTATAAAGTTAACCATAGGAATTATTTTAAATGCCTTTTCTATTTTAACGGATGCTTTTAATAACTTAACCGATTCTTTTTCGTCTGTTGTTAGCATCATTTCAGCTAAATTATCGAATAAAAAACCAGATAAAAATCATCCTTTTGGTCATGGAAGATTAGAATATATCGCTACTTTAATTGTATCATTTATTATTATAATGGTTGGTTTTCAATTATTAATGACTTCTATTGAAAAATTTATAGATGGAATCAACGGAAATTATGAAGTTTTGGCGAAAGGGAAAACCCTAATTATTTCAATGATTATTTTGTTTTGTTCGTTATTGATAAAATTATGGATGTTTTTTTATAATCGATATTTAGGAAGAAAAATTCATTCAAGTGTCTTAATGGCGGCTTCTGTAGATAGTTTTTCAGATGTTTTAACTTCATTATCTATTATTTTAGCAACATTAATTGGTGGTTTACTTTTAAAAGATCATTATTTTTATGCAGATTCTATCATTGGTTTTATTGTTTCAATTTTAATTTGTTTAAATGGTTTTAAAATTATCTTTTCAACAATTGGAGATTTGCTTGGTCGCCCTGCTAGTAAAGAAGATTTAAAACAAATCGAAGATATATTATTATCGAATAATAAAATTTTAGGCATTCATGATTTAATTATTCATGATTATGGACCAGGAAGAAAATTTGCTTCAGTTCACGCGGAAATTGATGCAAAATCAAATATCATTGAAGCACATGAAATAATTGATGAAATCGAACAAATTTGTTATGGAAAAACCAATATTGATTTAACCATCCATATGGATCCAATTGATATTGACTCGCAAGAAGTCATTAATGCTAATCTGATTATTCAAAATATCGTTGAAAAATATGAAAATATTTCCTACCACGATTTAAGAATAACAAATGGTGAAAACAATATTAATGTCATTTTTGATTTAGTAATCCCCTTTGAATATGATAATGAAAAAATCAAAACGATCGTTTCTACGATAAAAAAAGAAGTGAAAGAAATCAATCCGATTTATACATTAGTCATCAAAATTGATCATCCTTTTAATGAATAATTTATTCTATTATAAACAAAAAACCTCCTTTAGACTTTTTGTCTATTTTGGAGGTTTTTATTCTGTTTGTTTAAATTTTTTTAATAATCAATTTTATTGAATGACAACTTCATGACCTGTTTTAGCAGACTCATAAATTGCATCTAAAATTTTCATTAATACGACTCCATCTTCAGCTGGAGCTTTACATTCTACATGATTCATACAGCAATCATAAAAATGATTAATTTCATTTGAAAACATTTCAGCAAATACATCATTTGAATATTCTATAATTGGCGTAATATTTGTCATATAATCATTGATATCTTTGAAGATTTCAAGTTTTGGTTCTACAACTGCTCCACCCTTATCACCAAACATTTGTAAAGTAGTGATTCCTTCTTTAATATTTAAAGTAAAGGAAGCTTCAACATGTAAAACAGAACCATTATCAAAACGAATCAATGCGATAACACTATCTTCAACATTACAAATATTTGTTTTTGCATCAAAATCTACTGGATGATAATGTGGAATTCCTTTAATATAATTTTTATCGCCTAAATGGTTAAATGTTGCACCATAAACTGAAACAGGTTTGTGCATACCCATTAAATATCTAGAAAGATCAATAACATGTACGCCAAGATCTATTAATGGTCCTCCGCCTGATTTATCTTTATCCGAAAACCATCCGCCAGGATTACCAACTCTTCTTGTATAAATAGCCTTTGTCAAATAAATATTTCCAAACGTATCACTATTTTGAAAATCTTGGAAGATTTGTGTTGTTTTAGCAAATCTTTTCACAAATCCTACTTGCAAAACAACTCCTTGTTTTTTTGCTTCATCTTCCATTTCTTGAGCTTGTTTGGCATTCATAGCCATTGGCTTTTCACATAAAACATTTTTATGTGCTTTTAAAGCTTTCATTGTGCATTCATAATGTGCATTATTCCATGTACAAACACTTACAGAATCTAATTCTGGTTCATTCTTTAACATTTCATCTACAGAACCATATGCTGCAGGAATATTATAATCCTTAGCATACTTTTTTGCTCTTTCTAAATTGATATCGCAACAAGCAACAATTTCAACATTTTTATTTCTTCGATATGCTTGTGTATGACTATGTGAAATGTTTCCACAGCCTATAATACCCACCTTCATAATTTTTTCCATTTTTGTTTTATCCTTTCGTATTTTACATGTCCATCATAACACATTTATTTTTTGTTGTTAACCCTAAAATATCGATTATATCGTTTATTTGATTCTAAAAATGACAAAATTAAATAAAACAATGTCATAGCAATAACAAATAAAGAAAAATAACGTAAAATATAACAAACAAATATATTCAAATACATTATTTCAAATTCATTCGTACTATCATTCCATAAATAAAGACGTTGATTATCACTATAATGAATTAAAGCGTTTCGACTGCCATACACCAATCCATCTTTTACATTTATCTTTTCAAATTGGGTGATTGATTCTTCATAAAATTTTAATGATCCACAATAATATAATCCCTTATCCGTTATAGCAATGCAAGCATTTTCACCACAAGTATAAATATCTGTTACTTTTTCTTGACAAACTATCTCGTTTACACTCATTTCATCATCAAAATCAAGTTTCGTTACTTTAAAATCATTTAATAGATAAAATTGATTATTTATTTGAACCATTTTTTCAACTGGCAAATTTAAATCAATCCAAGTAGATAAATTCTTAGCCATGTTTTCCTTTATCGCATAAGCATTCCCCATTTGTTGAAGATATTCTTCTTGGATATTTTCAACAGACATTAAATAAATATTATTTTCTTTTTGAATAATATAATTATCTATATTTTCTTTAGAATTTAAATAATAAAAATCATCTAAAATACCTTCATATAATTTTTGTTTAATTAATGTATCATCCGAAAAAAAACATTGATACAAACAATGATTTTGATCCATTATCAAATAAATATTTCGATTATTATCATAATCCTTTTTTATTCTTATTTTTTCAACATTTTGTAATAATAGTTGTACCTGATTACTTCTTTGTGAAATCATATAAACATTACCATTTTGCGTTAAAATAATGGTTTCTCCACCTTCTCCTAAAAGATTATCACTTATACCCTGAACATCTATAATTTTGGAAGAAAATTCATAATCAATTCTTATAAAGTTATTTTCTTTTGGATTAAAATTCCCATAGGCATTGGAATAATCTTTAATTCCTGCAAAATCATTTAACGTACTTTGATGAGCTTTATTTTGACTATAAAATAAATAATGATCACATGCAGCATAAATTACATTGTAATTATTGGTCGTGATAAAAGATATTGAATAGTTTTTAAAACTATCATTAATTCCTTTTTTATTTTTTAAAGAAGGCAAATAAGAAACGGAAAACAAAATGATAAAAAATAAACAAACACCCAAAGCAATCCATGTTGATTTTTCTTTGATATATAATTTTAAATTTCTCTTTAAAGCCATAGTTTTCCCCTTTATTTTAAAGTATTATAACATTAAATAAAATTATTTTAAACTATAAAAAAATCCAAATTAAATAATAATTTGGATTAATCTACATATTCAATTGTTATATGTCTTTCTTTGCCTTCTCCGACAGAAACGGTACGGACATGTTTTATCGATACCAAAGCATTATGAACCGCTCTTCTTTCATCTGCACTCATAGGAGATAAAGAAGCTGTAACTTTTGATTTTGCTACCTTAAAGGCTTCTTTTCGTGCAATCGAAACAAGTTTAGAATATTTATCTTGTTTATAATCATTAATGTCTAATAAAATACGAACTCTTTTTTTAAATGTCGCATTCGCTGCACAACGACATACTTCATTTAAAGCTTGTAATGTTTCTCCATCTTTTCCAATCAAAATGGAATTATGATTTGTGGATAGTTTTATTCGAATTAATCCATCATTAAAACTTGGAGTTAAACTTACTTCGATTCCCATTAGTTCAATGATTTTACGTAAATATTCTTGTACAAAATCTACCACCATTGCATCCGTATAACAAGTTACTTCTACATTTTTAATTCTGCCGAATAAACCCTTATTTTCTACAACGGAATCGATATAGATATTTTCAACAGGTACATTTAATTCTACCGATGCATTATTTAAAGCTTCTACTTGTGTTTTCCCAACAAATTTTTTCATATTTTACCTCCACTTTACTATTTTTTATAACCTTGAGGAATTTTAATTGGTTCGCTTTCAGCTTTTTTCACTTTATATTTTCCTTTTTTATTTCCATTATTTAACTTGTGCATAATAAGCGATTGTGTAACACCTACAATGGCAGATGCAATCCAATAAATCGACATCGTTATTGGCATGAAAAAGCCCATTACTAAAATCATAATCATCATGATGTTCGACATCATTCCCATTTGTTTTTGTTGTTTTTTAGCATCTGAAGACATTCTCTTTCTATTTAAAATTTGAGGCAATTTCATAGATAATATTTGAGATGCTGCCATGATTAAGAAAATTAATAATGCTACAAAATGAAAACCATTTTCTCCGATTATATAAGTACTTAGGACATTACCTAAGATTACTCCACCAATATTTCCAGTTCTTAAAATTCCAAGATACATTACAGCACGATACATCGCAATGAAAACTGGGAAAGTAATTAATAATGAGGCTAATGGTGCTAAAGGTTTTACACCATATTTTTGATAAACAGCCATTAATTCCATAGACATTCTTTGTTTATCTGCAGGAGAAGGAGATTGTCCATATTTCTTTTGAATTTCCAGTATTTCTGGTTGTATGTCTTGCATTTTTTGAGTACTTGATTGTGATTTAAATGTAATCAATAAAATCAATATTTTCAAAATAAAAGTTACGACAATAATAGCACCAACTTGGGCCCAACCAGTAGAACCAAACCAAACAACAAATAAATTGATTAGCCAAGCCATTGGATATACAAATAGTCCATATAAAAATCCTACATCCCATGCATCTTTATAAGAAGTTTTTGGAATAGTCACTCCTGTTGAAGGATCTACAAAATTATCCGTAAAAACTAAGCATGCTTTCGAATGCGAAGTTAATCTTTCTTTTACAGACTTTACAGAATTAATCGTATCGGCATCATAATTGGTATTTTGAACTTTAACAAAATAACCATATTTCTCAACAGTAGATGTTTCTTCACCTGTTTTTTTGCCGTTCGCACAAAGTTCTACAAGTTCTAAATACTTATCAGGCTCTTCCACATGATGATTCACATAACTTTTTACATGTTCAATTTTTTCGCCTTCATAATATGTAAAAATATAATGAGATTGACTATATTGATCACTACCCACTTCAACGAGTTGCAAATTATTTTCTTCTGTATAAATAAATTTTTGATTATATATTTCTGCATAATTAGCGTATTCTTTTTCTTCACCGACTAAGCTTAAATTACATTCATAAACAAATTGTTCACAATAAAATCTTCTCATTTGAGAAAAAGCATTCGTTCCATCAACGGTAGCTTGTCCACACCCTTCACCATCTAAATATTTTGTTTCGTTGTTACAAGATGATAGTGAGAACATAAACATAACTGCAATAAAACTTGGTATAAAGTATTTTAAAAATTTCTTCTTCATCTATATCACTCCTTATAATTGGATATTATTTTCACATATAATTGATTTAATTTTTCTTGATTTACAGAAAATGAATTTTTCAAAAAATCATTTCTAACAATAATAACATAATCTATATTTTGATTAAAATCAAAGATGGATGTTACCATTTCTCTAATTTGTCTTTTAATTTTATTTCTAATCACTGCATTTCCATTTTTTTTACTCACCGAAATACAAATCCTTGCATGATCCATTTTTTCATTTTTTACATAGTAAATAACAAAAATATTATCTTTTATAAACTTTTGACGATGAACAATTTTAGCTATTTCTTCATTTCTTTTTAAACTATATTTTTTCTTCATAAACAATAACATTGAAAAAAGCCACTAAACTTAACGTCTAGTGGCTAATCCATCTTAAGCCGATAAAACTTTTCTTCCCTTGCTTCTTCTTCTTGCAAGGACTTTTCTACCATTAGCTGTAGCCATGCGAGCACGGAATCCACTAACGTTTTTGTGTTTTCTCTTACTTGGTTGATATGTTCTTTTCATTTTTATAACCTCCGTTTTTACATTACGCTCTTAAATTATATATCTTTTTAGGTGGTAAGTCAAATAATATATTTTATATATTAATAAAAAGTTTATTTTTTATTCAATGGAGTTATCCACAAATAAAAAATGTGGATAAAAGTGGAAAATAATCCACTTTTTGTGGATAACTTTTGCTTAATAAAACTTTTTTGAAAATATGCTTGCTATTTTTCCACAAGAATAGTTAAAATACTATTATATTGAAGTGTGGTGGTATTTTATGTATCAAATTGAAAATGAAACGGTAAGTAAAATTTGGGATAGTGTTTTGAATAAAATGAAAATCGAATTAGACGTAAATGCTTATAGTACTTTTTTTCTACCTTTAATTCCAAAAGAATTCAAAAATGGAAAATTAATTGTTGAAGCTCCTTCTCGTTTTGTAAAAGAAGTGATTACATCGGCTATGTTTATTTCTAAAATTAATGATTGCTTAAAAGATATAACTAATACGAATTTTGAAATTGAAGTTAAAGAGAAATCTGAAATAGAAAGAGATCAAATTATTACCGAAAATAGAAACATTAAACTTACTTCCAATTTAAATCCAACATTTTCATTTAATAATTTTGTTGTAGGACCTTGTAATCGTGAATGTTATGAAGCTTCAATGGCTGTTGCACTTAATCCAGGCAAATTTTATAATCCCTTATTTATATACGGTCGTGCAGGTATTGGAAAAACTCATTTATTACATGCTATCGGTAATTATTGCAAAATGAACCAAAACCATACAATGAATATTTACTATACCACTGCTAACGATTTTATCGACGAATTTATGCGTTCTACCCAAAATAAAGATATCGATTCAATGAAGTCTAAATTTAGAAGTATTGATATGCTCCTTTTGGATGATGTACAATTTTTAGCTGGAAAAGATAAAACTGGCGAAGTTTTCTTTCAAATTTTCAATAATTTATTTAACGAGAAAAAACAAATTGTATTAACTTCTGATCGCAATCCAAACGATTTAAGAGGACTTGAAGTTCGCTTAGTTTCACGTTTTGCATCTGGACTAATCGTTGGAATGAATGCTCCTGAATATGATACAGCCAAAAATATATTAAAACGCAAAATTGATGCTAAAAACTTCGATTTAAAAAATATAGAAGATGATGTTTTAACTTTTATCGCTCAAAATTATTCAACAGATGTTCGGCAATTAGAAGGTGCTTTAACCCGTTTGATTTTTTATGTTACCACCATCAATCGTTGTGAAGTCATCACCTTACCTATTGCAATGGAGGCTTTGAAAAATATAACACCACCAAAAAAAGACAATTTATTATTAAACGCTGAAGAAATTAAAAAAGTTGTTTGTGATTATTATAATATCAACATTCAACAACTAGTTGGTTCTTCCAGGATTGCAACATTAACAACACCAAGATTTATTGCCATTTATCTTTGTCGAACCATGTTAAACATGACCTTTGAAGATATTGGTTTTGAATTTGGAAACCGTGATCATTCTACCATTATGAATGCTTGTATAAAAATCGAGAAACTTCTCAATGAAGATCAAGCTTATAAATTAGTTATTAACAAAATTCAACAAATGTTAACAAAATAAAAACATTATTTCCACAGAAATGATAATAACAATTTGAAAATTTATATATATATGTTATAATATATATATATAGTAGTTTGAAAAAAATTGTTTTCAACAAATTCACACTACTTATTATTATTGTTATTAAAATAAAAAAGAAATAAATAATAAAATAAAAAGAAATAAAAGGGGAAACAAAAATGAAACTAAAGATTAATAGAATTGAACTTTTAAACAGCTTAAATAAAGTTTCCAAAGCGGTAAATAATAAAACACCTCTTTTGGCTTTAACAGGAATTAAATTTACTTTAACCGAACAACAATTAGAATTAATAGGAAGCGATAGTGACTTATCTATTCGTTGTGTGATTGAAAAGGAAAAAAATAATCAACAAATTATTGAAATTGAAGAAATAGGTTCTATTGTTATCAATGAAAAAATTATTTGTGAAATTATACGTAAAGTCGAATCTGAAATGGTTGAAATTTCTGTTATTGATAATTTAGCTAAAATAAAATCTGATAAATCTATTTTTTCAGTGAATTGTATCCCTGCTATTGATTATCCATCCATTGCTTTTAACGATATTGCTAATGGTCAAACCTTTTCAATGGATGCTTTAGAATTAAAAAATTTATTTGATCAAACTTTATTTGCTACTTCAGATAAAGAATCAAGACCAGTATTAACTGGATTAAATTTTAAATGTAATTCCAATATTTTAGAAGTTGTAGGAACAGATACTTATCGTTTAACCAAAAAAGTTATTCGTTTACAAGACAATTTAGAATTTAATGTTACGATTCCTAAGAATGCTTTAGATAATGTCAATAAGATTGTTGAAAGTGGACAAACAGTTAAAATCAATATTTCAGAAAAGAAAGTTTCTTTTGATGTAGGAGATTGTATAATTAACACAAGAGTGATTAGTGGAACTTATCCAGATACATCTAGACTCATTCCAACTGAATTTTCACAGACATTGAATATTTCAACTAAAGAACTTGTTGGCGCTGTTGATAGAGCTTCTATTTTATTAACCGAAAAGAATAATGTAGTTAAATTAAATATGGATGTAGAAGAAGTATTTGTTTCTTCAAAATCTATGGAAGTAGGTTATGTGGTAGAAAAATTAAATGAATATTCTTATGAAGGCGAAAAATTAACAATTTCTTTCAGTGCAAAATTTTTATTAGATGCTATTAAAGCTTTATCTAGTGAAGAAATTTCTTTACAATTTACAGGAGATATGAAACCAATTATTATTAAATCGAAAACGAATCCAGATTTAACTGAATTAATTTTGCCTGTACGTTCTTATAATTAATCGAATTGTTTATTGAATTTAAATGGAGACAAATTTTTGTCTTCATTTTTTTTATTTTAAATGATTGTTATTAAAAAAGAATAGGTATAAAATAATAGCGAAAGGAAATGATAAAATGAAGGAAGAATATTTTAATAATTTATTAAAATTTTATGAAAAAGAATTAGACCAAACATTAGACTTTTGGTATAACTATGGTTATGATAAAGTGAATGGTGGTTTTTATACTTGCCTTGAAAGAAATGGAGAAGTCTATGATACTGATAAATCTGTTTGGGCTCAAGGAAGAGGAATGTGGGTTTTTGCAAGAGCCTACAACTTTATCAAAAAAGATGAAAAATACTTAAAATGTGCCAAAGACGCTTATGATTTTGTAACAAAACATTGTTTTGATAATGATCAAAGAATGTGGTTTACGGTTACAGGGGATGGAGTAGGAATTCAAAAAAGAAGATATTGGTTTTCAGAATCATTTACAGTTGTTGGTTCAGCAGAACTTTATCGAGCAACCAAAGAACAAAAATATTTAGATACAGCTAGAAGTACATTTGATACGATGCTAAAAGTAAAAACTGGACAAATCAAAACAGATCCTAAATTTAATCCAGAAGCTGTAAATTGTATCGCTTTAGCAAGCCCTATGATTTTACTTGTAACTTGTCAAATTTTAAGAGAAATTGATGTTGAAAGAAAAGATTATTATCATCAAATTATTAATGAAAGTATTGCTGAAATCCAATTACATTATCATCCAGAATATAAAGCTGTTTTTGAAAATGTAAATCCTGATGGTACTTTAGCAAATGGTTCAAGAGGAAGACTTGTTAACCCAGGACATTCTATCGAAGCAAGTTGGTTTTTAATGACTGAAGCTGCATATCGTAATCATGATCAAAAACTTATGGATTTAGCTTTAAATATTCTTGAGTGGTCATTTAATTTAGGTTGGGATAAAAACGAAGGTGGTTTACGTTATTTTGTCGACGTAGAAAATAAACCTGTTCAGGCTTTGGAATGGGATATGAAACTTTGGTGGCCACATAATGAAATGTTAATTGCTTTTTTGATGGCTTTTAAACTAACAGGAGAGCAAAAATACTTAGACCAATACCAATTAGTTCATGATTATACTTTTTCTCATTTTAAAGATGAAGAATATGGTGAATGGTATGGATATTTACATCGTGATGGAACAGTGTCTACTGACTTGAAAGGAAATATTTTTAAAGGTCCATTCCATATTCCACGTTGTGAAATGGAAAATGTATTACAAATTAAAGAAATTTTAAATAAATAAAAGAGGATTTTTCCTCTTTTTTAATAATTTTAATAATTTTTTGTTGAATTTTAAATATTCTTATGGTATATTATTATAGCCATAAGAAATGCAAATGTAGTTCAGTGGTAGAACACAACCTTGCCAAGGTTGCTATGCGGGTTCGATTCCCGTCATTTGCTCCATCACAAATTAAATCGTATTTTGTCGAAAAGACAATACGATTTTTTTATTATTTTGTATAAAATTTGGGTAAAATAGCCTATTTTATATCTTTTTAAGCAAAATAGATTTAAATCAAAATATAAACATAAGAATACGTGACTTTTAATGCCCTATTTAATTTAAAACATAAAAATATGTAAGTTATAGTAGCTTTCTTTTCTGTCAAAATATGGTATAATAATTGCATTGAGGTTAGCTTTATGGGATTAGAAATTTACGAAGAGGCAATAGAAGAGTATTTAGATAATTTAGAACAAACACTAAAAGAACTGCATCAAAATTCATGTTTATTATCCGAAGATGTAGATGACATGCTTCAAAGAGCCAAGAAAAAAATTGATAATCTTCTAGAAACAAATGAGCATTACGCACAACTTACATTAGATTTAATCCATTTGAGATATAAAGATAAACAGAAATATTCTCTAACGGAGATTGCAAAACAAAAAGATAATTTAAATCCAAGTTATGTCATCCAATCTTGGTTACGTGATAAAAACACATTGGAATTGCTTTGCCTTTGGGAGAAAGAACACAACCCAGATTTCAATTTAGAAGAAGCAAGGAAGTTAATTGACAAAACAAAAGAATCATCATTCACACTGACTTTAAAAATTTGGATTGCCAATACAAATGCAAAAGGGTTGATATCAAAACAAGGAAAAGGTGGAGGAACATATGCTCATCATGAAATCGCAATAGATTTTATAACAAGGTTATTTCCTGAAAAAAGATACGAGTTAATGAAAATGATAATAAATAGAATTTTACAAATTAAGTGAGTTTAATTGTTTAAAATTGATGATTATTAGCAAAATTATGAAGGAGGGATATAATGATCAAGTATGTCACAAAAAGAGAAAGAAAAATTGCTAATTCAAGAGCAATAAAAATAGTTAAGGATTTACAAAATTATTTATCTCCTAAATATAAAATTGACCCAAAATTAGTTGGATCAGGACGATATAATGCTGTTGTATGTGATGATAACGGAGTCTATGATATGGATTACCAAC
This sequence comes from uncultured Bacillota bacterium, assembly GCA_902491575.1. Taxonomy (GTDB): domain Bacteria; phylum Bacillota_I; class Bacilli_A; order RFN20; family CAG-631; genus CAKPXW01. The sequence continues at coordinate 62,624 of CABUID010000006.1, forward strand.
TTATATTGACAAATAATTGCAAATGTGAAATCTTTGATGCAAATGTAATACGAAAAGACTTTTTAAATGCTTTTAATAAAATAAAAAATGAGAATGAGAGAGTTGAAAATTCTACATCAGTTATAACTATCAGAGTTTCAAATAATAAAGGCAACTTCAATGGAAAAAATGAACAATTTAGTTTTGACTTTGCAATTATTATTGAGAATGATGATGGATCATTTATAACTCGACGTGATGATGAAAATCATTATGTTTGGAATAAATTGCCTAGTAAAAACAGTGATATTTATAAAAAGTTTTACTCATTGAAATATGATAAACAAAAAGTCATAATCGAAAAGGTAATAAATAGGAAAATAAAAGAAAAGGCTAAACCAAAAGAACAGCGTATTTCATCATCGATAATTTTTATGGAAGAAGTTAATAATTATAGAGGTTAAAATGAAAATTGAAAATGTATTAAATCAAATGAAATATGAAAATTCAAAAGAATTAGAAGAAGCCAAAAAGTATATAGCATTAAAAGGAATGGTGCAATATCAACGTATTATTAATTATTGTAAAAGTCTATCTAATGAATTACCAACATATATAGAAATATCCAGCCTTTATCGTTATGATAAACGATTGAGGGATAATCTTTATATTTATATGGCAACAGTAGAAGAATTTATGAGAGCACATATAGGAAATAAATTTGAGAATGATGATTTTAATTTAGTAAAAACAGAACAATTCATCAAAAAACAAAATAAATATAAATCCGTTTCTCTTACATTAGAGCAACTTACTTTAGGTGAACTTATTCAATTAGTTTTAAAAAATAAAATAATATTTCAAGATGTATATAACTTGGCAACTTTAAAAACAAATTTGAATGCTTTTCGTGTGTTAAGAAATAAAGTAAGCCATCACAATTTTTTGTTTTCAGAAACATATGAGACATGTATGATTAATAGTATTGCCGATAAAACAATAAAACACAATATTGATAATGTGAAGTTTCTACTACCAATTGAATATAGACAAGGATTTAGCAAAACAATTAATGAGTGTGTAAAAGAGTTACTGATAAATGATTCTATTCAAATAAAGATTTGAAATAAGATATTTTCATAATTGTTGTTTACTATCAAAATAAAAAATAGCCATTTCGTATGCCTTACACATAAAAAACATATAGGTTTGATACAATGAAAAATCGTTGTGTTGAACATTTTTTCTTTGTAGTTTTAGTGATTTTGATCTAGTTTTGTTGATTTTAAACATTTTTAGCTTAATCTAGAGCAAAAATACTTTCGTTAAAATTAACATAAATGCCATTTTTAAGAGAATATTGTTTAAACAAAATCAACTGTCAGGCGAAAGGTATTTTGGACTAGTTTTGTTTTCATTTTACTTCAAAACTCCGTACTTTAAATCTAATTAAGTAGTATTCAAATGACAGGTAATCAGTTATTAATATTTACATGATGCAAATTTGATAAAAAGTAAGATTAGTATAGGATTAATATGTCGAATTAATAGAAAAATTGATAAAAAAGTATTATAATACATACAAGCTAATTATAGGCAGAGGAATGATTGTTTATGGAGTTAAAAAAACAGTTAAAGAATTAAGAACTAAATTTATCATGACACAAGAAGAATTTGCTAATCTTTTAGGTGTTTCTTTTGCATCTATTAATAGGTGGGAAACAGGAAAACATGAACTAACAATTAAAATAAAAAGAAAGAGGCGATATACAATTGTAGAAAAAAGTCTTGAAGAACAAAACAAGGAATTAAAGAAAAAACTTGTAGAAACACAAAGACAACTAGGTTCTTTGAATAATCAAGTCGATGAAATTCATAAAGATTCAGAAAAAAGAATGCTCAAATTGAGCGAAGAAATGGAAGACTTGGAAGGTGAAGTATTATTATCAACTCCAATGCCTGAGCCAACTAGAAAGGTAGACTACGAACAAAAAACCGAAAAAACTGACAGATATAATAGCTATCTTTTAGAAAATGAGACATTTGGATGGGAGAAGATAAAAGAATTTTCTTACAAAAATGGAGGATATCGTTTTACCATGAGACGTAATATGATACATCCTAATTATGAAATTTGGAAAGAAAATGAGCGTTTATATAATATTTTACGTTGTCTTTATTGGTCGTTCGGTTCTATCAAGAATGAAATTAATAAATTACAAGTTACCTTTGCTGATATTGCGTCTGATCCCGAGTACAAACTTACAGGATGGAGAAAAGTTTTCGGCATTAGAACAAAAGAGCAAAAAGAAGAAATTCAATCTAACGTAAATGAGATAAACAAAGCATATAATGCTTTTAAGAAGGAAACTGAAGATGTTGACGATTACATCTTCAAGCAATATTATCGTGATGTTTTTTTAAAAGACTTAGAAAATAAAAAAGACCAAATTCATCCAAACAGGTCTTATATTTTGGAGATTATGCAAAGATACAAAATCTCTTATGAAAATGGAACTCTTTCAATGCACATCAAGAGTATTAGATATGATTTCACTAAAAAAAGAGTGGAATTGTTGGAAGACTAATAATTTAAACATACTCTTTGGTTTATTCCTCGTAGTAAATATTCTAATATTTGTTAAAACTTGGAATCCATAGTGATAGATAAATCAAATTTAAAAGTTAAGAATCATTACGCATTTTGTTTTGCTACTGGCTGACATCGTAATTCCAAATAATATTTGTGTGATTTTCAAAAGACACCATTGTTGAATATTGATTTGATTGTAATTAAAGAATTTAAATGAAAAATTGGAGGAAAATAATATGATGTTCTCAAAAGAATCCATAGAAAAGTTGGGCTATTATGTTTATCGTTTAATAGATCCAAGAAATGGTCAGACGTTTTACGTAGGAAAGGGAACTGGAAACAGGGTTTTTCAGCATGTGCTTGGTGCGATAGATTATTACGATGGGGTAACAGATACTGATTATAGCTATGAAAACGACCCCAATAAATTAAGAATTATTAGAGACATCAGAGATGTCGGTCTTGAAGTAATACACATAATTCAAAGATGGCATCTGACGGAGGAGCAGGCATTTGAAGTTGAAGCCGCCTTGATTGATTGTTTTCCTGGATTAGCGAATATCCAAAGTGGGCATGGCGCTGAATTTGGTGTTACCAATGCTACTGAATTAGAGGCAAAATTTTCAGCAAAAATCTATGAAGAACCTGATTTCGGATATATCATAATCAAAGTCCAAAAGTGGAGGCTAGATGAGATGACCATCAAATATGGTGCTGATAATGCTAGGTACGAAGCAACTAGGGGATGCTGGAAAAACAAAAAACCTAGTTTGGATAAGTATCCCTATATTTTCTCTGTAACTGGTGGAATTGTTAGGGCAGTTTACAAAGTCTTTGAATGGCATGATGTAGGAAACAGAATAGAATGTACCGCTGATAAAGCATCTTGTGAGATTTGGGATGAATTTGTTGGCAAAAAAATACCAGATTATTATTCTAGAAAAGGAATGGCCGCACCTTTTTTGAAATCACAAAACAAAATATAATTAATGATTATTACTCTTTTGCACGAATGTTTCATATAATGAAACAGTTTCACTGCGTTTATCGACTACAAGAGATAAGGGCAGATTTGATATTGAAATTGCAAAGTTAAGTAGTCAAATTGTTGTTCTTCAAGAACAATCAGAATTGACGAAATCGCAAGTGGAATCAAGAATTGTGATGAATTATGAGATTGAAAAATTAAAAGAATTACTATCTGAAAAAGGCTCTCGCTTTCAAAAGTTTGACAATGTGATTGTTCGTAAACTTGTCGAATATATTCGTGTGATGAAAGATGGAAAGATTATCATCATGTTAAAGGGTGGGATTAGAGTAGAGGAAACTATAAAGTAATAAAGAAATGAATCTTTTCGAAGAGGGTGCATTTTTTGTTGCTAAATAGGCATTATTTTGTGATGTTTTCATAGGCGTCCTTTTCGTACAAACTAGACATTAAAGCTGAATATACCTCATTTATTGACACATGTCTGTCCATTAAATGAGGTATTTTTTTTAAAACAGAAAAAGAGTTATTTATAAACTTTTTTATTAAATATTAAGTGATAAATGATGAGAGACAAAAAAGTGAAAAAAATAAATTAATTGATAGGATATGATTGAAATTTTTTTTGAAAAGCAAGGAATAATCGATTTGTTGTAATGTTTTACATGAATAAGTACATCTCTTTTTTCTAATAGAGAATGTCAATTCAAAGAACGAGAAGGAATGTTGTTAGACCTTTTTAATAAGCTTTCATTTGAAGATTTAAATCCTTTAAAGAAAAGAATTTTCAACATTGACAATAATTCTAAATCGTATTATAATAAAAATACGAAATAGGATTATTGGAGGCAAAATATGAATAGTAAACAATTTTTTAAACAACTTGGCATGCTTCTATATGGAATAGATGGTATTTATGATGAATATGGAAAAAAATGCAAAGTTGCATCCCCTAATGTATTATGGGTGTTATATGCTTTAAACGATGATGAAAAGCATAGTCAAAAGGATATTTGTGATGGCTGGTCTATCCCTAGAACTACAATCAATACTATTATTAAGGATTTAGAACAACAGGAAATGATAGTGATGTTCCCAATTCCAGGTAAAAGGAGAGAAAAGTATATTAAGCTTACAACTAAAGGAAAAGAGCATGCTGATTATGTTTTAGCTAAGCTATATCAAAAAGAAAAAATGATATTTGAAAGAATTAGTGAACCTGATAAATTCATTAATGACTTAGAAGATTTATATAATAATGTCAAATTAATTATTGAAGAGTAACTATGAAAAAAATATTATGTGTTTTAATTTTTCTTTCTTTGTTTTTAATTGGTTGTTCAAACCATTCAAATATTACTGACACTATTACGACAGATGATTTAAGTACAAATGGAAATGAAGAAATAAAAGCAGATTCAAATACTGCAGTAATATATTTTAGTGCGACTAATAATACTGAAATAATAGCTACATCTATTTCAGATTATTTAGATTGTGATTTAATAGAAATTGTACCGAGTATTCCTTACACGAGTGCAGATTTAAATTATAGTAATAATCATTGTAGAGCAAATCAAGAACAAAATAATCCCGATTCTAGACCCGAAATTGCAAATAGTATTAGTGTTTTAAATTACGATACCATTTTTATAGGATATCCTATTTGGTGGGGAAAACTTCCCAAAATAATATATACATTTTTTGATAGTCTTGATTTAAACGATTATACGATTATTCCATTTTGTACCTCTGGAAGTAGTGGTATCCAAACTAGTGTATCAGAAATTAAGGAGCTTGAACCCAACGCTAATGTTTTAGATGGTAAAAGATTTTCATCAAACGTGAGCGATAAAGAGGTTATTGAATGGATTGAATCACTTGATTTAAATGTAAAGGATGAAAATATATATATGAAAATAGAAATCGTATTAGGTGATGTTATCATAACTGCTACTTTAGATGATAATCCTTCGGCTAAAGAACTTTATAATTATATTAAAGAACAAAGTCTAACATTAAAATTAGAAGAATATGGTGGATTTGAATATGTTGGTCCATTAGGCTTTAACTTAACTAGAAATGATAAAAAAATAAATACAAAGCCAGGAGATATCATTCTATATAATGGAAATCAAATTTCAATTATGTATGGTTTTAATACATGGAGCTATACAATGCTAGGAAAAATTGATTCAAAATATTTAGATAATTTACAACATATTTTAGAAAATCAAGATATCGTAATAAAAACAATAAATAATGAATGAGGAGGAAAAGTAAATGTTAGGAAATTTTAAGTATAGTAACCCAACAAAATTATATTTTGGAGATGAATCACTTAACTATTTAAGAGATGAATTAAAGAATTATGGAGAAAGCATTGTACTAATTTATGGAGGAGGCTCTATAAAGAAAAATGGAATCTATGATGAGGTAATTCATATTTTAAAAGAAAATAATAAAAAAATAACGGAAATAGCCGGTGTTATGCCTAATCCGACAGTTGAGAAGCTTTATGAGGGGATTGAAATCGCAAGAAAAGCAAATGCTGATTTATTACTTGCAGTAGGTGGAGGATCAGTAATTGATTATGCAAAGGCCGTTGCAATTTCAATGAATTGCAAGGAAGATCCATGGGATAAATACTTTCTTAAGTTTGATGAGCCAACCTGTAAAATAGTGCCAGTTGGATGTGTACTTACAATGGTTGGTACAGGTTCTGAAATGAACGCTGGTTCAGTTATAACTAATCCAAAACAAAAACTGAAAATAGGACATGTCTTCCAAAGTGAAGAGGTAATGCCAAGATTTGCAATATTAAATCCTATTTATACATTAACCTTACCTGAATATCAAATGGTTGCAGGAATATATGATATATTTAATCATATTTGTGAACAGTACTTTTCAGGTGAAGATGATAATACAAGTGATTATATTAGTGAAGGATTAATGCGTTCTTTAATCCATTCAAGTCTTATTGCAAAGAAAAATCCTAATGATTATGAAGCAAGAAGCAATATTATGTGGACAGCTACATGGGCATTAAATACATTAGTTGCAAAAGGCAAGTCTACAGATTGGATGGTTCACATGCTAGGACAAGCAGTTGGAGCTATTACAAATGCAACTCATGGTATGACTTTATCTGCAGTATCTTTACCATATTATCGTTATATTATGAAAGATGGACTTGATAAATTTGTAAGATTTGCGAAAAATGTATGGAACATAGACGAAACGAATAAATCTAAGGAAGAAGTGGCAAATGAAGGACTTAAGGCTATGGAAGCATGGATGAATGAACTTGAACTTGTAATGAATATTAAAGAATTAGGTGCAAGCAAGTCGATGATTGATGATTTAGTTAATGCTACTATGGTTTTAGAAGGCGGATATAAATTATTAACGAAAGAAGAAATTAAAGAAATATTTATTAAATCATTATAATAAAGGAGCTAATAAAATGATGAATGTAGTTGTGATTTCATCTTCCTTAAGAAATGGAAGTAATTCAGAGATTATGGCAAAAGAATTTGTTAAAGGTTCAGAGCTTAATAATAATGTAGAATATATCTCATTAAAAGATATAAATTTAAAATTTTGTTTAGGCTGTTTATCCTGTCAGAAAAAAGGTAAATGTGTTATAAATGACGATGTAAACTTATATTTAGATAAAATTTCTAGTGCGGATGTTTTAGTATTTGCCACTCCCATTTATTATTATGGAATGAGTGGTCAATTAAAAACATTTCTAGATAGATTAAATCCATTATTTAATAAAAATAATAAATTTAAAGAAGTATATTTATTAGCAGCCTGCGCAGATGATAGTCTATCTGCGATAGATAAAACTATTGTAGCGATAAGTGGATGGATTGAATGCTTTGAAGGAGTGGAATTAAAAGGAACTTTACTAGCTACTTCAACTACTGATTCAAATTCTCTTACTGAAGAATTTAAAAACCAAGCTTATTCTTTGGGAGAGAGCATATAAAGATATTTTTTTAAAATAATACATATTTTGAATTGGATAAATTCTAATTTTCCTAACTGCACATTTTATATTTTCAAACAACAAAATAGAGTTTTTTTCAAAAAACGATAGATGTTTGCATTTGTATCAAAATTATTAAGAACATATAGGTTTGATACAATGAAAATTGAGTAGATTTTCAAGTATCAATTCTTTCTGATTTACTCGGTCTAATTTTTGAGATTAAGTTCAATTTAAGATCCCATAGGATACAATCGTTGTTGGACTAAAAATTTTTTAGAAGAACAGTATCAAGCAAGTTCGTGTCACATATAGAAAAAGGATTTATTGAGAAAATAGGAACAAAAAAAGATTGGAAAATTATCAAATAAAAAGATTAATTTAAAAAGGAAGTGAAATAGTAGATGGAATGGTTTAATTATTATGGATTGATTTTTATGTCATTGGTTATGATTCCAAACATCATTTTTGCCATAAAAAATAAGAACAATATTCAAAATCAATATCAAAACAAATTAGTTGAAGTTATAGAACAAATAGGACGATATGGATGTATGGTTTTCATGATTTTCAACATTCCATTTACTTACTTTAATTTTTGGTTTGATTTCGCATTAATCGTTTATCTGTCTATTAATGGCACTCTTTGTTTTGTTTATATTGTTTTTTGGATGATCTGCTGGAACAAAAATAATTTATTCAAAGCTTTGTCTTTATCTATTGTTCCTTCTGTGATTTTTTTATTCAGTGGAATCTTGCTTGCAAGTATACCTCTTATTGTATTTACAGTTTTGTTTGCGATAAGTCATATTCTTATAAGTTATAAAAACGTAAAAATTTAACGATAAACCTTTTTTAGGAATGAAAGAGAAAATATAGTTTTACAAAATAAAGTAGGTTTATTTTTTTGCATTCAGGGTCTTTTTTTGATAAACTAATTTTGTGTATCTAAAAATAATAATTTGAAAGTGAGTTGGAATTTTATGGATTTAAAAAAAATAGAAAAATTTATTGATAAGCAAAAAGTTAGTTTTATAAGTTCTATTGATAATGAGAATTATCCTAATGTTAAAGCAATGCTAAAACCTAGGAAGCGAAAAGGATTAAAAGAGTTCTATTTTTCTACGAATACTTCCTCTGCGAGAGTAAAGCAATATCTAAAAAATTCTAATGCATGTATATACTTTTATCATAAAGGACTCATTAAATATACTGGAGTTATGTTAAAAGGAAATATGGAAGTATTCACTGACCAAGAAACTAAAAATAAGATTTGGAAAACAGGAGATACAATGTTTTATAAAAAAGGAGTTACTGACCCCGATTATTGTGTCTTAAAATTTACTGCTACAAGTGGTAGATATTATTGTAATTTAAAGACAGAAAATTTTGATATAGAGTAATTCAACTTCCAATTTAAAAGAGAGAGGTTATTATGGCTACAAAAAAAGAGTATAAAGATTTTGTGTTAGAGCAATTAAGTTTATTAGATAATATTACTTGTAAATCTATGATGGGCGAATATTTGCTTTATTATAATGGAGTATTATTCGGTGGCATTTATGATAATAGGCTACTTGTTAAAATTGTTAAGAGCAATAAAAAATTGAATATGAAAGAAGCGATACCTTACACAGCAGCAAAGCCTATGTATTTAGTCGATGAGATAGATAACCGAGAATCTTTAAAAGAAATAATTATGGATACTTGCAAAGATTTACCAAATAAAAAATAGTATTTGAATTTTTCTATTGAACAGTTTTGAACTGTGAAAACCCTTGAAAATACTGGTTTTTTGCAGATTGCAACACTTAAAGCAACATTGATTGTTGACGCTTTGACGCCCAAATGGTGCCCGGATTTCCTATGATGCTATAAAACGATATGGGCAGATATAATAAAAAACATATTATGATAGGGCGAACGCGCTCGTTGTTTTCGTTCTCTTGTTTGTTACATGAGCAGAGGTAGGCGCGCTCGTCAACGGCGGGCAAAGCCCGTTTATCTTGACAGTTGATGAGGGGGGGCTGGCTCTGCTACTTCGTACAAATAAGGAAAGTAATAGAAAAATCTATATATGGGTGCTATAATATAAAGATACAAAGCGGGAAATTTGAATTTACGGAGGGATCCTCATTATGAAAATGACTATAGAAGAACTGGAAGCATATTTACTTGACCATTACAGTAATGGTGGAGTCGACCAGAGTTTATTTATGAAACTTGTAGAAGAAATTGGCGAGGTTGCAGAAGTCCTGAATAAAAAAGTTGGCAGAAAGTTTTCTAGCGGTGAAGATTTACGGGCTCAACTAGGCAATGAACTAGCGGATGTGATACATTACGCTATTGCCATAGCTGCATTGAATGGTCTTGATATGAATGAAGTCATTATAGAAAAGGATAAAGTAGCTTCCGTAAAATACAATCATAGAACGAATTTGGAACAGTTCATTGTTGATAGGAGAAATAGAAATTTGAACAATTAAATTCCAGTTTGATGTGGGTTTGAGATATTCCCAACAAGCAAAAATCTCTCTTTCATTTATAGACGGAAACAAGTGTTTTTTACGGAAAGGGTACCCCTTTCCTATGCTTACTACGGAACTTTTCGTAATTTAGTTTCTTGATTAATTGAAATTCATATTATTTTTTATTATTGACTTAAACTATGGAAAAATTAGAACTAGAAAAAAACTGGGATAAAGTATTTTCTAAAAGTAGTCAAGTTAATCATAGAAAGATAACACTTCATAATCGTTATGGAATAACTTTAGTAGCTGACTTATATGAGCCAAAAGAGCAAAAGGATAAATTGTATTTCCTATCTCATTATTGTTAAAATAAATAGTATCTAAAAGGTAACTATACCACTAATTAGTGCGTACTTTACGAAAAAAAACACCTCTTTTATAATAAAAATGTAATTAAAGAATGACATAGATGATTCTTTATTACAATCAATAAGGAGGAAAAAAAGATGAAAATAGCAGTAGTTGGATCAAATGGAAGAGTTGGATCATTAGTTGTTAAAGAAGCTTTAAATAGAGGCTTTGAGGTAACAGGTATAGCAGAAGGGAATAATCTTACGAAAGGAATTACCTTCATCCAAAAAAATGCTTTCGATTTAAGCAAAGATGATTTATGTTGTTTTGATGCTGTGGTGGATGCTGTGGGAGGATGGACACCTGAAACCATTCCAAATATCACGAATGTTATGAATTATTTAGCAGAGATTTTAACAGGGACAAAAACAAGATTAATAGTCGTAGGTGGTGCTGGTAGTTTGTTTGTAAATAAAGAAAAAACGATTACAGTGGATATGGGAAAAGATTTCCCTGATGATTGGAAACCTTTATCTGCTGCGCATGGTAAAGGATTAAAAACTTTAAGAAATACAACAGATTTAAATTGGACATATATTTCACCAGCATGCGATTTCATTGCAGATGGTGAAAGAACAGGTTATTATAAACTTGGCGGCGAAGAACTAATTTTCAATCATAAGGGCGAAAGTAATATCTCTTACGCTGATTATGCTATCGCTTTAGTGGATGTAATTGAAAGTGGAAAATTCAATAAAGAAAGAATTAGTGTCGTTTCGAAGTAGTTGAATGGAGTAACTTATGGTATACTATAAAAAAATAATACCATGGAGGTGCTCATAATGGATAGTAAAATTCATGCTTGTCCTGTACAAACTTGTTTAAATTTCATTGCTGATAAATGGAAAGTATTAATTATTAGAGATTTAATGAATGGAACGAAAAGATTTAGTGAGTTAAAGAAATCTTTATCTCCGATTACTCAAAAAATGTTAACACAACAATTAAGAGAAATGGAAGAAGATGGATTAGTTCATCGAGAGGTATATCCTGTAGTACCACCAAAAGTTGAATATTCTTTAACAAAATTTGGTTTATCATTATCGCCAGTAATCGATTCAATGAAAAAATGGGGTCTAGAATATCAGAAAAATAACAAGGAGTTTGAGTAACATCGAACTCTTTTTATTTTATAATCATCGATTTAAATTTCAATCCATTGTGTGATACAATATTTATTAATATGAAATGAATAGAAAAAATGGATAATCATCTAACAATTGAAAAAAGTTAAATTATGATAAAGGAGCGATGAAAATGTCATTTAAACAAAATATGTTGCGCGGTTTAGGAAAATGTCATATTGAAATAATGAATTCGAATGATAAAGATAAATTTAAAAAAGATGTTTTATATGGTGCATTGAATTCTATTTCATATGATACTTTTTTCGAAGGAACGAAAAGTTGGTACGTATACGATTTAATTTTAAATTTTCAAGATAAAGATTTTTTTGAAAATAAAATTATAGAAAAAATAGAAAGTAAAAAGAATATTTGCATAAGACGATTTAATCACTTAACCAATCTTTTAAGTCAATTTGCTTATGATGGTAGTAAAAAAAGCAAAAATGCATTGGAAAGGCAATATTGCTTATTATTCAGTAAGAAAAGATTTGCCTCAAGTGATTATGAAAAACTTTGTAATCTTTTATTTATTTTCGCTGATTTATACGGTAATAAAAGAGTAGATAAAATCATGGACGATATTTATGCCTATAAATTAAAACATCCATCTTTTGATGTGACAAATGTATGGTATATTCAATCCATGATTTATAACATTGACAAACATTTTATAAATAAACTAAAGTTATACTTTCCTGAATTCGATTTTGATTCTAACAACAATATGATTCCATTAAAAATGAAAGATAATATTAATATGGAAGATATTCGACAATCTGAAATATCCGATTTACCTTTATTAGTGATGAATATCAATAAGATATATCAAAACGAACTTTTAAAATATTTACTAGAAATTAAAGATAAAGAAAGAAGTATAGCAATGCTTAAAAGGTTAAATGTTTCAAATCAATTATTCAATGATAATATAGAATTATTATTCGCTTTAATCGATAAATTTGATAATCAACATAAAGGGATCGTATTAGATTTTTTTGCAAGACATAAAAGTAAAAAGTTAAGAACAATTGCATATCCACTAATAGAAGATCCTTTATTTAAAGAACAAGGCATTGAATTGTTAATTGTTAATCATAAAAAAGAAGATGATGATTTTCTTTATCAATACTTTCAATCGGTAAAATTTCAATTTCGAGATTACAAATCACATTTATATGTTTCACATATTATTAAGTATTTTCATTGTAAAGGAACAGACGAAAGAATAAAGCATTTATTAATTGATTATTATGAACACAATTATTGCTCTTATTGTAGAAAAGAAATTGTTGAATTATTAGCAAAATTCGGTATGTTATCTTATGAAATTATAAATGAAATGCAATATGATTGTAATGAGGATATAAGAAAAATGGCAAAAAAAAGATTAAATAATAGTAGATGAATTTTAAAGATTTTAACGATAAAATAAATTATAGTATATAAAAAATGGAAACTTGTTAATAGAAATGGAGATATTCAGATGAATAAAATTGAAGCAATTAAAGCAAGACATAGTGTTCGCCAATATTTAGAAAAGCCGATTGAAGATAGGGTTTTAGATGAAATTAATAGTGAAATAGATAAATGTAATTTAGAAAGTGGATTACATATTCAATTCGTCGTTAATGAGCGAAAAGCATTCGATAGTTTTATGGCGCATTATGGAAAATTCACGGGAGTAAAAAACTATATCGTTTTAGTAGGTAAGAAAACAAAAAAACTGGATGAGTTATGTGGTTACTATGGGGAAAGAATTGTTTTAAAAGCACAGCAATTAGGATTAAATAGTTGTTGGGTAGCAATGACGTATAAGAAAATACCCTCAGCATTTGTTATCGATGAAGGCGAGAAACTAACAGCTGTTATCGCACTAGGTTATGGTAAAACTCAAGGAGTTTCTCACAAAATAAAATCCATTGAACAAGTAAGTAATATTTCAAATGATACACCAGATTGGTTTAAAAAAGGTGTTGAATTAGCATTATTAGCACCAACCGCTATGAATCAACAAAAGTTTAAATTTATTTATGAAAAAGATGAAGTGAAGATAAAAGCCGGAGTGGGTATTTATTGTAAAGTTGATTTGGGAATAGTGAAATACCATTTTGAAACGGGTGCTAATAAAAAAATATAAATAGGAACAGATTAAAATAAGAATTTAGTGAATAATTTGATAAAATGATGAGAGGGAAATTTATGTTATATTTAAAAGAATTTGTGTTATTAACGGAAGATATGGAATATAATCTAATATTAAATGAAAAAAGAAGAATATATAACAATGTTTATCCTTGTAATATTTTTACTACTAAATCGTTTCGAAACATTACTTTTTCGCCAATAACTCTCTTTTATGGTGAAAATGGTAGTGGTAAAACCACTTTATTACACATTATTGGCAAAAAAATAGGAGCAGAAGCAAGAAAAAGTATGAACAAAGGAAAATATTTTGATGATTATGTTGCTTCTTGTTCCTGTAATATTGTAAACACAGAAAGTTTAGAAGAAATAAAAGTTGTTTCGAGCGATGATGTTTTTGATTATTTATTAGATGTAGAAGCAATCAACTCACATATTAACAGAAAAAAAGAAGAAATCTGTGAAGAATATCTTAAATACAAGTATAATTCATCTTCTGATTTTTATAATCATTATGATGAATTAAAAAATAAAGTTGCAGCTAATAGTCAAACAATGTCTAAATTTACAAGAGATAGAATAGGCAATAATAATATTATTAGCCATTCAAATGGAGAGACTGCATTATTGTATTGGGAAAGAGCTATAAAAGAAAACGGAATTTATATTTTAGATGAACCCGAAAATAGTCTGTCAGCTTCCAATATATTAAAGCTAAAAAAATTTATTGAAGATTCCATGCGTTTTTTCAATTGTCAATTTATTATTTCGACACATTCGCCATTTTTATTATCCATAGGAGGAGCCACTATTTATGATTTAGATAGTGAACCTGTTTCAATAAGAAGATGGACAGAATTAGAAAATGTAAAAGTATATTATCAATTTTTCTTAAATCACAAAAATGAATTTGATGAATGATTTTTTTATAGAGGATAATAAGATTTAAAGTGTTCAGCAAATTACGAGTAAATGGAAAAATGATAGGAAATTTCCTGTAAATATAGATTTCTTTTTATCTCTTGATTATAATGAAAAAAAAGGAGAAATAAAATATGGATTTTTTTACAAGTTCTAAGCATAAAAGGCCAATAAGTTTATCAGAAAGCACGAGAAAATTTGCTTATGATTCATTACATTATAAATATGGAAAAGACACTTTAAAACAAGATGCCGTTTCATTGGATGATATCCAAAATTTTTCATCGCTAAGTCCTTTAAAACAATATGATGAAGCGATTTTAAAAATTGTTACTTGTGCTCCATTACGTATATGTGAAAACGAAAAAATAAGTGGAGCGGCTACTTTAGGAGCAGCTATAAAACATCGTGTTCCTGCCAAATTTCAAAATCGTTTATTATTTTATGGTGTCAGCCATTTAACGACAGATTTCGAAACGATTTTAAAAATAGGTTATGAAGGTTATCAAAAGAAAGTTAAGGAAGCAATGTTTCAAAATCAAGATGCTTCTAAAAATGAGTTTTATAAAAGCCTATTATCCACCCTTCATTCTTTTTCTATATTTCATCAACGTTATTTAAACGCTTTAAAAGATTATCCACTTTACAAAAATAATTATCAGAATTTACTTCAAGTACCAAAATATCCGGCGACGAATTTTTATGAAGCTGTACAAAGCGTTTGGTTTACTTTTGCTTTTTTACGTCTTTGTGGAAACTGGCCTGGAATAGGTAGAATTGACGTTTTACTAAATCCATATTTGCAAAAAGATCTTCAAGAAAAGAAAATTACGCTTAAAGAAGCAAAAGAAATTTTGGCTCATTTCTTTATTAAGGGATGTGAATGGATTTGTGGAGGAAATTATGGTAGTGGAGATGCGCAACATTATCAAAATATCGTTTTATCTGGAATCGATGAAACGGGTAAAGATTGTACCAATGATGTTACTTATCTTGTTTTAGAAATTATAGAAGAATTGGGGATTGGTGATTTTCCGATTACCGTCAGAATTAATAAAAATACAAATGAAAAATTACTTCTTAAAATTGCTCAAGTCATTCGTTATGGCGGAGGAATTATAGCACTTTATAATGAAGATTTAATATTGAATTCTTTAACGGAATATGGATATTCTTATGATGAAGCAGTTTTATTTGCCAATGATGGTTGTTGGGAAGTACAAATTCCGGGTAAAACGAATTTTTCCTATGTTTCTATTGATGCTCTTGCTATTTTTCAAAAGTCTACATTGAATTCCTATCAAAATGTTATTTATTCTTCCTATGAAGATTTGTATCAACAATTTGTTTTCGATTTAAAAAATGAATTAGAAAATATTTTTAAAATTAAAATGGAACTCTTTGAAAAAGATGGTAAAACCTACAAAGTAAATAATCCTTGTAGTGTCATTTCTTTATTTGAAAATGATTGTATTGAAAGAGGACTTTCATATTATGAAGGAGGATGTCGCTATCATGTAGTATCCCCTCATATTGGAGGTCTTGCAGATGTAGCAAATAGTTTATATGCCATTTCAAAACTTGTGTTTATAGAAAAAAAAGTAACATTCGACCAGTTCATGAAGATTTTAAATAAAAATTGGGAGGGTAACGAAGCTTTAAGAAAATATGTTTTAAATAAGTATGAATATTATGGCAATGATAATGATGAAGTGGATTTTATCATGAAACAAATTTTAGATGATTTTGCTTTGTTATGTAAGCAATTAGATGGAAGATGTCCTATTTTATTTCCACCAGGTGTTAGTACTTTTGGCAGACAAATTCAATGGAAAGAAGATCGTCTTTGTACAGCTAGTGGACAAAAAGAAGGAACGATACTTTCAGGAAATTGTTCTCCAACGCCAGGAACGGATACACAAGGTGCTACAGCCATTATTCGCTCTTATTGTAAAGCTGATTTAAAAAAGATGGTTACAGGTGCTGCTTTAGATGTTGCTTTACTTCCTACTACTATTGATCACGAAAATGGTCTTGAAGTGATTGTTTCTTTAATGAAAGGTTTTGTAAACTTGCAAGGTTATTTTATGCAACTGGATATTGCTGATGAGTCATTATTAAAAGAGGCTCAACTTCATCCGGAAAATTACCAAACTTTATCGGTAAGAGTATCCGGATGGAATGCACGTTTTATCACTTTAGATAAACAATGGCAAGATATGATTATCGAGAGAATGAATGAAAAATGAAAGAATTAAGTGTATTTAATATTCAACGTTTTTGTCATCAAGATGGTAAAGGATTAAGAACGGTTATATTTTTAAGTGGTTGCCCGTTGAATTGTAAATGGTGTCATAATCCTGAAGGGAAAAAAATAGAGTCACAACTTTTATTTTATCCCAATAAATGTATGAATTGTCAATCTTGCGCAACTTATTCTTGTCATGTCCATCAATTTAGTGAAGGAAATCACTTTGTTGATTATAAAAAATGCAATTCTTGCAATCAGTGTGTTTTTTCCTGTCCAGCGAATGCTTTGGAACTGACAAATAAAAAAATGACTATTGATGAAATTATTCAAGTGGCTTTAAAAGATTATTCTTTTTATGGTGATGATGGAGGAATTACGTTATCGGGTGGCGAACCCACAATGCAAATCGATGGTTTACTAGAACTATTAAAAAAAGCAAAAGAGTATAAAATGAATGTAGCGATGGAAACTTGTGGTTATTTTCCTGAACATTATTTATTGCAATTTGTCAATTATGTAGATACCTTTTTATGGGATGTTAAAGATTGTCAAAAAGAAAGACATTTGAATAATACAGGAGTAGATAATCAAATCATTTTATCGAATTTAAAAAAAGCAGATCAATTAAATTTTAAAATAAGACTTCGTTGTATTTTACTTCATGGTATAAATTGTAATCAAGAACATGCAAATTTTTTATTGCAACTTGCAAAATCTTTAAAAAATATTGAAGGAATCGATTTAATATTTTATCATCCTGAAGGAAAGAATAAATATTCATTTTTAGGTTTAGAAAATAACTTTGATCATTCCTCTTATATACCTACGATAGAAGATATAGCCTTATTTAAAGCAACACTAAAAGAATATATTAAATAAAGAAAGAACCAAGTGTAATAAGAATTTATAAGTACTTGGTTCTTTTAAAATGAAACATTAAGTAACCATAAATCTGTAAAAAGTTTTTATTTTAGATGTTTTTTTGAAAATAAGAGTTTTTATTTTATTTAATCAAATTTTCGATTATGTGATATAATTTATTTATGGAAATATGATTGAGGAAAGTTTATGGAAAAACCAAGGATATTATTAACTTACATTGAGTCAGGAATGGGACATATTATGTCGATGAAAGCCATTTCGGAAGGATTAAAAGAAAAATATAGTGATCAGTTAGAAATTATTGAATCTTATGTAATGGATCAAGGTAATAAAGATACAGCTGATTTTGAAGTGTTTTTATCGAATTGTACCAAAGAAACTAATCGCCATAAGGCTTTTGGTGTTGGTGTTTTTTGGTTTTTGGAAATTGCAGGAAAGCAACATTTTATGCGGTTTATTCATCGAACAGTATTTAAAAAATATACAGATGCCACCGTTCAAGCGTTGTTAGCTTATCAACCAGATGTTATCATTTCAACGCATTATTTTATCACTTTTGCAGCGATTGAATTAAAAAAGCGTTATATGCCTAATTTAACGGTTATAACTTACAATCCAGATAATAATGTTCATGTTTGGTGGGATAATCGTTCGGATTTATTTATCAACAATAATCTTGCTGCTTGTGATGAAGCAATTAAGAAAAGACAATTTGCTTATGAGAAAATTAGAAGGGTCTTTTTTACAGCTCGAGAAGAAGTAGCTAATGCGAATGGAAGTAAAGAAGAGTATCGTTTAAAATACGATTTACCAAAAGATAAGTTTACCATTATGATTGCAGATGGAGCTTATGCTTCAGGAAAAGCTAAAAAAGTATGTAATGAATTACTAAAACTTAAATTTCCTGTCACAATCATTATGCTAGCAGGGAAAAATGAAAAGGTTTATCAGTATTTTGAGAAAAAAAGAAACAAAATTTCTTCTAATATTCATTTTGTAAATTTAAAGTTTACTCCTTTGGCGTATGAATATTATGGTGCTAGTGATGTTTTCATTACTAAGTCAGGTCCTAATGCTGTCTTAGATTCATTGTTTATGGGAACACCAGTTATTGTCGATTATTATGCACATAATATTGAAAAAGCTACGGCAAAACTTTTTGTGGATACTTTAAAATGTGGAATTACTTGTTATCATATTTCGAAAATAAATAAACATGTAACTTATTTATATGAACATCCTGATTTCTTAGATGAATTACGTAAAAATATAAAAAAGAGTATTAATAAAAATCAAAATGGAGCATCACAAATTGCCGATATCATCATGAATGAATTAAAGGAAAGGAATTTACTTTAAAAAATGGCAAAGAAAAAGACTTTTTATTATCATGAAGATCAAAAAGATGATTTTGGTGGAATAGGTGTTAATCATCAACCTTTACCGGATAATTATAAATATATTCATAAAAATATTTTCTTTCGATTTTTTAGTTTTATTTTGTATTATTTTTAGCTTTTCCTATTTTATATATAATGAGTAAATTTTATATTGGAATAAAGGTTTATGGAAAAAAGAATATAAAACAACTTAAAAGGAAACAAGGTTTTTTCTTTTATTGTAATCATTGCCATTATTATGATGCTTTTATTTCGCATGTGTTTATTGGCGTTCCACGACGAACTTATATTGTATCGAATGCTGATCCAGTTCGAATTCCTTTCATACGTTTTTTAGTTGAAATGCTAGGTGTATTACCTTTACCAAATAGCAAATTGAATTATCGTAATTATTATAAAGCAATGGAAGTATATGTCAAAAAAGGATCGGTAATATCGATTTATCCAGAAGCAACGATATGGCCTTATTATAATAAAATGCGTCCTTTTTCAAAAGCATCTTTTAAATATCCAGCAATGCTCAATCAACCAATTGTTATCGGAGCTGAAACTTTTCGAAAACCAAAGTTTTTTAAAGGAATGAAACCAAGAATGAATTTGACTATATCGAAAGTGATTTATCCTGATTCGAAAAAAACAGTTGCAGAAAATACGGAAATGTTTTATCAAGCAGCCATTTCCTACTGGAATGAACAAGTAGTTTTAAACGAACATAATGTTGCTTTTCATCATTATTTACCTCTTCACGAAGAAAAAGAAAAATAAACTACAATAAATGAATAGGCATATGTTATAATAATAATAGGATATTAAATCCTATTTTGATGCGGTTATGGCGGAATTGGTAGACGCGTACGTTTGAGGGGCGTATGGCATTGCCATATGAGTTCAAGTCTCATTAGCCGCACCATCTAAAGCATACGAAAAGGCTTTCAGCCTTAAAAGTCCTAAAAAACGAAAGTAATTTAGGACTTTTTTAATATCTTAAAATTTAAAATTTTATGAAAAATAAGATACAATTTTAGGGCTATTTTTTTATAAAAAACAAAAAAGACGGGATTTGAACTCACAAAATGGATAGATTGATATACTTTCTTATTCAATCAATTGCGAAATATAAGGATGAATGATATAATGAAATCAAAGAAGTAGATTTTAAGTTTTCAAAGATTTAAGACACTAAAAAGTAAGACAGTTTTATGTATTTTAATAACCTTTCAGTAAAAATAAGTAAAGCATTTATTTTAGATGAAAATAGAAACAGTTTTAAGGAGGAGTACATGAAAAAAATTTGTATTTTATTTAGTTTAATGATTATGTTATTGTGTAGTGGATGTATATTTATATTTGGTATAGGTGGTATACCAAATATGGAACCTATTTTAGAAGGAACATATGCTTCATATGATGAAGAAAATACAGAAGTATTTAGTGACGCTAAATTTACTATAAAAGAGATAACAAAAGAAGAATATGAAGAAGCAAATGGTGAAAATGTGTTTATAGATGCATCAACTTATTTTAATGAAGAAAAAAGATATATATTTATAGAGTTATACTTGTATTCCGTTGAAACAGAACAATATGAACTGGCAACATTGAATGATTTAGAATATAGAGAAGGTACAGGTCATTGCTATAGTGGAAAAATAACTTTAAATATAGATGAGGATATATATTTTGAAGAAGATAGCGCACATTTTGCATTTACCTTCGGGAGTGCAGAGGTAGTCAACATGGTACTATCTAGTAAAAGTAGTAAAGAATTCTCGTCACACTTTAGACTACAATAAAAACAAATTTGATTTTCAGTTGTAATTAATAAAGGGGGAAATGCATGAAAATCAAAAAAATTTAAAAAAGTTTTTTATAGTCAACAGTCATTGGTAATTTATGTTTTATAAAATGGTGGCATCTATAAAAAGGTGGGAGATGAAAAATGCGATGGGATAGTTTTCGCACAACACTGCTAGTTAATAGCAGTTGTTATATAAAATAAAGTTAAGAAAAAAAGTAGATAAAAAGATAATAAAAAAAGAAAAGATACTTGCGAATCGATATAATTTTATATATATTCTTGTAAATAAATATCATTTTTTGTAAATATATGGTAAAATATTTTTAATAAAATATCATGATTTTAAAGTGTTTACATATAAAAAGGAGTTTATAAAATGGGCAAAAAAAATATTGATTTAAAAACTATAGAATTACCGAGTAATGAACCAAAATTTTATAAAGAATATATAGATTATGCCAATATTTTGCAGAAAAAAATTGAAGATTCAAGTATTATGAATATAGGAATAGTGGCTCCATATGGTGCGGGGAAAAGTTCTTTATTAAAAACATATATTGATTTGAGAACAAAAGAAGATGAAAACTTTAAAAATAGAGTTATATCAGTTTCTTTAGCTGATTATGGTTCAATAATAAAGAATGTGGTAAGCGATAGAGCAGAAAATTTTGATTCTAATAATGAACAAAAAATAGAAAAAAGTATATTGCAACAATTATTTTATAAAAATGATAATAAGAACACGCCATATTCTAGATTTAAAACATTAAAAGATAAAACTAAGCAAAATGTTTTGATAACTTTTTTAATTCTAATATTATTTGTTACAACTTCTTTTTTAGGTTGCCAATTTTTTGATAATATTTTGAAAATTTCTTATAATTCTTGGTGGAAATGGGGAATTCTAGGATTTGTATTAATTGTAATGCTAATTAGTTTGGGCTTTTTAATTTTTAATATTATAAAAAATAAATATTTAAAAGCTATGCAAATTGGAAATTTAAATTTTGAAAAAAATGAAGATGAATTCATTTCCGTTTTTAACCAATATTTAGATGAAATAATTTATTTTTTTCAAAAAAATGATTTTAATATTTTAATTATCGAAGATTTAGATAGATTTAACAATTTAGAAATTTTTTCTAAATTAAAGGAATTGAATACTCTATTAAATAAAAATGATAAAATATTATCAAAACATGGTAAAATTACATTTATATATGCTGTAAAAGATTCTATGTTTAAGAACGAAGAAGAAAGAAGTAAATTTTTTGAATTTATTTTACCAGTAATTCCTTCCTTAACTACTGAAAACGTAAAGGATGAATTGCAGGCTATGTTAAATGAAAAAATAGGATGTATGCCATTAAGTTCACAATTAGTTATTGATATATCTGATTATATTACTAGTAGAAGGGTACTAAATAATATTGTTAGTGATTTTATTATTCATTTATCAATTTTAAAAATTGATTTAAATGAAGAGAAAATGGATAAGTTATTTAGTTTAATGGTATTAAAAAATATAATGCCATTAGAATATGAACGCTTGCAAAAGCAAGATGGAGATTCTCAAATTTATAATCTATTAAATATAGAAAAAAAACAAATTATTCATAATTTACTTTTACAATATAGTAAGAAAATTAAAGAATCTGAGGATGAAATATCAAAAATTGATAAAGAATATTTAGACAATTTAAGTGATTTAAAATATATTTTTCATGGATTAGTTTGTAAAGAATATTCTCAATACTCTAATATTAATTATAATTTAACTACTTATATAGGCGTCCAAACATTGAATTTTACATATACTACAAGAGATTATTATTATTCTCATTCCCAAAATGGAAGTTTAAATATTAATAATATAGAAGAAAAGTATTATAAAGAAAAAAATTATTTTAGCAAAAGAGAACAAATAATTAAAGAAAAAATGAAGGATAAAAAAACTGAAATTCAATTGCGAAGAAACCAAATAAATAATAAAATATATCAAATAAATA
Source organism: uncultured Bacillota bacterium (assembly GCA_902491575.1). Taxonomy (GTDB): domain Bacteria; phylum Bacillota_I; class Bacilli_A; order RFN20; family CAG-631; genus CAKPXW01. The sequence continues at coordinate 85,596 of CABUID010000006.1, forward strand.
GTATGAGTTTTGTAGAATTGTATAATGAATTTTCTATTGAATTAGATGATTTAAATTTTGGAGAAAAATACATTAAATTAGTTCTTGTTAATGGTTATATAGATGAAACTCATATGGACTATCTTTCTGATCATTCTAGCACTTTTATGACTTCTAATGATAAAGAAATAATTAAGAAAATTAATCGTAGAGATAAAATTGATTTATTTGAAAGAATTGATTCAGTTAATAAAGTAATTTTAAGTTTAGATAAAAATAAATTTAGGTTTAATAATATTTTTAATTATTTTATAATTAACGAGTTAATTAATGATAAGGAACTATATTTAGAAAAATTTAACATCTTTATATCTACAATAAAGAATAAACAATATGATATTAAGAATATTTTAGAAGAAATAATTAATTCTAATGTTGAATATCAGAATATTATAATTACACTGTGTAAAGACATTCCATATATTTGGGATTTGATTTATACTAGCAATGCAATTTTAGACGAGAAAAAAGAAGAAATACTTTTTATCATAATTAATAGTGAAAAAATCGATCTGAATGATTTACGAGAATTAAATTCAAATGGTAATATAAGAAAGCAAATAAACATTTCTAATAGTTTTTGCCAGAAGTTAACTTCTAAAACAATTAGAATAATTGATTTACACAAAGAGATTAATTTTAACTTAAATGATGTAGGTGAAATGACAAGTAATGAAAATGCTGACTATATAATAGAAAATAATTTATATGATTTCAATTTAAACAATTTAGTAAATATTTTAAAATATTATTATAAGAAAAATGATGAGGATATATATTATAAAAATTATGATATAATTTGCGAATTACCTGATAACTCATTTAAGAAAAGAATTAATAGTAAATTAGATTTATATTTAAAAATTATTTATGATAACTTATCTATTGGACATTTGTCATGTAAAAATTTAACTAACTTATTAAGTAATGATAAAGTTGATATAGAATTAAAAAAAGAAATTGTAAAAAAAGAGAGTGAGATAATAAAATATAATTCTAAATTGGATAAAGCGATTATTGAATTATTATTGCAGAAAAAACAAATCATTCTTTCTTTAAAGGAAATACTTGAAATTTATAAAACCACTGATGATAAATTGATAAAAAATTATATTGAAGAAAATTGCGCAAATATTGGAATAAATGAAAATGTATTAAAAGAAAATGAAGAATTCAGAAATTATTTCTTTAATAAAGTTGATATAAGTTTATTTATTAATTATATAGGTAAAGGATATACTAATATTTCAAAGATTACTGAAAACAAAAACATAGAATTACTTTTAGACAATTTTTTAATCTCATATGATATGGAAGATTTTAAAAACTTTTTTGATAGAAAAAATTATTTAAAGAAATATTGTGTGCAATTTGAAAATGAGATTTATAATGACATTTTAAATGAACAAATTAAATTAAATTGTGATGAGATTACACAAATGTATTTTGTTTTAAAGGGAATTAATAATAAATTATTTAGTATTATTCTTAGTCTAATCACTGATGTTGAATTAGAACAAATTTTGTATAAAGAAGATATTATTTCATTTACTACCTCGGTGCAAAATATGGATTGCTTAACCGAAAATTGCAAGAAATTAGTGATTAAAAAAAGTGATGACATAGTAATAATCGAAAAAATATTAATTTCTTTATCTAATATTAATGATGCAGAATGGATAAATATTTTTAGAGAAAAAATGGGTTTTGTTGAAAACAAAACAAAGTATAAATATGAATATCATAGCGAAGAGTTCTACACATTATTAAAAACTAAGACGAATTGTAATCGCAGAAACAATATTGCTACAATCATTTTTGAATAACAAAAACATAAAATTATAAATTATTATAGTTGCTTTATTTTTGTTCATCGTTGAGTATGTATTGTGATAAAAGTCTAAATTTAATGAATATTATAGGAATCATTCATAAATAAAATGAAAATACTTAAAATCTTTTTAAAAAGAAAAAATGGGTTTCCCATTTGTTAGAGAATCGAAAATGCGATTTGTTGCATTTTCCTTATCCTGCCCTGATTTTAATGGATTTTGCAACATATAAATCATTGTTTATATTGTCGACAAAAGATAATGAGGGATAAATGGAGGTAAAAACTTTAATTTTTATAATTTCTAATACCACTTTTTTACACATTGATTATGTATTTTAAAGGTGTTGCATCAACCGCAACACCTTTTTTTGCTTGTTGAATAATGTGCAACATAGATATTTACATCATTTTTTCAAGTAAATCAAAGAATAACTAAAAATAAATATATTAATAACGAAAGAATCTATACACTTTTTAATTGTTCTAGAGTATGGGAAAAAATATTGCAATAAATCTATAATACTTAAAGAAGAAGAATTATAACAATCGATTTGTAAAGCAATTAGACAGGTTATTGAACATCAAGATGAGTTCATTGCAATTATGATGCCTAACTTAGAATCCGTTTATTACAGGAAAAGATGCAAATACAGATATTTATGTGATTCAGCATCAAATAACTGGATTAAAAAACTTAAGAGATGTTACTATTAATTCAATAATAAACACGAAAGGTAATAAATCAAAATATAATAGTGAAATAAAAAACTTACAGATCAAATCAAAACTTTACGTGAACAATTGGAATTTGAAAAATCCAAAATAACAGCAAAAGAATTTGTAAATATCGAAGTAGAACGAATCAAGAAAATATTCCTTAATTATAAAGAACAACCTCTACAATATGATGAAATAATGATAAGAGCATTAATAGAAAGAGTTAGAGTTATGCCAAATAAAACACTTCAAATTATTTTAAAAGGTGGTATAACTTTAGAACAATCAATATAAGAGTCCAATGGGAATTGGGCTTTAAAAAAATTATTATATTAATAGAAATTTATCAAGTTTTGGGATAACATATAACTAAATTTTACAAAGTATAAAAAGTTGGGTGAATATTCATAAAATAAAATTGTATTATCTAACTTCATGAAAATGCGATTTATTATTAAAAAATAATAAAGAGGCGATAACTTATGGGAATATTGAATGGATTTTAGGTTCATTAGGTGATATAGCATCATTGATAACAATATTGAGTTTAATTGTAAAATAATAAAGATTATCATATTGGTTGTGTACAAAAATATTTTATGATAGAATATATTTGTAAGTAAAAGAAACCTAGATAGTTGTAACAATTACCTAAGGCGGTAGAATAAAGATAACAAAACTCTCTTTAGGTATGATATGATGTCTCTAAAGTAGACAGTGAATAAAAATAAAATTATTCACTATTTACTTGGAGGCATTTTTATTATGGGAAGAAAACCAAAATATACAAAAGAGATAAAAATACAAGCAATACAAGAATATTTAGATGGTAAAAAAAGTGTGAATCAAATAACTAATGAATTACAATGTTCGAAAAAAGCATTTAGATTATGGTTGGGTTTTTATCATTCAATCGGGGAATCAGTTTTTAATGAAAAAACTCATAATAAGCAATATACAAAAGAATTAAAATTGCAAGTGGTTAATGAGTATTTAAATGGATTGGGATCGTTGAAAGATTTGATTAATAAATACAAAATACATAGTGAATCTACTCTTAGAAAATGGGTTTTATTGTATAATAGTGGTAAAGAAATAAAAGATTATTTACCAAACCATGAGGTGTATACTATGAAAGCAAGAAAAGTAGCATATGAAGAACGAATTGAAATAGTTAATTATTGTATATCACATGATAAAAATTATAAAGCAACTGCAGATAAATATAATGTTCCATACGCTAGAGTATATTCATGGGTTAAGTTAGTGAACACAAATGGTTATGAATCTTTAAGACTTCAAAAGAAAGGTCCAAAGCCAAAATACTTAATAGAGCCTAAAACAGTTGATGAACTAAAAGATATAGAAATTGAAAAACTACGTCTTGAAAATGAAAGATTAAGAATAGAAAACGAAGTATTAAAAAAAAAGCATCGTTTACCAAAACGAACCCACACTCAAAAGTAAGATTAGAAGAATATTACAAAACAGTTGAGTATTTCTTTAATTCTGGATATAACATTAAAATTATATGTGAAATATTAGGGGTAAATCGTAGTTCTTATTATAAATGGAAGAATAGAGTGGTTCCAAAAAAAGAAATTCAAGATCAAGAATTATCAGGATTAATTGAAGAATACGATAATACTTATAACCACATATTAGGTTATAGAAGAATGGCATTATTTATAAATCATTTCAACCAGAATAATTATTCAATAAAATATATTAGACGATTAATGATAAAACTTAATATAAAAGCTAATATTAGACGTAAGAGATATAACTATGTAAAGACAAAACCTGAACAAATAGGAGAAAATATTTTGAATAGAGATTTTAAAGCATTAGCACCTAATCAAAAATGGTTGACTGATGTAACTGAATTTAAAATTGTTGGACAAAAGCAAAAATTATATCTAAGTGCAATAATTGATTTATTTGATAAATTTATCATCACATATAAGTTATCAACTAAAAATGATAATAAACTAGTATTTGATACATTTAATGAGGCAACTAAACTATATCCAAAAGCTAAACCAATATTCTATAGTGATAGAGGATTCCAATATACTTCTAAAGTATTTAAATTTAAATTAGATAAACAAGGAATGATTCAAAGCATGTCACGAGTAGGTAAATGTATTGATAATGGACCTATGGAAGCTTTTTGGGGAACGTTGAAATCAGAGATGTATTATTTAAATAAATTTTACACAATAGAAGCTTTAAAAGAAGCCATTGAAGAATATATAAAATTTTACAATAATAAACGATTACAAGCCAAATTAAAATGCCTGGCTCCGATGGAATATCGAAACCAAGCATTATTGGCATAAATTTTTATTTTTATTATCTGTCTACTTGACAGACATCAGTTCAGTAAAAAAGGGAGTTTTTTGCTTATAAAAGCATATAATGAAATAAGGAGGAAATCATAATGCTAAAAAGGAAATTTACAAAATTGTTTTTAATGTTAGGTGTGATTCTCTTGAGTATGTTTACTAATAGTTGCTCAGAAAGCAATGCAAATTCAAATCAAGATTCTCAAGATAATTTATTGATTGATTGTGTTAAAGAAATGAATATATTCGATTCTCATGCCGATATATATGAAATTGTTTCTTTATCTTTATTAGAAAACACATTTTCAAGTAAAATAATCCTCCTCTTTGATGAAAAGGAAATTCAAAATGTCCTTACATTCATAATCAATGATAGAATTAAATTTATTGGTGAAGTAAAATCATCAGAATTAGATTCTCACATCATTTGTGATAGTATTAATTTAGGGGTAACTGCCTATTCAAAAGAATTGGACGACACGATTTGTGTATCGTATTTAATCTCACAAGAAGGTATCCTTTATTATTATATAAGTGATAGAATCGTCAAATATACAAATGAAAATGCAATTGACTACTTTGAAATATTAGACTGGATAAAAAACAAATAAACAAGATGATAAGAATGAAAAAGAAAATATTATTTTTAAGTCTTATTTTGACCTTAAGTTTAGTTGGCAATAAAACTGCTCTTAAAACTCAAGCGCAGAGCATAGATCGTTCATGTTTTTCAAGTATTGCGGAATACATTCCTAGCCATAAGCAAAATAGTATTGTGCCACTTAGTTCTTCTAATGCAGATGGGTATTTTATTATTGGTGGCGAACATATTTCAGTGCAACTTTCAACAATAACTACCCCAAATAGAACGAATGTAGAAGTGTATAGAGTCTTAAATGATATTTCCGATGACTTAGTATCAGACTTTAATTCTATTGCTGCCTCACAATATCCTAATGCCATACGGCTTGGTAATGCTACAGCAAAATATAATTGTCATTCATATGCATGGTATTCACAAAGCAGTTCAAATACATATTGGATGAATGATCCAAGCCCGTACTATGCAGATAATAGTTATTTAGAAGTTTCTACTCCAATGCAAGGAGATATTATTTGTTATTTTGATGATAATGGAACTCCAAATAATTATGCTGATGATACAAATTTACACTCTGGAATTGTAGTTAGTTATGATTCTTCGATATCATCAAATGGAATATGTGGCAATTCCAATCAAGTAGTAGTTAAATCAAAATGGGGTGCATATGGTTTATACCAACATAGAGGTGATCAATGCCCTTACACATCAGCAGATTATGTGAAATACTATCGTAGACATTATCATAGTTACGAAGATCACTATTGCACTGGTTGTAATGATTATACAACTTCACATGACTATCATGATCCTTATACATGGGTAGATTATAATCAACACAAGGCAACCTGTGGATGTGGAGCAACAACACAACAAGGACATGCTGTATCAAGTAACGCCTTTTCTGGAGGGAAAAGATATGCCACTTGTTTAATTTGTGGTGGATTAGCAGAAAAAGGATTCGTACAACTCAATGCTTTATCAGCAGAAGTGCAATATGTAACAGATAATGGAAGTTATATCTTGCCAAATGGAGTGATTGTATTAGTAGATGAAGATATTGAGTTATATCTAAATGGCACTCTAGAATTTCATAAAAAGGACAGCCAGTTATTAACTGAATAAAAATAAAATGAAAGATATGGAAGTTCAAAAAGAGTTTCTATATCTTTTTATTAGGCAATTAAAACGAGCAAAAATAATTTATCTTATCAAATTATAAAATAGCCATTTCGTATGCCTTACACATTTCGATTGAATATGAACATTTCGTTATTGGAATGTTCATTTTTTGTTTTTAAGGACTTATTATGACTTTTACAAATGATAACTATATCATCATTATCATTGATAATAATTTTTTTAATAAATAAGTCAATTAATAACTTTCTATTTTTAAGTGTATTATCAAGTTTAAAGAACTGACATAAATAAGATTTAACTATTTCATATGTAATAGTTTTTTCTTGAAGTGCTTCTTGAACTGAAATAGTAGATTCAAGAGCTTCTTTATCTTTAGATAATGATTCCATCATATCTTTAATATGTTGATTAATAATACCTTGACCAATAGCTTTAGTATAATTATCCAACTTACTATTAACTTCTTTTAATTTCATTCTTAAAACTTTTAAATCTAAGTTTTCAGTAATTTCATTGTTATAAAGAGTAATAGTATTTTTTATGATTGAATCCATGATTTTATCATCATTAAGTTTTTCTTTAATGGAATCAATAATAAAGTCTTCTAGTTCGTCTTTTCTATATACTTTACTATCACAATGCTTTGTATTTTTTATTTTCTTACTACATTTATAATAGTGATGAGTTTGTCCGTTTTTAGATGTACCACCACTACCAACATATAAAGAATTACAATTAGCACAGTATATCTTACCACTTAGAATGAATGGACTATCTTTATACTTATATCTTTCATTTTTAAACTTATCTTTATCAAGTAATCTTTTAGCTTCATTAAATGTTTCTATGTCTATAATAGGTGGAAACATATTAGGATATTCATTACCTTTACAAGTATATCTACCGGTATACTTTTCATTATGAAGAATATAAGAAATTCTACTTTGTTTAATATCTTTTTGACTTGTTAATCTTATTCCTTGTTCATTTAATTCTTTTGTAATGTCTTTAATCTTTTTCCCATCAATATAATCTTTAAATATTTTTCTAACTATTTTAGCTTCACTAGGATCAACTACATATCTTTGGTCTATGATTTGATAACCATACATTCTACAGCCTCCTGCAAATAAACCCTTACTTCTAGTTTCATGCATTCCTCGTTTTACTTTTTGTGATAATTCTGCAGAGTAGTATTCTGCCATAGATTCAAGTAATCCTTCTAAAATAATGCCTTCTGGAGTATCACTAATTGCTTCAGTAGCAGATACTACCTTAACTTCATTTTTCTTTAATACAGACTTATTAATGGCACTATCAAGTCTATTTCTAGCAAATCTATCTAACTTATAAACTAAAACTACATCAAATAGATTTTTATGAGAATCTAAAATCATCTTTTGAAATGCATCACGATTATCATTAGTACCACTCATAGCTCTATCAATATAAGTATCTACAATAACATAATTATTACGTAATGCATAATCACTACAAACATGTACTTGTCCCTCAATGGATTGTTCAGTTTGACGGTCTGAACTATACCTTGCATAAATTACGGCTCTTATCAATTTTTCCTCCTTCCTATGTGCTGTGTACATCATCATCACATATTAACTTAAAAATGCTAGATGATTTTTTATTTATTTTTGTTATCCATAATAAACTCTTTTAAAGAGTAGGAAAACAATTTACTAAATTCATCAATTATTTCTTCAGTAGGTAAATATCTACCAACTAATTTCTTCTTAGTAGTAAAGTTAACATAAATATAGTTTTCAGGTGCTTTATTTTGTTTCCTTAAACCATAGATATCTTTTCTAATTTTTGGTGTTCTTTCATATACTTTGTTTTCTTTAGTCTTAATCCTTCTTTCTTAATCATCGTAAGTTAGGTATCCTAATTACGAAATTTATATCGTGTGATGCAAAGTGAAACACGATTTATTTTGTGCACAAAAAGTTAATTTTTAAGTATTTTTTTTTATTATTAATTTCTTTTTTTATTACTAACACATTTCTTAATATAAGTGTGTCTATAAATAGAAACATAGAAAACTTAAAAGTTGACTCTTTGGAAACAATTATATTATAATATTTTTGTTTTATAATTGTCAACTAATAAAATAAATTTGTTGATTATTTAGAAACAAAGTTGTATAATAAAAATGATATGAGAATGGTTTAGTTATTGGAAAGTGTGTAAAACAAGTGCAAAGAAAGTCCGGAAAATGTGAAATTTGATAGTCGTAAAACACTGGAAAATGTGAAAAACACCCTTTGAAAAGTACTGGAAAATGTGATATAGTATATGTGAGGCGATATTATGAAAAGAAAAATTGAACTATTTTTATTAGATTGGAAAAACAAAAAAGACCATTTACCACTAGTTATAAAAGGTGCAAGACAAATTGGGAAAACATATTCTATTGTTAAATTCGCAAAAGAAAATTATAAAAATTTTGTAGAAATTAATTTTGCTACAAATGAGGCTTTTAACACTATTTTTGATAATGGTTATGATGTAGATAATATTATTAAAAATATCTCTTTACTTAAACCTAATATTAATTTTGAAGAGGGTAATACATTAATTTTCTTTGATGAAATTCAATTGTGTCCTAAAGGAATGACATCTCTAAAACAATTTAAAATTGATGGAAGATTTGATGTTATTTGTTCTGGTTCTTTAATGGGTATTAATTATAATGAAATCCAATTAAATAGTGTTGGCTATAAAGAAGATTATGATATGTATTCAATGGATTTTGAAGAATTTTTATGGGCTAAAGGATATAAAGAAGAACAAATTAAAGATTTATTAGATCACATGGTTAATCTAACTCCTTTTAGTGAACTAGAAATGAAAATATATAGAGAATGTTTTAACGATTATTTGATCACTGGGGGTATGCCTGCGATTGTTTTAAAGTATATTGAAAATAACAATTTTTCTGGAATCCTAAAGATGCAAAGACAACTACTAAAACAGTATGAAGAAGATATTACAAAATACGCTAAAGGATTAGAAAAAGGAAAAATTCTAAATGTTTATAGAAATATTCCTTATTTTCTAGGTAAAGAAAGTAAAAGATATCAAATTACTAAAATAACTAAAGGTGCAAGAACAAGGGAATATGTAGGCGCATTTGAATGGTTATCAAATGCAGGTATAGTAAATATGTGTTATTGTTTAAATGATGTTGAATTACCTTTAGTTGGTAATTATGATATGTCTAAGTATAAAATTTATTTTGGTGATACTGGATTATTAATTGCGTCATTAGATGAAGAAGCACAAGTGGATTTAAGAGAAAACAAAAACTTTAACACATTTAAAGGTGCTATATTTGAAAGTATAGCTGGTGAAACACTTATTAAAGCAGGATATAAATTATTTTATTATAAAGATGATCGTTCACAAATTGAGATGGATTTTTTTGTTAGAGGTAAAGATTCATTAATACCAGTAGAAATAAAAGCAAAAGATGGTTCTACACCTTCGTTAAATAATTTAATTACTAAAGAAAAATATCAAGATATTAAATATGGCATTAAATTCGGAGATAAAAATATTGGGTATAATGGTAAGTTTTACACATTACCATATTTCACAATGTTTTTGTTAAAAGAATTTATCAAACGAATTGATTTAAATAACCAAACAATATAGAAAAATCGCAAAATACTGGAATTATCAAATAAATTGCGAAAATTAAAAGCGATAAAAAAGGAGTGTGTCAGTTATGGGAAGAAGAAAGAATGATGAAATCATTAATTCACAATTAATGGAAGTTGATATCTATGGTGATGAAAATACACCAATAGAAACAATAGGGCAACGTATTAGAAGAATTAGAATAGCTAAAGGATTAACACAAGATGACTTAGCTAAACTAATGGGATATTCTAATAGATCTACAATTAATAAAATTGAATCTGGTGCTCATAACATTGATCACGAGAAAATTTTAAAGTTTGCTTATATGCTTAAAGTACCAGCAGGATATCTTCTTACTGGAGAAAAAAATTATAAAACTAATAGAATGATTCTTACTACAATAGAAGATTGTGTATATTCATGTGAACTTACAGAAGCACAAATGCAAATAGCACAAGACTTAATGCATGTGTTTATGAAAGAAAACGAATTAAAAGAAAAGACAAAAAAACTGCTTGATAAAGCAGGTGGGGAAGAAATGAAGTAAAGGAGTGGAATTATGACTCGTTGTTTATTTAATAGTAGTTTTAAAGAATTTTTAGAATTAAATGAAAATTCTATTTTAGGAATATTATGTGACAATTATCATGGTGAAGCTCTAACTACTACTAGAGAAGCGTGGAAATCTGAGATTTCTATTTTGAAACGAATATTACCAAACTGAAAAAGTAATTTTTGAATATGATATTCCTAGATTAGGAAAACGTATAGATGTTGTTTTGTTAATAAAGGGAATAATATTTTGTCTTGAGTTTAAAGTTGGTGAAAGTAAAATATTAGAAAATGATATAGATCAAGTGTTAGATTATGCTTTAGATTTAAAGAACTTTCATAAATTTAGTCAAGATCATGTAATTGTTCCTATTTTAGTTGTGACTAATTATTGTAGTTCATCTACAGAAATTAATATGTGTTAAGTTGTAAATGATGTGAGACAAAAAAAGAGAAAAAAATAAATTAATTTGA
>CABUID010000007.1 GCA_902491575.1 uncultured Bacillota bacterium
TGGCATGGAATTATCTAGCAGAATGTGTAGAACAATACTATGAAGGAAATTACAACATTTTAGATAAATCTTACCGTAATAATTATGAAGGAGCTTTAAATAATTAAAATGAGATTTAAAAAGACATATTAAAGTATGTCTTTTTATTTTTATTTATAAAATATACAAACTTAATTTAATTAGTGATAGAATTGGAAAGAATAAAAATGAATAAATAAAAAGTTGCTTTTATTGTAAAAGCAACTTTTAATATATTAAATTTTTTTTAAAGTAAAACTTCTGCGTGATTTACGTAAGGTAATTCATTCACCATAGAGCAAATTATTTGTTGGGATACAGCTCTTTTTCCTTTTATATAAGGTGCTACTAAAGAAATTGTATAAACAGATAACCCAGAAGAAGCATAAGCTAAATTATGTTCAACATTTGTAATCGTATAACTATTGGCTCTCAAATAATTGATTAAATCTTTTAAATTCGTTCGTGCATCAAGTTCCACATGCAATGTAAATGAACGTGCTCTATCAATAAAATAATTTTCAATTGGAGGAGTAACAGAAAGAATTAAAAAGATAATAATACTAGCTGCTAAACCTAATGTATAAAAACCATGTCCGATGGCTAAACCCATACAGCCACAAGCCCATAAAGCTGCTGCTGTTGTTAAACCTTTAATCTTATTTCTTGATGTAACTAAAATTGTACCAGCACCTAAAAAGCCAATACCTGTCACTACACCAGCTCCAATTCTACCCACATCACTTGTTGGAAATGATTCATTAATGAATTGATTGGTAAAACCAGCAATTGCTGCTCCAACAGCTACTAAAATATAAGTCCTAAAACCTGCAGCATGTCTTTTCATAGCACGTTCAGCTCCAAGTACACCCCCACATAAGATAGCAAGTAATAATCTTATAATTACGGAGCCAAACGTTATCTCTGAAAGCCAAGAACCATTTTCACCTAATAATTTAACCAATGGATCTACCATTCGATTGATTTCAGTAAAAAAAATATTTAAAACCATGACTAACCCTTCCTTCCTCACAACAATTTGTTTGATGTTAATATCTTAACATTTTTCTTAATAAAATACAAATGATTTATAAAAAAGCTTAAAAGAATTAAATGATGTCTTCAGCACCAAATATGTCATTTGGATATTTAATTAAAGTATTATAACGAATGGATTGTGCAATTAAAGATAAAACAGCCGCAGTATAAAAATCAAATGTTCCTCTATTTGTTGCATTTTCATAATCTTCATAGGCCAAGATAAAAAAATAAATCGTTCCAATTAAAATGATACCGGATGATAATAAAGAAAGTTCATACAGTTGTTTAATTGTGAATTTCGATTTTTTTTCATTAATTATTAAATCTTTATAGCCTAAAATGATATAAATATTAATACTAAGTGCAAAAATAATTGCACTAATAAAAGCTATTTGTGTATTTAAACGAGAAAGTTGTTCATTTTTAGAATTTTGATTGTTCATTGATGTTACTTATTATCTTTAACATAGTCTGTGTTTATCATTTGATCTATTATAACATCGTCTACTTTAATTTTTAATTTTGTTTCACCAATAATATCAATTGAAAATTTGAATTCTACTTGAATGGTCATGGTAGAATGATCAAAATTCATGGATATACATGTTGGGTTTTTAACCACAGTTTCTTTAATTTCATTTAATTGATTCAGTTCTATTGTTTCTTGTGTGAAAGTATAAGGGATTTCATACGAATATGTAAATTTTTCATTGTAAAGTCCACAAGCAGTATCCTGATTGTATCCATACCAAAAATAAGTATCATAACTACCTTCTATAAAAATTTTTTGATTTTCTCTTTTGATAGAATGAACATGATTGATAATCCAACAACCTAATACTTTCGAAACGATAGCATTTACATCTACAACTCTTTCTTCTTGAATTGTTTTTTCACCTTTAGCAATAATGGCTTTTGTTAAAATTTCGCGATACATTTTATCACCACTAAAACATATGAAATAAAGAATAAAGATATGTCTTATTTCACTTTATATTTTTTAAGATTTTCGTATTTGAAAGTATCTTGTTTTTTATTATTTAATAATTCATTTTTCCAAAAAGAAGCGTTAATACTTTTAATATAAAACAAGCGATAAACATCTTCTGGATTCAAATCAAAAATAAGTATCATTTTCATAATTTCAATTTGTGAAAATGGTACATTACCACGTTCTTTTTCACGATAATTTCTAACACTCATCCCTATAAAATAACTCATTTCATCTTGAGTTAAAGAATATGCTTTCCTTAATTCTTTAATATTAGAAAACTGTTTATTTGCCATTTAAACCATCCTGTTCTTTTTGTCTTTAAGTAATTTGTATTATATAAAAAGATTTATTCAAATATTGTCGAAAATTGTGTTTGAAAAAAATATCATACATATTACTCAGTATCAAATAACTTTATTGTTTAAATTAGTTATCTTATTAGATAACTTCTTTTTTTATTATAACACAATTTTAAAAAGGTTCATATTTTATAAATAATATATTAAAGAAAAAATACCTAAAAATAGCAAATAAAGCGCATAATATTTATAATTTATAGTATTTTTTTCTTTAAAAAAAAGTTTTAATGCGATACGAGTTGCTACAAAAGCAGTACACATAGCAATAAAATATAAATAAATCGTGTTTTGGGCAAATTGTGAAGCAAAGTTACAATCAAAAATGGATAATATGGTCGATCCTAAAGAAATAGGTATAAGCAATAAGAAAGTAAATTCTTTTCCTTTTTTGGCTTCCAGTTTGGCAACTTTACTTCCAAAAAGAGTGATACCACTTCTAGAAATTCCTGGGAATACACTGAAACATTGTATACAGCCTGTAATAAAAGTATTTTTAAAAGTATATTTACTTTCTTTATTTTCTTTTAATTTACTAGAAATGAATAAAATAAAACTTGTTAAAATAAAGCCACATGCTACAAAAATTAGATTTGTAAAAAATTTTTCTACAAGTGGTTTTAAGAAAAAGCCAACTATACAAATTGGAATAGATGCTAACACTAAATAAATTGCTAAATTAAAATCTTCTTTGTATTCCTTCTTTTTCAGAAATACAAAATTAAAAAAGCCCTTAATCATTTGAAGAATTTGATTTTTAAAAAATAGACAAAGCGCAATGCTACTGGCTAAATGAAGATAAATCGTAATATCCAATTGATTGGTAGAATCAATTTTTAATAAATCATATGCAATAGCTAAATGTCCACTACTACTTATTGGAAGAATTTCAGTTAATCCTTGTATAATTCCTATAACTATAAATTTAATAATATCTATTAATTTTTTCATATTTTCACCCAATTAAGGATATGCAAAAACTAAAAAAAATAATATAATATTAAAAACAAAGGAGAAATTTATGCCAATTAAATATAGTAAAAAAAATAGATGCATTCATTTATATAATCAAGATATATCTTATTTGATTTACATTACACCAGATAATGGTCTTATTCATTTATATTTTGGGTCTCATTTAAAAGATTTTGATTTGGATTCAATGGCTTATAATACAACCAATTATTATTCTCATTATCATAATCATAAGGAAATTTTTTCAACCAATATGGATTTTAATAGTGAGACTTCTTCAATGGAATTCCCAGGCTTTGGAACAGGTGATTATCGTTCTAGTGCCGTGAAAATAAAAAATAGCAATGGGGATTCAACGACAGATTTTCGTTATGTATCTCATAAAATATTTAAAGGAAAACCAAGTCTTATGGGCTTGCCTGCATTATATGGAACAGAAAAGGATTTTACGACTTTACAAATTAAATTAATGGATAAAGTTACAAAGGTTGAGGCCATTTTAGAATATAATATAGCTGAAAAGTTTCCGATTATTTCAAGAAATGTGAAAATTACAAATTTTTCAGAAAATAAAATAGCGTTACAACATTTATATTCTGCTTGTTTAGATTTTAAGACAAAAGATTTTAAACTTTACCATTTAGCAGGTCATTATGGTAAAGAAAGAATGGTTCAACATAATACTTTACAACAAGGAATTCAAATGATTTCTTCATTAGAAGGAAAATCGTCCCATAATCATTCACCATTTGCTGCATTAACAAGTTTGGATGCGACAGAAGATTATGGCGATGTTTATTCTGTAAACTTTGTTTATTCTGGAAATTTTGAAATACGAATAGATGTTAACCAATTAGATTTTACAAGACTATTAGTGGGAATCAATCCTGAAACATTTGAGTATGTTTTAAACAAAAATGAAATTTTTCAAACTCCTGAAGTGATTTTACTTTATACAGATAAAGGGCTTGGTGAAATGAGCCGTATTTATCATCGTTTGTTGAATCAACATTTGATTCAACAAAGATGGCACCAACAAAAAAGACCGTTGTTATTAAATTCTTGGGAAGGTTGTTTTTTTGATTTTGATACCGATAAAATACTAAAAATTATTGATGAAGCACATGACTTAGGTATTGAAATGTTAGTTATTGATGATGGTTGGTTTGGAAAAAGAAATAATGATTCTTCTTCTTTAGGAGATTGGTTTGTGAATCAAGAAAAAATAGATTTGCATCAAATCATCCATCATTTGCATCAAAAAAACATGAAATTTGGTTTATGGTTTGAACCAGAAATGGTTTGTCCTGTCTCACAATTGTTTGAATTGCATCCTGATTATGTGATTACTTCTAAAGGTCGTCCTGCGACTTTAATGCGTCATCAAATGATTTTAGATATGAGTCGGAAAGAAGTACGCGATAATATTTTCCATCAAATAGCTAAAATGCTTAATGAATATGATATTGATTATATTAAATGGGATCACAATCGTTCTATTACTGAAGCCTTTAGCAAAGACTTGGATTATGAACATATGGGTGAATTCTATCATCGTTTTATTTTAGGAACATATGATTTACTAAGACAATTAAATGAAAAATATCCGAACTTACTCATTGAAAGTTGCTGTGCTGGGGGAGGAAGATATGATGCTGGTATGTTATTTTATACGCCTCAAATCTGGACAAGTGATGAAACAGATGCGTTAGAAAGATTAACCATTCAAGAAGGAACAAGTTTTTGTTTTCCATGTTCTTCCATGGGGGCACATGTAACGGCTAATCCGCGAACAAATTATAAAACAAAAGGAAATGTAGCCATGGCAGGTACTTTTGGATATGAATTAAATCCACTTCAATTATCACCAGAAGAAAAAGACATCATTAAAAAGCAAATTAAGGATTACCATAAGTACTATGATTTGACGCATTATGGAGATTTGTATCGTATTATCAATCCAAGTGAAACTACCTATAAGGCAGCATGGATGTTTGTTGCTAAAGACAAAACAGAAGCATTATTTACTTATGTTGTACCTTTTAAAGGGCCACAAGATATTTGTTATATAAAATTAAAAGGTTTAGACGAAAATAAACATTATTATTGCTATGAAACAAAGAAAACTTATTCTGGAAAATTTTTGATGAGATTTGGATTAAATCTAACTTTTGCAGGCATTTATAGTGGAGATAGTTTAAAATATTATTTTAAAGAAGTATAAATTGTTTATAATAAAAAAAGTCATTAACAAATGACTTTTTTTATGAATGAGAAACAGATAATTTTTTTAAATCTTTTATTTTTTCTTTCATATTGGTATTGGAATAAAGATAACTTCCAGATACTAAAACATCAGCTCCAGCTTCCACAACCATTTTGGCAGTAGTATCATTTATTCCGCCATCAACTTCAATTAAACAATCAAATAAATGATCATCGATATACTTTCTTAGTTTTTTAATTTTATCTATAGCAATTTGATTGAATTGTTGTCCACCAAAGCCTGGTTCTACGGACATAATTAATACTACATCTAATTGTTTTAAATATGGGTAAACTTCTTCTATTAAAGTATTAGGTTTAATCGACATACCACAAAAACAATGATTCTTTTTAATTAATTTTAGAGTATTTAAGATGTCTTTTTTGTATTTGAATGCTTCAAAATGAAAAGTAATTAAATCAGCTTTTAAGTCGATGAAACGTTGAATATATTGTTGAGGAGATTGTATCATCAAATGGACATCTTTAAAAATTGGATAGTTTTGAATCGCTTCACAAATAGGCATACCAAAAGAAATATTCGGTACAAAAACTCCATCCATTATATCTAAATGAAGCCAATCTGCTTTGGCATGAATCGTTCTTTTTATTTCATAATCTAATTTTTTAAAATTTGCAGCTAATAAGGATGGAGCAATCTTTATCATTTTTTTCGCCATACTTGTTTACCTTCCTTTATTTCTTTCATTAAATGAAGATAGTTTTCATATCTTCTCGAATCAATTAATCCTTTCTTTACAGCTTCTTTAACAGCGCAATTCGGTTCATTAATATGCAAACAAGAATTAAACTTACAATGCTTTGCATAAAGATTAAAATCTTTAAAAATTCGAGCTAAATCCATTTCATTTACTTTTAAATCCAAACGTGAAAAACCAGGCGTATCCGCCACATAGGCGCCATGAATATGAATAAATTCTACTTCTCTTGTTTGATGTTTTCCTCTTCCTAATTTTTTTGAATAATCCCCTATTCTTCGAGTATTATTTTCAAGTAAAGAATTAATAAGCGAAGATTTACCAACTGCAGATTGTCCGCACAAAACGACTTTTTTATGAATGATTAAATCATTGATTTTAGGAAGATTTATATTTTTTAAAGTCGAAACTTCAATGACATTATAACCAGCAAAAGCATAATTATCCGTTAATGTTTTGATTTCTTCTGTCATAAATTCACATTTACTAATAATTAATACGGGTTCTATATTTTGCAAGGTAGCTGCTACAATCAGTTTATCTACTAGGTAAGAATCATAATTAGGCTGAATAGTAGACATAACGATTAATGCTATATCAACATTTGCAATAGGAGGTCGGATTAATTCATTCTTTCGCGGCAATAATTCAGTTATAATAGAAAAATTAGTACTTTCATCATATTCAAATTCAACATTATCCCCACAAATAGGTAAAAGATTCTTATTTCTTATTTGTCCACGAACTTTACATTTATAAATTTTGTTATTTTCAAGATTTAAAACATGAAAATCGCCAGAGATAGATTTTATAATAAACCCTTTCATGATTAACCCTTTCTAGAAAATAATTTTTTGAAAAAATTATTTTTTTTCTTTTTTGGATTCTTATAATTATCATAAGCAATTAATAAATCATAACGCAGTTCATTTACATTTTTATATCTTTTTTTAGGGTCTTTTTCGCAGCATTTAAAAATAATATTTTCAAATTCGACAGGAACTGTTGGATTCGTTTTTCTAACAGAAGGGAAAGGCGTAGTGATATGCATCGTTATAATTGCTTTTTTATCCATAGGATCTTGTGGATTAAAAGGAAATTTTCCTGTAAAAAATTCATACATCGAAACGCCTAAAGCATAAATATCTGTTTGAATAGATCCACAAGGATTGTCAATGAGTTCAGGAGCCATATATTGTGCTGTTCCAATAATTGTAGAGCCATCTTCTTGATAAAGATTCATCTTATCATCCGTAATAATAGCTGTTCCAAAATCTAATAAAACAATAATTCCGTCTGCTTTTTTTATGATGTTTTGTGGCTTTAAATCTCTATGAATGATATTAGCATTGTGACAAGCTTCTAAACCATTTAAAATTTGTTGCATGTAAGAAAAAACTTCATCGACAAGAAGATAACCATTTTCTTGAATGATTTTCTTTAAACTTTTACCTTTTACATAATCCATTACTAAATAAGGATTATTCTCATAAACACCACTGGCATATACTTTGACAATATTCGGATTCACGATAGCAGCCATGGTCATGGCTTCTTGCTGGAACATATGGTAAGTTTTTTCATTTTGATGGATATTGCATTTTAATACTTTAATCGCTACAAATTTTGAAGTAATTTTATCAAAAGCCAAAAAAACTGTAGCGTAACCACCATAGCCAATTTTTGTTTTTAATAAATATCTTTCATCAATAACAATATTTTCCATTATTTTTTAGGCTCCACAAGGATGAGCGTAATATTATCATTGCCACCTAAAGACAATGCTTTGTTCATAAGATTATTCGTTTTCGTTTCTGTATCTATATCTTCATTTAAAGCTTTCCATAATTTTTTACCATTCAATAAATTATGTAAACCATCCGTACAAATTAATAAATTATCGTTTTCCTTTAAACGAATCATTCCTATATCTACCGATACATTCTTTTTAATTCCTAAAGCATTGGTTAGTACGTGTCTTTTTGGGTGTTTTAAAGCTTGTTTATAACTGATAAGACCATTTAATAAAAGTGTATTCACATAAGTATGATCGGTTGTAATTTGTTCAATATTCGTTTCATTATATAAATATATTCTCGAATCACCAATATGTGCATAATAGATTTCAGAATTAATTCTTACAATTCCAGAAACGGTTGTTCCCATTCCTTTTAAATTTTCATCGGTGATAGACTTTTCATAAATCACACTATTTGCATTTTGCAATGTTTCAAATAACCATACACCTATATTTTTGGGAGGGTTTATTAAATCGATTTTTTCAAAAGCGTCATTTAATATTTCAATTGTTTTACTGGATGCGTAAGCACCCCCCAAATGTCCTCCCATACCATCACAAACAAAAGCTAAAAAATTATTATCATCCTTTTGAATCAATGTGTAAGTATCTTCATTAGTAGAACGAATTAACCCAATATCAGTTTTTGCAATTATTTTCATTATTTTTTCCCTCACTTTTCGCTCTTAATTGACCGCATGCGGCTTCTATGTCTTTACCGAATTCTCTTCTTATTGTAACATTTATTTTATATTTTTTTAATATGTTATAAAAATTATTTATATTTTTTTCATCACTTCTTTGATAGCCAGACTCATCTACAGCATTGTAAGGAATTAAATTTACATAAGAGCAAGTGCCTTCCAGCCATTGAATTAATTGCAAAGCGTGTTCGGTTGAATCATTGATATCTTTTAACAAAATATATTCAAAAGTTAACCTTCGGTTAGTGAGCTTACAATATTCAATTAAAGCTTCCTTTAATTCTTTCATATTGTAGGCATGATTTACTTTCATAATTTTATTTCGAATTTCATCATTAGGAGCATGTAAAGAAATAGCTAAATTAATTTGAATTTTTTCTTGGCTTAATTGTTTGATTTTGGGAACGATTCCCGAGGTGGAAACACTAATATGTCTAGCACCAATAGCAAGACCTTTTGCTTCATTAATACAATAAATGAACTGCATCACATTGTCGTAATTATCAAAAGGTTCACCTATTCCCATAATGACAACATGTGAAACTCTTTCATTGGTTTTATTTAAATCAAATTGTACGGTCATGACTTCCGAGACCATTTCATCAGGGGTCAAGTCTCTCACTTTTTTTAATAAACCAGAAGCACAAAAAGAACACCCCATATTACATCCTATTTGTGAGGATACGCATACAGCATTTCCATATACGTAACGCATTAATACTGTTTCTACTAAATTGCCATCTTTAAGTTTTAAAAGATATTTAATTGTACCATCTTGACTAACTTGTTTTTTTATAATTTCAGGTAAAAAGATTTCATATTTTTCTTTTAATACTTCCCTAAAATTTAAAGATAGATTACTCATTTCATCGATACTTTTTATTTGACTTTGATAAAGCCAACGTAAAATTTGCTCAGCATTATATTTTTTATATCCAAGAGACAAAACAAGTTCTTCAAGTTTTGCTAAAGAATAGCCATACAAACTTTGTTTCATTTCATTTCTCCTTTACCATTTTGCAAATATAAAATCCATCCGAATCATAATCATTTGGAAAAATTTGTTTTTCAAAAACTCTAACCATATCTTTATGTTTCCCTAAGAATTCAATGATTTGAGCATCATTTTCTTTTTTATTAATTGAGCAGGTTGAATATACAATTTCCCCTTTTTTCTTTATCATCAAGTAAGCCTCTTCCAGCAATTTTTGCTGAATAGAGCAAATTTCATCGAATTTATCACTGGTTAAATTATGTAAAATATCAGGTTTTCTTCTTATCACTCCTAAACCAAGACAGGGTGCATCCAATAAGACTTTATCAAAGGACTCTTTTAATTTTTCTTTTTCATGCAGTTTACAAGAATCAAAACATACACATGTAATATTGTTTAAATCTAATTCTTTTAAATACTTTTTCATTATTTCAACACGATGTGGATGAATATCAATGGCTAAGACTTTTCCTGTGTTATTCATTAATTCGCTGATATATTGTGTTTTACTCCCAGGTGCAGCACACATATCTAAAATTCTCTCATTTTCTTGTGGATTAAGCACTTCAACAACATATTGAGAGGATTCATCTTGTACAGAAATAAATCCTTTTTTCATTTCTAAAGTAGAGGCAATTGGCGTGTTTCCAATATATTGTAAAGCATTTTTAGCTAATTTGCCAGGTATAAAATCTTTATTTTGTAAGATATTTTCTTGAGTTACTTTATGAAAATTTACACGAACAGATAAAGGCGGTTCTTTCGTGTTGGATTGAAGTATTTTTAATGTTTGCTGTTTACCATAATGTGTTTCCCACATTTTTATCACCCATATTGGCATATTATAATAGATACTTAAAAATTCATATTCATCTTTCGCTTGTTCTTTACTGAATTGTAAGTTTTGTCTTTGAGATTCTCTTAAAATGGCATTGACAAAATTTCCCATCGCTATGCCACCTTCTTTTTTTGCAATAAAAACTGCTTCATGTAAAACGGCAAAAGATGGGATTCGGTCTAAATACTTTAATTGATATAAAGACATTAAAAGAATAATCTCAGCTTCTATTTTTGGAGCTTTTTCACATAATTTTTTGATTTCCCACTTTAATACTTTTTCATGTAATAAAGTTCCATAAACAATGTTTGTTAATAATTTTGCATCTAATTCTGAAATTTTGTTTTCTCTTATTATATGATCGATTTCAATATTTGAAAAAGCCTTTTTGACATAAATGTTGTAAAGGCATTTATAAATGTAATAGCGAATATTTGTTGGATCACTTTCTGGTTTCTTTTTTTCAAAAGGGTGTTTTTGATGCAAATCAAAAGCTTTTGTATTTCTTGGGTTTCTTTTAAATTGGTTGCTATTTTCCATAACTTTTTATAGTAGCTGGTAAGTATCAATATCGTATTGAATGCTACATTTCCTTTCTTTTGCTTCATGAGCAAATTGTTGATTTATTTCATTTAATGTATCTATAATTAAGGAATGATTTTTACTTTTTATCAGTATTTTCATTCTAATTTTTTCGTTTTCTTTAAATAGATAAGGTAGTGCAGGACCTAATAATTCAAACTCTTTAATTTTTTTTAATTCTTCAAAAATTTTATCAGACAAAATGCAAACTTGATCTGCTTTTACACATAAAATTGTAATGGATGCCATATAAGAAAAAGGAGGATAATTCATTTTATGTCGAAACATCATATCTGTTTGATAAAAAAGTTCATATTCATGACGCGATGCCATTTGTATAGCGTAATGATCTGGATTAAAAGTTTGAATAATCACATTTCCAGTTTTTTCTCCTCTTCCAGCTCTCCCGGATACTTGAGTAAGGAGTTCAAAGGTAAATTCAGCACTTCTAAAATCTGCAATGGATAAAGAAATATCCGCATTGATAACGCCAACTAAAGTGACATTATGAAAATCCAATCCTTTAGCTACCATTTGCGTACCAAGCAAGATATTATAATCTTCGTTTTGAAACTTATTTAAAATTTTTAAATGTCCATTTTTCACATGAGTTGTGTCATTATCCATTCTTAACAATTTGGCTTCAGGATAATTTTTTTCGATAACTTCCTCAATTTTTTGTGTTCCACTTCCCATAAAAAGAAAGTTATTTTCTCCACAATGGGGACAGACATGATTAAATTTAATCTCATAATTGCAATAATGACATTTAAATTTATCGCCATTTTTATGATAACTTAACGAGAGTTCACAATGTGGACATTTAAAAAGATATCCACAACTCCTGCATGAAACATAAGGTGAGTAGCCTCTTCGATTTTGTAAAAGTATTATTTTTTCCTTTTTCTGTAGACATCTTTTCATTTCGTAGTCCAATGAATAGGAAATTAAAGGAGAAAAATCGCTAACTTCATCTCGCATATTTACGACTTGAACATGAGGAAGTTCTTGCTGATTTGCCCTTTTTTTTAAGTAAACAATTTGATAGACGCCTTTCATAGCACGAGCTTTACTTTCAAAACTTGGTGTAGCACTACCTAACACCACTTTGGCATGCATAGGTTTTGCTCGATAAATGGCAATATCTCTAGCATGATAAGTTGGATTTTGATCTTGTTTGTAACTCGTAGATTGTTCTTCATCTAAAATAAAAATACCAATATTTTTTAAAGGAGCAAAAACTGCACTTCGAGCACCGACAACAACATTTACTTCTTGGTTTTTAATTTTATCATATTGTATTTGTTTTTCCTTAATGGTTAAAGAACCATGTAAGACTGCAATGTTTTCAAATTTTTGTTTAAATCTTTGAATCATCATAGGAGTCAATGAAATTTCAGGCACTAAAACGATAGCTGTTTTTCCTTTTTTAATATAATAATCTACTAAATGAATATATACTTCTGTTTTGCCACTTCCTGTAACACCTTGCAACAAACATACCGTTTGATTAGAAGCAATAATATCTTGAAATGCTTGATTTTGTTCTTCATTTAATACATGTAAAGAATTTGTATTTTGATAATCTTTAAAATAATCTTCTTTTACCATTACTTCTTCTATAGAAACAAGATGGTGTTTTTTTAATGTATGAATTTGAGCAATAGGCAAATCTTTTAAAAAAATACCATTTTCAAGAGTTAATCGATTTAAAAGGTCAATTTGAGATTTCTTTAATGAAGTTGTATCTACATTTGAATTTGCATATACTTTTTTAAGTTTTTTATATTTTATTTCTTTTAAAGCACTTTTCGATGGCTTATAAGTTGGAGGTAAAATCGTTTGTAAACAAGTTATTAACGGTGAAATATATTGTTTAGACATATATTTAGCCAATTGAAAAAGTTCTTCATCTAAAATAGGTTTTTCATCTAAAACTTTATAGATATATTTGTAAGACATATGATCTTTTAGTGCCAATTCTTCTAAAGTTAAAGAAGTATTTTGAATTTTAATCACATAACCTACAATATTTTGATGACCAAAAGGTACATAAACTCTGCAACCTACTTGAATTTTTTCTTCATCATTACAAACATAAGAAAAAGGAGTATTTACTGAAGTTAAACGATATTCAATTAATACACTTAATATCTTCATAACAACCTCCAATGGAAAAAAACAGGATTATTCGTCCTGCTTATTTACGTTTTCAATTATATTGATAATTGCATTACTAGCATTTTCAATAGTATCATTAACAACTACATATTTATAGTTCTTTTTTAATTCCATTTCGCTCTTTGCTTTTTTCAATCTTTGTTGAACAATTTCTTCTGGTTCGCTTCTTCTACCACGTATTCTTTTTTCTAGTTCTTCAAAACTAGGTGGAATCATAAAGATAGTAATTGCATCAGGACGTTTTTCCATTACTTGTTTTGCGCCTTGAACTTCGATTTCTAATAAAACATTATGACCAGAATTTAATAAATCATCCACTGTACTTTTCGGAGTACCATAATAATTACCTACAAACATAGCATATTCTAATAATTCATTATTTTGAATTGCTTTTTTAAAATGCTTTTTATCTACAAAATAATAATGAATACCTTCTAGTTCACCAGGACGTGGTTCTCTAGTTGTCATAGAAATAGAATAAGTTAAATTAATAGAAGAATCCGATAAAATTTTTTCTCGTATGGTTCCTTTTCCTACACCACTAGGGCCACTTAAAATAAATAGTTTACCTTTCATATGGCTATCCTTTCTAAAAAAAGTAAATATATATATTTACATTTTTTATCATTATAACATAAAATGGTAAAAAAATACAATAAATACAACAAGCATGTTTACTAAGTGTTCAAGTGATTTCTATTCAAAACAATAAAAATAGTATATAATATATCAAAGGGTGGTGATTCCTATGGCATTAGATTATCTAGCTTTTCAACGAATTATTGAATTGATAAAACAATCTATTGAAAAAGGGAAAATTGTTAAAATCAGTCAAATTTCTAATGAAGAATTTTTACTAGTTATTCGTAAAAATAATCAAAATTATAATTTATTAGTATCGACACATCCTAATATGAGTTATTTGAATTTAATCGCTCATAAACCCGAAAGTAACCAAATCAATACGAATTTATTAATGTTATTAAGAAAGCATTTGGAAAATGGAAAAATTGAAAGTGTAAATCAAGAAAATTCCGATAGAATTGTCTTAATTCAAGTAATGAATAGAGATGATTATTTTCGAAATACGGTTCATAAACTTTATATTGAATTGATTGGCCGTGCTTCTAATCTTATTTTAACTTCACAAGAGGGTATTATTATTGATTCTTTAAAAAAAATTCCTTTGGAATATTCTAATTTACGTACGATTCAACCGGGAATTAAATATACTTTGCCTGACAAACCTTCCAATGAATCTTTACCCTATGATTTAAAAAATGAAATGGAGTATTTAAATCTTTCATTACAAACTTTAAAACAAAATATTTTAAGTTCAAATCATATTTATATAACGACTAACCAAGATAAAACAGATTATCATTTCATTCCTTTTAAATTTATGCAAGGAGAAATAAAAAAATATGAATGGAACGAAGGTTTAGAAACCTATTATAGCCAATCACTTGCTCAAGAAAGGCATCGCCAATTTACTTCTGAAATGGACCGTTTAGCGAAAAATGAAATTAAAAAAAGTGAAAAAAAGATTAAAAAATTAAATGAAGAATTACAAATAGCAAAAGAATCCATAATCTATAAGGAATATGCTGATTTACTTTTGACCTATATGCAAGGAAAAGTAATTCATACAGATAGTGTAGAAATTATAGATGAAATTACAAATCAGAAAATAAATATTCCTTATGATAAACGTTATGATTTATATAAAAATGCAAATTTATATTATAAAAAATACCAAAAATCAAAAGTAGCCTTAATAAAAATTCAAGAACAGGTTCAAATTTGTCAAGATAATTTAGATTATTTTAATAGTGTACGTTATCATTTAAGTAATGCGGATTTTATAACGGCTATGCAAATTAAAGAGGAACTAAGTAATTTAGGTTATTTTAAAAAATATCAAAAACCAGTTAAAAATAATTCAAAGAAGAAAAAAACTGAAAAAGTTTATAAACCTTTAGCGATTAAATATAAAGATGTCATCATTTGCGTAGGACAAAATAATCTTCAAAATGAATATTTAACTTTTAAGATGGCCAATAAATCCCATATGTTTTTTCATGTTCAACAAGGACCTGGCGCGCATGTTGTCGTGATGAGTAATAGGATGGATGATGAAATAAAAAAATTGGCTGCGAATATTGCTGCATATTATTCTTCTTATAAGAATTCATCGACAGTGGCTGTTAATTATACATCTATCAAAAACATAAAAAAAATTCCGGGCGGTAAACCCGGAAAAGTAATTATTAATAATCAAAAAACGATTTATGTCGATCCTGATTATTTATTATTCAAAGACCTTATCTTGCACTAGCAGAATTTGATCCATGACATACGTCTTCCATTGAAGTTGTTCTTGAAACTTGATATACATATCTTGGAACGTAATGATTTACGACATGATTTCTTACTGGTATAATAACAGGTTGATTATAACAATAAGTACAATGAGTACAAACAACTCTTTCAGGACAAACAATAGGTGTTACATTGCATGGACAATTATAACTTTGATAATTGTTAATGTTATTCATAGTTAACCTCCTTAAACATGAAGGGCTATAGTGGATTTCTATAGCCCAATTTTTTATATTAAACAGCCCACCAAGCACCGATGATTACAAGTAAGATAAATAAAACAAGGAATAAAGCGAATCCGCCACCATTACCATTTTGTAAAAACATAATTTACCTCCTTTCTTTTGTTTAATAAAGCGCTATATAAGAAAATCTATTTAGTATAGATAAATTGATCCGATAATAACTAGCAAAATAAATAATACTAGGATTAATACAAAACTAGTGCTAAAACCACTGTTGCAGCAAGTTGGAGTACTAGTTACTGTTTGACAGCCACAACCACATTGATTGTTCATAATTTCCCTCCTTTTCTATAATATAGTATGAAAAGATAAAAAAAATGTTCATGACGAAATGTAAAAATCGAAAATAAAAAAAAGAGTTTTTCAATAAAACTTTTAATGAAAAACTCTAAAAATAATATTTTATTTTAAATAATTAATTATTTAACAATGATAAAATCAAATGTTTCTTTTTCTTCTTTTACTTCACAAGTATTTTTACCAGTTTTCTTCATATTTTCTTTTACGACATTTAAAGAAGCTAAAATGTCTTCATCGGATAATTGAGTTTTTTGTTTTAATACTTGTTTGATATTGTTTGTTGTACAAGCATTTCCTTCATAAAGCCAAGAATAACCATCTTCTTCCTCTTCGACTACTGCATTTACAGTTTCAGGGGCAACTTCTTCGACTTCCTTTTCTTCTTCATTTACAGGTTCATCAACGACTTCTTCTGCAACATCTTCTGTAACTTCATTTGCGTCGAATACATTATCTTCAACAGGGGCGATAACATCTTCATCTTCTACTTCAATTGGCTCTGGTTTAGGATCAATTTCAAAATATGGTCTAAAAGTTACTACATTATGTTCTGGTACGATTTCAGGTTGTCCAGTGACTAAATTAATTTGCTCTTTAGCAGCAGTCTTTCTTAGTTTTAAAACGCCAAAACCAGAAATTTTGATTGTTTCTTCAGGACTAATTTGTTCTCTCATGTAATCGAAAACACAATCGTAAAATATTTTTGCTTCTTTTTTTGTACAACCAGTTTTTGCTACAATAATGTCAATCCATTCTTTTTGTTTTAGCATAGTTGATTTCCTCTCTTTTTTAATTTTCGTCTTAAATATATCACTTTTTTTTTTCATAATCAATCTTTTTTTATGATTTCTTTCGATAAAATCAACATTTTTTGACTAATTTTACAAAAAAAAAGTTTAAAAAGTAAAAAATGGGGCTATTTTAGGTATATATTTTAATATATAATCTCATTTTTTTGTTGAAATAAAAACCAAACTAATATATAATATTAATCGCAATGTTAAAAAAAGGAGGCTTTTCATTTTATGAAAAAGAAACTAACAACAGTAACAATGCTACTAGCT
Organism: uncultured Bacillota bacterium; assembly: GCA_902491575.1. Classification (GTDB taxonomy): domain Bacteria; phylum Bacillota_I; class Bacilli_A; order RFN20; family CAG-631; genus CAKPXW01. The sequence goes on from CABUID010000007.1 coordinate 17,457, forward strand.
ACTTCCTTAGTCGCTACAGGATGTAATAGTGATAATGTTACTTATAAGCAAAATGCAGAGGGCAAGTCTATCATTTTTTCAATTAAAAATGGTGATAAGGTTGAAGAATACACTGCAGATGATTTATTAAAAGATTTGCAAGATAGTAGTACAGCCCAATCAAAACTTTATAGTGAAGTATCTCGACAGGTTTTCACCCATTACGCTCAAGATAATCTTGATGAAAATAAAATTAACTCCATTCGAGAAAAAGCTGCTGATGAAGTAGATGATTTTAAAGATGATTGTAATGCAAGCGCTAAAGAAGAAGGTACAGATTATGATACTTATTTAGAATCCGCTTTAGCACAAGAAGGTGTTGAGACATTAGAAGAACTTGAGGCATTATATTTTTATGAAGGTTTAAAATCAGAAATTCTAGATGATTTTGTTGAAGAGACAGATCATTACAATTATTTCTTACAAAAATATCTTGATACTTATACACCATTCCAAGTTAAACATGTATTAGTAGCAGCAAATACCGCAGATACAAAGTTTAAAGATGGAACAATGTCAACAGATAATGCAAGAAATTTATTAAATATCTTAAATCGTTTCTTAGCAGGTGATTCATTTGCAACGGTTGCAGAATTAACAGATGATACTTCAAGTAAAGATAATGGTGGTATTATGCCATTTAATGAAGCACAAAATTATGTATCTGAATTTCGATTTGCAACTTATGCACAAGAAATTTTTGCAAAAAATACAACTTTAGATGAAAGATATGACGTAGCGGCAAAATTACATGTTATTAACAATGATCCTGATTCAAGTGATTATGTAAGCAAAGCTGAATTTGAAGATTCAAATTTATATTCTGTTTATCAAAATGGAATAGAATCCATAAAAATTTCAGATATCTTAGCTTTACAAGGAAATGTCACAAATCAAATGGCAGGTGCTTATAACTATTTTAAAGATGATGGTAGTGAAAAAGGAAATGATATTCCAACCATTGCTGAGCAACCTTATGAAATGAACGTCAATAAATATGACGATAATGGTGAATTGAATAAGAAATATTATGAAGAATATGAATTAGAAAGAAATCAAATATTTAATAAAACTTTAAATTCTCATAAAGTTCAATATATTGAATTAGATGGTGCTTATGCAACTTCTAAAAATAGTGTAAAGATTAAAGTATATGACAAAGGAATGAAGAGTTTAGTAGAAAAAACTGTTTTGGCAGATAGTGAAAATGGAAATCCAATTTTCTTTGCTTTAGCTTCAACAGGTATTCATTTTATGTCTATGGTTTGGAATAGTTTTGATCCACAATCTGTAATGCTATCAGATGAAGTCTTAAATTCTTTATCAAAAATCATTTGTGACCGAAATAATTTCTCAGTAACAAGTTCTGGAAATACGGCTTATTATGATAAAGCAGTGGAAGAATTAAAAGATAATTTTGACTCAGAATTAAATTATGCTTATTTTACTTTATTTGATGATTCAACTACAGATTTGACAGCTTATAAATATACTTATATTGGTCAAAATGGTGCTTATAATTCAAAATCTTCTTTAACAAAGAAAAGTGATTCATTATTAGGTGATATTTCTGGATATGCTTCATACTTAGAATATTATTTATTTGATGCAATTGTTTATCAAGAAAATTCAGAATTAATTAGCAATACACATTATTCTATTTCTTTCTATGATGATGATTTATATGATTTAATTAAAGACTATGTTCAAGATCGATTAACTACAACAGATGAGTCTTATGCATCTTCTGTACAATCCGCTGCTGAAACTTATGGTTCAAAATTAGCACGTGAAAAAGAAGTAAAAGATGCGTTGAATAATTGGATGTTCGAAAACAAAACCAATTCTTAATAAAGGAGGACAAGAAAAATGAAAAAGAACAAATTATTAGCATTATCAACATTATTAGCTTGTACTCTTTTAGCAGGCTGTGAAGAAAATACAAAAGTTCAAGATGGGGATAAACCTATCGGTGGTGTTACTACGGGAGATCAAACATTAGATACCAATTTAACATTACAAAAATTTTATGAAGATTTAAAAGATTCAAATGGCGGTTCAAAAGCTATTGAAAAATTAATTGATAAAATTGCAGGAATAGAATATAGCGATGAGAATTTAGCCAGAGATTTGACAGCTGCATCATCCGATGGCTTTGATGTTCGCTATTATCATACAACAGCTTCTTTACAAAAAGAAATTGCTGAAGTATTTGAAAATGTAGTAGATGGTACTTCTTACTTAGACGATAATGGTGATTTTGATCCTGAAGAATTTAAAGAATATGTTGAAGAAACATTAGATTATGATGTAAAAGAAGGCTTAACAAGTGACAAATATCTTACTGATAGTGATTTAAGAAATGTTTTAAAGTATAATTACGATGAATATATTGAAAAATCCGTTAAGCCAGATATTTTAGAAAATTATATTTATTTAGATTATATTACTTCTTCTAGTAAATATAAAGGTCAATTCTCAAATCAATATGCTGTTAAATTAGAAGTTTTAAAGATTGAACACGATACTACAAAACTTAATAACGCTTGGAATGAAGCACTGATTAAAGATGTTAAAGCCATTACAAGTGCAAAATCAAATATTGAATTTGGAACAACTTATTCATTTGTTACTTTCAATTCCAACAATGATTTGGTAGTATTTAATTCTACAAAGGATGCATTATCTTATGATGTATATAATTTGTCAGAAGAAAATGTAAATACTTATGTTCCTAGTTATGTTGTTGTTAATGGTACAAATCCAATTCGACAATTAGATTTTAATAAGAGTGAAGATAAAGCTAAAGTAGAAACTTTAATTGCTGATTCTACAACAAAAAAAGTTGAAGAAAAATCTTGGGTAATTACTCCTGATACAAAACCAAATCAAGAATATTATGAACATATTGAAGATTTATTAATTGCACGTAAATTATGGCAAATTGATTATGAGGTCATTTTAGCAAAGAATTATGATAATAAGACAACTTATTATGATGCTATGACCGAAACAGAAAAGTCAGAAGCACAAACATTTGCAAGTACTTATTCAAACTCAAATACAAAACCAATTAAAGAAGTAGCTAAAGAAAAGAAAATTTCTGCTCAACAAGAAAAATATTATTCTGAACCAGATTATTATACAAAAAATACTTATACGAACGTTTTACCTTCTGCTTTATCTTCTTTAAGAGGAACATCAGCAAAAGACTTAATTTCACACTTAACCCAATTTGGTGATGAAAATGATAAATTCTTATTACCAACAAATGATTCATTGACTGATCCAGTTTATTTGGATACAAGTTCAAACAATTATTATATTTGTGAAGTATCAGAATGGTATGGCTATTATGAAACAGTCGATATTTTAAATTCTTCAAAACCTTCTAAACAAATTTCAAATTATCAAATTGAAGCTTATCAAACAGGTGTTCTTACACCATGGAAATTAAATGATGAAGGAACAAGATATGTTGAAGATACTGCAGCATCCATTGTTTATTCACAACATCCTGAGGGATTTGAAAGTGTAATTAACTTAGTCCAAATTTCTGCTGAAAACATTCTTACTGATGCAATGAAAAAAGAAGCTATTGTATCTTTGTTTGAAAAGTATTCATTAGAAATTAACGACCAGGATATTTATGATTATATTAAAACACAATACCCTGATTATTTCGAAAATGATTAATACTTATAAAGCACTATATCTATATAGTGCTTTTTCTTAAAAGAAAGAAGTTTTAGAAAGGATAATAAAATGATTAAACAACAAATTTTATATAATATACTTATTTCTGTTTTGGGAGTTATTTTAGGACTATTATTTTGTTTTACAGATCCTAATCGATTTATAAGAATTATTTTTGCAGGATTTGGAATATTTATTATTATTAATGCTTTACCAGGTTTATTTGCACTGAATTATGCAATAAGTGAAAAAGAAAAAACAACGTCGATTATTATTTCAATAATAATGATTGTGGTGGGAATGTTTTTGATTATCTATCCTCACACCATTGCTTATATTATTTCAGGATGCTTTTTAATCGTTTTACCTTTATATCGTATTTTGACTAGCAAAAACCATATGGAAACTTTTAAGAAAGAATTGGTGAAATTAATTGCTGGCGTATTATTAATTATTTGTGGTATTGGTACGATTACAAGTATAATCTTATATATTCTTGGCGGAACGATTATTGTTTTAAGTGTGATTTATATGATATATAATATTGTCTTATATATACAAATAAACAAAAAAAATAAAAAAGATAAAATAGATAATGATGTTATCGATGTTTAATATTGATTAATCAAAAAAAACCATTATAATTATATAATGGGGAGGAAGAATTATGTCGAAAAAAGAAAAAAAAGGCTTTGCGAAAGAATTTAAAGAATTTATTTCTCGTGGTAGTATTGTAGATATGGCAGTTGGTGTCGTTGTTGGTGGTGCTTTTACAACCATTGTAAACACTTTGGTTTCATCCGTTTTAACCCCATTAATTAATTATGTCGTTTATTTATTATGTGGTGGAAATATGGATTCTTTCTCTGGTTTGGATATTGTATTGATTCCAGCCACAACAGATCCTGAAACGGGAGCTGTTTTGAAAGAAGCAACTATACTAGGCTTTTCAAATCTAATTACTGCTATTATTAATTTCTTATTAATTGCTTTGACTTTGTTTTGTGTTATCAAAGTAATTAATCGTGTACGTGCAGAAGCAGATGCTTTCAAAGAAAAAGTTAAAAAAGCTGAAGAAGAAGAAAAACAAGAAAAAGAAGAAGCAAATGAATAAAGATTTGTTTCAATAAAAAATCTCAATTTGATATGAATTTAACCTCATTAGTCTTTCCGATTTATTCGGTCCAACTTTTGGGATTAAGCTCAGTATTAATTGAGATTTTTTTATTTTATATCTTTCCATTTATCATGAATAAGATGAATAATCGAATCATATGCAAACTCATCATTTTTAAACCAATGAATACTCAACTGGTTTTTAAAAAAAGTTCTTTGTCTTTTTGCATATTGATGCGTATGTATTTTCATCCATTCTTTAGCTTCTTCTAAAGAAAAAACATTTTGAAGATATAAAGAAATTTCTTTATATCCAATGGCTTTAGAAGCTGTTGTATCTGTTGGATTATTTTGCACTTCTTCGATAATTCCTTGTGTAAACATTTCATCAATTCTATGATCTATTTTTTGATTAAGGATTTCTTTATCTAGTTCAAGTCCGATGATTAATGCGTCGAAAAGGCATTCTTTTTTTTGTTTTTTTAAAATATCCGATTTTGTATTTCCAGTCGATTGATAAATAGAAAGTGCTCGAATAACTCTACGGCGATTATTTTTATGAATTTTTTCTGCAGATGGTAAATCAATGGCTTGTAAAAGAGCATATAACTCTTCATTGCTTTTATTTTCATATTGTTTTTCCATTACTTGATTTGAAATCATTTCTTCTTCAAAAGTGTAATCAAATAAGGCTGCTTTGATATAAAGACCTGTTCCACCGACAATAATAGGAATTTTACCTTTTTGATTAATTTGATGAATCACTTTTCGTATATTTTTTTGGTATTCTTCTACACTATAATTTTCATGAATACTTTTTATATTTAGAAGGTGGTGAGGAATACCTTCCATTTTTTCAGGTGTAATTTTATCCGTAAGAATATTCAGTTCTTTATAAACTTGCATTGCATCACCATTAATGATTTCACTATTTAATGCTTTAGCAATTTTAATAGACATCGATGTTTTCCCAACGGCCGTTTGCCCTAAAATAACCATTACTTTATCCATATTTAAGTCCTTTTGAAAAATTTTTCAAGTTCATATTTTGTATATTTAATCATTGTTGGACGACCATGTGGACAAGTGTAAGGGTCTGCACATTGAAATAAATCATGTAAAATGACTTCCATATCTTGTTTTGTTAAAAATGTATTTGCTTTTAATGAAGCTTTACAAGCTGCTGTAGCAATCGCATAATCCATTAATAATTGTTCATCAATTTTCTTATTGGTAATGATTTGATTGATGACGTCATCTACATAAACTTTTAAATCTACTCTTTGAAAATAGTAAGGAATTTGTGTGATTTTAAAGGTATTATTACCAAAAGGTTCAATATTAATATGAAGATGGTGCATCCATTCAATATGATCGAAAACAATTTGATATTCATTCATTGGTAATTCAATGATTAAAGGAACAAGTAAATCTACAATAGCAGAGGGTTCTTTGAAAAGTTTTTGATATTTTTCATAACGAACTCTTTCTTGAGCGGCATGTTGATCAACAAGGATAAATCCCTCTTTTGATTGAGCAATAATGTAAGTCCCATGAATTTGTCCAATTATTTCATAATCATGAGTGATAGTATTTTTCTCATCAAATTTTAATATTTGTTGTTCTTGTTTTACTTCATTTTTATTCCAATCTTCTTCTTTTTCATGAATCATAGCCGAATAATCAAAAAAAGCTTGCGAAGGTTTATTTTCTTTTATGGGTTGTATTTTTTGAATAATGGTTTGATCATTCCCTTTTAAAGAGGAATGAATAGCTTCTTTAATTAATTCTTTTAAATCATTTTCTTTTGTAATTCGGATTTCTTGTTTGGTAGGATGCACATTAACATCAAGTAATGTTGCATCCGTTTCGATATATAAAATTGTATATGGATAGCGATTTTCAAATAAAAATTCATGGTAACCTTCGATGACACAATCAGCTAAAAATTTATTTTTAATATATCTTTTATTTGTAAAAGCTTGAATTCCGTATCGATTAGCTCTTGAAATGGAAATATTGCTCGTATAACCATAAACTTTAAAATCTGAATTTTCTTTTTCAAAATAAATCATGTTTTTAGCAATATTTATTCCATAGATAGCTGATATTACTTCAATAATGTCCTTTCGACCCGAACTTTTAAAAATAATTTTTTGATTATTACTAAGAGTAAAAGCAATTTCTGGATGAGCCAAAGCCAGTTTATAGACAATATCTGTAATATAAGATAATTCACTTGTTTCTGTTTTTAAATACTTTAAACGAGCGGGGGTATTATAAAATAGTTCTTCTACTTTAATATCCGTTCCTTGTGGAATTGCACAGTTTTCTACCGATAGAATTTCCGAATGAAGACAAAATAACTTACATCCCATCTCACTATCTTTTTCTTTTGTTGATAAAGTAAACTTACTGACTGAAGAAATGGCACTAAGAGCTTCACCTCTAAATCCCATAGTTTTAATGGCAAATAAGTCTTGATCAAAACGAATTTTGCTTGTTGCGTGTCTTTTTATAGAAAGAATAGCGTCCTCTTTAGACATGCCTATGCCATTATCTTTGACTTCAATTAATGTTTTCCCACCATCAAGAACTATAATTTCTATTTTAGTTGCTTTGGCGTCAATAGAGTTTTCAACTAATTCTTTGACCACCGAGCTTGGTCTTTCAACTACTTCTCCTGCAGCAATTTTGTCGGCTAATGCGGCATCTAATATATTAATTCGATTCATTTTAATGTCCCTTTACTTTCTTTTGAAGGTCAAACAAATAAGTTAAAGCTTCTAGTGGCGTCATTTCTAAAGGATTTAAAGATTCCAATTCTTTTACGTAAGATGGTAAAGGTGTACTTTCAATTTTCTTATCGATAATTTTACTAGGCACCATAACATTTCCTTGATTTTCTTTCATCGTTAAAATTTCTTTTGCCCTTACTAATAAAGTTTCTGGCAAATGAGCTAAACGAGCGACATTAATACCATAAGATTTATTCGTAGCGCCATTGACCATTTTATATAGAAAAGTTATTTTATCATTTTCTTCGACAACTGCGGCATGCAAATTCATTAAATTTTTTATTGTGGAAGATAAGGAAGTTAATTCATGATAATGAGTAGAAAATAAAGTCACACAATGTTTTTCTTCACAAATATATTCAATGATTGCTTGTGCTAAAGCCATTCCATCAAAAGTGGCTGTGCCTCTCCCCACTTCATCAAATAAAACAAGTGATTTTTCACTACTATGTTGTAAAGCATAGTTTACTTCATTCATCTCTACCATAAATGTGGATTGACCAGAAATTAAATCATCACTAGCGCCAATTCTTGTAAAAATACCATCAAAAATAGGTAAATTTGCTTGATCGGCAGCTACGAAACAACCAATTTGAGCCATAATAGAAGCCAATGCTACTTGTTTCATAAAAGTCGATTTACCACCCATATTTGGACCAGAAATCAAAACAAAATGATGATCATTAGAAATATTTACATCATTTGGAACATAATTATCAAAACGATTAATCATTTCCATAACTGGGTGACGACCATTTACTACCAAAACGTTAGACGAGTCATTAAAGGTTGGTCTAACATAATGATTATTCGTAGAAACTTCTGCTAAAGAAACCATTACATCAATAAAGGAAATAATACTTGCCATTTCTTGTATTTGTTTTGTTAATGTTTTAATATATTCTCTTAATTGATTAAAAATTTCATATTCTAATGCCATCATTTTATCATCGGCTGATAAAATAAATTTTTCTTTTTCCTTCAGTTCAGGAGTTATAAATCTTTCCGAATTACTCGTGGTTTGTTTACGGATATAATTATATTCATCTTTAATTAATGGCAAAAATGAATTGGTGACTTCAATATAATAACCAAATACTTTGTTAAAACCTATTTTTAAATTTTTGATTCCTGTTTTTTCTCTTTCAGTAGCTTCTAAACTAGCAATATAGTTTTTTCCATCCTTAGAAGCAAATTTTAAATCATCTAATTGACTATCATAGCCTTCTTTAATCATTCCACCTTCTTTTACAGTTAAAGGAGGATTTTCAACAATCGCTTGTTCTAGCCGATTTGTCATTTCTTCCAGGCAATTTATATGATTAGCATAAGTTGTTAATCCAATAGTTGACAAAGTCTTTTTTATAGAAGGCATCACAAGGAAAGATTTTTTTAATTGTAATAAATCTCTTGCATTCGCATTTCCATAAGAAATACGCGCAATCAATCTTTCAAGGTCATAAACTTCATTTAACTGTAACATAAGTTCTTGTCTTTCAAGATAATGATTTGTCAAAATTTCAACGATATCTAATCTTTTGTTAATTTCTTCTTTATCACATAAAGGACGAATAATAAATTTTTTTAATAATCTTGCCCCCATTGCGGTTTTGGTTTTATCTAAAAGCCAGAATAAAGAGCCATAACGATCTTCACTACGAACCGTTCTTGTTAACTCTAAATTTAAAGTTGAATTGCTATCTAGTTTCATAAACTGACTTGTTTTTACTATATTAGCGACTTTTAAATATTCAATGGGTCTTTTTTGTGTATTCGTTAAATAATAAATCAATTTAGAAATGGAGTTTGCTTGACGAATGTCTTTTATGTTAGATGTGATTTCATAAATCTCTAAAGGCATGGATTCTTCCTCTGATATAGTCAAAAATAAAGGCATCCGTTTATTGATATAAGCAAAATACTTTTCTTTAAAAGAGTCGGTCGTTACTAGTTCTTTAACTTCTAATGATAGCAATTCATTCATTAATAAATCGATATCATGTTCAATATTGATAACATTGAGTTCACCAGTAGATAAATCACAATAAGCTAGTACGAAAAAATTAGTATAATCATCTACATATGCAATAAAATTATTATCTTTTTCAGCAAGTCCTAAATTAATAAGTGTACCAGGGGTAATAATTTGTACTACATCGCGTTTTACAAGTTTGTTTTTAACTAGGGCAGGATCTTCTAGTTGTTCGACAATTCCTACCTTATATCCGTTTTTAATTAGTGTTTCAATATATTGATTGACAGCATGATAAGGAACTCCGCACATTGGAATTCGATCTTCAACACCTGCATTTTTTCCAGTTAATACTAAATCTAAAACTTTAGAAGCTATTTTTGCATCCTCAAAAAATAATTCATAAAAATCTCCTAGACGAAATAAAATGAGTGTATCTGGATAATTCTTTTTGATATCTAAATATTGCATCACCATTGGAGAGTATTTTATTTTTGTTTCTTCCATAATTACCACCTACATATCTGTCACTTATTTTAACATAATTGTTCAATAAAAAGAACAATTTGCTTAAAAATGATAAATATTTCTTAAAATAATGTAGGTCAAATAACCAATATACATTAAAGTCAATAAAAAGCCATGTATAAAATTTATTTTTTGTTTTTTCCATGAAAAAAGAAAAATGAATATTCCACTAATAAGCATAACGATGACATCTACAAAAGAAGAATTCGCTATTTTTACAGGTTGTATAATGGAAGATAATCCTAAAATTAAAAGGACATTAAAAATACAAGAACCGATTGCATTTCCTATAGCAATATCATTTTCTTTCTTTTTCGCAGCTACTATACTTGTTGTTAATTCGGGAAGTGAAGTTCCGATTGCAACAATCGTTAATCCTACAAGAAGTTCGCTCATTCCTAATTGAATAGCTATTGTAGAGGCACTTTTAACGACAAATTGTCCTCCTGCGATGATAGCTATTAATCCGATAATGATAAAAAGAAAGCTCGTTTTCCAATTTCGATTTTTTGAAGGATTCTTTTTTTCCTGCTTGCTTTCTTTTTTACTTCTTAGTATTAAAAAAGTTAAATAAAGTAGTGTTAAAATAAAAAGAATAATCGATTCACATAATGATAAAATATTAGGTGTGATAACAAAAGAAAATAAAACTAATAACAAATAAATAAAGCAAAGAATAGGGATATCATATTTTTTCATGTTTTTTGAAACAAATAATGGAGTTATCATTGCGCTCACCCCGATTACGATGTAAGTATTAAAAATATTTGAGCCAATAATATTACCAAAGTTCATATCATTCATGCCTTGAATAGAAGCCGTTAAACTAACGCTTAGTTCTGGTAGACTTGTTCCAATGCTGACGAGTGTCAAACCAATAATCAAAGAAGGAATATGTAAAATCTTGGCTAAGCAAGAGGAACCTTCTACAAATAAATCTGCCCCTTTTATTAAAAGAAACATTCCAAAAATGAGTAAAAAAATGTTTAAAAAAATTTCCATCTTTCATTTCTCCTTTAAAAAATAAAGACTCTTATCTTTTTCTTAGATAAAAGTCTCGAATTTTCAAATGAGCCCGAGTAAAAGAATTTTACTGTATTGACGAAACTCATTACATTAAATAATGTATTCTACTCCCTTTTGAGTCTTGTTCTAAATAAAGATTAACGGATTTCTTTAAAAAAATCAATAGAAAATTTTATATTGGTGACAAAAAGAAAAAATTTATTATTCATAATAAATATTGATTAAATGCTTTCATTCAAATACGTAAAGTGATATGATTATCATGCGCAAAGGGTGAGAAAAATGATTTTAAAAAGTAAAAATTATGAAGATACTTATCAAATAGCTAGTAGACTTGCAAAATATATCAAAGGTGGAGATATTATCTTATTAAATGGCGATTTAGGGGCTGGAAAAACGACTTTTGTTAAAGGTTTTGCAAAAGCTATTGGTATCCATGAGGTCGTGAATAGTCCAACATTTAATCTATTAAGAACTTATCAAGCGCAACATTATTGTATGGTGCATATGGATGCTTATCGTCTTGAAGGAGAATCTTTTGATGAATTGGATGATTATCTTCATAATGAAAATGTTATTTTTATCGAATGGGCTGAGTGTTTAGCAAATCAAGATTTATTGAAAAATCATTTATCCATAACAATAAAATATAAAAATAAAAATCAAAGAATATTTACATTTGTGGCGAATGGAAAAAGATATGAAAATTTATTAAGGGAGTTTACAGAAAATGAATAGTTTATATATCGATACCTCAACAAAATATTTATGTATAGGGATAGCAAAAGACTATCAAATCATTTATAAAATTCAACAAGAAGCCATAAAAAAACAATCTGAACTAGCCATTCCATTTTTAAAAAAAGCATTGGATGAAGTTTCGTTGACTTTAAAAGATATTCATGAAATAGGCGTTACCATTGGACCGGGCTCATTTACTGGTATAAGAATTGGAATGTGTATTGCAAAAGTTATTGCATCCACACAAAAAATCCCATTAAAAGCCATTTCTTCTTTAAATGCTTATGCAGGTGTAGGGAAAAAAATAGTTATTTTAGATGCGAAAGCACAAAGAGTCTATTTAGGGATTTATAAAAATAATCAAAAATGTATCGATGAGACAATAATTGAAATTTCGAAACTTTCAGAAATTATGAATCAATATTCTGATTATGATATTGTTTTAGATAGTCACCTTATCGGAAGAGAAAGTGAAAAGATTGATGTGATAGAAAATATGAACCGCATTTCTATGACGAGTACAATCGTTGAAAATGTCGATTCACTCGTCCCAATCTATTTAAAAGACAGGTAAATAGATATGACAATACAAATTAAAGAAGTAAATTTTGAAGATATTGAACAAATTGTTCTTATTGAAAACGAACTATACACAAAGCCTTGGAAAAGAAAAGACTTTGAATATGAATTGAATGATAATCCATTTGCTTTTTATTTGAAAATGGTAAATGAAAGCCAAGAAATCATGGGTTATATTGGCTTTTGGATTAAATTTGAGCAAGCAGAAATAACGAAAGTTTCGATTGCAAAAAAATTTCAAGGTTATAAATTATCAAAATTATTAATGGCCGATGCAGAAAAAAGAATTCGTTTAGCAGGTTGTGAAAATATAACTTTAGAAGTGAGAACATCCAATGTAAAAGCCATTCACTTATATCAATCTTTTGGTTATCAAATTGTCACAACTAGAGTGAAATATTATGAAAATGGTGAAGATGCTTATTTGATGTTAAAGGAGTTGAGTTTATGATTATTTTAGCAATAGAAAGTTCATGCGATGATACATGCGTAGCTTTATTAAAAGATAAAGAATTATTAAGCAATGTCGTTTCATCACAAACGGAATTCCATAATAAATATGGAGGCGTAATGCCTGAATTGGCATCTCGACTTCATGTAGAAAAAATAACATTGGTTATACAAGAAGCCCTTTATAAAGCAAATTTAACCTTAAATGAGATTGATTATATCGCTTTCACAGTTGGACCAGGTTTAATTGGATCCTTGCATGTTGGAATGCAGGCTGCGAAAACATTAGCTTTGTTATTAAATAAGCCTTTAGTACCTATTCATCATTTAGCTGGACATATTTATGCAAATCGTTTTGTTAAAGAATTTCAATTTCCACTTTTAGCTTTAGTTGTTAGTGGTGGAAATACAGAATTAGTTTATATGGAAGATGAATTGAAATTTAAAATTGTAGGTCAAACATTAGATGATGCGGTTGGTGAGGCTTATGATAAAGTGTCAAGATTACTAGGAGCAGGCTATCCTGGAGGACCAATTATCGATAATCTTGCTCACCAGGGACAATGTATTTACTCCTTACCGATGCCAAAAAATGATGGTTCTATGGATTTTTCTTATTCAGGGTTGAAATCAGCAGTAATTAATTTAATCCATAAAATGGAGCAAAAAAAACAAGAATATAAAAAGGAAGATATTGCAGCTTCTTTTCAAGATATTGCTACAAATATTTTAATTCGTAAAGTTAAAATAGCATTAGAAACTTATCCTGAAGTAAAAACTTTTGTTGCAGCAGGTGGAGTTTCAGCAAATCGTGAATTAAGAGATAAATTAACAGAATTAATTACACGAAAATATAAAAAAATGGATTTGATTTTGCCACAATTATCCCTATGTGGTGATAATGCAGCAATGATTGGCATGTGTGCTTATTATAAAATAATCTCCAATCATTATAATAATGATTTAACATTATCAGCAAACCCTCAATATTCATTAGAAGAATTTTCAAATTAAAAAGGGTAAATAATATGAAAGAAATATTAAAAAAATTTGCAGTTGCTGATGAATTATTCAGTTATGAAAGATATGGTGAAGGCCATATTAATGAAACTTATTTAATAACATGTAAAAATAAAAAATATATATTGCAAAAAATCAATCATCATGTTTTTTTAAATGTAAAAGCCTTAATGAAAAATATTTATTTAATTACTGAATTTTTAAAAAATAAAATTATAAAAGAAGGTGGAGATTATACTCGTGAGACTTTAAATATAATTTTAACAAAAGATGGTCAAACTTTTTATCATAATCAAGAAAAGGATGAATATTATCGTTTATATTTATATGTAAAAGATTCTTTAACATTACAAAAAGCCATCCGCCCTGAGTTATTTGCAGAATCTGCTCTTGCCTTTGGAAAATTTCAAAGATGGTTAAAATCCTTTGATGCAACCTTATTATATGAAGTCATAGAAGATTTTCACAATACTCAAAAAAGATATGAACATTTTATCCAAACTTTAAAGGAGGATAAATACCATCGTGCTAAAAATTGTAAAGAAGAAATTGAGTTTGTTTTAAGTCATGAAAAAGATTGTTCTATTCTTGTGGATTTATTAAAAGAAGGTAGTATTCCACTAAGAGTAACCCATAATGATACCAAATTGAATAATGTCTTATTGGATAAAAATACTTTTAAAGCTTTATGTGTAATCGATTTAGATACGGTCATGCCAGGAACTTATTTATATGACTTTGGTGATTCGATACGTTTTGGTTGTAATCTTGCAAGTGAAGATGAAAGAGATTTATCCAAAGTGACTTTTTCATTAGATTATTTCAAAGCATTTGCTGAAAGTTATTTAAAAGAAATGAAAGATTCTTTAAATAATTGTGAAATAAATCATTTAGCGTTTGCAAGTAAATTAATGACACTTGAATGTGGTATACGTTTTTTAGACGATTATCTTGATGGGGATCATTATTTTAAAATTCATCGTGAAAATCATAATTTAGATAGATGTAAAACTCAATTCAAATTAGTTTCTGAAATGGAAAAGTATATGCCTAAAATGCAAGAGATTATTCATGAAATGATCAAAAAATAAAATATTTTTGTTTACTTGATATAAATCGACAAAAATCGTTTCCTATCCTACCTATACTAAATATGGAGGTTAAAGTATGATAAAAAAACGATTTTTTATTTTATTTCTTTTAATTTTTAGTTTTTCCTTTGTAAATTTAAATCATCAAGATGCTCATTTAATTCATGCACAAACAGTTGAAGATACAACGACTTTTAAACATTGTGCAGGCAAAACGTCTTCTTTATTATTATCGGAACAAGGGGTCGTTTATGGCTGGGGACTTTGGGGAGAAAGTAGCAATATTTCTTTTAGTAAGAAATTAACTGTCCCAACGGATATTGGAAAAAATATTGAATTGAGTGAGGATGATTATTTTATTGATATTTTTTCAGGTGAGCAGCATTGTTTTTTATTAACTGCTTTAGGACGTGTTTTTGGAATGGGAAGTGGTGAAGAACAACAATTTGGATATACAGATTATTTCTTTAAAGCCAATCCAGTTGAATTAACTTCTATGTTCTCATTAAATAAAGATGAAAAAATCACATATATAGGCTGTGGTGATGATTTTAATATTGCTTTAACAAATCAACATCGTGTTTTTTCTTTTGGAAAAAAAGAAGATGGACAATTAGGAATTAATGATGATGCTAAAGAAGATGTAACATACGATATTACCAATCGTTTTACCTTTCAAGATGGGGATTATTTAATTGATGTAAAATGTGGTGCATCTCATGCATTAGCATTAAGCAACAATGGCTATGTTTATGTGTGGGGCTCAAACAAATTTGGCCAATTAGGTATTAAAGATACTTTAATGTTAGATGAACCAACACGCCTTGAAAGTATTAATGAAAATGCCATACAAATAGCATGCGGGCGTTTCACATCTTATGTTTTGACTAATCAAGCACAATTGTATGGTTTTGGTAGTGATTCAGATGGTCAACTCGCTACACATGATACAATTATTACTTCTAATAAAAAAGAAACACCTTATTTAATGAATGCAGGGTTTGCTTTTGAAAGTGATGAATATATTAAAGAAATTACAGCTGGTTTTTATTATGCTATTGTTAAAACAAATTTAAGCAATTATTATTCATTTGGGCAAAATAGTTCTGGACAATTAGGAAATGGATCAACTTTATCGACAAGTGTTCCACAAAAAATAGAGTATAAGGCTTTATTATCATCAATTGATGAAATCACATCTATATCCTGTGGTCAAAATCATTGCATAGCAACGACCAAATACGGTCATATTTTAGCTTGGGGAAGTAATTTACAAGGTCAATTGGCTGAAGATAATGGTGGTGTACAAGCCAATTATAAAATGGTAGATATCACTTATAATTTTCCACCAATCATTATTATTTCAACGAATGCAAGTAGTGTTGAATATAAAAATTATATTTTAGACGTAAATGCTTTTTATTTAGACAATGAGGAAATTGAAGAAACCTATTATTGTATTAGTAGTTCGGTAATGACTCCTAAAGATAACTGGGTTCAATATAAAAATAGCATTATTTTAAGTGAAGGAGAAGGAACTCTTTATGTTCATTTAAAAATTGATTCGAAGAAAAGTACCTATTATCATGTTTCAAAAGCTTATTTTTTAGACCATTTAGCGCCAAGTATTGTGGCTTTAGATGCAAATAATCAAGAAATTATAGGTAAATACTATAATTCGACAATTTTCGTAAATGCAAAAGATAATAATAATAGTGTAGATATTATTTATCTCTATGAGGGTAAACAATATACTACACATACCAACACCTTAAGTTTTGAAAAAGATGGAACATATCAAGTATACGCCATGGATGAAGCCAAAAACTCTTCAGCAACAATTGAGTTTACAATCGATACAATTCTCCCAACAATAACAAAAATCGACAATAATTTAATTCAAGGCACATCCTATAGTACAAGAGATAAAGAAATTACAATACAAGGAAGCGAGGCACTCACATGCTATCAACTTGGCTATAAAGGCGTAAAAGCAGACTCCTATACTGCACTAAATGAAAATGAAGACTCTTTTAAAATCAAACTGAAAAAAGGTGTAAACACCCTTACTATATATGATCTTGCGGGTAATGAATCTCTTACCTATGAAATCTTATATTCCCCAAGATTCTTTCAAGATACTCAATTGTTGCTTATTGTATTTGGTAGTTTAACGGCTTTGTTTGTCATCATTATCATCTTAGTTTATACTATCAAAAATAAAAAGAAATTAATAAAATAATAGAAACTTTTAAGAAAGTAAAAATAAAATTTAACCTATTTTTACTTTCTTTTTTAAAAAATGAATAGAAACATAGACAAATTTATCAAAAATGAATATAATATTAATATACCGTTGAAGTGAAGAAAAAACACATTTAACTTTTTAGAGAGTTTGCATTGGTGAAAGCAAATAAGGGCATGTGTATAATATGGGTCACAGAGGGCAAAGCGAACAAAGTAGCGGCGATGGGTTCTCCCATTATCGAGAGTAAAGTGCATAGTTAATCTATGAACTAAGGTGGTACCACGTAATTTGCGTCCTTAGATATTCTAAGGATTTTTTTATTTTAAGGAGGAGTTATTTTATGGAATCATGTAAAAAAAGAATGCTCAGTGGCATAAAACCAACAGGAAAATTAACGTTAGGAAATTATATTGGAGCTATAAAACAATTTATTACTTTTCAAGATGAATACGAATTATTTGTTTTTATCGCAGATTTACACGCTTTAACCTTACCTATTGATCCGAAAGAATTAAGACAAAATACAAAAGATTTAATTTCAATCTATTTAGCCTGTGGACTTGATCCAGAGAAAGTAGTTTTATTTAAGCAAAGTGATGTCCATGAACATGCTGAACTTGGTTATATTATGGCTTGTAATTCCAATATGGGTGAGTTATTTCGAATGACGCAATACAAAGATAAAACTGCGAAGATGGGCAATAATGAATCCATCCCTACAGGAATATATCTTTATCCAACATTAATGGCTGCAGATATTGTTTTATATGATCCTGATTATGTCCCTGTTGGGATTGACCAGAAGCAACATGTTGAATTGACTAGAGATATTGCTATACGTTTTAATTCTCGTTATTCACCTACTTTTAAATTACCTGAAGCGGTTACGCCAAAAACTGGAGCTAAAATTAATTCTTTATCGAATCCAGAAAAGAAAATGTCTAAATCTGAATCGGAAAAAGGAACGATTTACCTTTTAGAAGATTTAGCAATTACTCGTAAGAAGATTATGTCAGCAGTTACGGATAGTGATACGCAGATTTCATATGATATAAAAAATAAACCTGGAATTTCTAATTTATTGACAATAATGTCTAGTTTAACAGGAAAATCAATCGAAAATATAGTTCAACTTTTCGAAGGTCAAGGTTATGGGCAATTTAAAAAAGCGGTAGCAGATGTAGTGTGTGAAGAATTAGAACAATTACAAAGAAAAGTAAAAGATATACAAGCTAGTGGAATCATTGATAAAGTATTGGCAGATGGAGCAGAAAAAGCTTCTTATGTGGCTAGAAAAAAGCTTTCTAAAGTATATCGGAAAGTAGGGTTAAGATGAAAGATTTAAAAAATAAAATTATTGCTTTTGATATTGATGGTACTTTAGCCAGAAATAATACTTTTCCATCTGATTTTACCATACAAACGATACAGCGATTAATAAAAGAGGGTTATCACATTACACTCGTAACGGGAAGAAATTATATTTCTATGATCGATATTTATCAAAAATGTCATCTTAATAGTGTTTGTGTTTTATGCAATGGTGCTTTAGTTTATCACCCTACAACTCACGAAAAATTGAAAAATATTACTATCCCTTTTGCTATTTTAAGAAATTTGTTACAAGATGAGGAATTAATGGATAAAATTTTAGATATTTTAGTTGAGATTGATGATTCTACTTATTCTTTAACAGGAAAAGGTTGGAATAATGTGAATTTTATTGGCGATTTTAATCAAACTTTACCTTGTGAGCCTAATTCGCTTGTTTTCATGGTAAAAGATCCTTCTTTTCAAAAAGAAGTGGCTGAAATTATCAATAGAAATCCTGATTATCATTATCGTTATTGGTCAAAAATAGGTGAATTCTATAATGTGCATTTTTCGAAAAAAGAAGGAGTAGAAGTAATGCTTGATTATTATCATAAAACCAAAGAAGATTTAATTTTTATAGGTGATGGTGAAAATGATCGTGAAATTATGCAATATGCAGGTTTCAGTATAGCAATGAAAAATGCAGATGAATTAACGAAAAAGAAAGCAAATCAAATAACGAAATTAACGAATGAAGAAGATGGTGCTATTTTGCATTTACTTCAAATGATAGCAGAGAATGAATAATATGAAGATTGCATTACTTTATTTTACAGGGACATACAATACATTATTTTTAACGACTTTAATGAAAAACCGATTGATGTATCTCCATCATCAAGTCGACGTTTTTCTATTGACGGATAATTTGAAATTTTCATATAAAAAATATGATCGAATTGGCATAGGTTATCCCATTCATGCTTTTAATGCTCCTAAAATTGTAGAAAAAAATCTTGAAAAATTAAAAATTGAAAAATCAGCCTATTTTATTTATAAAAGTAGTGGTGAGCCTTTTTTTATGAATAATGCTTCTTCCTATAAAATTTATAAGATCATGAAAGCTAGACAAAATGTTTTTTTTGGTGAATATCATTTTGTCATGCCATATAATATTTTGTTTAAAACAAAAGAAGAATTTATTGGCTATGAAATGCAATATAATTTGAAATATATAAAATATTTATGTGACCATTTAATGCAAGAAAAAACTTATAAAGTGAGCTTACTAGAACGTTTTATAAGTTTTGTTTTTAAGATACAAAGGTTAGGTTGTAAAGTGAATATAAAGTTTTATAAAGTAAATAAAAAGAAATGTATTCGTTGTCAAAAATGTATTATCAACTGTCCAACGCATAATCTACGCTACCATAAAAATAAAAAGAAAATTGTTTTTGATAATCATTGTGTAATGTGTATGCGTTGTTCTTTTCAATGTCCAACAAATGCGATATCCATTGGTTTATTAAATCATTCTAAAGTAAATGGTTCTTATGATTTTAATCAATATCTTTTTGTAAAAAGTGATTACCAGTTTTCAACAGAAAAGAAATGGTTTTATCGAAAATTTAAATCTTATTTTGATGCGATTGATTCACTTTCTAATTAGCTAAGGGAAGAAGCATGTTCTTGTGCAATCATGATAGCTGCATTCGCTGCAATGGCGCCAACAATATCATCTAAAAAGCAATGGCAATGTTCTTTATGATTTTGTAATTGATAGATTTTTCCAGGCTTTGTTACATCTAAATTTCCAAAGTTTGTTTTACCAATAGTTCCATAATCTCCACATATGGATAAAGCAATCGCTTCATCAATACCAAATAATCCAACATCTGCGAGTAATATAGAATTTAAAGGTTCGTCAAAAATATGCTTTTCTGCACAAATATCAACATTAATTGCAAATAAAACGGCATGGAAAGTTTCTCTTTTTTTTATGACGTTCAAAACGGCATTTTTACATTCTTCTAGTGTTAAATTTTCAACATATTTACATTGAGCAGTATAGGATAAAAAAGCAATATCGTCAATTTCTACTCCTCTTTCTTTTAACATAGAAAGAACAATCATTTGCATTTGTTCTTCATTGTAATAATTTGTTTTACTAACATTAAAATTTTCAAGACATTTTAATTGTTTCATATAAAATCACCTAAACCATTATATGAGATTTTTTTTGAAATAATGTTTTTCTTCTTTTAGTTTCAAATGAATTATATTTATATCTTATAGATGATTTTTTTATAAAAAAACGATATAATAACGATAGTAGATAAGAAAGGTTTGTGAGAATAATGATTTACGATATTGCTATAATTGGTGCAGGTGTAATCGGATGTTTTTTAGCAAGAGAATTAGCAAAATATGATTTAAATATTTTAGTTGTTGAAAAAGATAATGATGTTGGTAATGAGACATCTTCTGCAAATAGTGCAATTATCCATTCTGGATATGATCCTTTACCGAATACTTTAAAAGCAAAATTAAATGTAGAAGGTAATGCCATGTTTGATAAGATTTGTGAAGATTTAGATGTTTCTTTTCAACGTATTGGTTCCATTACGATTGCATTATCACAAGAAGAGATGGAAACTTTAAAAATGTTACAAAGTCGAGCAAAGCAAAATGGAGTAGAAACATTTTTACTAGATAAAGAAGCATTAAAGAAAAAAGAACCCTTATTATCCGATAAAGTAGTGGGTGGATTATATGCTCCTACAGCTGGTATTATTGATCCATTTAACCTATGTGTTCATTTAATGGAAAACGCGGTGGATAATGGGGTGATTTTAAAATTAAATGAAGAAATAACAAGTATTAGTAAAAACAAAGATATTTTCACATTAAATCATCACTATCAAAGTAAAATGGTTATTAATTGTAGTGGAGTAAATGGTGATATAGTAAATGAATTAATCAATCCTAAAACTTTTGATATTATGCCTAGGAAAGGACAATATTTTGTTTTTAATCATTTTTCTTATCCATTTGTAAAACATACTTTATTTATGGTCCCTAGCGAAAGAGGTAAAGGTGTACTGATTAGTCCAACAACAAGTGGTAATTATTTAGTTGGTCCAAGCGCTATTTTAGTTTGTCGGGAGGACACAGCTACGGATAAAAAAACTTTAAACTCTGTTAAAGAACAAGCAAATTACTTAATGGATAATATTCCATATCATGAAACGATTCGAACTTTTGCAGGTTTAAGAGCTACTCCTTCTACACATGACTTTATTATTGAAGAATCAAAAACAGAAAATTTTATTAATGTAGTCGGAATAGAATCACCTGGCTTAGCCTCTTCACCCGCAATTGCAAAAATGGTTATTGAAGAAATGATTCAACCAAAATTAAAATTGACTTTAAAACCAAATTATCAACCGAAAATCAAAAAATACGTTAAAATGAAAACTCTTTCTTTAGAAGAAAAACAAAAATATTTTAAAGAAAATCATGATTATGGAACCATAATTTGTAAATGTGAAGAAATCAGTAAAGGAGAAATTATTGATTGTTTAAAGCGTTCATGTCCACCTCATTCGATAAAAGGATTAAAAAGAAGATTACGTGTTGGATTTGGTAAATGTCAAGGAGGTATGTGCCAATCGGAAGCATTGAATATTTTAGCTGATTTTTATCATGTTGACAAAAAAGATATTCCTTATGATGGAAAAAAATCCTACATTCTTTTCAAAGAAACAAAGGGGGAAATCTAAATGGAAAACAAAGTTTTTGATTTAGTGATTATTGGCGGTGGCTCAGCTGGACTTGCAAGTGCTTTATCTGCTTATGAGAATGGTATTAAAGATATTTTAATTATCGAAAAAGAACCATGGCTGGGAGGCATTTTACAACAATGTATTCATAATGGATTTGGTCTACATACATTTAAGGAACAATTAAGTGGTCCAGAATATGCTCAAAGGTTCATTGATAAAGTAAAAAACACATCAATTCAAATAAAATTAAATACATATGTAAGCAATATTTCACAAGAAAAAGATATTTATTATTCAAATAATGAAGAAGGATTTTGCCATATACAAGCTCGAAGTATTATTATGGCAACTGGATGTGTTGAAAGAACACCTGGAGCGATCTTATTAGAGGGCGATCGTATTTCAGGTATTTATACGGCAGGACAAGTTCAAAAATATTTAAATATTGATGGATATTTAGTTGGTAAAAAAGTTTTTATTTTAGGTTCTGGTGATATTGGTCTGATAATGGCAAGAAGAATGACATTAGAAGGTGCTAAAGTGATGGGAGTAGCAGAAATTATGCCCTATTCCAATGGACTAAGTCGTAACATTGTTCAGTGTTTGAATGATTTTGATATTCCTTTATACTTATCACATACAGTAAAAGAAGTAAAAGGAAAAGACCATGTAGAAAAAGTTGTTATTGCAAAAGTAGATGAACAATTTAATTATATAGAAGACTCAGAATTAATTTTCGATGTTGATACTTTGATTTTATCCGTGGGATTAGTACCTTATAATACTTTATTGGAAAAAATAGGAGTTCAAATGGCCTCAACGAAAGGAGCAGTTGTAGATGAGTTTTGTCAAACATCTATTCCGGGGATTTTTGCTTGTGGTAACACATTGCATGTTCATGATTTAGTTGATTATGTTACAGATGAAGCTAAATTGGCAGGGCTTGGAGCAGCAAGATATCTTCAACATCATTTCAATATTTTAACAAATGAAACACAAACCATAAGCGGAAATGGTATCAACTATATCATCCCTCAAAAATATCATTTTGATAATATTCAAGAAGAGATAATTTTTAAATTTAGAGTCAAAAAACCATTTCATCATGTAGAATTAATTCTTAAAGAAGATGATAAAATAATAAAAAAGATGAATAAACAACATTTATTGCCTGCTGAAATGGAAACGATTAAATTAAACAAATCGCTTTTAAATCCGAAAGCAAATCAACTTTATTTTGAAATAAAAGAGGTGGACCATGAAAGAAATGATTTGTATTGAATGCCCAAGAGGCTGTCATCTAAAAATTGATGATAAATTGAATGTAACGGGAAATCATTGTATTCGAGGTAAGAATTATGCTATCAATGAATTGAGTTGCCCCAAAAGAATTGTGACTTCAACCGTTTATATTCATTCCAAAATCATTCGTCGTCTTCCAGTGATGACGGAATCAGAAGTAGCAAAAGAAAAAGTATTTGATGTAATCAAAGAATTAAATAAGATAAAAATTTCTGCGCCTATTCAGTGCAGAGATGTTATAATAGAAAACGTATGCAATACAAATGTAAATGTCATTGCAACGAGGACAATTGAAAAATAAGGGAGGAATAGAATAAATGAAAAAACCTATTTTATTAGTTGTTATGGATGGTGTTGGATTTTCAAAAACTGGTCTTGGTGACGCAGTTACTTTAGCCAATACACCAACTTTAGATTTTTTATTAAAAAATTATCCAAATGTTCGTTTAAAAGCTCATGGATCTGCTGTTGGACTTCCAAGTGATGAAGATATGGGAAATTCAGAAGTTGGTCATAATGCTCTTGGATGTGGGCAAATTTATTCACAAGGTGCAAAACTTGTAAATGAATCTATTGAAACAAAAAAGATTTATCAATCTTCTTCTTGGAAAGAAGTGATTGATAATGTTCTGCTTCATCAATCAACTCTTCATTTCCTTGGTCTTCTTTCCGATGGGAATGTTCATTCCAATATCACTCATTTAATTTCAATGTTGCATGAAGTTAAATCTGAAGGAGTGAAAAAAGTACGTATTCACATTCTATTAGATGGACGAGATGTTCCTGCGACGAGTGCATTAACTTATGTAAATGAATTAGAAAAAGAACTAGCTTCTTTAAATGATGCTCAATTTGATGGTCAAATTGCTTCCGGTGGAGGTAGAATGAAAATCACAATGGACCGTTATCAAGCAAATTGGAAGATGGTGGAAGAAGGTTGGAGAACACATGTTTTAGGTGAAGCAAGAATGTTTGCTTCAGCTACGGAAGCAATTCAAACTTATCGTGATGAAATTTTAGGTGTAATTGACCAAGATTTACCTGCGTTTGTCATTGCCAAAAATAATGAGCCAATTGGTAAAATCAAGGATCATGATTCCGTTGTTTTATTTAATTTTCGTGGGGATAGAGCAATTGAGATTTCAATGGCTTTTGATCAAAAAGATTTTGATAAATTTGATCGTAAGTATTATCCAGATGTTGTTTATGCTGGATTATTACAATATGATGGTGATTTGAAAATTCCTTCAAGATTTTTAGTGAATCCTCCAGAAATTCATCATACTTTGACAGAAGTATTGGTTGCAAATCGAATCAATGAATATGCCATATCGGAAACACAAAAATATGGACATGTAACTTATTTTTGGAATGGAAATCGTTCCGATAAGTTTTCAGAGGAGTTAGAAACTTATGTAGAGATTCCTTCTGATAAAGTATCCTTTGATGAAAGACCATGGATGAAATCTGCTGAAATAACAGATACATTAATTGAGGCTTTAAAGAGTCATCAATATGGTTTTTTAAGAGTAAATTTCCCAAATGGGGATATGGTTGGACATACTGGCTCATTACCAGCGACGATTTGCTCTATGGAAGCATTGGATTTAGCTTTAGCTAGAATTTTAAAGGTTGTAAAGGAAGAAGGATATACTTTATTAGTTACTGCAGATCATGGTAATGCAGATGAAATGCTTGAAAAAAATAAAAAAGGTGAACTTCAAGTACGTACAGCTCACTCATTAAATCCAGTTCCTTTTATCATTGTTGATGATGAAATAAAATATGAATTTGAAGAAGGAAATTATGGCCTTGCAAATGTGGCACCAACAATAGTCAAAATGTTAGGTTTATCCCTTCCTTCATCTTGGGAAAAACCAATGATCAAATAATTTTTTTCATCCATAAAGTTTCAAGAGGATTATTTATAACTCATAAATAATCCTTTTATTATAAATAAAAAATATGCAAATTTTATATTATCTGCATACTTTTATGAATTTAAATAAAGGATTCTTAATTTTCTTCAATATACACTTCGTCATGGACTTCAAAAATATTTGTGACTTTTACAACCCCAGGTACTTCTTCTTTTAATAAGGTAGCTACGCCATCTTGCAAAGTAGAATCTATAAGTTCACAACCAGCGCATGCACCAATCATCTTTACAAATACTTCTCCATCTTTATAGGAAACAAATTCAATATCTCCTCCATCACGATTTAAAAAAGGTCTGATTTTTTCTAAAACAGTAACAATTTGTTTTTCAATTTCTTCATTTGCCATATTTCCACCTTCTTTTGCGTTGATATTATAGCATTAATTTTATTAAAATGATACTTTTATTTATAAATATTGATGAAAATTTAGAACGATTTGCACTTAAATCATAACATAGTATGGACAAATGAATTTAAAAATTTCATTTTGTAATATTTTACCAAAAATATTAACCAAACTATGAACAAACTTCATCTTTTGTGATATAATGTTGCACGAGGGTAAGATAATGAATGAGTTAAGAGTTGGAGAGATAATAAAAGTTCAAGTTATAGGGTTTCAACCCTATGGAATATTCATTAAATCTTTGGATAATGAAGAATATACAGGATTAATCCATATTTCAGAAATTTCTAATGATTTTGTAAAAGATGTTACAAAAGTCGCTAACTATGGTGATATTTTATTTGCAAAAATTTTAGATATTGATAAGGAAAATCATCATATTAAATTATCCATCAAAGCCACTCAGCCCAAAGTTAGATACAAATCAAATTACATAAAGCAGAAAAATAATGCTTATAATAGTGATTTTTCCTCGTTAGCATTACATTTAAATGATTGGATTATGGAACAGTTGAAGGAGAAAAAAGAACATGATTAGAGTAAATTTATCCAGAGTTAACAATAATTGTAAAAACACGATGAAAATAATGAAGAGTAGAGTTTATTCCATTGATAAAATGATAAATGAAAAATCTGGAGAAGGTTCAGATTTTTTAGGATGGACAACCTATGCGAATACACTCACTAGTGCTGATTTGAAAAAAATTCAGAAAACGGCAGAACGGATAAAAAATAATTGTGATGTATTAGTTGTTGTAGGTATCGGTGGAAGTTATCTTGGTGCAAAAGCGGCAATGGATGCCATTAATGGCATTATTAATCCTCCTGAATGTAAAATTGTCTTTTTAGGCAATACATTATCACCTACCTATACAGCTCAAGTTTTAGATTCTTTAAAAGAGAAAAAAATAGCTATCAATGTCATCTCAAAATCAGGTACAACTACTGAAACAGCGATTGCATTTCGCTTATTAGTAGAACTTGCTAAAAAATGTTGGGGGCCTAAAAAATATGCAAAGTATGTGATTGCAACTACCGATGCAAGAAAGGGTGCTTTACATCAAATGGCATTTGCAGAAGGCTATGAAGAATTTGTCATTCCAAATGATATTGGAGGGCGTTATTCTGTATTTACACCAGTAGGATTATTCCCAATGGCAGTAGCAGGTATAGATATTTTTTCTTTCATAGACGGTGTAAGAAATGGAATGAACGAATATTCTTCTTCCAATTTTGAAGAAAATGAAGCCTATAAATATGCTTTAATTAGATATGTAGAAAAAATTAAAGAAAAAAAATCTGTTGAGTTTTTAATTACTTATGAACCTCATTTTGTCGCTTTATCTGAATGGTGGAAACAATTATTTGCAGAAACAGAAGGGAAAAATAAAAAAGGTTTACTTCCTGGTTCATTATGTTTTACTACTGATTTGCATTCTATGGGACAGTTTTGCCAAGATGGTACACCTTGCTTTTTTGAAACGACTATCGCCATTGGAAAATATCAAAATGATGTGACTATTCCAAAAACGTTACTCAATTTTGATAAATTAAATTACTTAGCAGGTCACCAATTATCTGAGATTCAAGACATTGCCATGACTTCTACAATGGATGCACATTTCATTGAGGGTGGACATAATAATGTTTTAATTGAAATAGATGAAATGAATCCTTATAATTTAGGTCAATTGATGTTTTTCTTTTGCAAAGCTTGTGCAATGTCAGCATATTTGTTAGAGGTTAATCCTTTTAACCAACCTGGAGTAGAGGTTTATAAATCAAGAATGAAAACTCTATTAAAGAAATTATAATAGTTGAATATATGACGATTTTTTTGACATTAACCTTTTTATTTGTAGTAGGTTCTTTATCGGGATGGATTTTAGAATTATTTTTTCGAAGATTTTTCTCTGCTAAAAGATGGATTAACCCTGGTTTTTTAACGGGTCCTTATCTACCGATATATGGATTTGGGTTGGCCTCTTTATTTGCTTTTTCAAGAATTCATTTATCTTTTATTCATTCTCCTGTTTTATCTAAAATTGTATTGATTTTATTGATGGGAATTTTTCTAACACTCATTGAGTATATTGGTGGTTTGATTTTTATTAAAGGACTAAAAACAAAACTATGGGATTATTCGAATCAATGGGGAAATATTCAAGGAATCATTTGTCCTTTATTTTCTATGATTTGGTTAATAGGATGTGCTCTTTATAATTTGTTTTTAGATCCTTATATTCTTTCTTTAACAAAGTGG
Source organism: uncultured Bacillota bacterium (assembly GCA_902491575.1). Taxonomy (GTDB): domain Bacteria; phylum Bacillota_I; class Bacilli_A; order RFN20; family CAG-631; genus CAKPXW01. The sequence continues at coordinate 45,771 of CABUID010000007.1, forward strand.
TTTGAAAACAATTTGGCTTATTCTTTTTTTGTAGGTGTCTTTTTTGGTATCATGATTATTGATTTTTCTTCTTCAATACATCTAGCAACAAAGATTAAAAAATTAGCAAACGAATATCACATTATCGTTAAGTGGGAAACTTTAAAAAATACAATAGCAGCACATTTAGAGGAAGTAAAAGAAAAAGCACATTTCACTTTGCCCTTTAAATCGAAGTTTTCTTTAAAAGAGAATATAGAACACTATATTACTGAATTAAAAAAGAATAAGAATAAAAAGAAGAAACAAAATGATTAATTGAATAAAAAAGTTGACAATCGAAGAAAAATTGAATATAATATATAAGCAACAAAAGTTGTGGAAAGAAGAGGCGCCCGCTTCTCACCTGATTTTTTTAGAAAATAGGTAAATGTCACAATGTATTTATAAGTACAATCATAAGGGCGCATCTTGCGTCCTTTTATTTTGTAAGAAAGAAGGTATCATTATCAATAATTCATCATTCAATAATAACAACCGTATGCCTACCAATAAAAATTCTGAATATATCGTAAATGAAGCGATTCGTTTTCCTAAAGTTTTAGTCATTGATGAAAACGGCAATGCCTTAGGAGTAAAAGATAAAAGAGAAGCATTAAATATGGCTAAAGAAGCCAATTTAGATTTGTTTTGTATCTCGCCAAATTCTACTCCACCAGTTTGTAAAATTTTAGATTTTGGAAAATATCGTTATCAATTAGAAAAAAAGAAAAAAGAAAATGAAAAGAAACAAAAAGCAATGATTCAGGATTTAAAACAAATTCAATTAAGTCCAGTCATTGATACACACGATATTGAAACAAAAGTTCGACATTCTGTTGGATTTTTGAAAAATGGAGATAAAGTTCGTGTTGTAGTACGTTTTAAAGGCAGACAAATGGCTCATCCTGAAGTTGGTGAAGATGTGATGAACCGCTTTATTACAATGTGTGAAGAAGTTGGAGTTGTCGAGAAAAAACCTGTAATGGATGGCAGAAATTTAATAGCAACTTTAGCACCAAAAAAATAAATTAGGAGGGAAAATAATATGCCAAAAATGAAATCAAAAAAAGCCTTAACAAAAAGAATTAAAATTACTGGAACAGGCAAATTAAAAAGAAAATGTGCTAACATGTCTCATTTAGCACCACTTAAATCACAAAAACAAAAAAGACACTTAAGTAAAGCAAGATTAGTTTCTGATAGCGATGCTAAGAGACTACAACCTTGCATTCAAAAATAGGAGGAAAAGAAAATGAGAGTAAAAGGTGGACCAGCTACTAGAAATAGAAGAAAAAAAGTTTTAAAATTAGCAAAAGGTTATTATGGCTCTAAACATCTTCTTTTCAGAACTGCTAAAGAACAAGTAATTAAATCTTTGTATTATTCTTTTAGAGATAGAAAAGCAACAAAAAGAAATTTCAGAAAATTATGGATTGTTAGAATTAATGCTGCTGCAAATCAATGTGGTATGAATTATTCTACAATGATGCACGGTTTGAAAGTTGCCAATATTGATATTAATCGTAAAATGCTATCTGAATTGGCTATTCATGATTTCTCTGCATTTGCTCAACTTGCAGATACTGCAAAAAAAGCTTTAGCAAAATAATAATTTTCTTTATGCCTAGTCTAATGACTAGGCTTTTATTTATAGAAAAAGGTATAGATGATAGTGGTCTATACCTTTTTAAATTTTTATTATTTCGAGAAGAATTTTTACCATTTTTCGCATTTGTGTTATCGAAACATATTCATATCTTCCATGGAAATTATATCCGCCATCTCCAAGATTTGGACAAGGTAAACCTTTAAATGACAAATTTGCACCATCTGTTCCTCCACGAATAGGCATAAATTGATAAGGAATTTTTAAATTCTTGTAAGCATTGGTTACTTTATTTAAAACTTCAGGATTTGCTAAAATAACTTCTTTCATATTTTTATAATTTTCTTTGAATGTTACTTCCACAAAATGGTCATGATATTTTTCATTGATGATTTCTTTTGCATGAATAAAATCATCCATTTGTCTTTGTAATAGGAAATAGTCATGATTACGTAAGATATATTGTAAGTTTGTTGTTTCGACATTTCCTTGAATAGCATTTAAATGATGAAAGCCTTCATACATTTCTGTTTTACTTGGAATTTCATTTTTAGGTAATAGATCATCAAATTCTTTAGCGAGTAAAATAGAATTAATCATTTTGTTTTTGGCTGATCCAGGATGAATATTTATCCCATTAATTTGTACATCTGCACTTGCCGCATTAAAGTTTTCATATTCAATTGTATAGATATCACCACCATCTAAAGTGTATGCATAGTCACAGTTGAAATATTGAACATCAAAATTTTCAGTTCCTCTTCCGATTTCTTCATCGGGTGTAAAGGCGATTTTAATGTCTCCATGTCTTAATTGTTTATCTTGAAGGATTCTATAGGCACTTTCTACAATAATAGCAATGCCTGCTTTATCATCTGCTCCAAGTAAAGTGGTTCCATCGGTAACGATTAAATCTTCTCCTTGATTATTTTTTAAAGTAGGAAATTCTTCTACTTTCATTATCGAATGTTCATTAAGGTGAATATCTTTCCCATCATAAGATAGGATAATACGAGGTTTGATATCTTTGCCACTACAATCAGGGGAAGTATCCATATGGGCGATAAATCCAATTGTAGGTACTTTTTGATCTACGTTAGTTGGAATTGTTGCATAAACAATCCCATATTCATCGACAAAAACATCTTGACAACCTATACTTTTTAATTCATTAACTAAATATTTTGCTAAAATGATTTGCTTGGTTGTAGAAGGAGTTGTAGTTGAGTTTTCATCACTTTGGGTATCAAAAGATACATATTTTAAAAATCGTTTTACTAGATCCATAATTTTCCCTCCATCATCTCTTAAAATTATTTTATCATATTTAAAGATAAATGAGCCAAGAATTCTTGATTTTTTGTAAAATCATAAAAAAACAATGATTAAAAAGTACTTTTTTTAACAAAAATCAAAAAATAGGAGTATAATAGGATTGTTAAAAAAAATAAGGAGAAAAAAATGAAAAAAACATATGAATTAGAGTTCTATGGAAGAACTTTAAAAGTGGAAGTTGGAGAACTTGCCAAACAAGCTAATGGAGCGGTTTTAGTACGTTATGATGACACCGTTATATTATCAACTGCCTGCTGTGCTAAAGAAGCGAAAACAGGTATTGATTTTTTCCCATTAACAGTAACTTTTGAAGAAAAGTTATATTCAGTTGGAAAAATTCCTGGCTCTTTTTTAAGAAGAGAAGGAAGACCTAGTGAACATGCGATTTTAACGGCTCGAATTATTGACCGCCCAATTCGTCCTTTGTTTGATGAAAATTTTAGAAATGAAGTTCAAATTGTTAACTACGCTTTATCAGTTAACCCAGATATTACACCCGAAATGACGGCTTTATTTGGTTCATCCTTAGCATTATGCATTTCAGATATTCCATTTTCTACACCAGTAGCGGGAGTGAAAGTAGGCTACGTTGATGGCCAATTTATTACCAATCCAACTCGTGATCAAATGGAAAAATCATTAATTGACTTAACGGTTGCCGGCACAAAAGATGCCATTAATATGGTAGAAGCAGGTGCCAAAGAAGTCAGTGAAGAATTAATGCTAGAAGCGTTAATGTATGGACATGAGCAAATCAAGAAATTAGTTGAATTTGAGGAAAAAATTATTGCCGAAATTGGTAAAGAAAAAATGAATGTTGAGTTATTTAAAATTGATTTAGACATTCAAAAAGAAGTTTGGGCTAAATGTAAAGAAGATTTAGTTGCTGCTTGTCGTATTGAAGGAAAATTAGCAAGATATAACAAAATTGATGAATTAACAAAAGCCGTTATTGATGAATATGAGGCAAAAGAATATAGTGATGACGAGCAACATGATTATGTCATGCATCAAGTTGAAACTATCACTCATGATATTGTAAAAGATGAAGTACGTCGTTTAATTTCAGTTGATAAAATAAGACCAGATGGTCGAAAATTAGACGAAATTCGTCCATTAAATTCACAAGTAGATATTTTGCCAAGAGTACATGGTTCTGCTTTATTTACACGTGGTGAAACACAAGTATTATCCATTACAACTTTAGGTGCTTTAGGAGATCAACAAATATTAGATAATTTAAATCCTGATGAAGAATTAAAACGTTTTATGCATCATTACAATTTCCCACCATTTTCTGTTGGAGAAGTAGGCAGAATGGGTAATCCTGGTAGAAGAGAAATCGGGCATGGTGCATTAGGTGAAAGATCTCTACTGCAAGTTATGCCTACGGAAGAAGAATTCCCATATACAGTCCGTGTCGTATCCGAAGTATTAGAATCAAATGGTTCTTCATCTCAAGCATCTATATGTGCCTCTACAATGTCTTTGATGGCAGCAGGTGTACCCATTAAACGTCCTGTTGCAGGAGTGGCCATGGGTTTAATTTCTACTGGCGATTTAAATGATCCAAATTGTCCTTATACTATTTTAACAGATATCCAAGGACAAGAAGACCATTATGGAGATATGGATTTTAAAGTGTCTGGAACGACTAAAGGTATAACAGCTTTACAAATGGATATTAAAATCAAAGGAATTACTCGTAATATTTTTGAGGAAGCTTTAGCACAAGCTCATAAAGGAAGAATGGAAATCTTAGAAAATATGTTAAATGCAATTGCCGATGTTCGTCCTGATGTCTCAAAATATGCACCAAAACTAACTCAATTTAATATCAATCCAGATAAAATCCGTGAAGTTATTGGTCAAGGTGGTAAAACAATCAATGAAATCATAGCCAGTTGTGATAATGTTAAAATTGATATTACAGATGATGGCAGAGTGGTTATTTATCATCAAGACAGAGAAGCTATCAATAAAGCAAAAGATATTATTTTAAATATTACAAAAGAAGCAAAAGTTGGAGAAATATATAATGCAACCGTAGTAAGAATTGAATCCTATGGTGCTTTTGTAAATCTATTTAAAGGTTGTGATGCCTTACTTCATGTATCACAAATTAAACATGAACGTGTTAATCATCCAAAAGATGTTTTAAAGATAAACGATGAAATTAGAGTCATTGTAACAGAAATAGATGAAAAAGGACGTATTAACGTCTCAGCAAAAGATTTATTACCAAAGCCAGAAAAAAAGGAAAAGAAAGAAACAAAAGAAGTTGACGAAAATTAATAATTTTAAAGAAACAGGTATCACAGTTTCACCTGTTTCTTTTCTTTGCAAAAAGGAGAAAATATGATAAAAGAAAAAAGTTGTGGAGCAGTAGTATATCAAATAAAAGAAGGAATTTATTATTTTTTGATTGAGAAAATGCAAAAAGGACATTTTTCTATTCCCAAAGGACATGTTGAAGAAAATGAAAGTGAAAGTGAAACAGCTTTACGAGAAATTTATGAAGAAACCAATTTGAATGTTCAATTAAATACTTCTTTTCGTGAAGTGATTACTTATTCACCTAAGGAAAACCATTTAAAAGATGTCGTGTTTTTTATAGGACAAGTTATAGATGGAGTTTTAAAAAATCAAGAAAGTGAAGTAAAAGAACTTTATTTTTTACCTTTTGATGAAGCTTATAAAATTTTAACCTTTTCATCCGATAAAAAAATATTATTAAAAGCTTACTTATTTTTAATGACAAAATATGGAAAAAAAATCATTATTATTGGTTGCCCTGGTTCAGGCAAATCTTATTTATCAAAATTCATTCAACAAACAACCCATCTTCCTTTATACCATTTGGATTTACTTTACTGGTATGGAAACTGGCAACATATTTTAAATGAAGATTTTATTAAAAAACAAGAGGAAATTATGGAAAAAGACCAATGGATAATCGATGGGCATTTTCATGAAACATTAGAAAATAGAATAAGAAATGCGGATATGGTCATTTATTTTAAATTACGTCCAACTACGTGTCAAAAAGGCGTACAATATAGAATAGAAAATCAAATGTTACGTGAAGATATGCCATCAAGTTGTGTGGAAACAACATTTGATTTGAAGTTTAAAGAATGTATTCGCCATTTTCACGAAAGGAAAGATCCTGATATTCAAAATTATTTAAAAAAGTATTCTAAAAATGTATTAACAATAAAAAGTAAAAAACAAATAGAGGATATTAAAAGAATTTTAATACAGCAAAACCAAAAAAATTGTCAGTATAGTTCATAGACAAAGGTGATACTGAATGTTATAATTGCAATGTATTTAATTGCTTTAAAAAAGTAAATTAAATACTTATAAATAAACTAAAGGGGGAAAGTATGAAAAAACATTTATTGATGTACGTTGTATTATTGTCTGCAGTAGTGATTACCGGTTGTAACCAACCAAAAAATTCGGATGACAGTTCTTTGAATTCATCAGTTGAAAAAGTGGAAGTTACTGGAATCACGATTAACTCAAATGATAATATTCGAACCATTAAAGTTGATGAAACACTTCAATTAACAGCTGTTGTTTATCCACTTGAAGCTTCACAAGAAATTTCTTGGTCTTCAAGTAATAATGAGGTTGCTTCTGTAAATGAAAATGGTTTGGTAAGTGCTTTAAGCAGTGGAATGGTAAGTATTATAGCAACTTCGAAGGAAAATACTTCTGTTACACAATCCTTTGCATTAGTCATTGAAGATAAAGATGTAGTAGTGATTCAACCAAGTTCTGTTACTTTAACATCTGAAAATAATGTAACGACTTGTAAAGTTGGAAATTCTTTAACATTAAATGCTATCGTTTATCCTGTTGAGGCTTCTCAAAGTGTTATTTGGGAATCTAGTGATGAAACAAAAGCGGTAGTGAAAAGAGGCGTTGTTAGTGCACTGAGTGAAGGAGAAGTCACGATTACAGTAAAAGTAAAAGATTTTGAAGACATAAAAGAATCGATTACTTTAACTATCGAAGCTTCTGATGATCCAATTTATAATACAAATTGGTCCGAAATGGATTATACAACTCACGAAGTTTTTATGGAATGTGATAATGAAACACCATTAAAAGTGAAAGGAGTTGTGACGCATGTCACTCCTGTTAACGACGGCAATGTTTCTTATTATTTACAAAATGGAACGGATGGTTATTATGTTTATGGACAAAATTCTTTAACTTATCCTGTAGAACTTGGTCAATGTTATGAAGTAGGTGGCTATAAGAAATATTATCGTGGTGCGAATGAAATTGTCGATGTAGAATATTTCAAAGAATGTACAGAACCTTTAACTTATGTTGTTAATGATATTTCTCAAAAAGATCCTTCTTCTACTCAAGAAATGTCAATGTATCATGCTTCTTATGTATCGGCAAATGCTATCATTAAAAGTGTTCCATCAATGAATGGCAAAGCTTATAGTGTCAATGTCAACATTAATAATCATGACAGTGTTTTAAGAGTAGATCCATCCATGATGACAACAGAAGAATTTAATTTAATTAATACTTCATTTGCAAAGACCATTGTTGGTCAAGAAGTTGAATTTAAAGGCATAATGACTGCATTTGGCTATGGTGCACCATCAAATCAAATACAAATTGTTAAATCAACGGATTTGGTTTTTGATGAGATTTCAGCAGTTGATTTAGTGAATGCCGCTAAAGGAGCATTGACAATTCAATCGTCTATTGCAACTTCCGTTTCAAATATTACTTTACCATCTTTTGTAGAAGGTTTTGAAGATGTATCGGTTACTTGGGAAAGTGATAACCCAATCGTTAATGTAGAAACAGGCGCCGTTATACATAATGAGGATGATACAATCGTCACTTTAACAGCTACATTATCTTATAAAGATGTAAGTGAGAGTAAAAATTATTTAATTAATGTTTTTGGAAATGCCTCTTATGAAGTAGTCGCTTCATTAGATTTAGATGATGCAGCGCCAGCAAACAATTATGGTAATTCTGAAACGAAACCAAGTTATGCACAAGGTGTAGTCAATCTTGGAACGCCAAAAGCAAATTGGCTATTAAGAAATGCACTTATTTCCAGTACAGATAGTGACCGTTATGAAGGAGTATTTTCTATACGTGCTCAAGCTTCTTCTACTCATGATGCAACCGGTAGAATTGAAATACAACAAGATGGTGAATATAATTATGTACAATTTTCTGCAGCCGTTTATGGTAATGATAGTTTAGGTATTCAATTAGGAGTTGAATATTCGCTTGATTCAGGAACTAATTGGCTAGATTCCAATATGATTGTTAGTGTAACTTCTAGAGAATTTGAAGTGTTTAGATTTTCTTTGCCAAAAGGTGAAAAACGTGTAGCCATTTATATTTTAGAAAATTCTGGTAAAAGAGTGAATATCGATAATATTCAGTTGCTAAAATAGTCTAATTGGAAAGAGGTTTTTATGAGAAATAAATTATTAGTTATCCTTATTTCAGTTTTATCTTTAACATCTTGTGGTCATCAACCCTCATTGAGTAACAGTGTAACGAATTCTTCTACAGAATCGTCAAAGAAAGTTTTATCTTCTATCGATATTTATAAAGATGGTTATTCAATAAATGAATTAAATGTTTTTGTAGGTGATCGTTTTACTTTAACCACTTTATGCAATGATGAATTCACACCGTCAGTTTCTTGGACAAGTTCTAATCCAGATATAGCGACGATTGATGAAAATGGAAATGTGGAGATTGTAAGTAAAGGAACGACCATTATAAATGTAACGGTTACAGAGTATCCATATATCAATGATAGTATTTATATTATTGCTACAAATAAAATTGAACAATTAGGAATAGGCTCAGGATTAAGTAAAGAGGATCCTATCTTCCTTGGAAATGAAGGGGAAGATGAACCGATTGAAGTTTATTTTATCGAAATGCAACATATATATTCTGATTCGATTTTTATTAAAAAAGGCAATGTAGAAGTTTTAATCGATGCTGGTTATGAATATGATGGTACTTTTATTAATCAAATACTAACAGAATATGTAGCTGATAACCGCTTGGATTTATTTATGGTTTCTCATAGCGATGGTGATCATATTGAAGGTATAGCCAATGCATTAGAAACAATGGATAATATTTCCTTAATGATTGATTATGGTGGCATAGGAAATGGTAATGTGTTAACAACACGAAAAAAATATAACGAAAAGGGTATGAAATACTTTTCTGCTTATGATTGCGTAAATCACATCAATGGTGCAGCTGATCGTTATTACTTAACAAGTGATTTTTATGTAGATATTTTAAATACTGGAAATTATATTACAAATAATCAATCAAGTGCCTCAAATCCGAATTCTTTAGCTGTCCTATTTACCTATAAAGATTTTACTTTCTTTACGGCTGGTGATATAACAACAGCTACAGAAGCTTCTTTAATAAAAAATGAGGATTTGCCTGAAGTCACATTATATAAAGCTTCACATCATGGTTCTCATGGCTCCAATAGTCAAGAAATTTTAGATGTTTTGAATCCAAAAGGGGTTGCAATTTCAGCTGCTAGAGCTAATCAATATAGTGATACACCAGGAGCTCCGAAAAAAGAAAAAACATATAATTTAAATGGTGCATCTGGTCATCCAGCAGCAGCAGCCATTGAAAGAATTTATAAAGCTCCAAATATTTCTGTAAATCTAAATGTTTATTGGAATGCGGTAAATGGAACGATGAAATTTACTTCTTTTGGAGAAAATGATTTTTCATTTAAAGGTTCGCCAACCATGAAAGGTTACTATGATTTAACTTTAACCAATAATGTTGCTGTATGGAATGAAGAAATGCAAGATTTTGAAAACAAAGTAACAGGTGAAGAAAATTATAAATTGCATGAATCGAAAGTTTTTGAATTTAGAAATTATATTCAATATTTACCAAAATGGGCACAAGAAGAATATTTTCCAAATTATGTAAGCGCTGTTTAAAATAAGTATTTAATAAATAAAAAGTCTCAATTGGTAAGATTGTTCTACCATTTGAGACTTTTTATTATAACCTATTGAGAAGAAATTTGAATTTCATTTTCCTGGTAATCCATTATTACATGATCATTTGGAAGAATCTTTTCACTGATTATTTGCTCTGCAATCAAGGTTTCAATATGTTTGGATATAAATCGTTTAATTGGTCGGGCTCCAAAAGTATAGGAAAAAGAATGATCAATAATATACGATTTAAGATTGTTTGTAAAAGTGATATCGATTTTATTTTCATATAAGCGGTTTTTTAATTCTTTTAAAAGTTTTTCGACAATTTGTACACAAACTTCTTTTGTTAAAGGATTAAAAGTTATAATTTCATCAATACGATTTAAAAACTCAGGTTTAAAAGTTTGGTGAAGTAATTGATTGATTTTTATTTCACTATCTTTATCCTGCTCTAATAGATATTCACTACCTAAGTTGCTTGTCATAATGATAATGGTATTTTTAAAATCAACAGTACGACCTTGAGAATCGGTTATACGACCATCATCTAAAATTTGTAATAATAAGTTAAATACATCAGGGTGGGCTTTTTCGATTTCATCAAATAAAACGATAGAATAAGGATTTCTTCGTACTGCCTCGGTGAGTTGACCACCTTCTTCATAGCCAACATAGCCAGGAGCAGCACCAATCAATCGAGATACGGAATAACGTTCCATATACTCAGACATATCAATACGAATGATATGACTTTCAGAATCAAATAAAACTTCCGCTAAACTTCGAGCAACTTCTGTTTTACCAACACCTGTTGGACCTAAAAATAGAAATGAACCAATGGGTTTATTTTGATCTTTGATACCCGCTCTTTGACGAATAATCGCATTCGAAACTAATTGTAATGCTTCATCTTGACCAATTACTCTTTTCATTAAAGTTTCTTTTAAATGAAGTAATTTATCTCGATCTCCTTGCATTAATTTGCTTACTGGAATATTGGTCCACTTTGCGATAATTTCTGTTACTTTATCTTCGTCAACAACTTCACTTAGTATTTTATCTGTATCTTCATTAATTTTATTTATTTCTTTTTCTAAAGTAGGAATAGTGGAGTATTGTAATTCTGCTGCTTTGTTATAATTACCTTGTTGTAGACAATTATCCAAATCAAATTTGGCTTTTTCTAAATTTTTTTTCAAATCATTTACACGTGCAATTTCTTTTTTTTCTTGATCCCATTTTTCTTTTAAATGAGAATTTTTATCTTTTAATTCGTTTAATTCAGTAACAATTTTATTCAAACGATTTTTACTTAATTCGTCTTTTTCTTTAGATAGAGCAACTTTTTCAATTTCAAGTTGTAATATTTTTCGATCTAATTCATCAATTTCTGTTGGATTTGATTCTAATTGCATACGAATAGAAGCACATGCCTCATCAATTAAATCGATTGCTTTATCTGGTAAAAAACGATCCGTTATATAACGATTTGATAAAGTGGCAGCACTGACTAAAGCGTTATCTACTATTTTGACACCATGAAAAGCTTCAAATCTTTCTTTTAATCCTCTTAGAATAGAGATAGTATCTTCAACGGTTGGCTCTGTAACGGTAACTTTTTGAAAACGTCTTTCTAAAGCGGCATCTTTTTCAATATAATTACGATATTCATTTAATGTAGTTGCTCCAATACAATGAAGTTCTCCACGGGCAAGCATCGGCTTTAACATGTTAGAAGCATCTAAGGCTCCATCAGATTTGCCTGCACCTACAATTAAATGAATTTCATCAATAAACATGATGATATTACCATTCGATTCTTTTACCTTATTTAAAACAGCTTTTAATCTTTCTTCAAACTCACCACGATATTTTGCACCAGCGACTAATGCACCCATATCTAATTCATATATAATTTTATTTTTTAAACCATTAGGGACATCTTCTTTTACAATTCTTTGTGCTAATCCTTCCACAATGGCTGTCTTACCTACACCTGGTTCACCAATTAAAACAGGATTGTTTTTAGTTTTCCTCGATAAAATCATAATGACATTTCTTATTTCATCGTCTCTTCCAATAATAGGGTCCATTTTCCCTTTTTTAACTTCTTCAATTAAATTTCTTCCAAATTTTTCTAATATATTTTCATCATTTCCATAATCTTGCATTTCCATAATTATCACCTCTTTTAGCACTCGATTTATTCGACTGCTAATAATATTATATTCTAATTTTTAGCAATGTCAATATAAGAGTGCTAAATTCTTTCTATAGTATGCTCTTTCTAAGACTTTCTATTCAAAAAAAAAGACTATTTCTAGTCTTTATTTTTAACCCATAAGGAATGTAAATTACAATATTCGTAAGCAGAGAGAATGACTTCATCCTCTGCTATAAGAAATGTAGCTTCTGGTGCTTGGTCATAAGATAATTTTTTCGTTTGAGTTCCTTTATTTGTTTCAAGTGTAATCCATTCAATATAATGCTCTTTTATCATTGGATGTGGTACACTTCCAACTTTTACAGTCACTAAATGACCATTTCTTTCAATAACGGGTACATGTTTTTCACCAACTGCATCCGTTGAATTAGGAGTTAATTCAACCATTTCTTCTCCACAACATAAAATAGGAACTTTCGTTTCTTTAACCATCAAAACAATTTGACCACAATGCTTACATTTATAATATTTTACCATTAGATATTCTCCTTTCTATTCATTTAATCTAATTTTTCAAAGGTACTGCTATTTGCTTCTTCCATTTCTTCTTTTCCAGAAAACTTAAAGACCATTGACAAAATAGCAAGCCCTAAAGCAACAACAATATAAACATAAAATCCCCAACGGAAACTAGTACTACCTTTTATATCTTTACATGCTATCAGTTCTCCTACTAATTTTAATAAGTCAACAAATGAATTCCCAGTGTCTAGAACCAATAATGAAGCTACAAATCCAAAAAATGTTCCAAGTAAAGTAGTAATGATAACCATCCATAAGATAATTATATATTTTGATGTTCCTTTTTTTCCTTTAAAGCGATCATATCCGGTATAAATGATGGGACAAGCAGATAATGCAGCTAGTACTGGTAAGTATTGAAATATAATCACAAAACTATTGTCAGAATCACTGTTCGTTAAAATAAATTGAACAAAGAAAAACAAAACAATTAAAATAAACATATAAATCAGACCATATAAGAAAGCACCTAAAAGTCCACTTTTGTATCCCTTAGAATCTTTATTTAATTCTTTATTTTTTTCAATGGCTTTTTCTTTTGCTTCTTCTTTACCTTTTTCATAGCAATTAGAATGTGTTGGTGATGGTATACCACATATATCTATAATTGAAACCAATTCATTTTCGAATATATTTTTATGACATATTGGACAAATTGTCTCAACTTTGAGATCATTTTCCAAATAAGAGTCAATAAATTTATTTAAAAATTCTATGATTAAGGGAGAATTAGCATTCGATAATTCAAAAGAAAATTGCAAGTTATTTTCATTTCTCTTCATTTCACTAATACAATACTTTGGCAGTTCTTCTTCATCAAAAACAGATAAAACTTTTTTTAATGCATCTTTATCATTACCCAATTTAGTAATTATATACAAGATTTTTGTAGAACCTAAAGTTTCTTTCAATGAAATATAAAATTCACGATATTTACCATACATATAACCATAATCAATGGTTAAATGGTTTTCGATGGCAAATTGTTTAAAAAAAGCATTAGCCATATCATTCACCTCTTTTTAATTATATACAAAAAAATTTTTTCTTTCAATAAAAGTTGAGGAATAATTTTCAATGAAAAGTGATAAATTTAAATCATTATAAAAATAGAAATCGGTTTTAAAAGATTATTTAAAATATAAGAAAGGAAAGATGATGATTTACTTTCAAATAAATGATATATATATTTTATTTAAAAAATTTTTTTAAGTAAATTTAAAAGGAAAATTGATAAATAAATATGAGGAAAAATCATGAAAGTAAAATATCAACAAATATACAGCAATGAGTGTGGAAAATGTGCTATAAAAAATTTATTAAATCAATGGCATATTCCTTTTACAAAAATAGATATACGATGTGATCAAGAAGGAACTTCTATATTTCAAATGGTAAAAGAATTAAAAAAATATTTTTATAAAGTTGAAGCGATTATGATGGACATCGATGAATTAAAAAAAGTTAAAAGATTTACTCCTTATATTTCTCTTATTCGAAAACAAAATGTTATTCATTATGTAGTCATTTATAAAAAAAATCGAAAGTATATTTATATTATGGATTCTTTAGTTAAAAGAACTTATAAATTAACTTATTCACGATTTCAAAAAATAGATACAAAACAAGCTATCATTTTAGAAAGCAAAAAGCAAATAAATCTTTCTTTGATTCAATTCAACGAATTATTTGTGATGCCCATTTTATCTTTTGTGGAGTCTTTATTTTTACTTTCGACAACTGTTTTAATACAACAAATTATCGACAATGGTTTTAAAGACGCTGTATTATATATTTGTGTTCAATTCTTCTTATTAATGATTACAAGTTATAAAACAAAAAAATTTTTGTCTTTATTTAAAAAATTAGATAAAGACATTGTTGTAAATACTTTAACAAATATTTATCATTTAAATTCAAAATATGTGAAGCAGTATTCAATAGATGAAATCTATTACCGCTTGCAAGATGCATATCAATATAAAGTCATGATTTTATCTTTATTTTTTAACATAATAAATGATGTATTGTTGTCTATTTGTTCTTTAATCCTTATATTTGTTTATTCTTATTTATTAGCTTTTCTTATGATTTTTATTAGTTTTTTTATTGTCGTTATTTCTATTAAAATTTTTAAGAAAACGAGAATTTTAGTAGAAGAAAAAAGAGTAAGTGAATTTCAATTTTTTAATACTTATCGGGATAGTTTTAAGAATTTAGAAGATATTTATATAAAAAAAGAGAAAAAATATTATAAAGTATCCAAAGAAAAATTAATTTTTTTTCAACAAAAAGATTTTGAATGTGAAAAACTGAATATGAAAAAAAATTTAATACTTCTTTATTATCAATCCATTGTGATTTCTCTAATGATTATCCTTTACTTTACAAAATTATATGCATATGTTTCGATAGGTTCATTAGTTGCACTTATCAATTTATCAACTTTAATGTTACAACCTATCTTAAATATTTGTTCTGAAATTGTTCGATTTTCAAACTTTTCTCTTATCAAGAAACGAATTTATGATATAAATGAAAATGTAAAATAAAAAGGGTTATTAATCCCTTTTTAAAGTTTTATATAAATTTTAGTTTAAATTGGTAAAGTCTAATTCTTTCCATATTAAAGAAAAGTAATCTTGAAATTTTTTAGATTTTCGTGCTGATAAAGGTGTTTTTTCTTCTTTATTCATTTCTAAATCAATATTAAATCTCTTTTTAATTGTCGATGGTCGTGAAGTTAAAACGTAGACAATATCAGCCATAGCAATGGCTTCTGTAATATCATGTGTTACAAGGATGGTAGTTTTCTTTTCAGACTGAATTATTTTATATATATCTTCTTGGACAATGATTTTAGATTGATAATCCAACGATGAAAATGGCTCATCTAATAGTAAAATATCTGGATTTAATATTAAGGTACGAATTAAGGCGACACGTTGCTTCATTCCACCAGATAGTTCTTTTGGAAAATGATATTTGAAATCATATAAACCATATTTTTTTAATATCGAATCAATGGATTCTTCACTTTCTTTTATATGCATAATCTCTGGACCAATAGTGATATTTTTATATACGTTTCTCCATTCTAATAGATTATCTTTTTGAAACATATATCCAATTTTGCCATCTACTTGAATAGAACCCTCGTCAGGTTTTATTAAGCCACTAATCAAGTTTAAAAGTGTGGATTTTCCACATCCAGATGGTCCCACGATAGCAACGATTTGACCTTTATCGATTTCAATATTAATGTTTTTTAAAACATCAGTTTCTTCTTTTGAATTATAGAAAGATTTATTTACATTTGTTAATTTTATTTGCATATTACCACCCTTACTTAACACTATATATTATTAAAGAAATTATTTTTTGGTACCTAAAGTATAAATTACTATAGGCTTTTATTAATATTTAAGAACTTTAAAAATTAGAAAATAATACTATATAGTGTTAGTGATTTTAATAAAACATTAACCAGTCAAAGGAGTTTGAGTTTAGTGAATTCAAGTAAAATTTACCAAATGAAAATAAAGAAAGAAAAAGCATCTATTTTATGCATTCAAATTGCTTTAGTCATATTATTATTTGGCTTATGGGAATTATTTGCACAAATAGGCGTTTTAGATAAGTTTTTATTTTCGTGCCCTTCAGAAATCTTCTCTTTGCTTATCGAAAACATACGATCCAATGAAATATTTATTCATATAAGGTATTCCTTACTTGAAACATTAATTGCTTTAATCATTGGAACCGTTGCTGGAATATTAATTGCTATTTTACTTTGGTTTTCTCCTAAAGCCTGTAAAATCATGGACCCATTTTTAGTCATATTAAATGCGTTGCCAAAAACAGCATTAGCACCTATTTTAATTGTCTGGGCTGGAACTGGTGTAAAAGGGATAGTTGTAGTTGCTATTTCTTTATCATTAGTAATGACGATTATTTCTGCTTTAAATTTCTTTAAAAGTGTTGACCAAGAGAAAATAAAAATGTTAAAAACTTTTAATGCAAATAAAGTACAGATTTTATTTAAGTTAGTTTTGCCAGCTAATTTCGTCAATTTAATCAGCCTTGTTAAGATTAATATTGGTTTAACATGGGTGGGAGTTATAGTAGGCGAATTTCTCGTTTCACGCTTTGGCATAGGATATATTGTTGTTTATGGTGGTCAAGTCTTTAAAATGGATTTAGTAATGATGGGTGTCTTTATTTTAGCTATTTTGGCTTTTGTAATGTATTTATTTATTTCTTTGATTGAAAGATATTATCGAAACAAACGATAGAAAGGATTAATATGAATAAAAAATTAGCAATTTTATTAACGTGCTTAATAACGCCACTTACACTCACTGCATGCAATAAGAACAATAATAAGATTACTGTAGCAGAAGTGACTCGTTCCATCTTCTATGCGCCAATGTATGTCGCTTTAAACGAAGGATATTTTGAGGATGAAGGTCTAGATGTTACTTTAATTACTACACCTGGTTCCGATAAAACAATGTCTGCACTTTTATCTAAAGAAGCTCAAATTGGTTTAATGGGACCAGAAACAACGATATATGTTTATAATAATGGACAAAAAGATTATGCGGTTAATTTTGCACAATTGACGCAAAAAGATGGCAGTTTTCTTGTCTCAAGAGAGTACTATGAATATGGAAATTTTGATTTTGATAAATTGATCGGCGCTTCCATTATCGGTGGAAGAAAAGGTGGAATGCCTGAAATGATTTTGGAATATGTATTGAAAAACATGGGGTACGAAGTGTCTCATGATGATGAAAATGCTCAAATTTATATACGAACAGATATAAACTTTGATGTCATGGCAGGAGCCTTTGCAAGTGGTAATGATGATTTCGTAACTTTATTTGAACCTTCAGCAACAGCAATGGAAAACATTAATGAAGGTTATATCGTAGCTTCTATTGGTGAACTTGGAGGAAATATTCCTTATACTTGTTTTTCTTCATTACAAAGTTATTTTGCCAAAAATGAAACTCAAATCAAACAATTTACAAAAGCAATGAAGAAAGGACTGGAATATGTCTATTCACATTCTTCAGAAGAAATTGCTCAAGTGATTTATAAAAGTTTTCCATCAACAGATGTTGAAACAATCAGTAAAGTCGTCGAAAGGTATAAATCCATTGATGCTTGGACAAGCGATCTTCGCTTTAGTGAAGAAGGCTTTAATAAATTACAAGATGTTTTAAAAGAAGCAAATGAACTTTCTAAAAGAGTTCCATATGAAAAAGTTGTAACGAATAAATATGTATAATAAAAATGAACTGTAAAACCAAAAATCACAAGGTAATACAGTTCTTTTTTTATTATACCATTATCAATTTTTCTATAAAAACTCATCCGTATCGTAGGCTTTTATTAAAATATTTTTAATATCTTCTACAATAGGTACTCGAGGATTAGCTGGTGAACATTGATCTTCATAAGCAAGATAACTTAATTTATCCACCTTTTCCATCCATTCATTTTTATCAATACCTTGCTCTTGAAAATTCATTTTAATACCAACAGATTTAGCTAATTCACCGCAAGCTTTAGCATAACTTTCTACGCCTTCTTCAATGGTTGAACAAGGAAGATTTAATACTTTTGCTAATTCTGCATATTTTTCATTTGCATGATAGTAATTATATTTTGGCCAAGTGGAAAGTTTTGTTGGAATGGTTCCATTATAACGAATCGTAAAAGGAAGTAAAATTGCATTTGCACGGCCATGTGGCACATGGAATTCGCCACCAACTTTATGTGCCATGGAGTGATTCATACCTAAAAAAGCATTGGCAAATGCCATACCAGCTAAAGCAGAAGCATTATGCATTTTTTCTCTTGCTTCAGGGTCATTAGAGCCATTTTTATACGCCCTATATAAATATTTAAATACCATTTTAATTGCTTGTAATGCTAATCCATCTGTATAATCATTTGCTAATGTTGATACAAATGCTTCAGTAGCGTGTGTTAAAACGTCCATACCAGTATCAGCAGTTGGTGAAGGAGGTAAAGACATTACTAAAGAAGGGTCAATAATGGCAATGGTAGGAGTTAAAGAATAATCGGTTAAAGGATACTTTTTATGTTCAATTTTATCTGTGATTACAGCAAAAGGAGTCACTTCACTACCTGTTCCACTTGTTGTCGGAATGCAAATCAATTTGCTTTTCTTTCCAAGTTCAGGATAGCGAAAAGCACGTTTCCTAATATCCATAAACTTTTGCTTTAAATCATTAAAATTAACATCTGGGTTTTCATAGAATAACCACATTCCTTTTGCAGCATCCATAGGACTTCCACCACCTAAGGCAATGATAGTGTCAGGATTAAAAGCATTCATTAATTGTACACCTTTTAAAACTGTTTGAATGGATGGATCGGGTTCAACATCACAAAAGAGTTGATATTGTACTTTATTTCTTCTTAGTTTTAATTGATCCGTTACACGACTTAAATAACCAAGATCTACCATTGTTCTATCTGTAACAATCAATACACGATTTATGTTTTTAGCTTGTTGTAAATATTCGATAGAATCCCGTTCAAAGTAAATTTTTGAAGGGACTTTAAACCATTGCATATTATTTCTCCTTCTTCCAACTTTTTTAATATTCAATAAGTTTATTGCACTCACATTATCACCAATTGAATTATGTCCATAAGAACCACAACCTAATGTCATAGAAGGTAAAAACGAATTGTAAATATTACCTATTCCTCCAAAGGTAGAAGGTGAATTCCATATGATACGAATCGCTGGGATCATATCTCCAAATTTTTCAGTGAGTTCTTTATTAGATGTATGAATAGCTGCAGAATGTCCCAATCCGTTAAACATGACCATTTCTTTTGAAAGTTGTATACCTTCATCTTGACTTTTTGCTTTTAAAACAGCAAGAACTGGGGATAGTTTTTCTCTTGTCAAAGGCTCTTCCACTCCAACTTTCTTGCATTTGGCAGCCAGTATGATTATGTTTTCAGGAACATCAAATCCAGCATTTTTAGCTATATCCATCGCTTTCATACCGACAATCGATGCATTTAATTTTGCTTTTTCATACTCTTTTGAAGAAACTACATTAAACATGTATTTTTCAAGTAATTTTTTTTCATTTGAGTTGACAAAATAAACCCCTAGTCTTTTAAATTCATTTATGACTTCATCATAGATTTCATCATCGATGATAACGGCTTGTTCGGATGCACAGACCATACCATTGTCAAAAGATTTCGACATCACAATATCGTTCACAGCTTGCTTTATATTAGCAGTTTTTTCAATATAAGCGGGAACATTTCCTGCTCCTACTCCCATGGCTGGTTTGCCACAACTATAAGCAGCCTTGACCATTGCATTACCACCTGTAGCTAAAATAGAAGAAACACCAGAATGATTCATTAAAGCAGTGGTTGCATCCATAGAAGGATGCATAATCCATTGAATACAATTTTTAGGCGCTCCTGCATTGATGGCTGCTTCATAAACAATTTTAGCCGCTTCTATAGAACAATTTTGAGCATTAGGATGAAAAGCAAAGATAATTGGATTTCGTGTTTTCAAGCAAATTAATGCTTTAAATATAGTAGTGGAAGTAGGATTAGTTACGGGTGCAATTCCAGCAATAACACCGATTGGCTCAGCAATTTTAGTAATTCCTGTCACTTCATCTTCATCGATAATACCTACTGTTTTTAAATGTCGCATATTATTAACAACGTATTCACAGGCAAAAAGGTTTTTGGTTGCTTTATCTTCAAAAACTCCACGTTTTGTTTCCTCAATTGCAAGTTTGGCCAAACTGCCATGGGCATCCAGTGCAGCCACGCTTGCTTTAGCCACAATATAATCAATTTGTTCTTGTGTAAACAACGCATAATCATCTAAGCATTTTAATGCTTTATCTACTAAGTCATCTACTTCTTGGTTATAATTCATAAATTCATGATTCATTTGTTATCCTCCATTTATCTACAATTTTATCTTAAATAAACGAGGTAACAAATTCAATTTGAAAGCGTTTCCAATTTTTTTTTACCTGTGTTAATATTCACAATTTTGACGATATTTTCAAATTCATAATAAAAATAACTTATCTAGAAAAGTAAGTTATTTTAGTTATAAAATTTTTTATTTTAGTGGTTTTTAAATTCGATAAATAGATTTAATTGTATAATTTTTTATTTCAGTATTTGGCCAATCTGAAAGAGAATAATCAATCATTCCTGTAGGATAAGAATTAAGTTCTTTTAAAACATTTAAAGAGTCTTGATTGGTAATTTTTCCAAATCCTGCATATTGTTTATCTAAATGATGACAATTATCTACACATAAAAAGAATTGTGAAGAAGCGGAATTAGGTTCATTTGTTCTAGCCATGGAAATAACGCCTAATTCATGTTTTAAATCATTTTTATATCCGTTACTTTCAAATTCGCCTACGATGCTTTCAGATTCTTTTTGATCAATATATTGACCATCTTTTATAAAGTACGCTCCACCTTGACACATAAAATCTTTAATTATTCGATGGAATACTAAACCATCAAAAAAATGACCATCTACTAGTTTTAAAAAATGCTGAACAGTTATGGGAGCGATATCTTCGTAAAGTTCCACTTCCATTTTTTTATTATTTTCTAATTCTATACAAATCTTAACCATTATTTTTTTCCTCCGTTTTTAATATAGAAATTAATTCACTTGGATGATGAATAATATAATCCACGTTTAATTGTTGAAGTAATTCTTCATCACGATATCCCCAAGTAACGCCAATAACTTTCATATTCGCATTTTTTCCTGTCATGGCATCCGTATCTGAATCACCTACAAAATAACACTCTTCAGGATTTAAATTTAATTGTTGACAAGCAAGATAAACCATATCAGGACTTGGCTTAAGTTTTAATCCTTCACGTGAACCGATAAATACATCAATATATTTTCCAAATAAAGGAGCACATAAATTATCTACCCCCTCTTGGTATTTATTAGAGACAATCGCCATTTTTAAATTTAAGTGATAAATATTTTTTATCATCTCTTCTATTCCATCATAAGGGACTGTAAAATCCTTTTGATGCTTATCGTAATAGTCTTTAAAATCATGAATGACCTCTTCACTAGTTGCAAAGTCACATTCTTTTCCCATAGCACGCAAAACAAGTTGGCGTATACCATTTCCAACGTAAGTTCTTGTTTGCTCTAATGTAATTTCTTGAAAGCCATGTTTTTTAAGTGCATAATTAACAGCTTCTTTCAAATCATATAAAGTATTTAATAAAGTACCATCCAGATCAAAAATGATTCCTTTTTTCATTTTCATCACCTTCCTTGAAAAGTATAACATAATATTTATGAATGTAAAAAAAAAATCATAAAATAAAGAGATTTTTTTATTATAAAACCTTTTTTTGTAATGCCTTATAATAAAATGATAAAGGAATTATTTTAAAAATTTTAGATTATAAATAATAAAATAGAATATTTTTATAAATAACATAGAAATATTGAATTAATTAATTTATAATATAATTAGGTAGGTGTTTATAATGAATAAGAAATTCTTTTCAGGAAACCGTTTTCGTTTGGTAGATGGTTTAATAGATGAGAAATGTATGATTGTTTTATCCAGTGGTTATGAAATTAGTCGAAGTGCAGATGAAAATTATGAATTTCAAGTCAATAATAATTTTTTCTACTTAACCGGAATTAAACAACCTAATGTACATTTAATTCTTTTAAAAGACAAAAAAGAATATACGGAATTACTTTATATTGATGAATATAATGAAATGTATGAAAAATGGTTAGGACATCGTTTAAATAAAAAAGAAGCATCTACTCAATCAGGTATTTATAATAGTAATATTCAATATATCAATGAATTTGAAAAGGATTTCGAAAATTATTTAAATCAGTATTCGATTGTATATTTAGATTTAGAAACGAATAATAACCTTCATCATCATTCATTTGGTCTATCTTTAGCTTCTACCTTAGCTTCAGAATATCCAAAAAATGAAATTAAAAATATATATAATACTATCATTAAATTAAGATTGTCTAAACAGCCTTGTGAAATAAAAGCTTTAAAAAAAGCAATTAGTATAACTAAATTAGGTATTGAAAATTTGATGAAAAATGCAAAACCAAATCAATATGAATACCAATTAGAAGCTTATTATGATTTTGTCTTAAAACAAAATGGCAATAAAGAGCATTCTTTTAAAACCATAGCTGCTAGTGGTAAAAATGCCACAATCTTGCATTACAGTGCAAATGATTCATTCATTCATGAAAATGATTTAATCTTATTTGATTTAGGTTGTAAAGAAAATGGTTATTGCTCAGATATAACGCGAACATTTCCTATTAATGGGCAATTTAATCTGTTACAAAAAAAAATATATAATATTGTTTTAAAAGCCAATAAAGAAATTATAAAACAAGCACATGCAGGTATGACTTTAAAAGAATTACAAGATATTTGTATGGATGTCTTAGCTAAAGGATGTTTAAAAGCAAAATTAATAAAAAATAAAGATGAAATTTCAAAGTATTATTACCATGGAGTTTCTCATAGTATAGGATTAGACACACATGATCCTTACTTACGTGAAATGCCTTTACCTATCAATGCAATAATTTCCAATGAACCAGGATTATATTTTCCTGAATATAAGATAGGAATCCGTATAGAAGATGATCTTTTATTGAAAGAAAACCATGCTGTAAATCTTTCAAAATCAATTATAAAATCAATTAAACAAATTGAAAAATATATGAATAAAAAGGAAAATATGGAGGAAAGAAAATGATTAAAAAAAGATGTGTGGCGATGATTTTGGCTGGAGGACAAGGTAGCCGGTTAGGAGCTTTAACTCAAAATGTAGCAAAACCCGCAGTGTCATTTGGAGCAAAATATAAAATTATTGATTTTGTTTTGTCCAATTGCTCCAATTCAGGAATTGATACGGTAGGAATTCTGACGCAATATGAACCATTAGATTTAAATACTTATGTAGGTAATGGTCAGCCTTGGGATTTAGATGGAATCGATGGAGGTGTTTTTGTATTGCCTCCTTATATGAGCGCTGAAAAAGGAGAATGGTATAAAGGTACTGCAAATGCCATTTATCAAAACTTAAATTTTATATCACGATTTGATCCAGAATATGTTTTGATTTTATCTGGAGATCATATTTATAAAATGAATTATGCAAAAATGTTAGAAAAACATATAGAGAATAATGCGGATTGTACAATTGCTACGATAACTGTTCCATTAGAAGAAGCGTCTCGATTTGGAATTTTAACTGCAGATGAAGAAGGAAGAATTTTAGAATTCAACGAAAAACCAAAATTTCCAAAAAGCAATCAAGCATCAATGGGAATTTATATTTTTAATTGGTCTACATTAAAAAAAGAACTTCAAAAAGATGAATTGAATCTAGAGTCAAGTAATGATTTTGGAAAAGATGTCATTCCTTCTATGCTAAAAAAAGGATTACGTCTTTATATTTATGGGTATAAAGGCTATTGGAAAGATGTTGGAACAATTTCTTCTTTATGGGAAGCAAATATGGATTTATTAGATGGAAATTGTGAATTGGATATTAATGATTCCACATGGCCTATTATGGCTAGAACTACTGCAAGTCGTCCTCAGTATATTTCAAATAATGCTATTGTTAAAAATTCCATAATCACTGAAGGTTGCGAAATTGATGGTGAGATCAATCATTCTATTATTTTTCATAATGTAAAAATAGGCAAAAATTCAAAAATAACAGATAGTATAATCATGAATAATGTTGAAATTGGAGAAAATGTTATTATTAATAAAGCGGTAATTGGTGATGATGCTATCATTGGAAATGGAGTAAGGATTAATACCCGAGGAGTGGAAACTCCAGAATATACGAATACTAAAATTTGTACAAATGACCTTTCGCTGATAGGAAGTAAAGTTAAAATTGGAAACAATGTAAAAATTGGAAAATTATCAATGATTACAAAGAATATTAAGGGAGGGAATTAAAATGCAAAAAGTATTAGGTGTTATTTTCGCAGACTCACATTATGCCAATATTAAAGAATTAACCAACGTTAGACCTTTAGGAGCTCTACCGATTAATGGACGCTATCGAGCTATTGATTTTGTTTTATCCAACATGGTCAATAGTGGAATGATTAACGTCGCGGTCGTTACACAAAATAATTATCATTCATTAATGGGGCATTTAGGTAGTGGAAAACAATGGAATCTAGCGAGGAAAAGATATGGCTTAACTTTGTTTCCTCCCTTTTCAAATTTAAGTTCTACTGGTTCAGATAGTCGAATTGATATTTTATATGGTGTTTTAGACTTTTTAAAAAGATCTACTCAAGAATATGTTTTACTAGCCGAATCCAATATTATTATTAATAAAACTTTTAAAAAATTTTTTGAAACACATCTTGAAAGTCATGCAGACATTTCTATTGCTTATAAAAATATAAAGGAATATCCAAGTTTTGATGCGATTGAATCTTATATTTATACGGATGAAAATGAAAATGTAACAGGTATTGATACAGGCGAAAATATTGCTGGATCTACTAAAAAATATTTTGGATATATTTTAGTAAATAAACAAGTCCTAATTAATTTCATCGAACATTCAAAAGTTCGTGGAAAGAAAGGCTATTTAACCAATTTGATTGCAAGAAATATTGGTAATCTTAAAATAAAAGCATGTAATTTTGATGGTTATGGTCGTAAAATTGCAACCATAGATGATTATTATACAACAAGTATGGAAATATTAAAGAAAGAAGTAAGAGATGAACTATTTAATCCAAATCATCCCATTTATACTAAAGATAAAGATACAACACCTAGTCGATATTTATCTAATGCAAATGTAAAGAATTGTTTCATTGCCGATGGATGTACAATAGATGGCACAGTAGAAAATTCTATTATTTTTAGAGGGGTTTCGATAAAAAAAGGAACTACTATTAAAAATTCCATTATATTACAGCAATCGGATATAGGTTCAAATGTTCGTTTAGAACGAGTTATATTAGATAAAAAGGTGATTGTAAGAGATGAAAGTGAATTAGTAGGAACAAAAAATTTCCCAATTATCGTTGGAAAAGGAAACATTATTTAAAGTGGAGGATAATGCATGTCTAAATTAAAAGTATTAATGGTTTCTGCTGAAGTGGATCCATTTGCAAAGACAGGTGGTTTAGGTGATGTCGTTGGTTCTTTACCAAAAGCATTGAACTTAATAGAGGTCAATACACGAGTCATTATGCCTTTATATGGAACAATCGCTGAGCAATATCGTAATAAAATGAATTATTTAGGTTACATTTATATAAACCTTGGTTGGCGACATCAATATTGTGGTATTTTCTCTTTAAACTTTAAGGGAGTATTCTATTATTTTATTGACAATGAATACTATTTTAAAAGAGGGAAACTTTATGATGATTTCGATTTAGAAAAATTCTCATTTTTAAGTATAGCAGCATTTGAAGTTGCAAAATATGTTCATTTTAAACCCAATGTTTTTCATATACATGATTGGCATACTGGCGCTATTGCTGCTTTATTCAATGATTACTATCAGCAAGATGAATTTTTTAAAGGTTGTAAATGTGTTTATACGATTCATAATTTAGCCTATCAAGGTATTTATCCAAAAAATCAAGTGTTGGATTTATTGCCTTTAGCATCTTATAAATATGAAAATACTGAAACTATCAATTTTATGGCTCTTGGGATTCAATATGCCAATAAAGTTACGACCGTTTCACCAACTTACGCTAATGAAATTTTAACAGATCAATATGGTGAAGGACTACAATATTTACTCAATCATGAAAAAAATAAGTTGGTAGGAATTTTAAATGGGATTGATAACAATATCTATAATCCTAAAATAGATAATCTGATTTTATATAATTATGATCAAACAGATTATAAAAATGGAAAATTAAGAAATAAAATTGCTCTTTATAATGAAATTCATTTTGAAGATAAAAATGCGGATGAACCATTGATTGCAGTTATTTCTCGTCTTGCAAGCCAAAAAGGAATGAGTCTTTTATTAGAAATATTGGAAAAATTGATTACAAATCATTCTGTAAAAATTGTTCTTTTAGGATCAGGAGATATCCATCTTGAACATTCTTTTGCACAACTGAGTCAACGCTATCCTCGTCAATTTAAAGCTATTTTAAAATTTGATAATGTATTAGCACATAAAATTTATGCTTCTTCTGATTTGTTTTTAATGCCAAGCGCTTTTGAACCTTGTGGTTTGGCGCAAATGATTTGTTTAAAATATGGAACATTACCTTTAGTCCGTTCTTGTGGAGGATTAAAAGATAGTATTATTCCGTTCAATGAATATACTTTACAAGGAAATGGTTTTTCATTTGAAAATTATAATGCGAATGATTTTTATCATACTATTTGCTATGCTTTATCGGTTTATAATCGAAAAGAATTATGGGCTAAAGTGATTGAAAATGGTTTCCAATGTGATTTTTCATGGAAAAAAAGTGCCCAAAACTATAAAGTACTTTATGAAAATCTTTAAATAAAAAAATAACTATGGAAATTTAAAAAGTTATGCTATACTTAAAACGTATTAGGAGGATAGAAAATGCATAAATTTGATGTTAAATATACTTTTGATAATTATTATGAATATTATAAATTTATTTTAGTGAAACAAAGAGCATTAAGAGACATCATCTTCAGCCTTTTATTTGTAGGGATAGCTATTTATTGGTTTATAGATACTTCTGATAGTACCAAAGGGTGGCTTTTACCAGTATTAGCTTTAGTTTTAGCAGTTGCTTGTCCATTGACAAGTTTCATTGCCTTACCAATGTTAAAAAAACAATTAAATGCTAAAAAAGACGATATTGACCGTACACATATAGAGATTACATTTACAGAAGATGAAGTAATTTATAATAATTTAACAGTTAAGCCTGAACTTGAACAAACTTCAAATGAGGAAAAAGTAGAAATTGAAAATGTGGAGGCTAAAACAGAAACCGAAAATGTTCTTGATGAAAAAATTGAAGAAAAAGTAGAAAATTTGGAAAATCAAGAAGACGAAGAAGAAGTAGTAAAAGAAACAAAAGAAGAAACACCTGTTGTTGATTCAACAGAAAAAGAAGAGAAAACAGAAACCGAATTTAAATTGCAATATGCAAATTTCTTATCAGTAAAAGAAACAAAAGGTCTATTCTTATTTTATTTAGATAGACAAACTGTCGTAATCATTCCAAAAGAGACTTATTTAAATGGAACGGATTTTACTGAATTTAAAGAATTTATACGAAGTAAAATAAATAGTAAGCGTATTAAATTTTTAAAAGAAAAAAAATAAAAATAAAGATAAAAAATATGGGAGCTAAGTGAACTTGGCTGAGATAGTCTTTGATACGAAGATGAACCATTAACTTGATCTAGGTAATGCTAGCGTAAGGAAAATATTTTCATTTTGAAATCCTTTATGGCGTTATCAGTCATAAAGGATTTTTTTTAAGGAGATGAATGAACATGAAAACAAAGAAGAATTTAACTAAAATTTTAGCTGAAATTGCCATTATGGCAGCCCTTGCTTTTGCATTAGATGTATTACAAGGTGGAATTTTTAGGGGATTATTTCCTAATGGAGGTTCTATTGGCTTTGCCATGCTACCCATTTTGGTATTGACTTTTAGAAGAGGATTCAAAGCAGGATTTTTAGCTGCTTTGATTATGAGTTTTTTGCAAATGCTTGGAGGTATTTATGCAGTAGCAGATTCCTGGTATATGGTTTTATTACAAATTATTTTAGACTATATTATTGCCTATCCTTTAGTTGCTGTTGCTGGTATTTTTTATAAAGCATATCATCAAAGCCAAAATAATAAACAAAAAGTAAAATATTTAATTTTAGGAACCATTTTAGGGGGATTGTTAAAATTAACCTCACATTATTTAGCAGGTGTCATTTTCTGGAGTAGTTCTTGTCCAGAAGGATTTTTAGGAGGCCCCGCACTATTTAGTTTAGTTTATAATGGTGAATACATGTTGCCAAATATTATTATTAATGCTGCTTTGTTAGTTTTAATTGCTTTAAAACAACCAAAAATTTTAAATGTCGAGGATGCAAGTGAAGGAGGTTTAAATAATGAAAAATAATATTTTGAAATATTTCTTTTTAAGTATGACAGGTTTTTTATCATTTGTTTTTAGTTTAGTAAAATACATTCAAAGTTATGAGATTTATTCAGATGAATATGGAACGGATATCGCGTTTAATTCAGATTACATTATTGCTTTATTAGTTTCATTATGCATTTTATTATATGGTATCTATAAAATTATTGCTACGAATAAAGGATATAAAGAGTCGAATGCTTATGTATATACAGGGCTATGTATTTCATCTTTGTTATCTTTTTATCCATTAGGAATATTTTTTAAAGCAATGAATAAACAAAAACCAGTTTCTGAATATTTAAATTATCTTTATCTTGGTATTGTAGCTTTGTTTTTACTTTTTTACTATCTTTTTACTATAATATCATCAAAAAAACCAAACGCTTAATCGAATTAATTCATAAAAAAAAATCTCCATCATATATTTAAAATGAAGGAGATAATAAAATGGATTTTAATCAATATAATTCACAATTTAATCAAGTACCACCATATCCTCAGCCTAATTTAGATTATAGAGAATCTAAACCAGCTGCGGCTACTACAGGACCTTCTATTTTAGATACAAAAGATTCTGAAAATTCTTTTGTTAATGCTGTTTTAAGAAGAGCAGTTGGTAAAGAAGCAAGTTTTTATTTCTCATATCCTGATTCCATTAAATGGCGTGATGTAGTTTATGAAGGAAAATTAGAGGTAGTAGGGGAAGATTACATCGTAGTTAGAGAAAATGGAACGAACTATATTCATGTTTTATTAATGCTTTATCTTGAATATGTTGTTTTTAAAAAAGAATAGTAAAAGGTTGCTAAGAAATTAAAAAATTCTTAGCAACTTTTTTGTTTAAAAATAGATTTTTAATAATAAATTAATTTATAATTTATTTTAACATAATTTAATGTTAAAGAGAATATCCTATTTTTATTAACTTTTTATAATTTTTTTGCAACTTATTACTTCTTTTTATGTCATTTTTTCTACCAATTATTCTATACTAAATTTATAAGATTTGTTCTTTTATAGTAATAATTGTAAACAAGTATTCTAACTATCTTTTTTATTATCAAAAAACTTAAATGTAATTTTTTTTATTTGTAATTTATTATAAATTCGTTTTATGATATAATATACAAAGGGTGAAAAAAATGAAATTGATTATAGGCTTGGGTAATCCTGGAAATAAGTATCATAATACTAGACATAACGTTGGGTTTATGTTT
Source organism: uncultured Bacillota bacterium (assembly GCA_902491575.1). Taxonomy (GTDB): domain Bacteria; phylum Bacillota_I; class Bacilli_A; order RFN20; family CAG-631; genus CAKPXW01. The sequence continues at coordinate 75,962 of CABUID010000007.1, forward strand.
ATTGACCAATATGCTAAACATAAAAATTGTGACTCATTTAAAGAAGGTTTTCAGGGACTTTACACAACCTTTATGGAAAATAATGAAATGATTTTTTTGTTTAAACCTTGTACTTATATGAATTTATCTGGTAATGCTGTTTTTGAAATTTGTCATTATTATCATATTGATCTTAAAGATATTTTAGTTATTTATGATGATAAAGATATTCCATTTGCATCTTTAAGGTTAAGAGAAAAGGGAAATCCAGGTTCACATAATGGTATGAAAAATATTACATTAATGTTAAATAGCATTAATTTTGCCCGTATACGTGTCGGAATAGGTCAACCAAGTTATGAAATGAGTATGGTGGATTTTGTATTATCGAAATTCCATCAAGATGAATTAGTAGAATTAAATGAATCTTTTAAAAAGATTATGGTGGCTTGTGATGATTTTATTTTCAATTGTTTTCCTTTAGCGATGAATAAATTTAATGTTAGGAAGAATTCATGATTAAAAATTATTTTATTAAATTACAAGATACGTTTGAAAAAATATATAATGACAAAAGAATTATTCACTGTAGCAATGATGAATCTTTTGCTTTTTTTGTTTATTATCAGTTTATCCATAATCCACGTCAAATTATTATTGTCTTAGATAATTTATTCAATTGTCAAAATGTATACAATCGACTATCCATGATGCTAAAAGATAAAGTATATATGTATTGTGTAGATGAAGTTACTAAATTTACCTCATTAGCTACTTCGCCTGAAATGGTATCTCAAAGAATTTTTATTTTAAATAAACTTTTAGAAGATGATCCATTTGTCGTCGTAACACATACGATAGCTGTTAATCGATTGACACCAAGTGTAAAAACTTTTCAAAAAAATTGTATAAGTCTTTATAAAGACAGGAATTTGGAGATGAAAGATTTGATACTTTCACTTGTCAAAATGGGGTATCAAAATGTATTAAAAGTCACACAGCCTTTTGAATTTTCTACAAGAGGTGGAGTGATAGACATTTTTTCAATTAATTATCTTCAACCTATACGAGTTGAGTTTTTTGATACGATGATAGATAGTATCCGTTTTTTTAATGAAGAGACACAAAGAACGACTTCGATTGTTCAAAATGTAAAAATTATTCCAGCAACGGAATTTTTAGTAGACGATATCCAAGAAGGGATTGATTCTTTAAAAAAATTTGCTAAAACTCAAATAGCCCAATCGAAAAATAACCTTCAATTAGAAGGCATAGTTCAAGAAGATATTGCGCATTTACAATCTTGTGATTTTACAGAAAATTTATTTAAGTATTATTCGTTTTTTAATACTTATTCTTCTTTAGCAGAATATTGTAATCAAAAAACCGTTTTTATTGTCAATGATGATAAAATTAATCAAACGGAACAATTTGTTATCAATGAAATGGTAGAGCAAGAAATTACGAATTTTAATGAAGGTATTTCCTTAAAAAATTTAAAATATTTTCATTCTTTTGATTTTTTCAAAAGCCAGTTAACCAATATAAAATATTTTTCAACAGATATCAGCAATCAAATTATTGATTTAAATTTTATCAAAATTGAAACCTTTGATTTTAATTTAGAAATTTTATATAAACAATTAATGGATTTACTTTTGAAACATTATTCCATTTATATTGGCGTTGATTCGCAAATCCATTACCAGTCTTTGAAACAATACTTTGAGCAGAAAAATCTTTTCTTTTATGAAATCGATGAACAAGAAGGCTTCAAAGAAGGAATTAATTTAGGAAAAAAAGATTTGAATGTTGGCTTAGAATTTCCAGATTATCGATTATATATTATTGGTGAAAACGAGATTTTTAAGAAGCGTTTTAAATCGACCATCACTCAATTTTCTAGATACAAAAATGCAATAACAATATCTAGTGTGAATGAATTAGAAATTGGAGATTACATTGTTCATGAATTTTATGGTATAGGAATTTATAAAGGAATTGAAACACTATTAAATAATGGGATTCATCGTGATTATATGAATATAGAATATCGAAATCAAGATAAATTATATTTACCTTTAGAACAATTTAAGTTGATTCGTAAATATGTCTCTAAAGATGGTGTCGTGCCTAAAATCAACAAGTTAGGTTCTAAAGAATGGGAAAAAACAAAGGCAAAAGTTAATGAACGCGTAAATGACTTAGCGGATAAATTAGTAAAATTATATACTTTACGTGCTGAAAAAGAAGGCTTTTCCTTTGCTATTGATGACGATTTACAGATTGCTTTTGAAAATGATTTTGGCTATGAATTAACATTGGATCAAAAAAATGTGTTAAATGAAATTAAAAAAGATATGGAAAGACCCTATATCATGGATCGTTTGTTAGTTGGAGATGTAGGATTTGGAAAAACTGAAATTGCTTTTAGAGCTGCATTTAAAGCGATAAATAGCGGGAAACAAGTGGCGTTTTTATGTCCAACAACTTTACTTGCAAGACAGCATTATTTAACGGCATTAGATCGTTTTAAAAATTTTGGAGTAAGAATTCGCTTATTATCTCGTCTTGTTAGCGAAAAAGAGGCTCACCAAACTTTAAAGGAATTACTTCTTGGAAATGTAGACTTTGTGATTGGCACACATCGCTTATTAAGTTCGGATGTTAAGTTTAAGGAATTAGGTCTTTTAATTGTCGATGAAGAGCATAAATTTGGAGTTGAACATAAAGAGAAAATCAAGGAAATGAAACAAAATATTGATGTTTTGACTTTAACAGCTACTCCTATTCCTAGGACTCTTCAAATGGCATTGACAGGAGTTCGTGGCTTTTCAAATATTAATACACCGATTGAAAATCGTATGCCTGTTCAAACCTATGTCATTCGAAAAGAAAAGCATGCAATTAAAGAAATCATTGAAAGAGAACTTGCACGAAATGGACAAGTTTATTATTTAAATAATCGTATTGAACGTTTGCCAAATATTGCAGATGATATAAAACATTTAGTGAAAAATGCTAAAATTGCGATAGCTCATGGAAAATTAAGTGTAGAGCAAATGGAAAACATTATGCAACGATTCATCAATAATGAATTTAATATTTTGCTCTGTACGACAATTATTGAAAATGGAATTGATATACCAAATGTCAATACAATCATTGTTGAAAATGCAGATTGTTTTGGTCTATCCCAACTTTATCAAATTAAAGGGAGAGTCGGCCGTTCAAATAAATTAGCTTATGCTTATTTAATGTATAATCCAAATAAAGAATTATCAGAAATCGCTCGTAAAAGATTACAAACGATAAAAGAATTTACCGCTTTAGGATCGGGGTATAAAGTTGCTATGAGAGATTTGATAACAAGAGGTGCAGGGGATATTTTAGGAGCTGAGCAATCTGGTTTTATTGAAACGGTTGGAATGGATATGTATATCGAAATGCTTCATAATGCTATTGAAAGAAAAAAAGATGAAAGAGATGGAAAAGAAGTAAAAGTTGAAGAGAAAGTTCAATTTAACAAAATGTTAAATGTTGATGCATATATTCCGAATCAATATTTTAACAATGATTATGAAAAAATAGATTTATATAAAAGAATTGATAAAATAAAAACGATAGAAGAATTAGAAATGTTAAAAGAAGAAGTGATAGATGAAACCGGTAAATTACCTGAATCGATTGGTCTTTTATTTGATAAGAAATTATTAGATATATATTTAATAAAAGGGACTATAGATAGTTATGAGGAAACAAACGATATTATTTTATTAAAACTTTCAAAAACATTTATGAATTATAAGGGAATAGGAGTACCAATTTTTGACTTGGCCAATCGTATTAGTAATACAATTTCTTTAAAATTTTTGCATAATACAATTGAATGTCATATAAAAAAGCAAGAAAACTGGTTAAAAATAACTCTTGAATTGGTTATACAATTAACACAATTAAAAGAAAAATATGAAAAGGGAAATTTATGAAAAGTTATATCATCATCAATAAAAATATTTATGAGAAATATAAAGACGAAGTTTTATCTTTAAATGCAAGATTATTTTGTGAGCCTTATTTTTATCAACTTGAGAATTATCAACCCCCTTTTGATTTGACAGGATTAGAAAAATATATAAAATATATACAGGAGATAGAAATATTATCTTCTTCTACGTTTCTAGATTTCATCAATATTTTACTTCTATTATCTTTTTTAAAAAGTGTCGACTATAAGGAAAAAATCATCATAAATTATTACATTTTGAAAAAAAATCATTTAAAGGAAGCTTTATTTAGTCAAGTAACTTTAACTTCAAAGGATTATGAAAAAATAGATGATTTATTAAATGACATAAAAAATAAAAAAATAGTGCAAAAGATAGATATTCAACTTCCAGGAATTTTAAACTATATTAATTTTTATAATTTAATGCATGATTCAGAAAAATTTCTTTTCAGTTTACAAGATATTATTGAAGAATATGACGAAGATATCTATCAAATTGCTTTCTATTTGCAAGAAAAATATTCTAATATGGGTTTTAATCAAGAATTCTATCTTGAGTATTTAAAAAAATATTTGTGAGGGATTTATGTTTGAAAATTATGACATTGAAAAAACATATTTAGTTGCTTGCTCTGGAGGCCCTGATTCCATGGCACTTTTAAATATGCTTTTAAATGCAAAATTTCATTTAATCGTCGCACATGTAAACTATAAAACAAGAAAAGAAAGTGATAGTGAAGAAGCTTTAGTAAAAGAGTTTTGTAAAAAAAATAATATAGAATTTTATGTAACTTATTTTGATTCTCTTTATAAAGGATCATTTGAAGCGGCTGCAAGAATATTTCGCTATCGTTTTTTCTCAAAAATTTATTTTTTAAAAAATTGTAGTGGCCTTTTTGTAGCGCATCACAAAGATGATTTGCTCGAAACTTACTTACTAAAGAAAGAAAGAAATGTTGTGAATGAATCTTATTTAATACAAGAACATGCAGTCATTAACAAAATGAATGTTTATCGACCTTTGTTAAAAGATTTTTACAAAGAGGATCTTTTGGAATATTGTCAAAATAATAAGATACCATATGGGATTGATTTCACCAATTTTATGGATAATCATCCTCGAAATGTAATTCGAAAAAAATTAAAAAATATGGATAAAGAATTGGTTTACCAAGCAGCTTTAACAGAAGAACAAGAATTAATGGAAACAAGAAGAAATGTTAAAGAATTTCTTCGTTTTTATCCCGTTTATACACTCGATTTATTGAAGGATAAAAGTGATTTATGGTTGATGATATTTTTGTATGAAAAATGTGATAAAAAATATAAAAAATATATCAATAAATCGATTTTACTAAAATTAAAAGATTTTATGAATAGTGAAAAACCAAATTTAAGTTATTCCATTAATGGTCATTATTATTTAGAAAAAAGTTATGGAAAAATTAGTTATACTTTACGAGACGATGAAGATTTTGCTTATATTTTAAATAAATTAGAATATATTTCAACACCTCACTTTAAACTAGTAAGAGAGGGGCTTAAGATGCAAGGAGTCTATGTTAGTGATGATGATTTTCCATTGCTCATTCGAAATTATAAATCAACAGATAAAATTATATTGAAAAATGGAACCAAAAAAATATCTCGTCTTTTTATCGATAAAAAGATACCACTTCTTGAAAGAAAAAGTATCCCTATTATTGAAAATAAAAATCATGAAATTATTTTTGTTTATAAACTTTATAGAAAATATGAATTAAAGTATGTTAAAAATAATTTATTTATGTTAAAATAAATTAAATTGTGCATTAAGATAATTAGCACAAAAGATACGGAGGGTAATTTTTTATGAACAATCCAAATATGTATACAGGGAAACAAAAAAAACCTAGTTTGCTAAAGTACTTTATCATTTGGGGTGCTATTTTGGCTGTTGTTATTTTCCTTTTGGTTTTGGCACAAACAAAATCAACATCAAAAACTTATTCATGGAATATCGATGAATATGAATACGCGTTAACAAATGAAAACTCTGACGGAGTAGATGTCGATGAATTTGTTAATAAGTACGATTTTAATCGTGACAATATTAAATCAATTGTAGTAAATCTAGGAAGTATTAAATCAAATGTAGTTGTGACTTATACGACGATTAACGATAACAAAAAAGCTACAGCTACTTTAGAATGGGCAGTTCGCTCTGAATATACAGAAAGAGTTGAAAATGCTATTACGGTTTATGACAATTATGCAAAACTTGGAGGCAATAGCAAATATACTATCACCAGAAATGATAAAACGAATTCATTTACTTTTGTTGATTTTTTAATTTATGTTTTACCTACTTTAATTACGATTGTCATTGCTATTATTTTGATTCGTAGTATTGTACGTTCTCAAGGTGGAACAGGACAAGCTATGGACTTTGGCAAATCCAAAGCACGTCTAGAAGATGCTTCAAAAACGAGATTTTCAGATGTAGCTGGATGTGAAGATGAAAAAGAAGAAATGAAAGAAATTGTGGATTATTTAAAAAATCCTAAGAAATATTCAAAATCAGGTGCTCGTATTCCAAAGGGCATTATCTTAAAAGGAAATCCAGGTACAGGAAAAACATTATTAGCTAGAGCCGTTGCTGGTGAAGCTAGTGTTCCATTTTATTATATTTCAGGTTCAGATTTCTTGGAAATGTTTGTAGGTGTAGGTGCAAGTAGAGTACGTGATATGTTTAAAAGAGCACGAATGACTGCCCCTTGCATTATTTTCATTGATGAAATTGATGCGATTGGAAGACAAAGAGGAACTGGTCTTGGTGGTGGTCATGATGAAAGAGAACAAACTTTAAACCAATTACTAGTTGAAATGGATGGTTTTGAAAATAATTCAGGAGTTATTGTTTTAGCTGCTACAAATAGAGTAGATGTATTAGATCCTGCATTATTAAGACCAGGACGTTTTGATAGACAAATTGAAGTTTCTTTGCCTGACTTAAAAGGAAGAATTGCTATTTTACAAGTTCATGCGCGCAATAAGCAATTAGCCAGTGATGTTTCATTAGAATCCGTTGCTCGTCGTACACCAGGATTTTCTGGAGCACAATTAGAAAATGTTTTAAACGAAGCAGCTATTTTCTCCGTTCGTCAACATCATGAAAAAATTTCTAGTTCAGATATTGATGAAGCGATTGATAGAGTTATGAGTGGACCTGCTAAGAAAACAAAAATCATTAGTGATCGTTGTAAAAAAATGGTGGCTTATCATGAAGCGGGTCATGCCGTTGTAGGTTTAAAAATTGCTGATGCAGAAGTGGTTCAAAAGATTACAATTATTCCTCGTGGAGATGCAGGAGGATATGTATTAATGACACCAAAAGATGATGGCTATTTACAAACAAAAGGTGAATTAGAAGCTAAAATTACATCTTTCTTAGCTGGAAGAGCTTCCGAAGAAATTTTCTTTGACGATATTACGACCGGCGCTGTTTCAGACATTGAAAGTGCAACCAATATTGCTCGTGCAATGGTAACTTATCTTGGTATGTCAACTCTAGGACCAATTAAATATGAAACAAGTTCTTCAGAAGTATTTTTAGGAAGAGACTACGGAGCTTCAAGTCGCATTTCTGGTGAAGTTGCTAATGAAATTGACAAAGAAGTAAGAAAAATCGTAGATGAATGTCTTGCTTTAGCGAAAAAGACTATTGAAGATAATAAAGATTTATTAGTTTTAATTGCTGAAGCATTATTAAAATATGAAACGATTACAGCTGATGAAATTGATTTCTTGGTTAAATATGGTTCTTTAGATGCGTATGATCTTTATAAGAAAAATTCTGAACTATTAGCTTCGAGTAAAACAAATAATGAAAATACAACCGCTTCAGTAAATAATGAAGTTTCTGATGAATCTTCAAATCAAGAAAATAAAGAAGAAAATTCCAATGAATAAACAAGATTACTTACATAAATATTTAATCTTAAATCATCAAGCAAGACTAATCACTGTCTTCTCCACAAATACCATTAATGAATATTGTAAAAACATTCAAACGACAGCAGTATCCATTACTGCAATGGGAAGATTGATTTCAGCTACTTTAATGATGGGAAGTATGCTAAAAGGTCAGGAAAAAGTCATGGTAAGTATTGAAGGTGATGGTCCTATTGGACCAATAAGAGCAGAATCTGATGCTAATGGAAATGTTAGAGCTTATGCTTCATTTCCAAATGTTGATGCTCCGCTAAAAGAAAATCATTTATTAAATGTTCCTGCTATTGTAGGAACAAATGGTTATTTATCTGTCCGTAAGCAATTAAATATGAAGGAACCTTTTATAGGAACTTGTGAATTGATAAGTGGTGAAATTGGTGAAGATTTAAGTTATTATTATGGAACGAGTGAACAAACGCCTACGATTGTTGCTTTAGGCGTTGTTCCTAATTTAGATGGAACTTGTAAACAAGCAGGAGGCTTTATTATTCAATTACTTCCAAATGCTTCCTCTGAAGTTTATGATTTAATGGATAAATTATTAAAAAATCTAACTTCAGTTTCCAAATTAATTGAAAATGCTAAAACGAGTGATCAACTTGTTTATCAACTTTTTGATGAAGCAGAACTTATTTTAGAGTATCCTGTGCAATATAAATGTTCTTGTTCCTTAAAAAAAACAAAGATGTTATTAACGCAACTTCAAGAAGCAGAATTAAATGAGGATATTTTAAAAGGACAAGGATTGGATGTCACTTGTAATTTTTGTCAACATACTTATCATTTAGAAACAGATGATTTAAAAGAAGTTTTAAAAATGAAAAAAGAAAATTCTTTTCAAGTAAAATAAGGTGGTAACATGAAAGATTATATTCCTTTTATCATTACTTTTATAATTCTAATTGTGATTATTTTATTTATATTTTTACTGATTAAAGAAACTTTAAAAATTAGAATTGTTCATTATAAAGTAAAAAATGGAAATATAGAAGAAGGAATGATAAACGAGAATAATCCTATACGCATTGTTTATTTTTCAGATTTACATCTTGGACGCTTTTTGAAAAAAAAAGAATTGAATAAAAAAATACAATTGTTAAAAAACTTAAATGCGGATATTTATTTATTTGGTGGAGATCTAATTGGAAAGAACATTCAAAAATATTACACATTAAAGGACATTCAAGAATGCTTCCAGCCTTTACATGGAAAATGCTTGCTTGCTGTATATGGAAATCATGAATATAAAATAGATAAAAGGATAACTTTAGAAGATAAAAAAGCTTATTTAGCCGCTACTGGTTTCCAAATTTTACAAAATCAAGAATATATTTATTTAAAAGATAAACAATGGATAACGATTTATGGTATGGATGATTCAATTTATGGACAACCTATTTTACCAAAAAAAGAATATCATATTGTGCTTTCTCACGAAGGAGATATAATCGACCAATTTCATCAAAAGCAATGGATGTTATCGGGTCATACACATGGTGGACAAATTAGAATTCCATTGATTCCATTTTATTATCGACCTTACAAAGGTAAAAAATATACTCATGGTTTATTTACTATTTCACCATCAAAATTACTTGTTTCAAATGGACTTGGTTATGGTAAAATGAAATTAAGATTATTTGCACCTTGTGAAATTGTGCAGATTGATTATCAATAATGAGGAAAGGATAATACAAGATTGTATTAAAGAAAGAATATGATATTAGCTGCAATTGATTTTTTAAATAATAACTGGTTAAAAATAGTTTTCTTTCTTTTACTTTTAGCTACTTTCGTTACTTTTTTATTTTATATTTATTACAAGTTTATTCAAAAAGAAAAATCCTTTAAAGATAGTTTAAATGAAGCAAAATTATTGCAAATTGCAATTACTATTGATTTAGAAGAAAAAATAGTAGAAAAGTATTATTTATATGACCAATCACATAAAGATGAAATTGTTTCTTTAGATGAATTTTTTGTTCGTTTTGATAAAACAAATGCTGAAAAATTAAATAATTGGTTAGGACACATTGCTCGTGTAACAGACTTTAGTAAAACCAGAAGAATTGAAGTTGTCATGTATGACAACAATTGTCGAGGAGTTTATTTAGTAGAACTAGAAAGTTATAATGCTGAACAGAAAAAATATTATTTGATTTTTAAAGATATGACGGAATCCATTAATGTTTTCAGAAGAGTTGGAAAGATTTCTGTAGTAACGGATAATGAAGATTTTTACAATAAAGCCAATGAACGTTTATGTGTAGTTGACGATAATGCAAATAATTTTTTAGTGGCTATAAAATACAAAGAACAATCTTTCGCCACAAAAGAGTTACAAAGCGATATTTTGCATTTAGTAGAAGATAGTATTTATAATAAAATTGATAAAATGAAATTTGATAATGAATTACTTTGCTTGACAAGTAATGGAACCTTTTTATTATTTTCAGCAAATGTGGTAAATATTAAAAAATATAAACATCATATCAAGAAGTTATTACTATTGAATTCTGGAGTATATAATATTATTCAAAATCGTTTTAGTTATACTATCAATTTAGTAGCGGGTTATACTCGTATTCATAAGGATGAAAGAATCTCTATAGATAAAACTTTAGAAGCAGAAACGGCTGCCAATGTTTTAATGAACAAAGGTCGTTTTGTTGAACGTATGCAACTTTTTGATGAAAATTTACAAAATGTGCATACTGTTTTAAATAATAAATTATTGGCAGTTGAAAAAGTGGTCACTCAAAATTTATTTTCTTTAAATCTTGTTCCCATTATTAAAACAAAAAGTAAATTTGTGAGTGGATATTATGTTTCCATTACACTTCCACATTCTTTGAATATGGATTTAACAGAATTTATGAATTTGATTAAACAACGTTCTTTTCGTTTTCGTTTCTATACGCAGGTATTTGAACAAATGTTAAAAATAACGGATGTAAGTAATAAAGTATTTTATTTTTCATTTGATTTTGAAAACTTAAAAAGTATCATGGAGGCCTATCAATCCAATGAAGAATATAGTCAATTAAATTTTTACTTTTGTGTAGAATTTTCAAACATTACTATGCAAAACACGGATTTGATTACAATTGAAAAAAAATTGGCAAGTTTTAAAGAAAATGCTAATATTAAATTTGGAATTACCTATAATACTTTAACAACCATTTATTTAAACGATAAAATTTATTCGAAAACAAATGTAGTTTTACTTTCTGGTCAATTAATTGAACAATCACTTGATCAACATACTAATGAATCATTAATTGATGTGTATACAAAAGTTGCAGCTTCTTATAATCAAGAAGTGATTGGCTTAAATGTTAATTCATTAGCAATTTATGAAATATTAAATCATTATAAAGTTTCAAAGGTAGGAGGATCTTTTTTAACTCCTTATGTTGAAAATGATAGAATTGTGGATAAATCGATTTTAAAAGTATTATCTGAAATTGAAAATAGAACATATTAAGGTTTTAAAAGATTCCCTAAATTTAATTAGAATTTAGGGAATCTTTTAAATGTTATAAGTAATGTAAATATATAAATTTTAATGATTTTTCTAATGATTTATCATTTTAAACACATTATGTTCGACAATAGATGCATTAAAAATACAATTCAATGTAAGCGCAATATATTAATTTTCATCTTAAACTTGTGATGAAAATTAAAAAGCAAATTTACTTATTAGAGTAAATCTGCATGGTTTTGCTTGTGAAAGTAATTTGCTATTATAATCTTATAATAAATATTAAATTGCTTATTTTTTAGTATAATTAAAAACTCTGCTAAATTTTAGCAGAGAAATATATTTCAATTGTTATTTTTTAATAAAGTATTAATTGACTTTTTTAATTATTTTCTTTTCGTTCAATTTTATGTTGGAAATTATTCCTTTAATGTCATAGTTTTCTTTAATAATCAAATTAGCTTTGTTCATCTGTGGTTTAACATATTCTTCATGTCTATATCTAACCATATCTATATATACATTTAAAATATCATCTAATTTATAACCAAATGATAAATTTCGAGTTATTCTTCTAATAATTCTTATATCATCAGGACAATCTATGAATATTTTATAATCTAATAATTCATATATTTTTTCATCATAAAAAGTAAATAAACCTTCTACAATAATATATTGATATTGTTTCGTTTTTTTTGTTCTATATAAATCGTCAACTACTTTAGATAAATTATAAGATGTTGGACTATTATCATCAAAATACCAATTATTACAATAAGGAGCTTTCACTTTTTCTCTTTTTGAATAATCAATAAAATAATCATCTATTTTTATTAAGTATGTATTTGTTAAAGTATCATAAAGTTTTTTGGCTAATGTAGTTTTACCACTTCCACTACCCCCACTTATCCCGATAACATATGACATAGTTGACCTCCAATAGTCTTATTTTATTGTAACATATTTTTCTCAATAGATTCAATGAATGTTTGTTTTTTCACTTTTACCTGTATCTTGTATAATAAGTTTTAGTGTTAGGAATAATTTTGTTATCTCCTATCTTCATAATTTCATTTTTCAATTCATCATAATAAATAGCATTCGTATCAGAATAGTACAAATTTGTATTTCTATTATCTTCGAACAATAATATTCCATTTTCCAAAACATAAAAATAAACTATAGCATCATTATTACTAGTGCTAAGATTTGTGTATGTGTATGAAACTTCAATAATGATGCCATTTATTTTTAATTTATCTAACTCTTCTTTTTTTGCAAGTGTTTTAGCAGGAATAATTGGAATATTATTAAATGTAGAAACTAATTCGTATATTTGCTCACCGTTAAATTTATAAAGATAACTACTTGTTCTATTTAGCGAAATATATCCATAATTTGGTTCTTCATAATTGAATGTTCTACTAGAGGTCATTTCCATTACATCCATATAGTATATTAAAGATGAATGATTCATTTTATGGTAAGTCGCAATTTTATCATTAGCATATTTTTCACTTACACTAATGATTTCTCCAGTTTTATTAACAAATATATTTGAAACGATTAATTTTGGAATCCACTTCCCTAAATTTTCGTAATTAATTTTTACCACAGAATATCCTACTATCTTTTCTTCTTTCAATATCTTAATATCAATAAATGTTTCTTCTTCTATAGTAATAAAAGAATCATTCGTTTTATATGCTGGACAAAAGTAGAAAGTATCTCCAGAACTAATGCTACAATCTTTAATATCGTTGTCATATTCAAAGGATCCTTTTTCTATTTCAATGAAGAATGTAGCATTTTCAAAATTTAGTTCAATAGGTTGCCCAGGGACTGAACTAAGTCCTAATGAGTAATAATTTATGGGGAAACTTACAATTTCTTTATTTTCTTGTTCATATACTTTCTCATTAGAACATCCAACAAATCCAACGAGGCCTAAGAGAATCACGCCTAACATTAAAAAGAATTTAATTGTCTTGTTTTTAAACATATGATTAATACCTCCTTATTATCATTACATGAAATATAAACAAAAAACTCCCTATAGTTTACCTAAAGAGAGTAGTATCATTATTTATGCTAAATCCTTAGGTAATTTCTTAAAAAACTATCAAGGTTATTAATTCCACTTAAAGTTTATCAAATATAA
>CABUID010000008.1 GCA_902491575.1 uncultured Bacillota bacterium
TTATCTTAGAGATAGTTTAGGAAACATCAATGGTATCATTGACGACACTGGAAAGTTTGTTGTGGAATACATTTACAATGCTTTTGGAAAGAGGATTGACATTTTCGATGAAATGAATGATACTATAGGTGCAGTGAATCCTTTTCGTTATAAGGGTTATTATTTTGATGATGAAACGGAGCTTTATTATTTCAATTCTAGATATTATTCTCCTGAACTTTGTCGTTGGATTTCTCCTGATTCGATTGAGTATTTAGATCCTGAAAGTATTAATGGGTTGAATCTATATTTGTATTGCAGTAATAATCCTGTTAATTATGCCGATGGATCCGGACATTCTCCAGAATGGTGGCAATGGGCATTATTTGAAGTTGGAGTGGCATTAGTTGCGGTAGCTGCAGGAATAGCTATTATTGGAACTGGTGGCATAGTAGCTTTTGGTATGGGGCTTTAATAAGCTCTTTATCTATAGGAGCAGCTGGAGCTGTAGCAGGCGGTGCAATAGGACATGCTACTTAAGGTGTTGATGGTATATTAGGTGGAGCAATTGCTGGATTTAGTGTAGGTGGTAGTGTTGGAACTAGCATTTATGGCTCACAATTAGGGACAACATACAAAGGAGTAGGAAAATTAGTTAAAAATCCCAAAATTGAATGGAAAAACTTTAAAAAACGGCTATGCATTTATGCAAACCACTGACAAGTATTTGATAGTAGGAAGAAAAGCAGCGGTCGTTATCACTTCTGCAGGTAAGGTTATAACAACATGGGCTTCCAACAATTATGATGGAAGATTAATGGATGTACTTAGAAGTATATTTGGTTTTTAGGAGGATAATGGGTGAAAGAAAAGATGATTGAAAAAGTGATTTCTTTATTAGATCCTATAGGGGTTATAGGTTTAGGTCCTTTGGATGAATATAAAGATATTGCTAAGAGAGTGTACGAATTATTAATTAATAAAGAGTTTCAACAGTTGAAACACTATTTAGTAGATCAATATCCAACTAAAGAAGAAGTTAATTTTAGAAAAGTTGATATTACTATTGAGATTTTGATTAGTATTTTGGAAGAATAATTTAAAAATTGTAGACAGGATAAGACGTGCAACACTTAGTCTTGCACGTCTTCTTGTTTTAACTGGGGATACCCAGCTTAAAATTGTAATGGTAAATAGGCGATAGTATGGTAGAATCAATTTTGTATAAGACTGTTATTTATTGTAGATTATCTTAAGATGATGGTTCACTTGGTGAATCTAGTAGTATTCAAACACAAAAGATGATGCTAGAGAAATATTGTCGTGATAATAACTTTACTATTAAAGAAGTACATATTGATGATGGTTATTCAGAACTTAATTTTGATAGACCAGCATTTAAAAATTAATCGTAATTACTAAAAACTTATCTAGATTAGGTAGGGATTACCTACAAACTGGATATTATACTGAACAATACTTTCCTTTTCATAATGTAAGATATATTGCGGTTAATGATGAATGATGTAGATACACTAATAGATAATAATGATATAGCGCATTTAAAAATATCTTAAATGATATGTATGCAAAAGATATATCTCGGAAGATTAAATCTGCAAAAAAACAAAGGAAGTTAAATGGATTATTTATATCTGCTCAAACACCTTATGGATATAAAAAAGATCCAACAAATAAAAATCATTTAATAGTGGATGAAGATGTAAGGCACGTTGTTGAATTAATAATTAATATGTGTGTTAATGGTAAAGGTGCACCTACTATTGCAAAAGTTTTAGAAGAAAAAGGGATATTAAATCCTGCAGCTTATAAAACTTTAAAAGGATCAACTAGATTTGCTAAACTTCAAGGGACTAATCATTATAAATGGAAGGCAGTAACTGTAAGAAAGATATTAACTGACATGGTTTACTATGGATATATGGAAAACAGTAAATATAAAGTTGAAAACTATAAAACAAAAAGAGGAGTTAAAGTTCCTGAGAGTGAACATATAGTTGTTAAAAATACCCATGAAACTATTAATAGTGAAGAAACAGTTGAAACAGTACAAACTGTTTGAAGTGCAAGACACTATCCAACACATCATGAACATGAAAACTTATTTAAATCAATCTTATTTTGTGAATGTGGTAAAAGAATGGCTATCGCTCATAAAGTAAGAAATAATAAAAAAGACACATTTTATAAATGTGCAAATCATAAAAATAATCCTTATGAATGTCCTAGATCAAATATTATTCAATATCATCAAATAAAAACTATTATTGAAAAAGAAATATTTGCGATAGTTGAAAGATTAAGACATAGTGAGAAAGCATTTGAAATCTATGTTAATAGGGTTAAGAAAGATAAATTTTCAGAAATTAAGAAAACAGAATCTAGAATTAATACTTTAATTAAAATAGTTTCAAAGTTATATGAAGATTATGCTAGTGATTTAATTAATGAAAGAACTTATAAAGAATTGTTACTTAGAAATAAACAAGAGCAGGACTTATTAGAACAGAAGTTACAATCATTAAGAAATGTACATGAGAATGTAACTTACAAATTAATGAGATTAGACCAATTAAAGCGTGAATTTAATAATTTCTTGGATAGTGTAGAATTAACAATAGATATGGTTAATTCTTGAATTGAACGTATAGAATTAAGTTATTATACAAAAGAAGAAGATGGTACTAAACATCGACGAATGATCATAAAAATACAAATTTATTGATGATTCATTATAAATATTATAAAATTTAGATGACCTAAATGTTTAATATATAGGACACCATATGATATGACGTCGAAACTCAGTTATTCTATTGCAACTCTAGATAATATTCTCCTGAACTTTGTCATTGGATTTCTCCTGATTCTGTGGATTATCTTGAGCCTGAAAGTGTTAATGGCTTCAATTGATATGCGTACTGTGGAAATAATCCAGTTAACCTTTACAATCCTAGTGATCATGCACCTGAATGGTTACAAGGATTAGCTATTGGACTAGCTATAGTGGGAGCTGCACTTGTAATAGGTGCTGTAACAGTACTAACTTGTGGAGTTGGAACTTTGGCTGGCACAATGGCTGGAGCTGTAATTTACGGTGCCGCACAAGGAATCGCTATCGGAGCAGCTGTTGGAGTTGTCGGAGGTGGCATTGTTGGAGGCATTGCGTCAGACTGGAGTGCTGAAGGAATATTAATAGGTATGGGAATTGGTTTAGGTGCTGGTGCAATTATTGGTGGTGTTATTGGTGGATTTGCAGGAGCAAGTAGTTTTACTGCTAATAGTGCTTATATTTCTCAATATGGGGGAAATGTAAAAGAAGTGTTATCTGCATATAAAGGAAATCCGAGATTAAAAGTATTGAATAGCAATACTACTGCATATAGAACTTGGGGAGGAACATCTGGTAAGTTTGGACATTGGATTTCACCTAAAAATTATGGTTCTGCTGCACGTAGTATGTTATCTTTACCACCAGGAAACACTGCAACAAATACATCTCAATTCTTAATTTCAAAAGGAAGTACCGTATTATCTGGAAAAGCTGCTGCGTTATTTGGACAAACAGGCGGAGGTATTCAATGGTGGATTGGTTTATTATAGGAGGATTCTATGGTTGAACAATTAAAAATAGTTTTAAACAGTATTGAAGAAGAGATTAAAAATGAAAATTCTATTTGGGATAAAGAACAATTAATTTCTGTTGTAAAACCTGAAATGGAAGAATTATATACTCATTTCAAAAATGGAAGAGTGTTCTTCAAATATGGCAAAAAGCAAAGAATGTTAGAATCAACCTACATTATGACTGATTCAATAAGAAATCTAAGCAATACAAGTCTAGGCAAAGAAATTATTAAATTACAAGAAACGTATAATAAACTATAAAATAGCAAATTACTTTAACAAGCAAAACTAGGTAAGTTTACTCTATGAGTAGGCTTGCCTTTTTAATTTTATTTAATAATTTTGCAAAAAAATAAAAGTTTTTTAATTAAAAGGTGGTAATAAAGGGTGAAAATCAGTATATTCCTTTGAAGGCAAAATTATGTCTTTAACAAACACATTAACTAAATAATTTTAAAAATTTAAAGTTGTACCCCATCACCTATGGGTGAAATTTAGTATAACTAATGAAGGCACATATAAACTTAATGGTGTTTGTAATAAAGAAAGGAGAATGTTTTGTATAAGAATTTATAAGAAATATTTAAAGTTTAAAGAGTAAGGAATTTTAATTAAAATAGGTAAAAATATATCATTTTCGGAAACTGGATAAGGCGTGTAACACTCTGCATCACAAAGTGAATTTACGCCTAAGTTTAGTAACTGGGATACCCAGCATACATTTATTGAATATTAAGAAAAAAGGAGGACAAATTTATAGAGAAGAAAAACGAATTAAATATTCAAAGAGTTAAAATGTCATCAATAGGAATTGGTAGTGGAATTGCTTTTGCGACAGGTATGACTGGATATGCAGTTAGAACTGGAATTAGTAGAAGTGAAGACTTCAAGGTACAAAATATGTTTATTGAAGGTGGATTTAATGCTGTTTCTGGAGCGTTATCAGTTTTAGGTGGCTATTTAGGTGGTATGGCAGGAGTGCATAATACTGTATTTACTAAACTATTATCGCAAAAAGGTGATTTTTGGTTGCGATTATTAGTAGGAAATATATTTACTGCTGGATTTAAATTAACTAACGCATTAATAAAACCATATTTTATGAATTAGGAGGATAGAAAGTATGCGCAGATATTTATATTCTAATTTATTAAAAATAATATTTGGTTCATTATTGATAATTACTTTTATACCTTCAGTGGTTTACTTTGTTTGTTCTTTATTAATTGATAAAAGCATAAATATAGCAAGAATGATAATAATTATTTCTTGCATATTATTGTGGCTTTTACTTGAGTTAGTAATATTTATATTAAACAAAAAAGCAAATAATAGTATTCTTTTCGAAGAAGAAAAAGTAATTTATAAGAAAAAAACTATATATTCTAATAATGTGAGTATGAAATATTTTAAATTTCATATATCAATTATTGAACCAAGTTTGGTAATTCCCAAAATACATATAAATGGAAATAATTTATCTATAACATGTTATCTTTCAAAAAAAGATATAAAGAAACTTAAAAAAATGAATTTTGAAATAAAAGAAATATAAATAGCAAATTACTTTCACAAGCAAAAACTAGACGAGTTTACCTTCGGGTAGATTCGTCTTTTTATTTAAATCTATATCAAAAATGTTATATAATAATTATTCGCAAAGATAAATTCATTATTGAATATAAAATAGAAAATCGTTGGAACGATAAAAAATAAGGGGCATGGTGGTTACTATGCACTATATTTTTATGGCAAATAGAGAATGGGTGTGATATAATCAAAAAAAAGTATGGAGGTATCCTATGACTATCCTTGAGCAAATAAGTCATGAAACAATGGTATTTATGCGTGGCAAATATCGTTTAGACGAAATCGGAGATGGCAAAGATGAATTGAAGTTTAAGCAGGGTCAAAAGACTATTGTCACAATATATATTCGTGAAGACAAATTTACTTTTCTAATTATTTTTGGAAAAAAAGAGCGTGAATGTTTTGAAATGCAGAAAAGCGAGTTTTCAAAATATGTATGCGATTATTATGATAATTCAAAAACTTACCATGATGGAAAATGGATGTTTATTGATGTAAACACTTTGAAGCAATTACAAGAGGTCAAAAAACTCATATTAATTAAAAAGAAGCCTAATCGTAAGCCTTTTCCAAAGGAAAATGCGTTATATTCCAAATGTGGTCAGCGCTGTGATTTGTGTGTTCATTATGTTTATACAAGTGAAGAACTGCGAACAACTATGGAAATAGCATTAAGTAAAATGTGGGGGCAAACAGATTGGAGTATGCGTTGCGAGGGATGCTACAGTGACAATTGCTACTGTAAAAACGATCCATGTAATGCGAAAGGTTGTGCGCTGAAGAAAAAATTATCAGAGTGCAGAGAGTGTGAGGAATTTCCATGTATAAAAGCAACATCTGCGGATTATCGCTCTATGATACATACGGAGGTTCATTATGCTGATGAGATAACTTGGGGCATTCTTCCATATGTTCCTATGCAATATGAAGATCAGTAAGCAATCGTAGCCTTGTTGTTTAGAAGTGTGTGGAGGATGTATTTTCCTTAGTGATTGTTTAGACATGGTGCTAGCACCATGTAATAAAGGTGGTTAAAGAAAAAAGTTATTGATGTGGATATGATACTTCCAAAGTAGACAAATAAAATAATTAAAAGGAAAAACAATTTCCATGAAGATTTATGACCTCAAGATTATTCAGTCTACTATGGAGGTATTTTTTATGGAATGAAAAACAAAATACGAAAAGGAAGTAAAACTAAAAATAGTTAAGAGGTATAAAAAAGGTGAGTCTGCTAGTTTATGAGCAAGGGAATATGACGTTGGTGAAAAATGCGGTGCAGCTATAATTGGAGAATGGGTTAGAAATCATTTTGAAATTCTATACAAGAACATGCCAAAACGAGTAGATATTGATTTAAATCATTATGAAAAATAAACTCAATTTTCGTGGGTATTTCAAAAAAGTAACTCATATTATGGAGTATTAAAATAAAATAAGCACTCAAACAAAGAATATAAAGAATATTAAGAAATTTGTTACAACATTTTTTGATATCTATTTGTATGGTTTATTATAAAACAGAAATATTGATATCTCCACTGGTTGTTGTTACATTACAAACTCCTTGAGTAGAGTCAGAAGAGGGAACATTCATTTTACCACTTGTAGTTTTTGTGATGAAATTTTTAGGAGTAAGTAATGATGCTTCTACATCTCCACTAACCGTTTTAATTAAAATTGAAAGAGCATCGGATGAATTCAAAAAAATGTCTCCACTTGTTGAATTAACTTCTAAATACTCAACTACATTAATATTATTCAAATTGATTTTTCCACTAGTAGTTTTTATATTTGAAATGTTTGCATTCATTTCATCAACTTTTATATTTCCACTGGTAGTTTTAATATAAATATTATTTGTTTGTATATTGTTCCCTAAAACATTTCCACTTGTTGAATGGATATTCGCATTTAAAGATTTAACATTTGATAAGGTGATTTTTCCACTGGTTGTTTCTACGTTTAATGAATCCAAAAGATTATCTTGAAGATTCAAAGAAACCTTACCACTCGTACTTTTTACATCTAATTTATTCGCTACTATACTTGAATAATGAATATTACCACTCGTACTTTTTAAAGAAACTTCTTGAAAACGAAAAGATTCTGAAATCGTTATGTTTCCACTAACCGTTTCAATGATTAGATTTTGATATTCATTCGATGGTAGAGATACTATTATTTTAGGATTATAACACCAAAATAAACCTATTTTTTCATACCATCGTCGTGTGTCATTGCGCTCAATTTTTAAAGTATTATTTTCAACAAGAACCGTTGTTTTTATTTTTTCACTTTCAGTGTAAGTAACTTCACTTTTACCATTTTCTGAAAAAGTAAAAGTTATATTATGAGCAATTTCATTAATTTGAATATTTTGAAAAGGTTCTTCAACCGAATAAGTGTTTTCTTCAAATTGTGAATGATTTAATTTTTGAGGATCAAAGTGAACCATAGTCAAAACAGCAAAAGTAATTACAATTCCTAAAGCTATTAGAATGAAAGCAATAATTAAAGCATTTTTTTTCATTTTACGTTCTCCTTTCTAAGAAAACTTAATTTGATTTTTAAAAGAATTTTTTTACTTAATTGTATCATTTTAAAGGTGATGAAATACGAAAATAAAAACATTAAAATTGTAATACCTAAACAGAACAATCCTAATGCAAATGAGAAAAGTGCTTGTAAACTATCACTTGAAAAGATAAGAAGAAAACCATTTAATAAGGCAGCTATTGCTCCACAAGCAAAGGTAATAAAAATAGCATAAACAACCAGTACAAAAGTCCATATAAGTATATAGAGGATGAAGAACAATAATAAAGCTAAAAATAGCATAAGAATCCACAAGGGTGAGCCTATAATCAGTAAAATAATTTCACCAGTTTTTAAGGAATTAGAAGGTTTTACTTTCGCTTTAATCAATTTAGGTAATGGTATATCTTTTAATATTTGAGACGAAATATCTTCTACACTACCAAGTTTTTCTATGGCTTCTTGCTCATTTAAACCATCTTCCATAGAATCATCAATCATTTCCGAATAATAATCCAGCGATTTATTGATATCTTTTTCAGATAAGCCATTTAATTTTTTTTTCAATTGGAAAAGAAATTCTTCTTTATTCATTTCGGTAAACCTCCTTTATAACAAATTGATAAATTGACATCATTTCCTTCCACTCGTTGATAAAGGAATAGATACGATTTAATCCTTCTTGAGTAATATGGTAATATTTCCGTAAACGACCATTATATTCTACATTTTTAACGGTTAAATAATTCGAATTCTCAAGTCTTCTTAAAATTGGATATAAAGTAGATTCAGAAATTTCTACATAAGGTTTTATATCTTTCATAATTTGATAACCATAAGAATCTTCATTTTTAATGGCAGCCAATACACAAATATCTAAAAGGCCACGTTTTAATTGAACATCCATATAATACCTCCGTACGTATAATACTATACTACGCATAGTATATTGAGTCAAGATAAAAAAATTTAACTTACAAAAAAACTAACTAAGTTAGATAAATTAGTTGACAAAGTCATCTAACTAGTATAAAATACTAACCAGGTTAGATAAAAGAAAGGAAATGAAAAGAGAATATGGATACAAGAGATCAAGCAATACAACTATTAAAAGAACTTAAAGATGTTCAACCTCAACATTTTTTTGATAAGTATAATATTATTGATAAAGGAATTTTCTTTATTTTGGGTTATCTTGCTAAAACAAATGATGAAGTAATTGCAGGTGATTTGGCAAAAGAACTTCATGTTTCTACTGCAAGAATCGCCACTTTACTCAAAAAAATGGAATCAAGAACTTTAATTCGTCGATATATATCCAACGAAGATGCTCGAAAAACCGTAGTTATTTTAACAGAAAAAGGACGAAACATGGTTAGAAAGATGGACAATGATTTAATTGAGGGAATGATGAAATTAATTAATGAAATTGGTTTTGAAGATATGCAAGAGTTTATTCGAATTTCAAATAAAATTAAAACAATTGCTTCTCAACAAAAAGATTTTATAATCGATTCTACTAAAATTGATGAATGATGCAACAAGTTATCTACAATGTTTTTTCAAATTATCTAACCTAGTAAACAAATTGTAGGAGGATTTATTTATGTTACATTTATTTAAATATTTAAAGAAAAAAGATTGGCTTTTATTCTTATTCAGTATTGGATTAATTGTACTTCAAGTTTGGTTAGAATTAAAGATGCCAGACTACACTAAAAATCTAACAACGATTGTCCAAAACGGAACAACCAATATGAATGAAGTGTGGAAAAATGGAGGATTAATGTTACTTTGCGCAGCAGGAAGTATGATTGCTGCTATGATTTGTGCCATTTTAATTTCAAAAATAGCTAGTTCTTTTTCAATGAATTTAAGAAATGAACTTTTTAATAAGATTATTCATTTTTCTAATGCTGAATTTAATCATTTTTCAACTCCAAGTTTAATTACAAGAACAACAAATGATGTTGTTCAAATGCAAAATTTTATGGCGATGGGAATACAAATGTTATTTAAAGCACCTATTATGGCGATTTGGGCTATCTTAAAGATATCGTCAACAGATATTAGTTGGAGTATTGCTACGATTATTTGTGTGGCCATCATTGTTATTTGTGTAAGCATACTTGTCATACTTTGTCTTCCACGATTTAAGAAAATACAAAAACTGACAGATGAGTTAAATGATGTGACAAGAGAAAATGTTTCAGGAGTACGCGTTGTAAGGGCATTTAATGCTGAAAAGTACCAAGAAGAAAAATTTGAAAAAGTAAATGATAAAATTACAAAAACGAATTTATTTACAAGTAAAGCAATGGGATTATTAAATCCTATTATGACCATTTGTATGAATGGATTGACAATAGCCATTTATTGGATAGGTGCTATTTTAATTAACAAAATCACTATCGAAAATGGAGTAGATGCAATGCTAAATGATAGAATTGCTGTAATTAGTAACATGACTGCATTTACCCAATATGCTATGTCCGTCGTTATGGCATTTATGATGCTGATTATGATATTTATAATTTTACCAAGAACCATTGTTTCTGGAAACCGTATTTATGAAGTTTTAAAAACAAAAATAAGCATTGTCGGAAAAAATGAAGAAGTTTTGTGTGAGCAAAAAGGAACAATTGAATTTGATAATGTGTCCTTTTCCTATTTAAAAAACGAAAAAGAAGCTGTCAGTAATCTTTCTTTCAAAGTGAAAAAAGGCGAAACACTTGCTATTATTGGAGCAACAGGCTCTGGTAAATCTACAATTGTTAATCTTTTATCAAGATTTTATGATGTAACATCCGGAGCGATTTATGTCGATGGAATAAATGTAAAAGACTATAATGAAAAACAATTAAGAGATAAAATTTCTTTAGCACCACAGAAAGCAGCATTATTTAAGGGGTCTATTAAAGAAAACATTACTTATGGCTCTACTATCCAAGAAGATGATAAGATTCAACAAGCCATTGATATTGCGCAAGCAGGATTTATCTATTCATTTGAAAATGGAATAGATAGTGAAGTTGCACAAGGTGGCAACAATTTTTCTGGAGGACAAAAACAACGTCTTTCCATAGCACGAGCACTTTATAAAAATGCAGAAATTATTGTTTTTGATGACACTTTCTCGGCATTAGATTATCAAACAGATATGTTAGTAAGGAAAGCAATCAAGCATAACTTAAAAGACACAACTGTCATTATTATTGCTCAAAGAATTGGTACAATCATGAATGCAGATAATATTTTAGTTCTTGATGAAGGAAAAATTGTTGGGTATGGTAAGCATGAAGAACTTTTAAAATCTTGTAAAATATATCAAGAAATTGCTTTATCACAATTATCAAAGGAGGAATTATAAAATGGCAAGAATGAAAATGGAACCTCATTTGAATATGAACTTAAAAAAAGAAAAAATAGATTTTAAAATCTTTAAAAAATTACTTGTTTATTGCAAATCTTATTTGCCTGCTATCGTTTTAGCTTTAATCTTTGCCGTTATATCTGCCGTGACATCGATTATTGGACCAAATAAAATTAGTGATTTGATGGATCAAATAAGTGCAGGAATCAAAACAATGGATGGTGTGAATATGAGTGAGTTTACTCAATTATGTTTAGCACTTATCGGATTGTATGTTTTAGGTGCTATCGTTCATTATTTACAACAATTTATTATGGCGATTGTCACACAAAAAACATCTCAAAGGTTAAGAAGTGATATTGATTACAAAATCAATAAATTACCACTAGCTTATTTTGATCAAACAACAAGAGGTGATATTTTATCTCGTATTACTAACGATGTTGATACTCTTTCTCAAACTCTTGGATCAACCTTGGCAAATCTCGTAAATGCTACAGTTTTGTTTTTAGGTGTCTTAATCATGATGTTTGTTACCAATCCTATTTTAGCTCTTGTAACCATTATTTCTTCTTTAATTGGTTTTGCTTTAATGTTCATTATATTAGGGAAATCACAAAAATACTTTAATCATCGTCAAGAAAATTTAGGTGAAATGAATGGTCATATCGAAGAAGTATATACAAATCATAATATTGTCAAATCCTTTAATGGTGAAAAAACTGCAAAAGCTAAATTTGAACAAATTAACCATCAATTATATGAAAACAACTGGAAATCTCAAGCATTAAGTGGTTTAACTCATCCTTTGATGAACTTTGCTGGAAATTTATCCTATGTAGCTATTTTTGTTGTTGGTGTAGCTTTGGCAATCAAAGGAAATTCATCTGTCACTTTTGGCGTCATTTTATCCTTTACAATTTATGCTCGATTATTTTCGCAGCCTCTAACTACTTTTGCACAATCGATGACTTCTATCCAACAAGCATCTGCTGCTTCTAAAAGAGTATTTGAAATGTTGGAAGCTAAAGAATTGGATGATGAAAGTCATAAAAATACAAAAATTGAAAATATCCAAGGTAATGTTGAATTTAAAAATGTCGAATTTGGCTATGATCATCGTATGATTATTCATCATTTTAATGCCTCTTTAAAAAGTGGTCAAAAAGTAGCTATTGTTGGTCCAACTGGTGCTGGTAAAACTACAATTGTGAATTTGCTAATGCGTTTTTATGAAGTTAGTAAAGGAGACATAACGATTGATGGTATATCCATTCAAGATTTAAAGCGGGAACAAGTTCATGATTTATTTGACATGATTTTACAAGATACATGGTTATTTAACGGTACTTTACGCGAAAATTTAGTCTATAACAAAAAAGATGTAAGTGATGAACAATTGGATAGAGTTTGTGAGGCAGTAGGTTTAAAACATTTTATTCATACTTTAGAAAATGGATACGATACTTTGTTAGATGATTCCTTATGCCTATCTGAAGGTCAAAAACAGCAATTAACGATTGCTAGAGCAATGATTAAAGATTCTCCTCTTTTAATTTTAGATGAAGCGACTTCATCCGTCGATACAAGAACGGAACTCGTCATTCAAAAAGCAATGGATGAATTAACCAAAGGCCGTACTTCATTCGTCATTGCTCATCGTCTTTCAACCATAAAAAATGCCGATATTATATTAGTTATGAAAGATGGAGATATTATTGAACAAGGAACACACGATGAATTATTAAATAAAAAAGGCTTTTATGCAAATTTATATAATTCTCAGTTTGAAATTGTCTCATAATAAGATAGAAAGGGGATAAAATGAAAGAAGTTAAACAACCAAGTAAAAAACCTTTACTATATTATTATTTAATTGCATTAATTATCTTATTTGTAATTAATGCTTTAGTAATGCCGTTATTTCAGCCAAAAATTGTCGAAGTAGACTATGGTACTTTTATCCAAATGACTTTACAAGAAAAAATAGATGAAGTACAAATTCAAGAAAATAAAATACTTTTTACTGAAAAAGAAAGCAAAACAATTTATCAAACAGGTTTATTAAATGATCCCGATTTAGTAAATCGTTTATCCCAATCTGGAGCAAAATTTGGAAGTCAAATTGTCGAAGAAGCATCTTTATTAGAAAAGATTTTACTCAATTGGATTTTACCAATAGGATTCTTTATTCTAATTGGACGTTTAATCTCACGAATGCTTATGAAAAATGCTGGTGGAAATTCTATGTCCTTTAATCTTGGAAAAAGTAATGCTAAGATATATGTAAAATCGGATAGTGGCATAAAATTTAATGATGTAGCCGGTGAAGATGAAGCAAAAGAGTCATTACAAGAAATTGTTGATTTTCTTCATAATAATGAAAAATATAAAGAAATTGGTGCAATCATTCCAAAAGGTGTATTGCTCGTTGGTCCTCCTGGAACAGGGAAAACCATGTTAGCAAAAGCAGTAGCAGGTGAAGCAAATGTTCCTTTCTTTTCGATTTCAGGATCAGAGTTTGTGGAAATGTTTGTGGGGATGGGAGCTTCAAAAGTTCGTGATTTATTTAAACAAGCAAAAGAAAAAGCACCTTGTATTGTTTTTATTGATGAAATTGATGCAATTGGTAAAAAAAGAGATGCACAGTTTAGTAATGATGAAAGAGAGCAAACCTTAAATCAATTATTAACGGAAATGGATGGTTTTGATGGCACTACGGGTGTGGTGATTTTAGCCGCAACCAACCGACCAGAATCTTTAGATCCTGCCTTGACACGTCCTGGAAGATTTGATCGAAGAATTCCGGTAGAACTACCTGATTTAAAAGGCAGAGAAGAAATATTAAAAGTTCATGCGAAAAAAATAAAAATTAAAGATGATATTGATTTTAATAAAATAGCACGAATGGCCTCAGGTGCTTCCGGTGCTGAACTTGCCAATATTATCAATGAAGCAGCATTAAGAGCTGTACGTGAAAAAAGAAGTGAAGTGAATCAACTTGATTTAGAAGAAAGTATTGAAGTAGTGGTTGCAGGTTATCAAAAGAAAAATGCTATTTTGTCAAATAAAGAAAAATGGATTGTTGCTTATCATGAAATTGGTCATGCTTTAGTCGCCGCATTACAATCAAATACGGCACCAGTAGAAAAAATAACGATAATTCCTCGTACTTCTGGAGCTTTAGGCTATACTATGCAAGTTGACGAGGGAAATAAATATTTAATGAGTAAGGAAGAATTAGAAAACAAAATTGTGACTTTTACAGCAGGAAGAGCCGCAGAAGAAATCGTCTTTCATTCTATTACTACTGGAGCTTCCAATGATATTGAACAAGCCACTAAAATTGCACGGGCAATGATTGGACAATATGGTATGAGTGATGATTTTGGTATGGTTTCTTTGCAAAATAATTCAAATGCTTATTTAGGTGGAGATACATCTTTAAACTGCTCAAGTGAAACCCAATCTTTAATGGATAAAAAAGTAATGGAAATCATTAAAGATGCGTATGAAAAAGCAAAAGATTTATTACTAAAAAATAAAAATAAATTAGATGTTTTATCCAAACACTTATATGAAAAAGAAACTATCACTGGTAATGAATTCATGGAACTCATGAACAATACTCAATAAGAAAAAACGATTAAAATGATAGGATACTTCCAAAGTAGACAAATAAAATAATTAAAAGGAAAAATAATTTCCATGAAGATTTGCGACCTCAAGATTATTCAGTCTACTATGGAGGTATTTTTTATGGGACGAAAAACCAAATTTAAAAAGAACATAAAATTAGAAATAGTTAAGAGGTATAAAAAAGGTGAGTTTGTTAGTTTATTCGTGTATCGATAATGGTCCTATAAAAGGTTTTTATGGTTCACGAAAATCAAAATCCTTTTATGGACTAAAATGTAATGATGAACATTCATTAAAAGATAAAATTGAAGGATATATTTTCTTTTATAATCATTGTCGACGACAAAAAATTTAAAAGGCATGACACCTAACGAGGTCAGATATCATGCCAATTAAAACTTTATTTGCTTTTAATTATTTTTAATTTATCATCTTTACTTGACAAAGGACAGTTCAAAATTTTTAACAGTTTTTATCTTTTTTTATTCAACATTAACACCTTTTTTCAAATAAGAAATAAAATTATCCACAATCATCGTTTCGTCGATAATACAATCATCGATAATCCAATCTTTAAAAACACCAATGGCACCATTCGTGATAAAAGAAAAATAATATTTAATAAAAGAAGGCTCCTTAGGTCGATGATAAAAATCATTAAATACTTGGCTATATTTAATCTTGACTTTATTTTCAAAATGACTATTTGTTTTTAATAATAAAGTTTTATAGATATTTAAATTCTTTTTCACGTATTTAGCCACTTCAGTACATACAATTTTAATGTTTATTTGATAGTATTTTAAACAAATTTGAAGAATATAATTTAACTGTTCATCTTCAATTTCTTCCATTAATTGATTAATATCTGCATAATGAAGATAAAATGTAGATCGTCCAATATTTGCTTTATTACAGACATCGACTACGGTTAATTCATGCAAATTCTTATTTTTTAATAATCCTAAAAGCGCTTTCTTTATTTCAATTTTTGTTTTTTGCTGTCTTCTATCCATGATGATTCCCTCCTGAACAAATTTTAAACAACTGTCCAATAAAATACAAGTGTTTTCTATTTGTTCTTTATAAAATTATAACTTTAATCAATAATAATAATGGTGATAAAATGAATGATTTAATGATTGAATTTAAAAATGTTTCTAAAAAATACAAAATTGGTGAAAATGAAGTGCTAGCCAATAATCATATTAATTTAAGTATTAAAAAAAATGAATTTTGTGTTATTGTAGGACCAAGTGGTGCTGGAAAAACAACGTTATTGAATTTATTAGGTGGAATGGATGATTTAAGTGAAGGATCCATCATCGTCGATAATGAAGATATTAGTCAATATAATGAAAAGCAATTAACTTTATTTCGACGAAATTCTATTGGTTTTGTTTTTCAATTTTATAATTTAATTGGAAATCTAACAGCATTAGACAATGTCGAAATTGCCTCTGAAATATGTAAAAATCCAATGGATGCTAGCAAAGTTTTAACGGAAGTCGGATTACAAGATCGAATGAATAGTTTTCCTAGTCAATTAAGTGGTGGAGAACAACAAAGAGTATCCATTGCCCGAGCATTAGCAAAAAATCCTAAACTTTTACTATGCGATGAACCTACGGGTGCTTTAGATTATGAAACTGGCAAAAAAGTTTTACGTCTCCTTTATGATGTTTCTAAAAAGAATCAAAAAACCGTCATCGTTATAACTCATAATATAGCCATTACCAAAATGGCTGATCATGTTGTACACATTAAAAATGGTTGTATAATGGCTGAAGAATGGAATGAAAATCCTTTGCCAATCGAAGAAATAGAGTGGTAAATATGAAAGCAAAAACTTATAATCGTTATTTTTTACGATCTTTAAAAAAAGATTTAAGTAAGATTCTTTCAATCGTAGCCATTGTTGCATTAGGTGTTGGTTTTTTGATTGGTTTATTGTCTTGTACTCCAAATTTATATAAAAGTGTTAATTCTTATCTGAAAGATGTTTCTTATCAAGATATTATTTTAAAAAGCAATGTTGGTTTTGATACCAAAACCATCGAATATCTTCAAGAAAATATAGAGGATATCGAAACAATCAATCGTAAAACGGAAGTAGAGGATACTCTTTTTACAGAAAACACGTCAATTTACACTCATATTGTTTACCAATCTATAGAAAATAATTTATCATTGGTAGAAGGAAGAATGCCTAGTGCAAAAAATGAATGTGTTATTTTAACTAGTAATCCTAATTTAATCGATCATTTAAACGAAATTTTCTTTTATAAAGAAGAAAAGAAAGTGACCTATCAAATCGTAGGGAAAGTAAAAGATCCGACCTATATTAGCAAAGAAGAAATTTACTCTCAAATAAATAATAAGAAAATTCAAATGATTATATATTTAAATAATGAATTTGATAATGATTATGTATCGATAGACAAGATTACCGATATTAGTATTGGCTTTAAATCACTAAAAAATTTAAATGTTTTTTCTGATACGTATAAGAAAAATATACAAAATAAAACTTCAGCGATTGAAGATATTCTTCAAAAAAATAATTTATCCAATTTAAATTACTATTATGTATTGGAAACAAATGTGCAAAATGAATTGATTTTACAATTAAAAGATTTAGGATATGAAGAAAAAATAATAGATGAATTACTAGAGACTGAAGCTATTAAAAACCAAATACAAGAAGTGGTTCAAAAACAATATGAAGAAACCATCAACACTATACTGCCTCAGATCTTTATCATCACACATGATGAAATTGCTGCTTTAATAACTTTTAAAAGTAATGCTGAAAAAGTGAATTTAATTTCAACCATTTTTCCTGTATTTTTCTTTGCTATTGCAATGCTCGTCAGTCTTTCTTCTTTTAGTAGAATTGTCTTTAAAGATAAACTTGAAATTGCTGTATTAAGAGCTAATGGTTACCCACATTCTAAAATTTATCAAAAATATATGTTGATTGGTCTTTTTTCGGTCCTTTTGGGTTGTATTTTAGGGACGATTGGAGGTATATTTTTATTACCATGTATCATTTATCAAATTTATGAAACCATGTATGCATTACCTTCTATCCAGTTTACATTCCAATATTTTTATATCATTAGCATTTCTGTATTGATGATGGGTCTTATTTTATTGGTTATTTATATGGTTGTTCATCGATATATTCAAAAAAACATTTCAAATCTTTTAGTGGATAATGATATTAAAAATGGAAAAAAGATATTATTAGAAAAAATACCTTTTATTTGGAAGCATTTAAAATTTAAAACGAAATCAATGTTTCGAAATGTATTTCGTTTTAAAAGGAATTTTATCATGATGCTTCTTGGGGTAGGAGGATGTAGTGCAATCTTATTAACAGGCTTTGGGCTCAATGATTCATTAAATGTGCTTACAACTAATCAATTTGAGGATATTTTTCAATATAATCTGATTATACAAACAGAAGAAAGTAATCTATATGATTTAGAAAAACAAGAAAATATTATTTATATTACCAATGGTAAAGTCAATCAAAATAGTGAATATAGCGTTTATTTTATTGCCGCCTCACAGCAATTAAACGAATTGATAACTTTTAAAGATAGTAAAAAAAATAAAGTTGTAAACTTTACCGATTCATCTTGTTTTATCACTCAACAAATTGCAGATAAACTTCATCTTCAAGAAAATGATAAAATCACCTATACCTTCAATCAACGAAATTATGAGTTCAAAATTGATAAAATTGTTGAAAACTATGTTGGAAATTATCTTTATGTAGGAAATCATCTAATTCAGAAAGATGAATTTACTGCTTACCAAGCTATTATGGCATATAAAGATTTTAATCATATAAATGAAGAGGATTGGTTTACTTCTTTATTAGAAAACCATTCCATTAAAAATATTATTTATACGAATCAAAATTTAAAGACTTATGACTCATTAATTAATAATTTAAAAGGGATTGTTGCACTTTTAATATTTATTTCCGGTTTATTAGCGATTATTGTCATTTATAATCTTGTAGATATCAATATGAGTGAAAGAATTAAAGAAATGGCGACATTAAGAGTGATAGGTTATAAGAAAAAGGAAGTAATAATGTATATTTTCCGTGAGATTTTCTTTATGAGTTTATTTGGCTTTTTACTGGGGATATCTTTTGGATTACTTTTACACCGATTTATTATTCATTCCATCGCTTCACCAGGTTTAACTTTTGGCATTTATATTCAACCATTAAGTTATTTGTATACAGGGTTACTAACTGTTTTATTTTCCTTAATTGTCGTACTTATTTTTTCTCCAAAAATTATCAAAATCAATATGAGTGAAGCTTTAAAAGCACCAGAATAAAGAAAAGCAAATGCAAAAAAGTATTTGCTTTTTTTGTATTGACTTTTTGAGGGGATAGCATATAATATAAATGGTTAGTTATAACTAACATAAAATTTTATGTCATTCTAACCAAAAAAATTGTTAGACAAATCTAACGATGAGGAGGGTAAATATATGCCATTAGTGATTGCTCCAGTAAATTGTGAATTAAGAATTATTAAAGTTCTAGCAGATGAAAAAGTAAAAAAACATCTTGAAAGTTTAGGAATTGTTATCAATGAAAAAATAACCTTACTTTCTAAAACTAGTGGAAGTGTCATATGTGTTATAAAGGATGGACGTTTGGCACTGGATCGAAATATTGCCACCAAAATTCTAGTAGCGTAAAAGAAAGGAAGGATAATATGCTAAAAAAACTAGATGAATTTAAAATAGGCGAGACTGGCCTAATCAAAACGGTAAGTGGGGAAGGAAAGATTCGCCGTAGGCTGTTTGATATGGGAGTAACTCCAGGAGCAAAAGTAATGCTAAGGAAAAAAGCTCCATTGGGTGACCCACTTGAAATTGTAATACGTGACTATGAGTTAACATTAAGAAAAAATGAAGCAAGTTTAGTTACACTTGAAGTGGTAAAGGAGGGATAGCCATGAAAAATTTTGCATTGGCAGGAAATCCTAATTGTGGAAAAACAACTTTATTTAATTCTTTAACAGGTTCTACAGCACATGTTGGTAACTGGCCAGGAGTGACGGTAGATAAAAAAGAGGGCACTTATAAAAAATGTAAAGAACCTATTCGTATTATCGATCTTCCAGGGATTTATTCTTTATCCCCTTATACGCCAGAAGAAGTCATTTCAAGAAATTATATTTTAGATGAAAAACCCGATTGTATCATCAATATCATTGATGCTACAAATCTAGAAAGAAATCTTTACTTAACGACGCAACTTTTGGAGATTGATGTTCCTGTTGTCATCGCTTTAAATATGATGGACGAAGTCACTAAAAATGGTGATGTCATCAATGCGAAAGAATTACAAGATAAGATGGGCGTCCCTGTTGTGGAAATTAGTGCATTAAAAAATGACCATATTGATGAATTAATGAAAATAGCTTATCAAGAATCTAAATTAATTCGAACGGGTAAAACAGTTTTAGAAGGTGGGCCTTTATCTCATTTAATCACGGATGTAAAAATTGCCTTTAAAGGAAAAGATATAGAAAATCCTTTGTTTCATGCTATTAAACTGGTGGAAAAAGATGAATTAGAATGTAAATCTCATCCTGATTTATTATCCATGGTAGATGATTTTAAAGGGACATTTAAAGATGATACTTTTGGTGATGATTTTGAAGCTCTTGTTGCAGATAGCCGATATAAGTACATTTCAAAAAATTATTCTAATGCATTAAAAAGAAATATTTCAAAAGAAAAAAAGCAATTGACCAAATCTGATAAAATAGATAAAGTTTTGACAAATCGTTGGGCAGGGATTCCTATCTTCTTAGTTATATTATTTTTAATATTCCATCTCACTTTTTCAGAAAACTTTTTGTATTTAGGAGGATTATTTGAAGGAGTTTCTCCAAGTTTTGAAGGAAGCATGTTTGAAGGTCTATTTTGGACCGATGCAGGCATCAATTCTCCTGGCGTTATTTTATTCAATTTTCTTGACTGCTTGACATCTGCTTTCAGTAATGTTGTTGCAGGATGGTTAGAAAGTTCTCCAGAATGGGTTGGCGGTTTAATTGTCGATGGTGTATTAGGTGGATTATTTGCCGTTTTATCTTTCTTACCACAAATACTCTGCTTATTCTTATTTTTCTCGATATTAGAAGATTCTGGATATATGGCAAGAGTTGCATTTATTTTAGATCGTGTGTTTCGAAGATTTGGACTTTCAGGAAGAGCTTTTATGCCGATGATTATGGGCTTTGGATGTTCAGTTCCTGCCATGATTAATACAAGAACATTATCCGACGAAAACGAAAGAACCGCAACCGTTAGAGTCATACCATTTTTCTCATGTGGTGCGAAGTTACCTATCTTAACAGCTATTGCTGGAGGAATTGTTCAAGTATTTCAAGTGGGAAATGCCGATGTCATAACTTATTCGATGTATCTTTTAGGTATGATAACGGCTATTGTCGCTGTTCTTTTCATGAGAAATACGACTATGCGTGGTGAAGTCCCTCCATTTATTATGGAACTTCCTGCTTATCATGCGCCACAATTTAAATCTTTAATGATTCATTTATGGGATAAAACAAAACATTTCGTTAAAAAAGCTTTCACCATTATTTTAGCTTCAACAATTATTATTTGGTTAATATCACACTTTACATGGACATTTACATTCCTTGCAGATGAAGAAATTGATCAATCGATTTTAGCCAGTATTGGAAAAATATTACAACCGATTTTTACTCCTTTAGGATTTGGTTCGCAATTATCTACTTTTGGATGGGTATTTGTTGTTGCCGCTATTACTGGTTTAATTGCAAAAGAAAATGTTATCGCTACATTTGGTGCTTTAGCAGCTTGTATTGCCGGTGCTGTCGTCGATATTGAAGCGGATGGTGGAGATGTTTTGGCAGCCACAACCATGATTGTCGGTACAGGCATTACCATTCCTGCTTTAATTTCATTTATTGCTTTTAATATGACGACAATCCCATGTTTTGCAGCAGTGGCTACAGCAAAAGCTGAACTTTCAAGTAAAAAACGTTTTTGGTCGACAATTGGCTTTTGGCTATTCACTTCCTATATCGTATCTGCTGCTATTTATGTAATTGGCTCATGGTGGTGGACATCCTTCATTTTTGTTGCATTGGTTGCACTCGTTATTATGGCTATTTATTTTTACAATAAAAATAAAGATGAAAGAATCGTTAGACAATCCAGTTAAAATGAAAAAAATCACATTAAAAATAGAGGGAATGAAGTGTGGTATGTGTGAAGCACATATCAATGATATAATTCGAAAAAACTTTAAAATTAAAAAAGTTATTTCTTCTTGTGTAAAAAATGAAACCATTATTTTTTCAAATGATGTTATGGATGAAGAAACTTTAAAAAATGTTATCACTTTAACAGGTTACAAAATACTTTCAATCCATACTGAAGAATATGAAAAAAAAGGAATTCTTGCTATTTTTAAAAAATAACTTTAACAAAAAACATTTCTTATTGAAATGTTTTTTTAACTCAATAACTCATTTTTTTAATCATTTTCATTAATTTTATCATTAAGAAAAAGAACTTAATAATTATTTAATAAAAATTATGTATAATAATTTAAAATGAAAGGAGCAAAAAACTACCCATAAAGTAGTTCATTAAAAGTGATTATTATGCTACAAGTCATTATTGTTGAAGATGATGTTAAATTAAATAATCTTATTAAAATTATTTTAGAACGTCATCAGTATTTAGTGGATTCTGCTTATAACCCTAAAGAAGCTTTAAAAAAAATGGAAAGTAAAAGCTATGATATTATTATATCTGACATCATGATGCCTGAAATGGATGGTTTTGAATTTGTTAATATAGTTAGGGCAACCAACAAAGAGATTCCAATACTTTTTATTTCTGCCAAAGAAGAATTTGAAGATAAAAAATTAAGTTTTGAAATGGGAGTGGATGATTATATGGTCAAGCCAATCGACATTAACGAACTTGTTTTAAGAGTAAAAGCATTATTAAAAAGAGCTAAAATTAATATGGCCCATCAATTACAAATTGGTAATACATTATTAGACCATGATTCTTTGACTGTAACGACCAATTCTACAGTGATAGAATTGCCTTTAAAAGAATTTAAAATCCTATTTAAACTACTTTCTTATCCTAATAAAATTTTTACTAGAAGTCAAATTATGAATGATTGTTGGGGAATGTATAGTGAATCTTTAGATCGAACCATTGATGTGCATATCACTCATTTACGTGAAAAGTTTATTGGGAATACAGATTTTTCGATTGTAACTGTTCGCGGACTTGGTTATAAGGCGGTAATTAATTCATGAATTCAGCAAATAAAGAAAAGAAAAAATTCATAGGACGCATGCTCTTTCAAATGATAATGATTGTTTTGATTGTTCTTTTTGTATCCTATATTTGTCTTTATATTTTATTAAAGATTATGGTACTATCTGGCAATATTGTTATCAAAGCTCCAGAAAAACCTATTCATCCAATATCCGCTAATTTCATTTTAATTTTTATTGCTTTTGTAAGTACGGTTATTGGTTTAATCATTTCGATTTATTTGAGTCGAAGATTTTTAAAGCCTATAGAAGAATTAAAAAAAACGACCGAAAAAGTAGCGAATGGTGATTTCGATATTAAAATTAAAAAGATCCCCTTAAATGAAATGGGAGAATTAGTTGAAAATTTCAATATCATGGTCAGCGAATTAAAGAAAAATGAAACATTAAAAAGTGATTTTATTTCCAATGTTTCTCATGAATTTAAAACGCCACTATCTTCCATCCAAGGTTATGCAACGCTCCTTCAAGACGATACATTATGTGAAGAGGATAGAAACAAATATATTAACTATGTTATACAGTCAACTACCAAATTGACAACTTTGGTTAACAATATTTTAAAAATCACTAAAATTGATAATCAAAAAATATCCATTGATAATAAACCTTATCAATTGGACGAACAAATCCGTGAAAGTGTTTTGTTTTTTGAAAAAGAATGGAATGAAAAAAATTTAGAATTAGATATTGATTTAGATAAAGTTGTCATTACTGCGGATGAAGTTTTACTTTCTAATGTTTGGAATAATCTAATAAGTAATGCGATTAAGTATTCTCATCCAAATGGTAAAATACGCATTCGCCTTGAAAAAAAAGAAAATCAAGTAGAGGTAAAAATCAAAGATAATGGTATAGGCATTGCTGAAGAGTCACTTCCTTATATCTTTGATAAATTCTATCAAGCAGATAAATCTCATTCTGGAGAAGGAAATGGGCTTGGATTATCTTTAAGTAAAAAAATTGTTCTTCTTTCAAAAGGCAATATATCGGTAACAAGTAAATTGAATGAAGGCAGTGAATTTACTGTTATTTTACCTTTATAAAACTTAATATTTATTTAACATTTTTTTAATATAGATTTAAAAAAAGACAATTATAATAAAGTTGTAATATAGAAGTGGAAGAAATAAATTTTCACCTTATATTATCAATTTAGATTTAAATTTATTTGAATAAATCCATGAAATCGAATATAAAGATATCAATAAAAATAAATCTAAAAAAAAACTAGAAAGCATTTAAGACCAGTGAAGCATAAAACTTTCTAGAATTGATTAACTGGATAGTTAAAAAATTTTTATCCAAATAGTATCTAAAATATAGGTGATATAATAAATAAGGTTAGGTTTAATTTCTTCTTTCTTAAAACTTAACTTATATAAATCCTATTTCCCATAATTTGTTCCAAATATACATTGTGTAATTATTTATTAAACTGTTCCCTTATTAACTTTGATGATTAACAAATCTTTGACTTTAAACTTTCCAATATAATATACTATTATCATAATTGTAAAAACCTATATTTTAGTTATTATAAATCCCCGTATATTTGGAACACTTTCTAAATCAACTGTCTTTGACAGTTTTTTTTATACCAACAATTTTTTTTCATCAATGAGTTTTTGATGAAATTCATTTTCTTCCATAACGGGAATTTTTAAATCTATAGCTTTTTGATATTTTGAACCAGGATTTTCTCCAACTATCACTAAACTCGTTTTTTTAGAAACTGAATTGGTCATTTTGGCTCCACATTCATTTTCTAATATTTTAGAAGCTTCTGTTCGACCAATAAAAGATAAAGTTCCCGTTAAAACAATTGTCTTACCATTAAAATAAGAATCGTAATCTTGATTTTTAACATTTAAATTAGTCATATTCAATCCATAGGATTTTAATTTTTCCACAAGTTCAATATTTTTTTCTTCTTTAAAAAAATTATAAATACAAGTTGCAATCGTGTCTCCAATATTATCAATATCCGATAATTGCTCTATGGAAGCATTCATTATATTCTCTAAAGTATTAAATTCATTCGAAAGAATTTTAGCGGTTTTTTCTCCAACTTGTAAGATGCCTAAAGCAAAAAGAAATCTTTCAAGTGAATTTTTTTTAGATTTTTCAATGGCTTGTAAAAGGTTATTCACTGATTTTTCACCCCACCCAGGAAGATGAGTTAATTCATATTCATACTCCTTTAATTGATAAATATCTGCGATATTTTGAATAAATCCCATTTCCAGTAATAATTTAGCATTTGCTTCTCCCATTCCATCAATGTTCATTGCTTTTCGTTCACAAAAATGAATAACACTTTCTAAAACACGAGCAGGACAATTAATATTTAAACAAAAATAAGCCGCTTCATCTTCATTACGATATATTTTTTCACCACATTCCG
Organism: uncultured Bacillota bacterium; assembly: GCA_902491575.1. Taxonomy (GTDB): domain Bacteria; phylum Bacillota_I; class Bacilli_A; order RFN20; family CAG-631; genus CAKPXW01. The sequence goes on from CABUID010000008.1 coordinate 25,574, forward strand.
GACAAGTTTCAATCATTTTAAAGGGTTTTGCATCTTTTGGTCGACGATTGAAAAGAACTTCTCCAACTTCAGGTATAACATCTCCTGCTTTATGTATATAAACCGTATCTCCTATTCGCAAGTCTTTCGCTAAAATATAATCTTCATTATGTAAAGTACTTTTCGTAATCGTTGAACCAGACACTTTTGTCGGTTCTAAAATCGCATTCGGTGTAATTCTTCCTGTACGACCAACAGTAAAAACAATATCAAGAAGTTTTGTTGGGACTTCTTCTGGAGGAAATTTATAAGCCGTAGCCCATTTTGGTGCTTTGGCTGTATAACCAATAGTAGAATACAAATCCAATTCATTCACTTTTAAAACGACACCATCAATATCATAAGCGAGCTGATATCGAATATTGCTTAAATTCTTAATATAATCAAAAATATCTGCAAGATCATGAGCTACTTTTACTTGTTCATTAATTGTAAAACCTAACTTTTTCATAAACATTAAAGCTTCATATTGTGTCTTAATGCCATATTTTTCAGGTTCAATTAAAGTATAAATAAAAGTTTCCAAATTTCTTTTTTTTGTGATTGTATAATCAAGTTGCCTTAAAGAACCCGCAGCAGCATTACGACAATTTGCAAAAGGTTCTTTGCCTTCTTGTAATTGTTCTTGGTTTAAAAGTTCTAATGTTTTCTTTGCCATATAAACTTCACCACGAACTTCAAGATGTTCAAAAAAAGGAATATGCTGAGGAATAGAAACGATATTATAAGCATTTAAAGTAATATCTTCACCTGTTATTCCATCACCACGCGTAGCTGCTTTTATTAATGTCCCATTTTCATAAATTAAAGAAATAGATAAACCATCGATTTTACATTCACAAACATAATCAATTGGATGAATATCAATGGCATCATCAATACGCTTGGTAAAGGCATGGATTTCTTCTTCATTATAAACATTGGATAAAGAAAGCATAGGGGAATTATGTTTCAATTTTTTAAAAGAAGGATCAAATGTTCCACCTACTTTTTGAGTGGGCGAATCAGGAGTTATAAATTGTGGATACTCTTTTTCAAGTTCAATTAATTGGTTGAGCAATTTATCGTATTCAGCATCCGAAACAGAAGGTTGATTTAAAACATAATATTCATATTCATATTTTTTTAGTAAAGATCTTAATTCTAATATTTTATCAATCGGATTCCATTCATCTATCATATTTTCATCTCCTTTTATTTGATAAGATGGACAAATTTATGCGCTGCATTTAAAGTCTTCTTATTGAAACGAGCATCTTTAAATATGACGTCAATAATGCCATCATGTTCATTTAAAACAATACCTTCACCAAAGATATCATGTTGAATAATTGAGCCTGCTCTTATACCGGTCGGAAGAGAATTTTTTAAGTTATCGTTTCGAATGACAATATTTTCTTTTTGCGCAGTCAATTTGATTTCTTTTAAAAATCGGGAAGGCAATCTTGTCCCCATATAAGAATATCCGCCACTTGTCGATAAAAATAAACGTTTACAAGCGCGTGTTATTGCCACATAAAACAATCTTCTTTCTTCTTCTATTCCGTCTTGACTTTCTTGAATTGTACGCGAACTAGGGAAAATTTGATCAACAAGTCCAAAGATAAAAACATTATCAAATTCAAGTCCTTTAGCTGTATGAATCGTCATTAATTTTACATAGTCTTGACTTTCTTTTTCGTCTATTTCATCTTGGGAAGACATTAAAGTAGCGTTTTGAATAAATTCTGAAAGAGAGGCATCTTCTTGCTTAAGGTAATTTTTCATTTGTTCCGTAAATTGATGAATGTTTTCAATTTTATCTTCCATTTCATAAGCTATTAACATATCAAAATAACCATATTTATGAAGATGATCATCTAAGATTTTGGCAGCATTCAATGGCTCTAAAACAAGTAAATCATGTAATTCTTGCATTTGTTTTACAAAATTTGTTAAAGAAGTTCCTTGTTTAGTTTTATATAAAAAAGTCAAATCATTCATTGAATCTTTTAAATGAGAATAAATCGTTTTATTTTCGGTAGTTGCATTTACTTTAATTTTCTCTATTGTTGTTTTGCCTATTCCTTTTCCTGTATTTTCAATTAAACGCATACATGAAAAATCATCGGACAAATTAGTAGCAAATTTTAAAAAAGCAATACAATCTTTGATTTCTGTTCTTCTATAAAATCTTATACCCCCATAGATTCTATATTTTATTCCTCGGTTCATTAAAACTTGTTCAAGTGGTGCAGAAAGCGCATTTGTTCGATATAAAATAGCACAATCTTTGTAAAACACTTTTTTTCCATCGTATAAATCATTAATGTTATCTACGACATACTCTGCTTCTTTTATTTCGTTTTCACCATAAAATGTAGCAATTTCAAAACCTGGATCAGCGTTCGTAAAAAGATTCTTTTTTATTCGTTTATGATTGTGTTCAATTAACTGATTTGCAACACTTAATATATTTCCAGAAGAACGATAATTTTGCTCTAAAGATATTGTTTTCGTTTCAGGATAATATTTATCAAAAGACAAAATAATATTAATGTCCGCCCCACGCCAAGTATATATGGTTTGATCAGGATCTCCAACTACTGTCACTTCATTTTCTTTTCCAATTAATAAAGTTAAAAGTCTAAATTGATTTGGATCTACATCTTGAAATTCATCTACTAGAATATGACGTAACCGGTTATTCCATTTTTCTAATATAACCGGATAATTTTCAAAAATTTGAATTGTCTTTAAAATTAAATCATCAAAATCAAAAGAATAATTTTTTTGCAAAGTCTCTTCATAAGCTTGATAAATTAAAGCTCTTTGATGTGTAGCATAATTATTAATGGATTGTTTTACATCATTTTCAGGGGAAATCCATTGATTCTTACGCATCGCTATATAATCAATACAACCGTTAATTTTTAATTGTTTATCGTCAAAATTCTTTTCTTTGATGATATCTTTAATGATTTTCTTTTGATCATCTTCATCCAAAACAGAAAAATTCGATGGATAACCAATTACTTTACAATCTTCACGTAATACACGAGCACAAAAAGCATGAAAGGTAGCAATGGTCATTCTTAAATGCCCCATTTTTAAAGTTTCTTCGATACGATGGCGAATTTCTTCGGCTGCTTTATTCGTAAATGTAATCGCTAAAATGGAAGAAGGATAATAGCCAAGCGTATCAATCAAATAAGCAATTCTATATGTTAAAACACGGGTTTTCCCCGAACCTGCTCCTGCAATGACTCTTAAATACGGATTCGTTGAAGTCACAGCTTCATATTGCTTTTCATTTAACAATTCCTTTAAATCTTCCATATACTTATCCCCTTTAAAAAATGTATTTTCATTATACCATAAAATCCATGGATTAACGAATGAAAATATTCAGATTAGAAAAAATTTACTATTTTTAAAAAAAATAAGTAAAAGTTTTATAATTATAACATTTATGCTATAATAATTTTTGGGTGATATTGATGATAAAACTTGCAATTGATGCCATGGGTGGCGATAATGGATCAAAAATTGTTGTTGAAGCTGTACTTGATTACTTAAATGAACATCAGGATGTGGAATTTTATGTTGTAGGGAAAAAAGAAGAACTTTCCTTACTCGAAGGAAAAGTAACCATCGTGGATGCGCGTGAAGTAATGGGTATGGAAGATGGTGCTTTAACGATTTTAAGGAAGAAAGAAACCAGTATGAATAAAGCTGTCGAACTCGTTGCAAATAAAACTTGCGATGGCGTTGTAACTTGTGGCTCTACAGGTGCTTTTTTAACCTTATCAACTTTAAAAGTAAAATTGATTCCAGGTGTTAAAAGAGCAGCTTTAGGGACATTTATGCCTACGATAGTAGACGGAAAGTATACATTAGTTTTAGATGTTGGTGCATCGAATGAAAATAATGCTGAACAAATTGCTCAGTTTGCTGAAATTGGTGAATGTGTCTATCGTAATGTTTATAAGAAAGAAAAGGTCAATGTTTACTTATTAAGTAATGGTGCTGAGGAACATAAAGGGTGTCCTGAAGGAAAAGAAGCTTATCAATTATTAAAAGCACAAAACTATTCATGGTTCAAAGGAAATATAGAAGCAAAAGAATGTCTAAATGGCACAGTAGATGTTTTAGCCACAGGTGGCTATGCTGGAAATGTATTGTTAAAATCAGTTGAAGGGACTGCTGCTTTAATGACGAATATTTTGAAAGAATCATTTTATATGAATCTTAGAACAAAAATAGGAGCAAAATTGGCTTATCCCGCTTTAAAAAATTTAAAAAGAAGGATTGATCCATCAAAAGGTGGTGGAGCTTGTTTAATGGGAGTCAATCACGTATGTGTAAAAGCGCATGGAAATGCAAATACACGCGCTTTTCAAACCGCCATTGAATATGCTGTATCGATGATAAATTCACCAATGATTGAATCATTAAAAGAAAAATATGGAACCCAAAATTAGTTATTTAGAATTGCTAAAACCTTTTCATATAAAACCTAAAAATGAATACTATTATATTGAAGCCTTAACGCATTCTTCTTATGCACATGAATCGCATGAAGGCGTAATAAAAGATTATGAAAAACTTGAATTTATGGGCGATGCAGTATTTCAACTTGTTTCTGCAGAATTAATTTTTCATGCTTATCCTGAAAAATCAGAAGGAGAATTAACAAAACTTCGAAGTAAACTTGTTCGTACTGAATCTTTTGCAAAATTAGGTCGAGAACTGCAAATTCATGAAATGATGTATTTAGGTCATGGAGAAGAAAAAGATAGAGGAAAAAAAGACAAAATTATTGAAGATATAGTAGAAGCGTTTATTGGGGCTATTTTTATAGATAGAGGCTATAAACTCGCTCGCATTGTTGCACGTCGTTGGCTTTTAAAGATTTTAAAAGAACTAAAAGACGAAGATGTAGAAGATTATAAATCAAAACTTCAAGAATTGATTCAATCAGACTCTAGAGAACCTTTAAAATATGAATTGTTGCATACAAAAGGAAAAGATAATAATAAAATATTTTATTATAGAGTATCTCATGATGGAGTTATCTTAGGCGAAGGTAAAGGCAAATCAAAAAAATCAGCAGAACAAGAAGCTGCTAAAGTTGCTTTAAGCAAACTAGCAAAATAGGAGATAGATATGGGATTTTTTACGAAATTAAAAGAAAAACTTTTTCATAAAAACACAACGGAAAAAAGTAAAGAAATTCAAAACAAGTATGTTTCTGGGTTAGATAAATCTAGAAAAAACTTTGTAGATAAATTAGCTGGATTAAAATCACGCTATCATAAAATTGATGATGAATATTTTGAAGAGTTAGAACAAATTTTAATTTTATCCGATGTAGGTGTACAAACTGCTATCAACATTGTGGAAGCTACTAAACAAGAAGTAAAAAGACAAGGGATTACAGATGCCGGACAAATCAATGAAATTTTAGTCGATAAAATGTTCATTGCTTATGCGAATAACAATGTTGTGGATACTGATATTCAATTTGATGAATCCGGTTTAACGGTAGTCATGGTTGTTGGCGTAAATGGCGTAGGTAAAACAACTTCTATCGCTAAATTATGTCATCGTTATAAAAAAGAAGGACACAAAGTACTATTAGCTGCTGCTGACACCTTTCGTGCTGGTGCTGTCACCCAATTACAAATATGGGCCGAGCGCGTTGGTGTAGACATTGTAGTTGGAAAAGAAAACGCTGACCCTTCTTCTGTAGTTTATGATGCAGTTAATAAAGCTAAAAACGAAAATTATGATTTATTAATTTGTGATACAGCTGGTAGAGTCCAGACAAAACAAAATTTAATGGATGAATTATCTAAAATGAATCGAATTATCTCAAAAGTTTCTAATCATGAAGCAAATGATGTTTTATTAATTATCGACGCAACGACTGGACAAAATGGAGTTTTACAAGCAAAAGCATTTTTCGATGCAGTTCATGTCAGTGGAATTGTTTTAACAAAAATGGATTCTACAAGTAAAGGTGGAATTATTTTAGCCATAAAGGATGAATTAAATATTCCTGTTAAATTTGTTTGTTTTGGTGAACAATTAGAAGATATTGAAGAATTTGATTTAGATAATTATCTTTATGGCTTAACAAAAGGAATGGAGGAAAAAGAATGAATATCGGTTTATTGTTACTATTTTTATTAATTCAAATTATTGTAAATAATGTTTTAGGGTTGTTTATTGACACCTCTTCAATCTATGGTATTTTAGGTTTTTATTTACTTTCAAGTTTTATTATTTCTTTTGTAGGAGCATTTTTATCGACACCTCCTGGATATAAAAAGGAATTCTACCGTCAACCTGGTTTCCATAAAACAATGCTTGTTTACTTTGCCATCTTTTTCTTGATGGATTTATTATTGGTTTTTCTATTTTAATGAATATTGAAAAAACTCAAAGAATAAATGATTTATTAGATGTTTATAAAGAACTTTTAACCAATAAACAACAAGAAATTATGGATATGTATTTTCTTTATGATTTATCTTTATCCGAAATTGCACAAGAGTTGAAAATAAGTAGAGCTGCTGTTTTTGATTTAATAAAAAGAACTACGAAGATTTTAGAAAATTATGAAGAAAAAATTCACTGGATTGAAAAAAGAAATCAAATTCTTGAAATTATTCAAGATTTAGATGAAAATACAAAAAGAAAAATTGAAGAAATCATATAAGGTGGGAAATCATTATGGCTTTTGAAGGTTTACAAGAACGTTTACAAGGAATATTTAAAAAAATTAGTGGTCAAGGAAAATTGACAGAAGCAAATATGGATGAAATGCTTAAAGAAATTCGTATGGCTTTATTAGAAGCAGACGTCAATTTTAAAGTAGTAAAGCATTTTATTAGTGATGTTAAAGAAAAAGCATTAGGGCAAAAGGTTATTTCTTCTTTAACCGCTTCTCAAATGGTTGTGAAAATTGTTAAAGATGAATTAGTAGAATTATTTGGTGAAGAAACAAAATCATTAAATATGGCTTCACAGGGCATATCCACTATTTTAATGTGTGGATTAAATGGTTCTGGAAAAACAACTACCAGTGCAAAATTAGCGAAAATGTTAAAAAAGCAAGGGAAGAATCCTTTACTCGTAGCGGCAGATATCTATCGTCCTGCTGCACGAGATCAATTAATCACTTTAGCCAAATCTATTGATGTTCCATGTTTTACACTTGAAAATGAATCTGCAGAGAATATTGTTATAAAAGCCTTAAACTATGCAAAAGAAAATACACATGGTATCGTAATTATCGATACAGCTGGACGTCTACAAATTGACGAACAATTAATGCAAGAACTTGTCAATATAACCAATATAACGAATATTAATGAAAGAATGTTGGTTATTGATGCGATGTCTGGTCAAGATTCTGTCAATGTAGCAAATGCTTTTAACGACAAAGTAAAAATTACAGGCATGATTATGACAAAACTCGATAGTGATGCACGTGGCGGAGCCGCATTATCGATTAAATATTTAACAGGGATTCCAATAAAATTCATTACTACAGGTGAAAAAGTTGACGATATTGAAGTTTTTCATCCTGATCGAATGGCGGATAGAATTATCGGCATGGGTGATATTTTAACGCTTGTTGAGAATGTTCAGGATAAAATAGACGAAAAAGAAGCAGAAAAACAAGCAAAAAAAATGATGGCTGGCAAATTTGATTTAGAAGATATGTTAACGCAAATGGAGCAAGTCTCCAAAATGGGTTCTTTATCAAAATTAATGAAATTTATTCCAGGAATGCCAAAAATCAGTTCTGAAGATATGGAAAAAGGCGAAAAAGAGTTAAAAAGAGTCAAAGCGGTTATCCAGTCAATGACTATTGAAGAAAGAAAACATCCTGAAATTTTAAAAGCTAGTCGTAAATTACGTATTGCAAAAGGATGTGCAATGGAAGTTTCTGATGTCAACTCTGTTTTAAAACGTTATGATCAAATGAAACAAGTCATGAAACAAATGAAGCCTTACATGGGAAAATATAATCGCTAAAAAACAAATTAGAAACATTTAAATATTTGTTATATTTTAAGAAAATTACATTTTGATTGTTGACAATAGGCTAATTTTATTCTATAATAAATAAGCCTTGTGGGACTATAGCTCAGTTGGTTAGAGCGCACCCCTGATAAGGGTGAGGTCGATAGTTCAAATCTATTTAGTCCCACCATTAAAAACATAAAGGCTTGATATGAAGAAAATTGAGTAGATTTTCAAGTATTAAGCCTTTTTTATTTATATTTTTAGTGATTTTAATCCGTTTTAGAGCAAAATTTGGTGTTTTGAATTCAAACTGAGAAGTAATTTGCTATAATATAAAGTACTCCCCAAGTCAAGTGGAAATTTAACAAATTACCACCTCATGAATTTTTGATTCATTCTTACATTTATGTTCAGTAAACGCATATAAATTCCTTGCACACCTTTACTATAACCGCGATATTTATATGCTTTCTCTTATTAATTTAAAACCTTCATAATCTTTTAGTTCTTTTAAATTCCGAATATCTCCATTATTTTCAGTTATAATAACATAATTTAGAAACTTTAACTATTTTACATAGAAGAGAAATGTTTATCATATTGTTTTCATCAGCAATAGTTTTATCTATTATTTCAAATAATTGAGTTGTAGATAATTTAATCATTTTGTATTTTGATAAGAGCTTTCGTTGGAGCTATAGAACCATTTAATATTTTGACTTCAAGTGAAAACTTCTTTCTTCCGGAATGAAATGTGCCATCTACTTTATATTCTTCAATAATACGACGATTAATTGCAGAAGGTTTATTTGGACCTAATATTTTAACCACATTCTTGTAATATTTTAGATGGAAATATACCTTGTTGTATTTTATCACACATTATCTTTTTAAATTTTATGGTAAAATCTTATTCAGCGTTCAGTGACTGAATAGATATATTTATTCACTTTTAATATTTGAACTTTTTTTGAGTAAATTTTTTTGATTCATAAACTAAAACTCCTTTTACTAGCAGCAATAACAATAAAATGTACCCAGAGAAATGGGCAATTAAAAAAAGTCCTCTACTCACTGGTGATGTTTCTTGTGTAAAAATTGGAGTTCAAATGTTTGCATTTGACACAAGATGAAATATGGCTCATGCCTTTTGGATTGCTTTTAGATTTATGGGAATGTCACAAACAATTTAAAGGAATTTCAAAGCCAAAGATAGAAGTTTTTATTGACGATGTAATACCTAATGGGATATAGAAAACATTAGAAATTGAAATATCTATGATGTTTAAAAAAGTTTTTTGGTTTGAAACCAAAATAATACATAATACGACATAACTTTTTTGGTTTAATTACTTGAAAAAGTTAGTTAGTGCTATAATGGTCGTATCAAAAAATGGAGGCTAAATAATGCTTAAAAAAAGATTTAATTGTGAGAGATGAATATCTTGAGTATATTCGACCATTTATGAATATAAATATATGCAAGATTCGGTGGATTTCCACTTATAGCAATTTCTAATTTAGATATTCAAAAGGCATATCAAGTTGTGGACGGAATATATCATTCAATAATTACTAAGGATGTTATGAGTAATCATCCAATAAAAGAAATTGAAAAATTCAATAGGGTTGTAAAATATTTAATGGATAATATGAGAAAAACATTTTCTGCAAATTCTATTGCAACCTATCTTAAAGGTCAACATCGTGAAATATCTGTTGAATCTGTATATAATTATATAACTTGGTTAAAAGAAGCGTTTATCATTTATGAGTGCAATAGATATGATTTGCAAGGGAAATCGATTCTCAAGACACAAGAAAAGTATTATCTTTCCGATATTTCATTAAGGTTTGCAATTTTTGGATATAACAACAAAATGGATGCCTCTATACTTGAAAATATAATTTATCTTGAATTAAAAAGAAGAGGATATGATGTATTTGTAGGGAAAAATGGTGATAAAGAAATCGATTTTATCGCCAAAAAAAGAGATGAAGAAATTCAAATTCAAGCTACAGTTAGACTTCCAGATAACTCTAATAGAGAAATTGATAATTTAAGTACAATAAAAGATTTTAATCATAAATATGTAGTTACAACAAACCGAAATGATGTACAAAACATTAATGGCATAAAGGTTATACACATAGTTGATTTCTTATTAATGGAAAATTGGTAAGCTAAATCAAAATAATTAGAAGCATCTGTACAAATGTGTAGATGCTTTTCTTATACTCAAAAACATGTTGTTTCGTAAAAAGTCGGTAAACCGTAAAGATACTAAACAATGATAGGAGATGAACACAAATAGCAGAGAATTTTAGATTAAAAATAGGACTTGAAGGTGAAAAAGAGTTCAAGTCATCTCTTACTGAAATCAATAACTCCTACAAAGTTTTAGGTAGTGAAATGAAACTTGTAGTGAGCCAATTTGATAAGAACAATAACTAAAACTTTCTAATTTTAATTGTTTAAAATTAGATTTTTAAGTAAAAATTATTTATAATATGGGCATTTTAAAGTTATACATTGTTTGTTCCAACTGGAAAATTCACAATGTATGTCTTCTAAATCCATTTTGATGTTATATTTTCTTTCTACAAACTTTACGGCCTCAGATAATGATAAAAAAGCATTTCTTTTACAACATCTAGGTCCACCTATTTGACTCATTTTTAAAATTACTCTTGATGTGTATTCCATATGATCTTTGTAAAAGTCATCGTTTGAAAGTGGACCTGTTTGATGAATAATGGAAAGAGCAGCGCCTATAGAAGCAGTAGAGCCACAAATTCCCCATTGACCACACATGGCTCCTGGCATTTTTATTGTTCTTTCTTTTAATTTATCCAATGCCATGCTTAAGTTAACATTACCTCCAGCTTTTTTATAGGCCACTAAAAACACTGCACCATCAAGAAAATGATGCTCTGGACCATGTATATTTACAAATTCTTTATGCATTATTTTTTTTGCTATATCAATTGGATTCTTACTAGTTTCTTGTAAAATTGATTCCTTAATTCGATTATATTTTTCATCTAATGAATACTCCATTACTATATCTCCTCATTTTGTACAATTGCAAGGACTACTAATAAAATTCATTAATTCCAATAATAATTTTTTATTAATGGAATAGTGAACCCATTTTCCGTCTTCTCTTGCAAATACCAAATTCGATTTTACTAGAAGATTCATATGATGAGATAATGTAGCTTGTTTACAATCAACAATTTTTAACAATTCACAAGCACACATTTCACCTTTGTTATAAAGAAATTTACAAATCTTGACTCTGTTTTCATCACCTAATAATTTAAATAAATCACTTGCTTCTTTTTTATGCATGTCAACACCTCACATTGATATTTATCAATATAATTATATTCATAACATTGACACATGTCAATATATTTACTATTTTTTATGAAATAGTTTAATTTGACAATTAAAACATTTAGTAGTATTCTATTACAATTTAGTGAAGATACATACTAAATGAACGGAAATTGGAGGAATAGATTATGAAAAAATTTGAATATGTATCTAAAAGTGAATATATGCCAATTAAACAAGATTTGATTAAACTTATTAATTTGGTACAAGATGAAGTAAGGGAAAATTTCACATTTCGATTTGATTTTATTGGAAGTGCAAGTAGAAATATGATAACACGGGAAATTAATGGTAACGTTGGCTACGATTTTGATGTCAATATTAGAGTGAATGATGAAGATGAAAATTATAATGCAGAGGAAATAAGAAATATTTTAAAAAAAGCATTTGATAAGTATTCGCATTTATTTTCATATGATTACGCTGAAGATAGTAGCAGGGTGATAACTATAAAAGTTAAGGATAAGAAAAAATCTAGAATTCTTCATAGTTGTGATTTCGCTGTTGTGTTTGATTGTAATACTGGAAAACAACAATACATACGTTATAACAAAACTCAAAACATTTACGTTTGGGAATATCAACCTGATTCTTTCTATAGACTAGAAGAAAAAATAAAATGGATAAAGAAAAACGGACTATGGCAAGAAGTGCGAAACAAATACTTAATTAATAAAGGAAACAATTCTGATTCAAATAAAAAATCAAGATCAATTTTTGCTGAAACAGTGGCACAAGTTTATAATGAAAATCAAATGTATTAGAATTAAAAGTAGCTATCTCCTGGGAAATTAATTCTATCCTAAATCGAGGAAAGACCTCCTTTCAAATTGAAGCTGATGCATTTTCATTAGCTTCTTTTTTATTTTGCTTTGGCAGTTATCCTTTAAATTTTGCATTTAATTGTAAAGGAGGATAACTGCTTATGACAAATGAAAATAAAAATAGAATATTGGAATGAAAGAATAAAGTCAATTGGATTTACCAATTCCTTCAATTACTACGTTTTGTAGAAGAAATGAATTATCTGCAAAAGATAATAAGAATTGTTGTAAAACTGTGATAAAAAACCAATTCAAACTCCTGGACATAGACAAGGGTAAGCAAGAAATCTAGGAGTATGCAGTTTGTATCATAGTAGTATATCTTTGTCATTAAAAACATATAGGTTTGATACAAAGAAAATTGAGCAAATTTTCAAGTGTTAAACTTTTTTTCTTTGTAATTTTAGTGATTTTGAACCAGTTTTGCTGATTTTAGAAATTTTGAGTTCAAACTAGAACAAAAATAATTTCTTCAAGATTAACATAAATACCATTTTTAAGAGAATATGATCCAATCAAAATCAACAGTTAGGCGAACCCCTTACTAACAAGCAAAAGGTATTTTGACTATTTCTGTCTCAAATTTTATATTTTCCATTTTAAGTTAAGATATAGAAAGTATTGTCCAATCTATATCTTTATTAACTTAGAGGTGGAAAATTTATCTATATTTCTTTTATTTGGATATAATGCAGTCATGAAAAGAGAACAAATATATGGATGACTTTGGAAAGAAAATTAAATAAATTAGAATTAAAAATGGATTAACTCAGAAAGAATTTGCTAATTTTTTGGGTTATAAATCAAAATCTACAATAAATAAAATTGAGCAAGGAATCAATGATATTAGTAATGTTAAGTTAATGGATTTATTGAATAAATACAATGAAGATTTGGACTATATTTTTGGTGGTGATTTTTACAAATTATTTTATGCATTTTATACTTTTTAGTTGATTTTATTATTTATTTCTTTAAAATAGAAAAGAATAACAAAAAGACTATTTTAGTGCTTTTCTTGATTTCATTCATTTGTAGTATTGTATACAATATAACAACACTTCGTAGTATGACTTAAAAGATTATTTTATTGATGTTTTAAAGTTTTCTCCCCACGACCACATAGAATCTAAAATAGGTTTTAATGATAATCCTAAACTGGTTAAAGAATACTCCACTTTAGGAGGAACTACTGGATAAACCTCTCGATGAATTAAACCATCGTTTTCCATTGCGCGCAATTGCTGAGTAAGCATTTTTTGAGTGACACCATTTAATGATTTTTTTAATTCAGATAATCTCATTACTTTATTTAAAAATAAATCTCTTAAAACTAATACTTTCCATTTATCTCCAATGACAGTTAGAGTTGTTTCAATAGGACATAATGGTAACTTGTCTTTATCAATCATTTTCTCACCTCCAATGTTTTTATCATAGTTTCTAAAATGATACAATGCCACATTTAAGTGCGTACTTAAAATTTAAAAACACATTAAATATAATAATAATGTAAGGAGAAGAGAACAATGAAAATTTTATTTTATGATACTAAAAGTTATGATAAAGTCGCTTTTGAAAAACATTTAAAAGACTATAAAGATATTAGTATTAAATTTACAGAAGTTGAATTAAATAAATATACTACTGTTTTAGCAAAAGGATTTGATGCAATTTGTGTCTTTGTTAATACTTTGGTCGACAATGAAATTATAGTTTCTTTAAAAGATCAAGGTGTGAAATTGATATTATTAAGATGTGCAGGATATAACAATATTGATTTAGAGTCTGCTAAAATAAACAATATCATTGTTATGCGCGTGCCAGGTTATTCACCAGAGGCAGTTGCAGAAATGGCGATGACGTTAGCCCTTGCAGTTAATCGAAAAATTCATAAAGCCTATATAAAAGTTAGAGAAAATAATTTTTCTTTAGTTGGATTAACGGGATTGAATTTTTTTAATAAAACAGTGGGTATTGTTGGAACAGGTAAAATTGGTTTAGCGATGGCAAAGATTTGCAAAGGATTTGGTATGAAGGTTTTAGGATATGATAAGAATCCTAAGAATTATTGTGAATATATTAAATATGTTTCTTTAGAAGAATTATTAAAAGAATCCGATGTGATTTCACTACATTGTCCTTTAGTAAAAGAAACCTATCATCTTATTAATGAAGATACTATTTCTTTAATGAAGGAGAATGTTATCTTAGTTAATACATCTCGTGGAGGATTAATAAAAACAGAAGATTTAATTAAAGGAATTAGGGATAAAAAGTTTTTTGGTGTAGCTTTAGATGTCTATGAAGAAGAAGATGAATATGTGTTTGAAAATTTAGAAGGCGATATATTAGATCACTCCACAGTAGCAAGATTATTATCTTTTCCGAATGTCATTGTAACTTCACATCAAGGCTTTTTAACTTATGAAGCTCTTGAGGCTATTAGTAAGACAACTTTAGAAAATGCTTTATCTTTTCAAGAAAATAATTTGATAAAGGATAATATTGTTCAATAAAATGGAATTAATTGAAAAAGCTATTCATTACTTAGAAAAGATAAATAATGTTAAAGTTCCTACTCATTTATCAAAAGAAGATGTTTTTCGGGCTTTGATGAATATTACTTTACCCATTAATCTTTCTCCAGAATTTTATATTTGGCAAGATGAAATCATAAAAAAACACTATGAAAAAAGAAAAATTATTGATCTTGAAAATTTAATACCACTAAAAAAGAATATTTATCTTTTGCAAGAAGATATCACTCTAATAAGAGCCGATGCTATTGTAAATGCAGGCAATGAAAAATTGTTAGGCTGTTTTTATCCTTTACATAATTGTATCGACAATGCCATTCATTCATTTGCAGGTTTACAAGTAAGAAGAGATTTAATAAAAATTATGAGAGAACAAAAGTATGAAGAAGCAAATGGCCAATGCAAAGTTACTTTAGGATATAATTTACCTTCAAAATATATTTTTCATACTGTTGGACCAAAGATTATAAAAAGCGTTACAAAAAAAGACGAAGAGGATTTAAAAAATTGTTATTTATCTTGTTTAAAAATGGCAGATAAAATGAAATTAGAATCACTTGTGTTTTGCTCAATATCAACAGGTTTATATGGATTTCCAATAGAAAAAGCTTGTGATATAGCTGTTTCTATTGTTCAAGAGTATTTGAAAAAAAATAAAACTACAATTCAATATGTGGTTTTTGATGTTTTTTCTAGAAAGGATTATGATGTCTATTATTACAGAGTTAAAAAAACTAATTGATGAAAGCGATGCTATTGTTATTGGAGCAGGCGCTGGTTTATCTACTGCTGCTGGTTTTGAATATGGTGGTCAGACTTTTTTAAATAATTTTCAATATATGCAGGATTTATATGGGTATAACGATATGTATTCAGCCGGATTTCACAAATTCTCTTCATTGGAAGAAAAGTGGGGTTATTGGTCAAAAATGATTTATTTAAACCGCTATAAGTTTCCTTCGAAACAATTATATGTTGATTTATTATCATTAATAAAGAATAAAAAATATTTTGTAATAACGACAAATGTTGACCATCAATTTCAACTAGCAGGATTCGATAAAAAGAGACTATTTTATATGCAAGGAGATTACGGATTGTTTCAATGCTCTAGGGCTTGTCATAATAGGACGTATGATAATAGAGAAATAATAATGAAAATGTTAAAAGAACAAAAAAATCATTTAATTCCTTCCTCTCTAATACCAAGATGCCCTATTTGTAAGTCACCAATGGAAACTAATCTTAGAAAGGATCAATATTTTGTTGAAGATGAAGGATGGCATAATGCTTATCAAAACTATCAAAAATTTATATCTGAAAATAAAAATAAAAAAGTTTTGTATTTAGAACTTGGAGTAGGATATTCAACTCCGACATGGATTAAATATCCATTTATATTAAATACTTATAAAAATATCCATGCACATTATGCAGTTATTGATAAAGGATATTCTTTTGTTCCAGACGAAATAAAAAGTAGAAGTCTAGTTCTCAATACTAGCATTGAAATAGTAATTGATAAATTAAAAAAAATATGACTATCCAACCTACATTAATGATTTTCGTTGAAAAAAATTAAAAGTGGTTCTATTACCATGCGTAGTAGAAACATCATAAGCATTAATTTTATTATTAAATAAATCCATATAAAGAGTTCATCCATAAGAATCTTTATTGATCTAAAAAACCATCCTATCAAAAACAACAACTTGAAATGGTTGATTAATAGCTAAATCAGCAAAGAATGAATTAGAGTATATTTTGTATTTTTAACATCTTATCTTCAAGTGCAACGATATAACTTGGCTAAAAGAAGCATTTATCATCTACGAATGTGACAGATAGTGTTTGTAAGGAAAATCTATTCTCATAACGCAAGAGAAGTATTGTCTTTCGGTTATTCATTAAGCTTTGCAATTTTAAGTTACAACAAAAAATGAAGGCATCGTTTAATTACTACAATATCCATCTTTTTATGAGATGTTTAAACTATAAGTCACTGATTATATACGTCGACTCTTTTTATAAACTTTAATTGTTTTTATAATTATATTTTTTCATTCTTACAAATAACATTAAAAAAAAATCCATAATGGATTTTTTAATTTTTAAATATTTCTTTTAATAAATCATTAAAATAATTATCTTGAATTTCAAAAATTTTACCTTCATCACATAATTGTGCTATTTTTGGATCTAAAGGTAAAGAAATAAAATGAGGAATTTGGTTTTCTTTTGCTTTTTCTCTTGCCTTCGATTTTCCAAAAACTTCAATTTTTTCCATACAATTTGGACAAGTAATATAAGAATAATTTTCAACAAGAGCTAAAATAGGAATGTTCATCATTTTTGCCATTTTAACTGCTTTTTCAACAATGAGTGAAACTAAATCTTGAGGTGAAGTAACAATCACAATTCCGTCTAGTGGAATAGACTGGAAAATCGTTAAAGGAACATCTCCGGTTCCTGGGGGCATATCAATCCACAAAATATCTTGTTCACCATAAAGAACATCACTATAAAATTGCTTCACCATATTCGACGCCATTGATCCGCGCCAAATTACAGGGTCATCATCATGCTCTAGTAACATTGCTGAAGAAATAATATCTATATTTAAAGAAGCATTTGCAGGATAAATAAAATGTCCTGTTTCATCTCCATATGCTTTTTGAGTAATGCCAAAGATTTTCGGAATAGAAGGACCTAAAATATCGCCATCCAATATAGCCGTTTTATATCCTAATTTTGCACTATTAACAGCTAACAAAGAAGTTACGAGAGACTTACCAACCCCTCCTTTTCCACTGACAATTCCTATAGCTTTTTTGATATGGGAATAAGAATTTGTATGAATAATAAAATCTTTTTTTTCACATTTTTCTTTACAACTTTCACAATTATAATCACAATTTGCCATGTTTCTATCACCCGAAGATTATTATATCTTTTTTTGAAAAAAAATGATATAGTATTTATGAAAGATTCTTCATAATAAGGGAGGTAAACTTATGGCATTTATTCAAGAACATCCAATTCATATTTCTTTAGAAGCAAAAAGATCCTATCGTATTATTCATTTTAGTGATGTACATTGTATTAATTTAGATAAAAATCAAACTCCTGATGAATATGAAAAAGCTATAAAGAATGAAGAAGCATGGTTGAAAGTTAGAAAAGACTTTGCAAATTACTTTCATGAAGTATGCAATGAAGAACATAGGATTCCTTCATGTAAATGTTTAGATAATTTGCTTCAGTTTGTCCAAGAACAAAAGCCAGATGCTTTTATCATGACAGGTGATATTATCGATTATTATAGTAAAGCCAATTTAAAATATTTAGAAGAAAGCCTTAAAAACTTTTCGATTCCTTTTATACTTACTTATGGAAATCATGAATCACCAGTGACCATTTTTGATTATTTAACAAATTCTCATAGTGAATTTCAAGTTCTTGAATTCCCTGATTTTAAAATAATCGGTTTGGATGATTCGAATAAAAAAATTTCAAGTAAACAATTAAAACTATTAAAAGAGCAGCTTCAAGATAATAAGAAAGTGTTTATTTCAATGCATATTCCTGTAATGACGAAAATGAATGAAGAAGACATGCAAAAATATGACTCATATTTTATAATTGACTATAAAAATTGTGATGAAACGACGAAAGAATTTATCGAAACATTGGAAAACAATGATTCTATTTCTGCTATATTTTGTGGGCATACTCATGGTGCATCGGAAAGTTTTTTTGCTAAAAATAAAAAACAATATTGTGCATCAAGCGGTCTCATTGGATATGTAAATACTATTTTTATTCATTAAGGAATTATTTTATGGATAATTAAAAAAATGTAGACTAATGTGCTACATTTTTATTTTATTTAAAAATATAAGTTTAATTATCAATATCTCCTAAAGATTCTAAAGCCGATTTTTTACTATGTTTTTTAAGGCGTTCCTTTACTTCTTTTTTTTCAACGATACATATAAAAATAAAGAGTGCAATCAACATCATAATACTTGCATAAATAAATAAAATTTTCTGTCCTTTGCCTAAAAAGTCCATAAACAAACCAACTAATAGAGGGGTAATCGATTGTGCAATCATCGATGCAGAATAATAATAACTTGTAAACTTGCCAACATTATCTTTATTTGCAAATTCAACAACCATCGGAAAAGAATTGATATTAACTAAAGCCCATCCTACTCCCATAATCACGGCTAATGCATAAAATAAAAATTTCCAATTTCCCACCCCATTATCAGGGAATGAAACTACTAAAGACAAAATGGCAATACTTCCTAATGATAAAACGAGTAATACTAAGCCAATAACAATAGTCCATTTTCTGCCAATTTTTGATGACAAATTTGAAAATAAAATAAATGAAATAATAGAGGCTATTGATAAAAATGTAGCCATTTGACTATATAAATTCGAATCATTTAAAATATTTTTTGTAAATAAACTTCCAAAAGTTTCAAAGGAATTAAAAGCCATAAACCAAAAGAATATGGATAGTAGCAAAATAATAAAATTCTTTTTATCTGCTTTTGAAAGTTTATTATCTTCTTTAATCTCTTCTAAATTTTCCGACAATGTTTCACCAAATTCAACATCCTCTTTCGTCTGTTCAATCATCTTGTTTTCATTAATAGAAAAGGCTAAAAAAATTAAAACGGCTATAAATACTACTGTACAAATAATAAAAGGCCATATAACTACATTTTGTACCTCTTCTAAAAGGGAATCCTTTGTTAATTTAAAAGCAGGAATAAATCCTAATAAAGTTACAAAAACACCACCTAAATAACCAATTAAATTAATAATTCCATTTGCTTTACTACGAAGAGGTTTAGGGGTTACATCAGGCATAAATGCAACGGCTGGTGAGCGATAAGCTTGCATGATGATTAAAAACAAAATCATAAAAATTAATACTCCAATAAAAGAATTCCAAACACACATTAAAGCGATGAAAGGAAATACTAATGCCGTTAATCCCATTCCAATAATGATATAAGGCATTCTTTTTCCATATTTTGTTTTTGTCTTATCTGACCAAATTCCTACTATAGGCATAATAATAATTGCTGCAATATTATCTAAAGCCATAATACAACCAATAATATAGTTATAATGTTCAAGTTTATCTTTTAACATTGCTTCTAAAATCATTGTACAGTAAGTATTATAAACTTGCCATAACATTAAAATCCCGAAAAAAGCAAAACCAATTTTCATGGTGTTTTTGACGTTTAGTTTTAATTTCCTATTTTCCATAATTTGTTACCCATCCTATAATTTAATTATAATTTTATTATGTTTTAAAGTAAATAAATTTTAATTCTTTTCTGTTTCTAAATAATATCCATAAGTGATTTCTGTCAAATTTAAATGGACACTACGATGATTTAAAGCATCTAAATAGGCTTTTGTAATTTCATAAGTTTCTTGTGGACTTTCAACCGTAAAATCCAAACGGATAGAGGTAATACCCATAGCATAAATTTCAGAAATATATTGAATTAAATGAATTGCTTTACTATTATAAATCGTTACATTACAATCTTCATTTGTAGTGATAGGGAAAACATAATTCATTCTATCCAGTAATGCAAAAGTTTTATTTTTACATACTCCACAATGCTTATTTTTAAACCCATATTCTTTAGAAATGAAACAATGTTTCATCATCATAGTTTGATAATGACCATATACAACCATTTCAAGAGGAGGTAAACTACCATATTTTCTTTTTATATCTTCTATTAACTGCAAAATTTGTTGACGATTTAATTCACTTGAAAGCGTGATACTTTCTACACCATAATTATATAAAGAAGCTATGGTCCATTCATTGGCTACGTTCATATATAAATCTGTTATGATACGAGCATTTTCATATTGATATAAATCACCATAATGATTAATAACCACAGATTTTAAATCATGATTTTGAATTCTTGTTGAACTATTTATCCTATCCATTACAGGAATAATATTACATTGTGGATATTTCTCTTTAGCGATTTTATAAGTCATTAAATCATCATAATAAAAAGCATCAATCTCTTTAAAATGAGAAATTGCTTCAAGTTGTGAAAGGGAATGTACTTTGACTTTAAACTTTTTATTTTCCTCTTTATGATGAAGAATGTCTAAAGAAATTTCTTTTATTTCTTGTGAACTTCTCTTATAAATATTTGTTCGAACAAAATCCATTTTTTCCATTGCATTTCTTCGCAATTCATTAATATATTTAACAGGAATAAAACCTTTTTCATCGTTTACAATATGAAGATCCAATAAAGTATAAGCTGTATCATTTAATTTAGATAGTTGTTCTTTGATTTTCTCATTCTTTGTTGGCATTTGTAAGGCTTCTTGAACGATATAATCTGATTTTACTAATATGGAATGGTTACAATTATCTTTGACAATTAATGTCATGGGTTCATGGATGTTCGTTATTAGTTTCATTCGGATTGGAATACGTTTAACCTTACTTACTATCGTTTGATTAATTTCCTCTTGTAAATGACTATCAATCATTTTATATATTGTAGCATTTAATAAAACTTTAGATAAAATAGGAATTTCGATGATTTCATCTTTGAATCCTTTCGGTACCAATTTGTTTTTAACAAAAATTTTTGATATATACATTTTAATATCATCATAATGATCTTGTACAATCACAATCTTGTCTTTTTGAGATAGTTCATCCATTAGTTTTATTTGAATTCTATCTTTTGTTTTTCCAACGACCATTCCAACTTTATTTCCGATAGGTGATGGACGATAGGTGTTCGTTAATTCAGCATTACTTTCATTAAATAAATAACCTTTTGTAAAACCACGTGAATAGACCATTTTCATTTTTTCCATAACTAAATCATCCACTTTACTATGCTGATGAATATAATACTGGTCTATCGCTTCACGATAAGTTTTAATGACGAAAGCTACATATTCTTTACTTTTCATTCTTCCTTCTATTTTTAAGGATGCTACACCTGATTCTATTAATTCATCTAAGTGTTCTAACACATTTAAATCTTTCATGGACAAAAGATATTTTTTATTGGACTTAGCTTTTCCGTTTTCTAATAAAGTATATTCCATCCGACAAGGTTGTGCACATTTGCCACGATTTCCAGAACGCTTGCCAATCATCGAAGATTGAAGACAATTACCAGAATAGCATATACATAATGCTCCATGAGCAAATACCTCAATTTCTACTGAAGAATTCTTTATTAAATACTTTATCATGGAAAGTTCTGTTTCCCTAGCTAAAATGATTCGACGAACATTTAAATTTTCAAATAGTTTTATTTGCCATAAATTATTCGTATTCATTTGGGTAGAAATATGTATTGCTAAGTCAGGATATCTTAATTTCAACACATTTATTAATCCAAAATCAGACACAATAAGTGCATCAACTTGTTGAAGATATAAAAAATCGATAAAGTTTAATAGATTATCCAATTCATCATTATAAATCATTGTATTTATCGTAACATATACTTTAACATTTCTTATATGTGCATATAAAATACCTTCGATAATTTCATCTTTTGTAAAATTATTAGCATACGCTCTAGCTGAATAATCTAAACCACCAATGTAAACGGCATCTGCACCATTGTTAACAGCTACTTTTAAGCATTCTAGATTTCCAGCAGGAGCAAGGAGTTCCACTTTTTTCATCTTTCATCACCTTTTTTATTTTACCATATTTATCCTTTATAGAAAATAAGAATTTGTCTATAAAATCGAATAGATTAATAACAAATAATTGCTATTCATGTCATTTTATTTTATAATTAATATATGAGGTGGTAAACATGCATGACCTTTATAAACAATCTAATTTACCTTATTTAAATGTTAAAATATGCCCAAATTGTAATGAAATGGTTTCTTTAGACCAAGAATTTTGCCCTCATTGTAAATACAATTTTACTTTGAAAGAAATTACAAATAAAGAAGAGAAAAAAGAAAATGATAATCTTGCTTTTCAGGAAATAAATCAATATGTAAAAAATAATGATATATATCCTCCAACTACCAATCAATCCTCATTACAATTGGAAAAAAATGATCCACTAGAAGAAATTCAAAAAGAAAATTCATTAAAAAATGATGAACTGGTTATGTTTTGTGAAAAATGTGGTTCGAAAATAATTGGCACACAAAGGTATTGTGGTGGTTGTGGAGCAAAAGTTAGCAAAAGAATTTGTCCTTCTTGTAAACAAATTGTCGACTCAAGTCTTGCTTTTTGCACTTATTGTGGCGAAAAATTAATTCAAAACAATTCAGCCGGGAATGTTCAACCAAGTTTAGAAGAAGTCAATAGCCAAATTATTCAGTATAATTTAGATTCAAAAAATAATGAACAAACACCTGAATCATCTGAAACTTTAGAAATGAAAACAGTTCAAATTCCTACGAAAGAAACTTCTAAAAATCTGATTGAAGACGAAGAAGAAAATTTTAATGAAGAAGTGAATATAGGGAAAAAAAGATTTATTATTATCGTTCAAATGTTAGTCGCTACTTTCATTTTCATTATTATGATTATGGTGCCTATATTAACTAAAGAATCTTTGTTTACTTCATTAATAGCTTGTTTTAAAGGTGATTCAAAAGAAAGTATTCTTGCTGGAAAAGATTTTATTCAATTTTTTATACAAGCCATTAAAGATAAGAGTTTTGACTTAAATTTAATAAAAAATGGTTTAACTGGAGAAAATGATGCCCTTATTTTTTCTGGCATTTCGTTTATAGCTAATTTCTTAAATTTATTTTCTAATCCTGATATTGGACTGTATGTTTCTTTCTTTGTTGTCAGTTTGGTGTATATTCTTATTTTCATCGCTATGTTAATATTATATATTTCTTCTTTCATTGGTTTGTTTAATAAGAAGCCTTTTAAAGGAAAAGCTTGCGGTTTTTTAACTATAACCTTAGCATTGGGTTGTATCTTAATCTTTTCGAATAGTTTTACAAAAGGATTTTTAAAATATGATTCATGGCTTGTTTGTGCTTTTTTCCTCACCTTTATTTTATGGATGATTATCAAAATTAATAATTTGGTTTTAAAAAAGAAAAAGAAAAAACAGAATTCGTAAAAAGGAAACATTTAAGTTTCTTTTTTATTTAAGTGCATAAAATTGACTATAAATTTTGCGGATGGTATAATAAACTAGTCACTTATTGGATAAATATAAAATGATGAGATAATTTTTTAATTTTCTTTCAATTCAAAAAATTCTTGTCTTATATTTTAAGGAGATTATTATGCAAATCCAACTTTCAGATCATTTTAATTATAAGAAATTATTAACTTTTACATTACCTTCTATCCTTATGATGATATTTACATCCATTTATGGTGTAGTAGATGGTTTTTTTGTTTCAAATTTTGTTGGAAAAACTCCTTTTGCTGCTGTTAATTTTATTTATCCTGTTATCATGATTTTAGGTTCTTGTGGATTTATGATTGGTTCTGGCGGATGTGCTTTAGTCTCTAAAATTTTAGGAGAAGGGAATAAAGAAAAAGCTAGTAAAGTTTTTTCATTACTCATTTATTTTTCAATTTTATTAGGACTAATTTTAGCTATCATTGGTTTTTCATGCGTTCGCCCGCTTGCGAAATTATTAGGCGCAAAAGGAACCATGCAAGATGATTGCGTATTATATGGAAGAATTATTTTTTTAGCTTTACCTGCATTTGTATTACAAATGGAATTTCAAAGTTTTTTTATTGCAGCTGAAAAACCTAAATTAGGTTTAGCTGTAACATTAGCTGCAGGTTGTACAAACATGTTACTAGATGGTATTTTTGTTGGTTTATTCAAATGGGGACTTACTGGAGCTGCTTTAGCAACTTCTATTAGTCAAGTCATTGGAGGAATTGTTCCTTTAATTTATTTTTTTAAATCCAAAAAAAGTATCCTTCGCCTAACAAAAACACAATTTGATAAAAAAGCTATTTTAAAAACTTGTTATAATGGTTCGTCTGAATTAATGAGTAATATTTCTGCTTCTCTTGTCGGAATTTTATACAATGCACAACTTATGAAATATGCTGGTGAAGATGGTGTAGCCGCTTATGGTGTTTTAATGTATGTGAATATGATATTTATTGCTATTTTTATTGGCTATTCGATTGGAACCGCACCTATTACAAGTTATCATTATGGTGCAAATAATCAAAAAGAATTACAAAACATTTTTAAAAAGAGCATTATCATCATTGGTGTTTGTTCTTTAAGTATGGTTATATTGAGCGAAGTATTAGCAAAACCATTAAGCTTTCTTTTCGTCAGTTATGATGATGAATTATTGTCAATGACTTTAAGAGGATTTTTAATTTTCTCATTTTCTTTTTTATTCTCAGGTTTATCCATCTTCAGTTCCTCTTTTTTTACTGCTTTAAATGATGGATTAACTTCAGCAATTATCTCTTTTTTAAGAACTTTAATATTTCAAATTGCCTCTGTTTTAGTTTTACCTTTGTTTTTTCAACTCGATGGCATTTGGTTTTCAATTGTTTTAGCGGAATTATTATCTTTTATCGTTTCTATATTCTTTTTATTCTTAAAAAAGAAAAAATATCATTATTAATCATTCATTATATTTTTTAAATGAATTTTTTCAAATCTTTTTGAATAAAAACTCATAAGTCCTTCATAAATTATCACAAAACTAAGAAGAGTAATTAGAAAGGCTTTAATATCAAAGTGATAATCAATACTCATGACATCATCAAAAATGAAAATAAAAACTAATTTTAATAATACATATTGATAAATCGTACCTAAAACAAAACCAATCCAAGACATGGGGCGATAACATCCTAATAAATAACGATTATAATTTGTTTTTAAATACCCAAAGGCATTCATCAATGCAATGGTTTTAATATTTCCTTTAATAATCGTTGCGATGGCCATCATCATAGTTGTTATAGCTAATATTAAACCAATTATTAAAATCATCAAACCAAAATTAGCACTGGTTATACGAAACATACTTATAGCCATCTGCACCATAGCAGAATAACAAAAACAAGCAAAAATGACGAAAAAAATAAGTATTTTATTTCCAAGTAAAGTATTACGTTTTAACTCTTTTAAAAAAGATAGTCCTTCTTTTTCGGAGATTTTTTGATTTTTTTCTTTTTCATCTTTATTTTTTAATAAACTCATAACTGGGCGTTTTAGTTCTTTATAAGCAATAATGATTGAAAATAAAGCAAATAATAAAGTAGGAATAATTATTAAAAACAAAACTAAAATAGGATGAAAATGATATGTCAACTCCGGAAAAAACCCGTCTTTATTTTGAGCATCATAAAACGATGGTATTAAAATCCAAGCGATGATATATCCTAAAATTGTACCAATTAAAACACTTAAGCCAAATACGAAAAAGGATAAAGAAAGTTTAAAATTATTATAACCTAGAGCTTTTAAAATCCCTAATTCTTTACGATGATTGTCTATATAATTTTTGATATAAAAAACTAACATGATTACTGATGTTATGCAAAGAACACAACCTGTAATTATGCATATTGCATTGCTCATATTCACTTGTGCATTATAAAGCGTTATTAAATCATTGGATAATAATAAATCTTTAATGGCTTTCAAATCCATTATATAGTTTAAAAACATTGTACAAACACAAACAGTACAACATGATGTTATAATAATCCCCATCAATTTAAATAAATCTTTGTAGCTAACTATCATATTACCACCTAATTTCATAAGCTGTTTTTAAATGAGAATTTTTCTGAATACTTTCTATTTGACCACTATTTATTTTTATAACTTCATGTGCCATTTCCGCGATATTTTGATTATGTGTTACCATAATCATTGTAAATTTTAACTTTTCTTGTAAATGGCAAATAAAATCTAATACCTGTCGACTTGTTTTTTCATCCAAAGCACCTGTTGGCTCATCTAAAAACAAAAATTTTGGTTGTTTTGATAATGCTCTTGCAATGGAGACTCTTTGTTGTTCTCCACCAGATAACTCATAAGGATATTTTTTTTGTTTATCGCTTAATCCTAAAGATTGTATAATATTGTCTATATTTTTATTGGAAACTAAATCAGCACCCATTTTTATATTTTTCAAAACATTCATATTTTGTAAAAGAAAATATTGTTGGAACACAAAGCCAATGTTTTCTTTTCGAAATAATGTTAATTCTTTATCATTTAATTCAATAATGTCTTTTTCATTATAATAAATATGACCTTTATCCGGTTTTTCTAGTCCTGAAATTAGATTTAATAAGGTTGATTTACCAGAACCTGACGCACCTAAAATGACAATAAAATTGCCATCCATTATCGTAAAACTAACATCATGTATCACTTGGATAGGATTTTTCTTTGTGCCATAAGCCTTTGATATGTTCTCAATTTTAATCATTTTTATTTCCCTTCATTTCTTTCATTATTGCTGTAAATGCTTCAGTTAAAATATCACTTATTTCTGCTTCTTCTAAAATAAGTACTTTTGTAGCACACAAACTTGCTATTCCATGTGTATAAAATAACATATGGATATATAGTTTTTTTGCTAATGAATATTCAAGTTGATATGTAGTTTGCAAAGTATTTAAAATTTCTTCATAATAATCATCCATTAAAGATAAAAAGTTTTCCATTGTAGAATTCTTTTTCTCACTCATAAATAAAATTTGAAAAAATTTAGGCTCCTGTTTGGCAAATAAAATATATTGCTTTCCAACACCTTTAAATGCTAAAGATTCTTTTAATCCTTCTTGTACATATTGACTATAGACTTTTTTTATGTTAATAATAATTTCTTCTTGTAGTTCATTCATATTTTTAAAAAAAGTAAAAATAGGAACCACTGAACTCCCTAATTTCTTACTTAATGATCGTGCCGTTAAAGCATCCATTCCTTCAGCTCTTATCAAATCTAAGGAAGCTTTTATTATTTTCTCTTTTGTATATTTAATTTTTGGTGGCATACTTTCCTCCAGGTTTAATAACTAATGTTATATAACATATGTTATTTTAATAGTCTATTATTGTCAATCATTTTCTTTAAAAAAATCTTATTTGCAACTTATAACATTTAAAAAAATTACCAAAAAAGGTAATTTTTATTGCAAAGATGGATAAGTTTTCTACATAATTTTTTCTTTGATTACTAACATTATCTACTAAAAATTGATGGTTAGAAAAAATTAATCTTGTTCTTTTTCAAACACAACAGTACAAATTGAACCTGAATCAAAATGAAATGAATGAAGTTTCCATCCTTTTAAACTGTATTCATCTAATAATTTTTGAAATTTATCATTAAATCCCTTTTTTGTACTCCATGTTATTCCTAATGTTATGCTTTTATATTTCATATCTTTCACCAACTTTCATGAATACAATTCTATCATACTAACAATTTTTTTAACTAATTTTTATTAGTTTTCAGCAACACCAAGATGCAAATGGTTGTTTTAATTTTTCTAATGAATTCAAATTTAAATATCACAAGTATTTCTTTCAAGTAATTGAATTAAATCAAAGATATAGTTATTAAACTCTTTATCATTGTACTGATTATTTACATTATTTTCTAATAATTCTTGTTCAATTTTTTTGATTGAATCATATAAACCAATATATATTTTTTTACCCTTAATTAGTAATTTTAGTATTTGCTTAATATTTAAATCATACACATCATAATGAAACAAATCATAGATATCATATTCATTATTCTCAACAATTTTGATTTTATCTAATAATTTCTTAGCTAGTTGTTTATCTTCTTCACAAACAACACCATAATATTTTTGAATTAGCTTATTTCTTTTAATCTCATAGATTGTACAAAAAAACATAATTAAAACTATGGAAGCAACAAAAATTGAAATAGCAATTATTAAAGATGTATCAAAAGTCTTAGTATTTAATGTTGTTATGATGAAATAAATGATTATTCCTATAAAAGTTGTTAAAGCAAACCATTTAAATATAGATACTTTTTTTTTAAATCTTTTCATTACTTGTTTTGGAGAAATACCATCAATCCATAGATTTCCATCAATAACTATAGATTGAGATTGTATAGGATATTCAAAGTCTATGTCTCCTTCAATAGCAAGTATATCCTCAAAATGAATGAAATTAAAAATATCTTCTATACAATTTAATTTTATAGTATTACCTGATTTTGATAATTCGATATAATCTTTATATGCTACAATAAAAACACTCTCTTCGTTTTTTAAATTTATAGTTAATTCTGGTTCGTAATTATACATGACTAAACACTTTACATTATTAATAAATAATTCTTTATTATATTTCATGAATATTCCTCCAAACGTTCAATTAATTCTAATTTGTTCGCTATTTAACCTCTATATTGAATATTATTTCAGTCTTTAAATTAAAAAAATATACACTAAAAATCTCTTAATTTAAAAATAATCATCTAACATTTAAATTATATCATAAGTTTTTACCATTAAAAAATTTTAATTGTAAATAAAAGAAAAAAAGTATACAAATAAAATGAACCAAAAAGTTTGATATTTCGATTAAATAATTCCCTATTCTTTACTTTTACATATTCTATTGTTCTCTTTTGTCGCTTTATCTTGTTAATTTTATAAAAAAAAACCCATCTATTTTAACATATAGTCCAATAAATGGGGGGTAAGTTCACTTTAAATGGGGCGGATGATGGGGCTCGAACCCACGAATGACCGGTTCACAGCCGGTTGTGTTAACCTCTTCACCACATCCGCCATTTTTATTGCTTTTCAGCATTTCTTATTTTACCTTAATTCATTAAAAAAAACAAGTATTATTAGTAAATAATGACTTTTTTTTATTTTTACTTTAATAATGTAATACTATTTTTAAAAAACTTTAAAATTAAAAATCATCAAATACTTTCATTTTTTACCCATTGAATAGGCTCAATATTATTTTTAAGAAGAAAATCATTTGTTTTTGAAAATGGCTTTGAACCAAAAAATCCATTATAAGCTGACAAAGGAGATGGATGTGGAGAAGTTATAACCAGATGCTTTGAATTCGTTAAATATTGAGTTTTTGAAATTGCATTTCTTCCCCATAAGATGAAAACCATTGGTCTATCTTGTTGATTAAGTAATTTTATACAATTATCCGTAAATATTTCCCATCCGTGATTAGAATGCGAATTAGCCATATGTTCCCTTACTGTTAATGATGTATTTAAGAGTAAAACTCCTTGCCTTGCAAGATAATCCAGATTCCCATCTTGATTTACTTTTACATGCAAGTCATCTTCCATTTCTTTATAAATATTAATTAAAGATGGTGGTAATTTCTTACACAAAACGCTAAAAGCAAGTCCATGTGCTTGGTTGATTTCATGATAAGGATCTTGACCAAGTATAACCACTTTTGTTTTTTCTAATGGAGTGATAGATAAAGCGTGAAAAATATTTTTATATGGAGGAAAACAGCGATAATTTTTGTATTCATCTAATACAAATTCTTTTAACTTAATGTAATATTCTTTTTTAGATTCTTCTGCAATAAATTCTTTGTAACTTGTAACCATATCTTTCTTACTACCAACCTTTTATAGAATTGTTTAATACATTTATTAATATCATGTATTCTTAATATATTTTTATTTTAACACTTTTTACTTGTTTTGCAATAATCTCATTATTATCTTTAGATAATTTTGTATTAAATTACTATACTTAAGAGATAATAAATCGACTGTTTTATTCCCTCTTATTTTTAATTTTCTTCCATCTCATTGGATTTTTTCTTTTTTTGTCTCGCATCATATAACTTAACATTTACGAATATTTTCCTGATTATCCAATGTAGAAAGATTCTTGATTCTCTAGATAAGTTCTACAAGAAAAATACAAGTATTTAAATCATATGGAATTCTTAGTTTGTTATATGTTATACTAGTCATGTAGCTTTAATCCTTCTTGATTGAGTTTAGTCGCTTACATTACAATAAATTGAAAACACTTTTTTAATTTATTTAGCTAAACTTAAAAAATAATATATAAGCAGTCATTCATTTTTGATATCATAGATGATTTTATACTTATGAATTTAAGAAAAGTTGACAAAAAAAATACATCATTTTAAATCAACAATATTTAAGTAGAAACAGTGTGGCAAGTTATATAATCGATTGAATTATAACGATTGCTAATATTTACGTGAAGCTAGTAAAAAGTCATTAATTATTCGGACAAATCAATTATTTAATCTTAAATGCTAGTACAAAGATATAACAAAAAAGGGAGAAATTTATGATTAAACTCAATAACATTTCAAAAAAATATGGAACAAAAAAAATATTAAATAACATTCATACTTCATTTGATAAAGGGCATTGCTATGGCTTATTAGGGCTAAATGGTGCTGGTAAATCAACCTTAATGAAAATCATTTGTAATGTTATAACCAATTATGATGGTACTGTAGAATTTTCGGATATATCGGAGAAAAATATTGGATTTATGTTGGAAGGACCAAGCTTTTACAATGAATTAACTGGTAAACAAAATCTAGAAGTACTTTCCATATTATTTTCAAACATAAAAAGAAATAGAGTTGAAGATGTTTTGAATTTAGTTGGGTTAGAAAAAAATAAAAATGTTAAATATAAAAATTATTCATTAGGAATGAAACAACGGTTGTATTTTGCATATGCAATCATTAACGAGCCAAAGGTTTTAATATTAGACGAACCTTTTAATGGTATTGATCCCATTACCTCACATTTGTTTAAAAGACTTATAAAAGATTTTATAAATAATGATTGTATTGTTCTTATTTCAAGCCATGTAATAAATGATCTAAAAGAAATTTGTGATCATGTCATAATGATTAATGACGGAATGATTGTATATGACGATAAAATTAATAGTAACGATGATATTGAGTCTTTATTTGTTTCTTTGGTAGGAAATAGCGATGAACAATAATATTAATCAAATTTTTCATTTTGAAAAAAGAAAACTATTGATCAATAAACCATTAAGTATTTCATTTATTTGTGTCTTGTTACTAACAATACTAATAGCCATTTTTTCTTATTTACTGCATGAAACAAACATAGCCAATGAAGTTAACAATTTACAAAAAGAGCAAATTTTATCTTCTTATAATGAAGAAATTCTTGAATTAAATCAATTATTAAATTCACCATTCATTATAGATGGTGAAAAGAAAATATACATAGACAGAATAAATAAATTAGAATTTTATTTAAGTAATAACATTATCGAAAATGAATGTATAGAATATGAATCAAATAGTTTCTTTAAAAATAGTAATTCTTTATGTACGAGTTATATGTTTTTTGTATTTACTGCAATGTATATTCCATTAATTCTAATTTCGTTATGGATATCCATTTATATCTTCAATGATGTTTCAAATGGGATGATAAAAAATATTGTAGCAAGTGGTATTGAAAAAAAATATATTTACAAAGGGAAACTAATATTTCAATTATTTCTTAATCTAATCATCGTTTCTATTGTTTTTGTTATAACGTTTTTAATTGGTGTCTTTGAAATTGATACAAATTTGATACTTAAAATAAAAGAAAACTATTTTTTGATAAATGCTTGTATCTTTTATATTATACAAATTATTGGTGAATTTATGGTTTTATGTGTTTGCTCAATATTCTTTGATTTACTAATCATTTTATTTAAAAATATTTTATATTCAGTTTCATTTATCGTAGCATTAATGTGTTTTGGATTTGTATTCAGCTTATTTATTCAAAAATATATAGATATCCATTCACTGACTGGGATTTATTCGGTTGATCAATTTTTACCAATAATAAATATTAAATATTATTTTGAATACATACAACCATTTAGTATAGTAATATTTATGACTTATATCATTTTATCCATATTAGCATTAAAATTAAACGAATTTTTATTTCAAAAAAGTTTTTCATAAGGAGTAATTTATTATGTTAATAAAAGCACTGCATTTTGAATTCAAAAGAATATTATGTAACAAAAAAAATATATTCTATTTTCTTTTAATTGTTCTATTATTTTCTTTATTTTGTTTTTTGTATAAAAATATAATATCTTTGACAAACTACGCAATTGATTATGATCAATTACGGGAAAGTAATATTATAATGAGAGATGATTATAAATTTCAATATGAAATTGCCTATGGATTAATTGATAGACCTGAAAATATTGTACTACCTCCAAATATTTTTTCTATGAAAGAAGAACTTAAATATCAGTTTTTAAAGTATGATTATTTTGTCAATACAAACACTTCTGTTTTTAATTATATAAATTTAAATAATCCATTAAGTTCTGGACCTGGATTAGAAGGAGGAGTTTTTATTTATCAAATGGCTACAGTATTACCCATATTTTTATTTTTGATTTCCATTTTTATATCCAATTTTTATATTTTTAAAGATGCAGATTCTAAAAACAAATTATTTGTACAAGGAAATGTCTCCCTTAAAAGTATCTATTTTGCAAAATTAATTTTAGCTCTTATGTTTGTTTTATTCATTTCATTCATTTATTGTATTGTTGTTTTATTGTGTGTTGGTAAAGAAAATTATTATATTTTAGTTATAAATGATGTTGCTAACAAAATGAATATAAAAAATTTTTTATTCATAAAATTAATAATTTCTTTATCCAATAGTTTATTATTAATTTCAGTTTGTTCAACATTATATTATTTTGTGAAAAAGCCATTATATAATTCTCTTATTTCATTTTCTATTTTAGCTATCAACTATATTGTATATTTTTTTAGTATAAATTTTGTTGGAAATGATAGAAAAGCTGAAATTATAAAAGTATATTTTCCATTTGTTAATTCGCACTTATTCGATTATACACTAAGTGATAAACGTTTATGGGGAATAATCATTTTCAATACAATCATAATGGTATTAATGATTTTTATATATAATAGAAATTTGAAAATAAAATATAATTAAAACATTATTGGTAAGTTAATAGTCCTAACTAAATTTAAAACGGATGATGTTGAAATGAATCAAACTCATTTTGATTTTTTTATAATTGAAGTATATTCAAATACATTAGTTGAAGCAATTAACAATGTTACGAGATTTATGATATTTATGAAGTGCTCAAACTTATACTTTTATTATCAATAATTATCCATTTTCTTTTTATTAAAAAAGTAAAAAAATAGCCCTTCAATTAGGGCTTATAAGGCTGAATAGCCTTTTCATATGCTTTACATGGTGGAATCAAAGGGACTCGAACCCATGACAACCTGCACGTCAAGCAGGTGCTCTGCCAGCTGAGCTATGATTCCATTTTTTATATTATAGCATATTTTCTTTCATTAGTATACTTTTCTTAAATTTATTTATTCATACCAAAAAAAGAAACCATTTTACATATGATTTCTTTTTACTTATTTTCTATAACGGCATTTTTTAAATAAACAAAGATTTAATTTTATTTTTTAGTTTTGTATTTTGATTTGCTCCTTTTTAATTAACGAATAACAAATCAGTTGAGAACCATCTAAATTTTCATTATGCATATTAATAGCAGTAATCTGATGATTTTCATAAGTCGTATAATAATATATTCCCTGGTCTGTATTACAACAAGAAGAGTAAAGGGTTATTTCATAATTTTCATCACCTAAATCACAACACCCTTTGGGTTGTTCAACAGAATTTAAAATATGAAAAAACTGATTCACGCTTTCTTGTTCATTGCATTCTGAAATGGAGTTTATTTTTACAAAGGAAGAACGAATAAATCTCGATTGAGATGAAAAATCTCCTGGTAATCCTATTGCTCCCATTCCTAAACTATATTGATTTAAATCTAATTTTTTTGAAAAATTATTTTTTGGTGGTTTTGCTGATAAATTCATATAGTTATTTAAAGAAAATAACTGAAAATCAAAAGGAGGATTATTTGTTAAAACTCCAATTGGATTGTCATATATCTTAATTCCATCTCTCATTGATTCGACCACAACTGCTTTATTTTTATCTGCTACCATCCAATGTAATTTTGCAATGGGTAATTTATCATTAAAAGGAGCATTTAAAAAATTCATTTTTTGAATCAATTCAATAGCTTCATTTACTGAAGTACATTGACATAAAATCCATTGAATAAACTCGTATTGTGTTATATTTATTTTATCTTTATTCTTTTGCTGGTAAAAAGCATTATCAACAAAATTTAATCCTGCCATAGCTAATCCTTTTTCATTTATGGCATCATAATATAGAGGATAATTATCTTCTACGTGCGCCATTCCAATAATTGCAAAATGGGAAGTAATAGTTTCTATTTCTTTGAAATGAAAAGGATAATTTCTTGGTGTTATCACTACTTGCTCGTTGTAAGAACAAGAATTATCTAAAGTTCTTCCAAAATAAAAATGATTTGTTTTATAAGTAATAGCTGTACACATATTAAAGGCTCCTTTTCATCTAAAATAAATTTTTTCATAATAAAATTTCTATGATTATTGTTCCCTCTTTTTTATTTTGTAAACTTAAAAAAATAAAGATAGAATTCTTGTTAATGATTACAAATTTAAATTCTATCAAATTAAACCTATTACTTTATTGATCTCTTCTGCTAATAATTGCTTAAAAAATGAATTTATCGGAGATTTTTCAATTGCATTTTTTCCTATAATCCATTCATACGTAGTAGGTATATTTTGGGGTAAAAGCATATATAAGTTTTCACTTTCACGTACAGTGTATTTTGTGCAATATACCATATAAACCATGTTTTTAACAATATAAAGAAAATCATCTATATGTTTTTCTTTCAATTTTTGTAAATTATTTGTTTTTTCGCCAACGATTACTGGTGTGCAAAAATCATGCATCATAACTTTATTTCGGATTTCAAGAATAGATAATGGTCTATTATTTTCATCTACCCAATACTCATTATTGGTTATATCTACCATGATCCATTTATTTAAAGTACAATCCCAAATTTCATTAACAACATGACAATCATTATCATAATAAGAATAAGGATTAATCCAAACTTTTCGAGCATTGATACCTATTGATAAACACATTTCATTAAGAATCTGCGCTTTATTTCTACAATTTATACCATGATTTTTATTATCTAAACTATATTCTAATAAGTCTAATGCGCTGATTAAAATATGATTATCGTAATCACTTTTGTGTGTTAAGCGTGAAGCATATTCATTCATTAAACGTATAGTTTTTTCAAATTCCGTTCCATTTTTTGCTATATTTTCCAATTTATATTTACTCTTTAATAACTCATAATTTTCATGTGAAAAATCATATTGAATTTCATATTCTTCTCCATCATGAAATTCTAAATTATTTCGGAGAATACCCGATTCCATATTATAAATTTCTTCTATATTTTGCAAATAACTAACTCCTTGTATATAACAAATACCAAAATAAATATTCACACTTATACTAAGAAGTAAAAGAATACTACTCATAATTAAAAACATTCTATATATTTTTCTTTGCTTTTTCATTACATTTTTCTCCTTTGTTTTTGTCATTTTGTGAAAATTCAAAAATCGCTTTTCTATTAAACAACTTTTAACATTTTATAATGAAATTAAATTCATTAAATCCAGCTAAAACATTAAAAATTATGCTACTTAAAAATTAAAAATAAAAGTTTAATATTTATAAGCCGCTTTTATAAATTCACTCCTTAAAAATAGTTAAACATAATTTATTATACTTAAAATTGTTTTTGAGTCAATAAAACAAAATGAATCTATAAATTCATTGATTTTTACTTTTCTTAACTACTTCTTTTTCCTTCCTAATGAAGTATTTTGATTACAAATTTTCAAGGGATTTTAATCTATCTTCCATACTACTAAAAATTTCAACACTATTTTAGAAGAACAAAATTGAAAAAAGTTAAAAGTTTGCTTTGAACGCAAGAAAAAGTGAAACCACCTATTAAGGAAACCAAAATTGCATGAAGAACTTATATTTTTTATCATTTTTTCTTTCTTATAAAAGTTTAAAGATCTTCATCATATTTTTTATTATATAAATTTATAAAAATATAATACATTACTTCTTTTAGAAATTTTGCAACAATAATATCTTTTATATTATCTATTTTAACTGACTCATTTAGATCTTTGTTTTTTCTGCAAACGGGCTGTAAAAAATAGTTTTCCGCTTTTTAATGAATTTAACAACTTATTAGTACTTAAAAGAAAGATTGATGATTATATTTTCTTTTATAATAACTTCGGATTGCAAAGTAAACTAAAAGGAATGTCACCTGTTAAACATAGATGTCATTCCTATTTTAGTTTTCTAGCAATATTATCATAGTTCTGCCACCACTATAATTTATAATATCTATAGAAACGTCTCACTACCAATCAGAATAATATGTATTCCAATAAGACACTTGAAGAGAAACTAATTCAACATTCCATGCTACTCTTGCTATACCATTAGGATTTGTACCTGTTGCTCCAATAGTTCCACTTACATGGGTTCCATGGCCATCAAGATCTATTCTTAAAGGACCAGGAATATTGTTTCCCTCATCTATCATATTTACCATCACTAGATATATTACCTATTATATCATTATGATTAAACTTCCTGAATCTATAACACCAACTCTAATATTACCATTTCTCGTAGTGAAATCCCAAGCTTGTTCTGCCTGAATTCTTACAGAATCATGTAATTCCCACAAACTTGGATATCTATGAATTTCAGAAGAAGGAGTACTTGCTGAAACTGATTGTTTCTCAGCTGATTCTATATGATTAAGACCAACCCAGAATA
Source organism: uncultured Bacillota bacterium (assembly GCA_902491575.1). GTDB lineage: Bacteria > Bacillota_I > Bacilli_A > RFN20 > CAG-631 > CAKPXW01. The sequence continues at coordinate 63,322 of CABUID010000008.1, forward strand.
TTTCATCCATATCTTCTAATTGTTTTATAGCATCCAAAACACTTTGCTTAGAATGAATTGGTAATTTTATTTGTAAAATTTGTGTAAATTCATCTAAATTAATATTTGTATTTTTTGTTACACCACCTAGAACATATGTAAGATCAACAATTGATTCTTTTAGAAAATCCCCCAAAAAAATCCATACTATACTCTTTGTTAACTTCACTAATACTTTTGTTCATAACAACTAATACACTCGCACCATCAAAATCTTCATCCAAAGAAACGTTTGTATATATCTTCTCGTTGCTATTATTTAAATCAGATAGTGTGGCAGCATTTAAAACAATACTAGTATTGGAAAATATTAAGCATACAAAAAATATGAATATTACAATTAAAATCTTATTAATAATTCTTTTTATTCGTATAAGTATTCTCCTATTCATCAACCCAAACTAAAAATGAAGGTCCACTATATTGAAATATGACATCATTAATTTTTAATTCCTCAATAACTTCTGGATAATCGTTATATGTATCACTTAATCTAATGACATATGAATTATTGTAATTACCATAATATCCATAGATAGATATATCCTCTAACAATGCTTCATTATTAGTTTCTTTTAAACCTACTAGCCTATCATTTAAAATTTTTAATTCTATTTTTTTGTCTAGTGTTAATTTTTTATTAGAATTTGTATAATTATTATAAATATCCTTTATATCATCATCGCTAATATAATTTTTATCATACGCTTCTTTTAATGTATACATTTTACCTAAGGTCTCAGTTCCATTATAATCACATACCATAAATAAAACATCTTCATTCAAACTCTCATTATCATATTTCTTTTCAAAATTCTCACCATATAAAACAATCGCATCATTCTTATTTGAAACAAAGCTAAGTTCGGAAAGATTAAACTGAGAACCTTTCATAATCTCCATATTATATATATTATCTTTATATATAATTTTTACATTGATTTTTTCACTTTCTACATTAGAACATCCAACCACTCCAACGAGGCTAAAGAGAATCACACCTAACATTAAAAACAATTTTGTAAATTTCCTTTTTAGCATTATGATTTCCTCCTTGTTTCATTCTATACTTTTATAAGCAAAAAACTCCCTATAGTATTACCTAAAGAGAGTAGTATCATTATTTATGTTAAATCCTTAGGTAATTGTTACAACTATCTAGGGTTCTTTTACTTACAAATGTATTTTATCATAAAATATTTTTGTACACAATCTATATAATAATTTTTATTATTTTCTTATTAATCTCAACTTTTTATATTGAATTAACATCTTCTTTACCATCTAATAAAAATTTGTCCTAAAAATACCTTTCGCCTGACAGTATAGGCTTTCGCTTGATAGTAGGGGCTTTAGCCTGACTGTTGATTTTAATTGAATAAAATTGTCTTAAAAACGACATTTATGTTAATCATGATGAAGTTATTTTTTGTTCTAGTTTGAATTCGAAATGTCAAAAATAAGGCGAAAATTTCTAAAAATCACTATAATTGCAAAGAAAAAAGGTTTGACACTTGAAAAACTGCTTTGGTTTTATTGTATCAAACCTATATGTTTTTAATGTATAAGGCATACGAAATGGCTATTTTGTAATTTGATAAGATAAATTATTTTTGTTCGTTTTAATTGCCTAATAAAAAGATATAGAAACTCTTTTTGAACTTCCATATCTTTCATTTTATTTTTATTCAGTTAATAACTGGCTGTCCTTTTTATGAAATTCTAGAGTGCCATTTAGATATAACTCAATATCTTCATCGACTAATACAATCACTCCATTTGGCAAGATATAACTTCCATTTATCGTCACCCTGGTAATTGCTGAAGAATTAATAGTCAACTGAACGAATCCCATTTCAGCACTTCCTCCGCATAGTAAACAAGTGGCATATCTTTTCCCTCCAGTAAAGGCATTACTTGATACAGCATGTCCTTGTGTTGTTTTTGCGCCACAACAACATTCTGCACGATGCATTGTGTAACTTACCCACAAATATGAATGATCATAATTGTGATAATTAGATGTGAAATTTCCGCATACACAGTATTCGTTATGCATTGATACATTAACTTGTTCATATGAATGTGTATATGCGTGAGTGTTAGTTTCTACTTTATAACATTTTGTACATTTATACCAGTGTTTATCTTGAGATTTTGCTAAAAACTCATATTCATGCGTACAATTTGCAGATTCTACCAAATGTGAACCACCACTCCACGATGTCAATTTAAAATCGCTAGCATCACAATAAAAACATACATATGTATAAATCCCATTCTTATACCAATATCTACGATAATCATGGAATCTATGCTTATTGTTAGCAACCGCTAGACCCTGTATATCCTGATAATGTAAATCATCATCTCCAGCATATCCCATAAGAGATATGTGTGTCCAAGGGTCATTGTTCATATCTAAATCTTGTAATCCTATCATATGACCTAACTCATGCATAATTGTATCATAATCATCGTAATATTTAATTTTAATTTCGTGTAAAAGTGGGATGGGATTAAATTGTCCTATTGCACCACATAGTGAAGGGGAATATCTAATAGGGACAACATCAATCCCATTAGTTGAGCATTTTTGTAAATTAACTATTGGTCCATCATAATCTGCAAGTCTAACACTATTCCATTCTTTAACTGCGTTATCCACATTCGTAATAAATGTATTTTTTTGAGCATCTGTAAACCTGTCAACGATGATTCATCTATCCAATATTTATATAAAGGACTAATGATCGGCATTATTTGCCAATTTCTACAACCAGACTCGTAAGCAGATGAATAACCGTTTTCTCTACTCGCCCCACAACTAGAACTGCATCCAAATCCAGTTAATGATTCTGGTATTATATTGATTTCATTTCCATTTATGTTTTCTTTTTAATCTTCTCCATTAGCACATCCGTATCCTATGTAATTTTGTGGATCAATTTCCACCGAAGGGACCTTTTGTGCATTAACGACAATATATGGTTCATCTAGAGTTATTGGTAATATTAATGATATAGTGGTGATTATTGACATAAAAAGTTTTTTTTGTTGCGTTCATTATGAATTCCTCTCTATATAATTATTTTTCTAATTCAAATCTAACAATGATTACTCCATTATATCCTTGTTCACTTGTTACCTTAGCCACAAATGAATTTGTTTTATTTCCGTCAACAATTTTTCCGTTAAATATCCACTCCTTAACTACATAACCTTCATCTGGGATAGCAATAAAAGTCATTGTTCGACTTCCTTTTTTTCCTCCTAATAATTTAGCAACTCTCGAACTACTACTACAATTTAATTCACAAATAGGGCTGTCTTCATCGCAACATTTCCAAATGCTGTTTTCGGATATTGAATCATAGATCTGGATTTCTCCGTTACCACCTTCAACATCGTAATGAAAAAAATATCCATAGCCATTATTTGTGCAGCCAACAAATCCAACGAGGCTAAAGAGAATCACGCCCAATATTAAAAATAATTTTGCAAATTTACTTTTTAGCATTATGATTTCCCCCCCCTTATTTCATTCTATGCCTTTATAAGCAAAAAACTCTCTTTTTTACCTAAAGAGAGTTTTACTATCTTTATTTTATCTCCTTAGGTAATTGTTACAACTATCTAGGGTTCTTTTACTTATAAATGTATTTTATCATAAAATATTTTTGTACACAATCTATATAATAATTTTTATTATTTTCTTATTAATCTCAACTTTTTATATTGAATCAACATCTTTTTTACAATCTAATAAAAATTTGTCCTAAAAATACCTTTCGCTTGACAGTATAGGCTTTCGATTGACTGTTGATTTTAAGTGAATTAATTTGTCTAAAAAATAGTGTTACATCTTTATCAGCAAATCATATTAAGAAATTTCTAAGTTTGTTCATTTTTGTTCTTTTCAACTTCATTAATTTTTGATAAAATCTCTTATTCTTCCAAATCAACGCATTCTATTTTAATTATTAAACTTCTATTTCACTTATTTTTACTAAAAGGTCTATTAAAATACATAAAATATCTTACTTTTTGATGTTTAAAACTTTGAAAACTTAAAATCTACTTTTTTAATATAATTATATTATTTATTCTTATATTTCGCAATTGATTGAATAAGAAAGTTTATAAATCTATCTATTTCGTGAGTTCAAATCTCGTTTTTTTATTTTTTATAAAAAAAAACTCTAAAATTGAATCTTTTTTTCATAAAGTTTTAAATTTTAAGGTATTAAAAAAGTCCTAATTTACTTATGTTTTTTAGGACTTTTAAGGCTAAATAGTCTTTTCGTATGCTTTACATGGCGGAGAAAGGGGGATTTGAACCCCCGCACCAGTCTCCCAGTCTACTAGCTTTCCAAGCCAGCCCCTTCAGCCTCTTGGGTATTTCTCCAACTTGTATTATTTTATCATATTAATTATAAAAATAAAATATAAAACAATGATTTTTTATGATAAAATAATTTTGGAAATAATGAGGTAATATATGAATTTAGATATCGATAAACTAATTGAATGGTTTAATAAAAACAAACGAAACCTCCCTTGGCGTAATACTCATGATCCATATGCTATATGGATAAGTGAAATCATGTTGCAACAAACACGCATTGATACCGTTATTTTTTACTATGAGCGATTTTTAAAAAATATTCCTACTATTAAAGATTTAGCCACCGTTGAAGATGAAAAGTTGCTTAAACTATGGGAGGGGCTTGGTTATTATTCACGAGCAAAAAACTTAAAAAAAAGTGCAATTATTATAATGAATCAATTTCAAGGGATTTTTCCTTCTCAATATGAAGATATAATAGAATTAAAGGGGGTTGGCGATTATAGTGCTGGAGCGATACTATCTCGTTCTTTTAATTTAGCTTATGCTTCTGTAGATGGAAATGTTTTACGTGTTTTAACTCGTTTAAATGAAGATTCTTCAGATATTTCTTTAAACCAAACCAAAAAAAATTTTAAACTAGAGTTGGAAAAATTTCATCCTAATGATTTTGGGGTATTCAATGAATCATTAATGGAATTAGGCGAAGTCATTTGCACACCTAAAAATGCAAAATGTGAGATTTGTCCTCTTCAACATCAATGTAAAGGTTTTCAACATAATACACTTTACCATTTTCCAGTAAAAACAAAGAAGACTTTAAATAAAACACTTCATTATACTTGTATATTCATTAAAGATTCACATTCTTCATTTTACTTTGAAATTAAAGAAAGTGGCGTTTTAAAAGATTTATTCTCTCCTGTTATAAAAGAAAACCATTTATCATTTGAAGATATAAAAGAATTATTCGATTCCAATTCTATAAAATATAAAGAAATACAATCATTAAAAGATCAAAAACATGTTTTTAGTCATCAAACTTGGATAATGAAAGGATATCAAGTTTTATTATCAAATTCTATGAAAAACAATAAAAACTTTTATTCAATTCAACAAATAAAAGATCAAATTAGTATACCTATCTGTTTTCAAAAGTTTTTTAATGATTTAAAAATCATGTAAATTCTAAAATTATCCTAATCTTTCATTCCATTCATAAAGCATGATTGAAATGGTAAAAAATAGATTAAATCAACATTGTATGCTATAATTTTTTAGAAATCATATATCTAAACGGTATTTCAATAGGAGAAAACGATGATTATATTAATAACAGGGGCATCACATACAGGTAAAACAATACTCGCTCAAAAACTACTTGAAAAATATAAATATCCTTATTTATCTATAGACCATTTAAAAATGGGACTAATAAGAAGCAAAAATACAAACCTTACTCCCGAAGATGATGATGAACTAGTAAACTATTTATGGCCAATTGTTCGTGAAATGATAAAAACGGCCATCGAAAACAAACAAAACCTTATTATTGAAGGATGTTATATACCATTTTATTGGAAAAAAGATTTCACAAATGATTATTTAAAAGAAATTCGATATTTTTGCCTTATTATGAGTTCAAATTACATTCAAAAAAATTTTTTAAATATTTTAAAATATGCCAATGAAATAGAAAATAGAATGGAGGAAACAGAATGGACAAAAGAGTCCTTTCTTAAAGAGAATGCACGTTATTATGAAATGTGTCAAAAGTATCATTTAAACTATATCTTAATTGATGAAGATTATTTCTTTGAAATTACCTTATAAATTTTAACAAAATTAAAACAATGAAAATCGATTTTCATCACTTCTCGTAAAAAAAAATTATAAAAATTTTTATTCTTGAATATATTATGAAAATGCAATAATATTGCATTTTTTTTCTATTATTCAAATTTATTTAACTAAAAACCCCTTTATTCTATAGTATTTTCAATAGTTTTATTTATTTTTTCCTTTCATAATATAATAATCTTAATAAAAGTAAAAATTCATAAAAAATAAATACATATTTTTTGTGCAATAAATGACGTTATCCATCAATCAAATTTTCATGACATCTTTATCAAATCAAATCTATTCATAGAAAGCAAAATTATCTATGTTTAGCAAATATTTTGTAATTATTTAAAAAAAATAAAAATAATTTTTGTAAAACTTTATATTTTTCTCTTTTTAATTAGTGAAAGGAGGTAATTTTATGAATTTTCAATTTTGTTATTTTTATTATGAAAATCTTAACGATAACGATAAAGAAAAGTTTCTTTTGTACATTTTAGACAAGTGCAAATATGAAATTTCTTTTTATCAAAGATATATAAAAGATGATTATAAAGATGATTTTTCTCAAGATGTTTCTTATTTAATTCTAATTATTCTTAAAAATAAAAATTTTAAATTTTATTTCTATAAAAACTTTAAAGCATATAAAAGCAGTATATTATGTAATAATTTTAAAAATATTTCTTTTTTATATGATTTTTTAGAAAAAAAATATAATAAAAATATTTATAAGAATAAAGAAAAAATTATATTAACAAAAGACTTTTATCTTAAGTTTAAAGATTTTTATTTTGAATGTATGTTTTTATCTTATATAAGAAAAACTATAAAAAATCAATGGATTCTTTATTCAAGAAGTAAATATAGTTTATTGAGTAGTGCATTAGAATTAACAAATAGTATTATAAATAAAATCTATACGAATGATAATTTTATCTGTTTAATCGCTCATATTTCTTATTTAAATGATAGTGAAATAAAACTACTAGAACTTTATAATCGAAAAACTCAAGTAGAAATAGCTAAAGAACTGCATATGAGTCAGCAAAATATATCTTACCGAATCAAAAAAATTAAAAAGAAATTAAAAAACCATGAATAAATATAGAAAATACATGTTATTAACTTATTCTGAAATGCTTAAAAGTAACAATTTTCATAATAATGAGCAATATCAAGCTCCTTTAGTGGGTTGTTTATTGCTTTATTCAGATGGAACTTTTATCACTTCATATAGAGATGAATCATCCGTTTATAAACATGCTGAAAACATTCTAATCCATAAGATGGATAAGAATAAAATGAATAATCAAGCCATTTTATTTGTGACATTAGAACCTTGTGTACCATTTGTAAAAAGAAATCATTTATTGTCTTGTAGTGAATTAATTGTTCAAAGCTCTATAAAAAAGGTTTGTATAGGTATGATAGATCCAAATCCAAACATTTCAAATAAAGGGATTCAATTTTTAATGAATCATTCTATACAAGTTACTTTTTTTGACAAGGATATTGCAAAAAAAATTATAAAAGCTAATAAAAATTTTATAGAATTCATAAAAAAAGAAAAACATAAAAAATGAATACAATGATAAAAAACTATTTTAATACTTAAAAAATTTTTAATTATTCATCACTTTTTATTTCAAATTATTAAAGATAATGAATTAAATATTTGTGAAAATAATTGATTCAGCAAATATGTTTTATATTACTTCAGTAAAAAAAGAACTTTTTTAAATATTTTCAAAAAAAAATTAATTTTATTTTTGTAAAATTTATATTTTTTCTCTTTTTAATAAGTGAAGGGAGGTGAAATTATGGATAAATTGACTACGATTGTTGCAATTACTGGAATCATAGGTACCATTTCTAGTGTTTTCTTTGCTTACTTAGCTTTTAAAAGAAATGATAAAAATGATAATAAAAATCAAGGAAAGCATGAAGGAACAATTATGTCAGATATTGTCTACATTAAAGAAATTGTAGAAAGAGTTGAAAAAAACTTAAATAAAGTGGATGAACGATATCGAAACATCTTAGAGCGACTTGTTAAAGTAGAAGAAACAGTAGCCAATCTTATAAAACGAGTAGATGTTATGGACAAAAAATCATAAGAAAGGAGATGAAAATTATGGAAATAACAAGTGTACCCATTATTTTGATAATTTGCTATATGTTAGCAGAAGTATTTAAAGCCATTTTAAAAAAGAAAGAAGAACTTTATAAATTAATACCTATTTTAGTTTCTTTTGTTGGAGGAATATTAGGTATATTCATTTACTTAACAACACCAGAAATAATCTTTAATGCAACAAATATATGGACGGCATTTGTAATTGGTATTGTTAGTGGTGCAAGTTCAACAACAACAAATCAAATTGTAAAACAATTATTTAAAAAAGAAAATATTGAGAAGGTAAACAACAATGAATAAAATAAAACTAACAGAAAATATATATCCTGGAAAGCTTATTGTCTTTGAAGGAACAGATGGTGCAGGTAAAACAACACTTATTAATTTAACTTATTCTTATTTAACAAAAAAATATCCTAATAAAGAAATTATTTTATTAAAACAACCAACAAACGCTGTTAGAAACACATCCATGTTTCAAAAAATGATGTTTGATGAAAAACATGATAATATTAATTATAAAGCTGTTCAATTACTTACTTTATCGGATAGAATTCAACAAAATTATGAAATCATTATTCCTGCATTAAAAGAAAAGAAAATCATAATTTGTGATAGGTATATTTATACATCCATTGCGAATATGAGAGCTAGAAATTATAGAAATGAAGGATGGTTTTATGAAGCAGCAGAAGAAATTATAAAACCTAATATTGCTTTTTTAGCTTTTGTTGAACCAGAGATAGCCATATCTAGAATCAGACAAAGAAAAGAAGAAAAAAATAGATACTTAGACGAAAAATTGCTTCATAGAGTAACGAATGAATTCTTACTTTTATCTATCGAATCTAATCTTAAATTAATTGACTCTTCTAATAGTAGTGATATAACTTTTAACTACATAAAAAAGGAGTTAGATAAAAATGTATAAAAAAGATCTAAACTACTTAATTAACTTAATCACTGATAAAGCAATAAAAGATAATGTAATAGATTGGTATTCATTACTAGGTTTTATTGAAACGAATAAACTATCTGGCTATGTATTCAACAAAATAAAAGAAAAGAAAATAGAAATACCAAAACTTATTTATTCCAATCTATATAATATTTATTCATTGCAAAAAGTTAAAAACAACATTGCAAGAAAATTTATTAATCAATTATCTTATCAATTAGAAATTAATCATATAAATCATGCATTTTTAAAAGGAAGCATTCTTTCAAATTGTAATTTAGATAACAAGAAACCTACTTATAAACTAGGAGAAAGAACTTCAAATGACATTGATATATTAATCGATTCAAAAGATATCGGAAAACTTGAAAAAATATTAAGTCAACTTCATTTTAAGCAAGGATATTATGACTATACAAAAGAAAAAATAATTTTATTGGATAGAAAAGAAATTATAAGTAGAAGATTGAATAGAAATGAGACTGCTCCGTGGGTACTCAAAACAACGAATACAATAGTACCATTCATTGAAATAGATATTAATTTTTCTACATCAAACACCGTAAGTGACCATCATTTAACAAACAAACTATTGTCGAATACAAGGTGTTACAAATCTCTTGATAAAAATTATATTAGATCTTTAGAAAAATATGATTTTATCGTTCATTTAATTCTTCACGCTTATAATGAATTAACCAATAAATTTCAAATAGACAGACAAAAAGATATTCAATTATATAAATTTTTAGATCTTTATTTATTATTCAGTAAAGATATACAATTAAGCAAATTATTAATATTAGTCAAAGAATATAATATTGAATATGAAACGTTTGTGATTTTTAAAAAACTATATGAAATCTTTCATTGTAAAAGTTTTATGAGTTTTTGCTTTAACTTTAATTTTGAATCATCACCATTAATCATAACAGACTATGAAAACAAACAATTATACGTCTTTAAAGATACTCTTCATAAAAGATTACTTCATTTTGATAATAGAAAGTCATTAATAAAATATAAAAATGAACTTACTTGATAATCGAAATATTACATGTGTTGAATATTATCTTCTTCATAAACTAAATTACCAATTAGATATTCGAAAATTATACTATAAAAGTTATATTCCAGCATATAAAATCTATTTAGATTTATTAGAAAAAGATATTCATTTTACATCTTATGATGGCATCGTAAAAATACAAAATATATTGATGGAAAATAAAATGTTAACATATAAAGTTACTTCTACATTGAATGAAGCTAACTTAAAAAATAAAAGCCTCATCCATCTTATATTAGTCAATAAAAACTTTTTTGAAGATAAAAAGAAGACAACATTTCGAAAGGATCATTATATACAGGTTGAAATGCACCATGACAAACTTTTAATGATAAATAGTTACCCTGTTTTACAGGAAGAAATCGATATGAATCAACTAAAAGTTTACTTTGATAATAAATGTTTAGTTTATAAACTTTTAAAAAAAGATAGACTCACATTTAACAAAGTCAAAGCAGAATTTATAAAGCATTTAAGGTCAATAGACTTTCTGCGTTTACCTGAAACCCTTGAAATACATAAATTTCAATCACTGATTCAATTATTAAAGATAACCAGACTTAGATTATATGATTTGTGTTGCTATTTAAAAGTGGAAAAATCCTTAATCAATCAAATAAATGAAATAAACAAATACTATGAAAACATTTTTTTGAAAATATCCATGATGATAATTAAGAAAAAGATAGATTCTATGGAATTAAAAGAAATAATTTTTAAAATAAATAAATATGAAAATGAATTAGATGAAAAATTAAGAAAGGAGTTTTTAAATGAAAAATAAAAATATAAAAAACAAATTAATGAAATGTATTCAAGATACTTGTATTTATGATGAAAAAATCAAATTAACAGATAATCTAAAAGATGATTTAAGATATGATAGTTTGCAAATTGCATCCTTAATTTTTGAAGTAGAACAATCTTTTAAAATTACTTTTGATAGTTCCGATTTGACGATGGAAAATATGAAAACTGTAAATGATTTATTGGTATTAATTAAAAGGACATTAGAAAATGAAACTCTATAACTTCTTATTATCAAAAATGCTAACTTATAAAGATAAAATAGCATTAGCCAATAGCAATATTACCTATAGACAGTTAATCAAAATAGTTGAAGAACAATCCAAACAATATAAAAAAATAGGAAACCTGATTCATACAAATAAAGAAAGCAAAGAAAAACAAGCGATTGAAATTTTATCCATACTTGCAAGTAAGAACGTTTGTGTTCCTATAACTCGTAAATATGGCTTAAAACAAAGACAATATGTAGTTGATTTAATAAATAATGATAACAATACTTATGAAGATTTGGCTTTTATTATGTTTACTAGTGGAACTACATCTACTAGTAAAGGGGTGATGCTTACGGATGAAAACATTATTTACAATATTTTAGGAAACGATCAATGCTTAAATTTTTCGAGTAATGAAAACATCTTAATTATTAGACCATTAGTCCATATCTCCGCATTAGTAGGAGAATTGTTATATGGTCTTTATAAAGGAATGACAATTCATTTTTATGAAGATATACTCGTTCCTAGAAAAATCAATCATTTTATTAACGAAAATAATGTGACCGTTTTAGGAAGTACACCTACAATGTTCAATATGTTTATAAAAACAAAATGTAATCTAAAATCATTAAAACATGCCGTTATTAGCGGAGAAAGACTATCAAAGGAAATAGCTATTTCATTAGTTAATACCTATTCACATATTCATTTTTATAATGTTTATGGAATGACAGAAAATAGTCCTAGAGCCACTTGTTTAAATCATAACGATTTTAAATTGTTTGTAGGAAGTGTCGGTAAACCTTTAGCTCATACAAGCATTAAAATTATTCATCAGGAAATTTGCATTAAAAGTAAAAGTATGATGAAAGGATATTATAAAAACAAAGAATTAACGAATCAAACAATTATCGATGGATATTATCATACAAAAGATGCAGGTTATATTAATGAATATGGCTATTTATATGTTTTAGGAAGAATCGATAATGTGATTATTAAAGGAGGCCTTAATATCTATCCTGAAGAAATCGAAAATGAAGTCAAAAAATATGAAAGTGTTCAAGATTGTCTAGTTTATAAAATGATTGATAAAAATGGATTTGAAAATATTGGTTTAAAAGTGGTGGGGGATGTTACTGTTAATGAATTATTAAAATTTTTAAGTCAATCCCTACCTTCTATAATGCTTCCAAATAAAATCGATATTGTTGATAAATTAGAAAAAACACCTTCAGGAAAGCTAAAAAGATGAAAAAAACGATTGTTAAAATTATTAAAGAAAATTTAGCTTTTGATGAAAAAGTCACCACTGACACTAAACTGAATAAACTCAGTGTAGATAGTCTATCCTTTATCAATGTTTTAGTAACGATAGAAAAAACATTTCATATAACTTTTACAGACGAAGAATTAAATATGAATAATTTTAAAATAGTAAATGATTTAATCGAATTAATAAAAAGGAAAATATCAAAAAATGAAAAAAATAATTTATAATGTAAAACCCTTTAATGATTTTCCTCTTTCAGGGTGTTTTAAACATCAAGTATTAGCTGCTTTAAAAGGACTAAATATTCATCCTCTCCCTTATCTTGTTAACAACTATTATATTTATGCTATTAAGAATCATTATTTAATATCAAAGCAAATTCAATTTGAATCCTATTCCACTAATTTTAAAAAAATGGGAATAAAAATGCTACATAAAAAAGTGATTCATAGTGAATTTATAGAAGAAATAAAAAAACAATTATCAAAAGCAAAATTAATCATTGTTCCTTGTGATTGTTATGGACTTTCTTACAGAAAAGATATGTTTAATAAATTACATAGTATTCATTATCTTCTTATATATGGTTATGATGATAACATCAAAAGTTTTTATACAATTGATCATGATTATTTAAATAGTTTTCAATATAAGAAAAAGAAAGTGAAGTATAACGACATAGAAAATGGTTTTGAAGCTTACAAAAATAATTTTTATAAGAAAAAAGATACATTATTATATATTCTTTATAAAACTTTAAATCAAAAAAATTCATCCACTACTTTTACCGATAACATTATCAAATATAAAGAAATTATGAAAAATGGGCAATTGGCTTTAAAACATTATATTGATATATTTGAACATTTAATAAAAAATGAGACATTATTTTTAAAGAAAATAGAAAAAACTTATCAAAATTTTATTTTAATAAGACAACACAAAGAAAGAATGAAATATCAATTACAATATTGCTTTAAAAATAAAAGAATAACGAATTTGTTCAATAAAATCATTTATGAATATACATTTATCATTACTATCTTATATAAATGTTATCTTACTAAGAAGCTAAATCAAAATAGTTTAATAAAATGTTTAGATAAGTTAAATGTCATTTATTCTTTAGAAGAAAAAACACAAATAACCATAGATGAAACCATTGAATCTAATCAATTATTTTAATGTTACTTTCTTATATAAATCGATTGAAGATATAGAAGATAATGATTTATTTACTTTATATGATTATGATCGATTTCCAAGAAAAATGATAAAAAAAGAAAATATTGAATTTGATTTTTCAACTATTAAAGATAAATGTATTTTAACGAACAAACAAACAATCGATATTAACGAGAATATATCTAAGATAGCTTTTTCTGGTTGTTCATTAATGTTTTCTAATCAAGATAAAGTAAAAATTATTTATGAAGATAAAAGTTATGAATACAAATATATTAAATTTGCCGATTATCGGTGGTCAATGCAACGTTCCATTCATTGGATGTTTAAAAACCAAAAAAAAGAATATAAAGACTACTTAAATGTTTTAATGGAGGATTATAACTATGAACTCGATGTTTTAAATTTTATTTACTATTATGTAATAGAAGTCAACCCAACGAAAAAGATACAATCCATTACTTTACCTAACAATGAATTGATTTTAATTTTTACAATTACTTTACTATAAAAAGAAGGTGAAAAAATGTCATATAAAAATATAATTGAAAATTTCGATATAAACATCGATAAATCAATGAAAGAAGATAATGAATATCTATTTATTACTAATGATTCCAATCGATTGATCTATTTATCCCATCCTATAAAGAAAAAATACAAAAATCAATTATTATCTAAAAACAATATTAAGTTATTTGAGGGACATGACCTCAATTTTAATGGCCATATTATTACATTAAGAAAAAATGATACCAATATCCATATTGATTTTCATCCAAACATTTTAGATTATAAATATACAACAAATGGATTAATTATTGCATCGAATACGATTAAAGGCTCTTTATTCTTTGATAATGACTCTTTATTTAGATGCAATGATAAATGCATGACGATTGTTGGATGTGATAATATCCCGTTACTTATTATGAACCCCTTATATAATGTGTCGAATAATTCATATGATAAGTGCTATATTGAATATGAAAAAATAGATAACAATCATGTCTGTTTTGAAGTAAAGTCTAATCATCAAAATAAGTTATATTTAGAAATCATTATGTATAGCAATAAATTAATCTATGATACTATTATTGAAAAATCACATAAAGATAGAAACAATATTTATTCTCCATTGATTTTCTTGAACTATGATGAAGAAGTAGAAGAATTATTATTAAGAATTAATTATCTTCCATTGTCAAATCTAATAGGTAAAAAAATAAAAGAATCTTACTTATATCTACCGATAATTGATTTATCTACTGATGTCCAATTAAATTCGTATAAAATAAAAAGTAAGTGGTGCAGTTTTAATACAACTTGGAATAATGTTCCTCATTATAAAACTATTACTAATAAAATTCAAATAATAGATAAATACGTGAAAGTAGATATAACGGATTATATCGTAAATATTGCAAATTTAAAAGATATATATAATCCTGGATTAGTAATTTCATGTGAACAAGGAAAAATGATTTTATCTACAGCAGATAGTTATTATTATCCAAATCTTATTGAGGTAATTTTAAATGAACAAGGATTATAGCTTAAAAAATATACTTTTATTTTGTAAAAATCTAAGTAAAATGATTAATCTTGATATTGATTATGATGAAAGTAAAAATATAATGTTAGGCTATAAAACTATCATTACGAATAACGAAAAAAAAGCAAAAAACATTTTTGATTCTTTGAATTATCTTCTAACCCAAAAAGAAAACAATATCGATGATTCATTAATTAAGAAATGGTATTACATTTTATATGAAAGATTAGTGGATAATATGTTGGTGCTAAAACTAATTAATACCTTATATGGTATAAATCCTGAAACAATATTGGAAACTATCGAAAATATTACACAGCTGATTAAAGAATTAACAAATGATGATGTCATTTGTTTACAATGGCTTTATTATTTAGTTTATAAATATGATTATACAACATTATTATTCAATAAAAACGAAGTTTTTTTACTTCAAAACGAGTTAAATCAAAATCATAAAATAGCAAAAGAAACGATTATGAATCTTATTTTAACTCAACAAATACTTGATGAGCCAACTAGCAGAAAATTAACAAAACAAGAAATTATAAATGAAATTCTTATTTATAAAAACATGTTTAAAGATTATTTAAAGATAAATCATATTTCTTTATTTGGTTCATTTAGCAAAGATGAAGATACATTAGAAAGTGATATTGACTTGCTCATATCCTTTGAAGATGTATCTTCCTATTTACAAAAGAAAAACAAAGTGTCATTGTTAAAAGATATATTAGAAAAATCACTGAAAAGACAAATAGATGTTCTAGAAATAGCAAATAACATTGACCACAATACTTTTGTAGCCATAAAAACAGCAATAAAAATATATTAAAAAAAGAAAAGAAAAAAAATAGAAAAAAGAAAGGAAAGAATAAAAAAATGG
>CABUID010000009.1 GCA_902491575.1 uncultured Bacillota bacterium
GTGACTGGACCTACAGGCGTTACTGGACCTACTGGTGTTACTGGTCCTACTGGTGTTACTGGTCCTACTGGTGTTACTGGACCTACTGGTGCTACTGGTCCTACTGGTGTGACTGGACCTACTGGTGTGACTGGACCTACTGGTGTAACAGGTCCTACTGGTGTAACAGGGCCTACTGGTGTTACTGGACCTACAGGCGTTACTGGACCTACTGGTGCTACTGGTCCTACTGGTGTGACAGGTCCTACTGGTGTGACTGGACCTACAGGCGTTACTGGACCTACTGGTGTTACTGGTCCTACTGGTGCTACTGGTCCTACTGGTGCTACTGGACCTACTGGTGTTACTGGGCCTACTGGTGTTACTGGGCCTACTGGTGTTACTGGAGCTACTGGTGCAAGAGGAGCAACAGGACCAACAGGAGCATGTTGCGAAGATTTGACATTTAAAATCGGAACGGTTGAAACAGGAGCACCTGGTTCTAAAGCAAGTGCAACCATTACTGGAGTATCTCCAAATTTTATTTTAAATCTAGTTATTCCTCAAGGGCCTACCGGTAAATCAGATCAATAAAATTTGAATTAAATTTATTTAATGACAAAAAGATCAAAATGTATTTTGGTCTTTTTTTATAACTATACACAATCATAAATAAAAGATAATTTTAAAAATTTTTTATTAACTCATTTTTACTTTTTATAATTTATAGTTATCGAAGATATCTAACCTCAATAAAAAAACTAATCATTTAAATCTTTTATATTTTGACCATTAATTTCATAAATATCTTTAAAATCTATAATCGTTTTTACAATTGTAATATTTTTGTTTTCAATATCTATTTTTGAAACCATTCCTTCAATAACCATGTATTCATAGTTCTGATAAAATATAATTTTGACAATCATTCCTTTTTGAATTTGGATGATTTTATATTGCAAACTTTTTTCTGTATCTTCAGATAATTCTTTTGGTTGAACAATAATTTTTTCTTTTGCTTTAATGGCGTTTTTAAAACCTTTTAAACTATCAAATGGCATAAATTGTCTCGCTCTGTCCTTAGACTTATTCCGCATTATGTCCTCCAATAAGCTTATTTCGTTTTTTAGTTGTCGATTTTTTTTGCACATTCATTCCTTTTAAAATTGAATTTTTACCATATTTATCTTGAATTTTTAATAAAGTAAGTTGTAAGTCACGTTCTTTTTTTTCTTCTTTTTCATTAAAAAACAAATGATAACTTTTGTATTCTTCATCAACTACATTTTTAAATCCAATACTTATTTTCCGAATCAATTGTGATTTATCAACTATTTCATTAAAAAGATTTATAAAATATTCTTTTAAAAGACGATAAGAGTTTGTTACTTCATTTAATTTTCGAACACCTCTTGATGCTTTTCTTATTTCTTTTGAATAATGTACAGATAAAGAAATTGTATCACAAACTAAATGAAGTCCAACCATTTCACGTACTTGTAAATCAACCATTTCTTTTAAAACTAATAATGCATCTTCAAAACAATAATCTTCAAACAATACTTGACTATTAGATAACGAATTACTTTTGGCTTTATATTGATGAATATCCTCTATTGTACAACTTTCAAAGCCTTTTGCATGATCTATTAAAAATTCTGCATTTACCCCAAATTCCTTATACAATTTATCTTCCTCACAATGACAGATTCCATATAAATCCATTATATTAAACTTTTCTTTCAATCTTTTTGCAATACCTGGTCCTATATTCCAAATATCTGTAATTGGCTGATGATGCCAAATTTTTTGTTTAAATATTTCTTCATCCAAATAACCTATATTATTGGATGAATGTTTTGCCAAAATATCTAATGCTACTTTAGCTAAAAACATATTTGTACCTATTCCTGCAGTAGCACTTATTTTCGTAGTTTGATAAATATCTTCTATAATCATATTCGCTAATTTTTGCACCGTCATTCCATATAAATCTAAATAAGATGTTACATCTAAAAAGCATTCGTCAATTGAATAAACATAAATATCTTCTTTTGCTATATATTTTAAATAAATAGAATATATCCAAGAGGAATACTCAATATATTTTTTCATTCTTGGAATAGCCATCATATAATCAATATTATTCGGTATTTCGTATAAACGGCAACGATTTTTAACTCCTAATTTTTTCAAGTTACTGGAGACAGCTAAACAAATTGCTCCTTGTCCTCTTGATGGGTCTACTACAATTAAATTTGATGTCAAAGAGTTTATACCTCTTTCTGCACATTCTACAGACGCATAAAACGATTTTAAATCAATACAAAAATATATGTGTGATTTGTCTATGATTTTCCTAACTCCTTAAAATTGTCTATAAAATTAGTATGCAAAAAAAAATGAAAGAAAATACATTTCTTCCATAATTTTTATAATTTAAATTTCTCTTATCTTTGGTAAAATGAATTTTGAAATTCGATGATGCACAAATCGGTCGATAATCATCAAAATTACAAAAAGCAAATTAAATAGGAAACAAACAAACATATCCATAATGGTATCAATTAATCCAATATCTAAATAACCATTTAATTCAAGAATTTGATTATCCCCATAATAAATGATTGTTTTTGAAATATGATGCACATCAAATATTTCATTATGACTATTGGACAAATAATAGGATTTAAAACCATAAATACAGGTGTCCTCTTGCATATCGTAACCTAATAACACAGTACCAGCATATTCAAATAATTCCCATAAAACAGCAATAGCCAAAGAAAAACAAACACCAAAAACTAGACAGCCCATTCTTTGTTTCCATCCATTCGCCTTTCCAATAAACAATTCCATAATGGTATATCCAACACATGCAAAAATCACACCGGATATACCATGTAAGAGACTATCAAAAAAAGGAATTTTATTGTAAACATCAAATGCAGTTCCTAAAATACTACCGTAAGCTAAAAAATAAATTAAAAATACTAATAAGGGAACTATTTCTATTTTCAACCATTTTTCAACTACCAGTATTAAAGGTACAAAAAAAATAAAACAAAATGACATCAAAAAATTTCTTATTTGTAAAGTGGCAATAAAATAAATACTAGTTCCAAGTAATAGTAAAATATAGATTAAGGAAATACATACAAAAATTTTATCGCTTTGAATTCTTTTTTTTAAATAAGTTTTAAACCCCAATTTTTCCATAATTACTCCTCATACAAATATATCATTAATGAATATAATTCATTAATGTATTTCAATATTATTCTATATTACTTCTTTTATATAAGCAACAAAAAAAGATATAAAACTTATTTATATTGATCATTTCATATCTTTTTTATCTATTAATGATTATAAATTTTTTGATATATTTTTTTCAACCGAACAGATATTAAACCACACAAGACACCCAAAATTAAATCTTTTGGAACCGCAAATGCCATTGTAGATAAAATGATCTCTTTTAAAGCTAAAGGTTGATTCTCATAATAAAAATTATAAATTATATACTGATGTAGATAACCAAATATATATATAATAGCAATTCCCAATAAGGAAATTCCTATACTTTTTAAAACATTCATATTCTTTGTTTTATTCGATAATAATCCAACAAAGAAAGAGGAAATAATAAATCCATAAATGTAGCCAAAACTTGGTAAAAAAATGTAAGAAATCCCACCACCTGCAGCAAAGATTGGAATACCCATAAGACCGACAAATACATATAATCCTGTAGTAATTAAAGCTAACTTTGGTCCTAAAATAAAACCGATTAATATGACCACTTCTAATTGGAGTGTCAAATAATTTCCAAAAGGCAAGGGAATGCGAATAAAAGTACTTACCGTTAAAAGCGCAAAAAATAACGCAACAACTGCCATATCTTTGATAATTTTTCTTCTTAATTCATGCTTATCTTTTGTTTTTATATTCTTTTTCATTTCTTCGTTACTCATATTTTTTACTTCCTAAACTAACCTCTCCACTTTTTAATATCATTATTTCATCATTGACTTTTACTAATAAATTTCCTTTTTCGTTTATATCTATTGCTAAGCCTGTATACTCATTACCATTCATCTTAAAATGAACCATCTTGTTCATAATAATGCAATTTTCTTTATACTCATGGATTAATTGCATTGCATTGCAATTACTCATAATTTCGTTAACTATAGAAGCAATTAGAAGATTTTTATTACATTTTTTTATATCTAGTGATGTAGCGATATCTTCTAATTCTACTGGGAATTTATCAACAAACAAATTAATACCTATACCAATAATAATACTATCAATTTTTCCACTTTCAAAATCCATCATCGCTTCACTTAATATACCACAAACTTTTTTATGTTGATAATAAATATCATTTACCCATTTTATTTGACAATCTTTATGTACTATATTTTTTAAAGCATGTAATACAGCTATCCCTGCTTTAATCGTAATCATCGTTAAATCGACTTTTTCATCCACTTTAAAAGCTAAAGAAAAATAAAGTCCATTATCTGGTGAAAAAAATGATTTTCCTGTTCTACCTCTTCCTGCTGATTGATGGTATGCACAAGCAAGACAAGGAATACTTTGCCCGTCAATTATTTTTTTTAAATAAGTTGATGTTGAATCGACTTCATCTAAAACATCAATGTGAAAAGGTTGATGAAGATATTTTTGTAGCCATTTTTCAGAAATAATATTCATCACTGGATGGATGAAATAACCCGAATTGTTTTTTCCTTCGATTTCATAGCCTTCTGCATTTAAACTTTGAATCGATTTCCATATTGCCCCTCTAGACACTTGAAATAAGTCAGCCATTTTTTGACCAGAAACAGAAGTTTCATTTTCTATGAGATATTCTAGTATTTTTTCCTTTAAATTCATTTATTATCACCGCTTTGTATCTTACATCAATTGTCAACTAAAATCAAGTTTTTTGTAGACATTTAATCTAAAAAAAATTTATGCTTTGCATAAACTTTTTTAATTTTTTTCTTCTGCTTCTACCTGTACAGGTAAGTTTTTTTCTTTTGAGTCCAAATCATCTTTCTTTTCTTCAAAAATGGTGGATTCATCGAGTGTTTCATTCTTATTTTGAGATGTTTTATCTTCATTTAAGGCAACAGAATCGTCATCAGCAGGCTCTTCAAGAACTTTTATTGGTTTGGTTAAAACACCCATAATACATAAAAATGCTCCAAAAAATAATAATAAGAAACAAAAACCATAACTCACAAATAAATCAACATTTTGATTATATTTAATTCCTAATACTAAAAGCAAAGGACTACCTGATAATAAGAATACATTGATTAGTAAAAACCAAATAGGATATTTTTGTTCACTCTTTTTGTCAAAATAATAAGCATTAATAATTTCTACAAACCCTCTTAACCACATAATAATGGCAACAATTTCTAAAGTATTAAAAAACTGAAATTTTTGATTATCCAATAAAATAGATTTTATGATACAAAAAGCAGATAATAAAATCATAAAAGAAAATTCTACTCCCATGATGATTCGCACTACTTTATGTTGTCCTACCGCTTTTAATCTTTTTATTAATACACTAAATACATAAACTAATATCGCTGTGGCCATCATGATTCCTAATGCATATCTAGACCATTTGCTCCAAAACACTTCTATTTTTACTTCTTCCCATAAAGGTACAAATATTATCGAAAGTAAAATGCAAAGGATGCCGGTAACATAATATAGCCAAAACCAAGATGTTTTCGTAACTTTTATCTTTTTTTTATTTTTTTTCTTCATAAACAAATGTTCCTTTCTTAGGGATGATGTAATGATTTTGCTTTATTTGAATATATAAATCATAACTGGAGTCATTTTTGAATTGGTGTCGACTGTAATCATAAGATAATTTTTCAAAAGCGTTTAAATAAGAGATTAATTCACCATTTGTAGCATACCATGTATCTTGTTGATTAGCAAGTTTCGAAAATAAATGATATATTTTTTCATGTTCATGAAACATATCTAATTCATAACTATGTCCCCAAATATAAAATAATTTTATTGTTTTAGGTTTTAATTTTAGCCATCTATTAACTAACATTGTCATTTGTGAATCAGAAAGGTTACAAGTACCACCATAAGTAAACCAATCTTCAGGCAAATGAAAATCATAGGAAGAATTTGTACTTCTTGCATAGATAAGGTTACATTTTTTTAACCGTTCAATAATTTGTTCATTATAAATTCCATATGGATAGGCAAAACCGATTACTTTTCTTTTTGTCATTTGACTTAATCGATAAAGATCATCATCAATTTCCTCTTTTAAAGCATTTTCCGTTAATTCATTAAGATTATAGTGATGTGAAGTATGAGCAGCAACTTCATGATTTCTATAAACATGACGAATAATATTTTCGGGAATTCGATAGTTTACTAGCCAATCATTGATTACAAATGAACCTTTTTCATTCATTAAAGCAGAATTTAAATTAAAGGTTGCTTTCAACTTTAAAGCATCTAAAAGATTGATCATTTCCATATCTTGATAAGTTCCATCATCAAAACTAAACGTAACTACTTTCTTTTTAAAGCATGGTAATAATTTTATATATTGAAAATTATTAAGCATAGGCAACACCTCTAAGTAAATATTATTCCAAGAACTTAAAATTGTCAATTTATTAAATGAAAAGTCCATGCTATAATAATAGTAGTTATTTAATAACTACTCGAGAGGAAATTTCATGATTCTATCTATTTTTTCAGATTTAATGGATTATTTAAATAATAAATTTTCAGGTCATGCATTAAATCTAATTTATTTTGCAATTGGTTGTGGTATAGGAATTTTTGTATTTTTCCTGGCTATTTTCATTATTTTTCTGCTTTCAAAGCCAAAACAAAAAATTAAAGAAAAAATAATTCAAAAAAATATTACTATTCATGATGAATATAAAAATGTAATTTTGGCAAACATTGATGTTTATCAAAATATTTATCAAAATGCTGAAATAAAAAACAAAGTAGAAGGATTAGGAAAAATCATTTTGAATATGATGGAATCGATTGCTGCTCTTTATTATCCTTCATCATCTGATCCCATGTTTGAAATTTCTTTGGAGCAACTAGTGGATTTTTTATCCTATAGCGTTTCAAGAATAAATTATATCTTAGATAAATTGCTACAAGAACGTTTACAAATTGTGGATGTATTAACTAACCATTCTTTAAAAGATAAGAAAATCTCTTTTGTTTTTGAAATGCTCGATAAAAACAAAAAAGTAGAGGATACGCAAAGCAAAAAAGTTAGCTTTTTTGGTAAGATTAAGAATAAATTTTTTCATATTGGAAAAAAAATGGCCACAAAAATTGGTGGAAATATTATGAATGTTGAATTTGAAGAAATCATTTACACAATTGGTGAAGATATCAATAAACTTTATAGCAAACAAGAATTAACATTTACTGATTTAACGAAAAAAGAACAAAAACAAATTGAAAAGGAAAATAAAAGGGCTTTAAAATTATCCAAAAGGAGTGAAATGAAACATGACTAATTTTGCAGAGAAACTTACTTTTTGGAATATAGCGAATCTTTTTTTTGGTGCTGTTTTTGCTTTTTTTCTAATGGTTATGCTCTCTTGTGCTCTATTTTCCAAAATTTTATCTAAATATAATAAAAATCATCAAATTCGAGAAATATCAAAAAAGGCTTATGTTGACTTTTATCAAAAGAAAAATAATATGAAAGATAAAATTATTAGTTCTCTAATTTATGAAATAAAAGAAATTTCTCAACAGTCTTTTTCAGATAAGAAATATCCCTTATATGAACTTTCTGTCAATGAAATTTTAGGTGGGATTTTAATTGTTCAAAAAAAATTGAAGCGATTTATCGATCATCCACTTTGTAAAGATATTAAAAATGTACATATTGCCACTTTACTTTCTTTTGAAGAAAATGTTGCTCGACCTATCATGAATTTTTACAATCATAAAACTTTTCAACTGCTTTATCGTTCGTATAAAATGGCAAAAAGCGCTTTTAATATAGTCAATCCCATTTTTTATATGAAAAAAATATTATATCTAACTGTCTTTAAAAAAGGGAAAAAAGATATTATCATTATTTGCCTGGACTTTGTAGGTAATTGTTGTTACGAAATCTATAATAATGAAAAGAATTTACAAAAAATTTAAATTCCTTTATAA
Organism: uncultured Bacillota bacterium; assembly: GCA_902491575.1. Taxonomy (GTDB): domain Bacteria; phylum Bacillota_I; class Bacilli_A; order RFN20; family CAG-631; genus CAKPXW01. The sequence goes on from CABUID010000009.1 coordinate 8,200, forward strand.
TGATTATGGAAAGTTGGTGTTTATATGCAAATTATCAAAAATTTATCTAAACCTCTCGTTTTTATTTTTCATATTCTCACTTTAGTTTTTATCGTTTTAGCTGTCGTTTTTTGCTTTCAACGAGAATTATTTGTGGGAAACGCAAAAATTGTTAACACCTTTGAAATTTATACTTTTAAAGAAGTAAATTTTTCTTTAATGGGAACGTATCAATTTTCTAATACATTTCTAGATTTTTCAAACAAAAATACTTTTTTAAATGATATGGCTATTTTTAACGAGTCTACTTGTTTAGCTGCAAAAGGAATAAAAGCATTTATTCTCATTATGCTTATTCTTCAAATCTTGATTTTAATAGTGCAATTATTTAATTTTAGAGTACAAGGGACTTTTATACTCTCAATAATACATTTTATTCTTTTTATCATTTTTATTCACTATGCTAAAACAAATTTTGAAGCGACACAACTCATAGTTGATATTAGTAGATCTTGTAAAACAATTTTAGTTTTCTTCTCTTTATCTATCTTTTTCAATCTATTTTCTTTTACAATAAAAACACTTGTAAAAAATACGAGGAGATAACCATGAAAAACTTTTTTGGAATTGAAGTCACTCAAGATAAGAATAATTTAACTTTCGACGGAAATAAATTTTTAACGGGGAAAATTGATGAGAGTTTATCTAAAATGATAGATGAAACTACCTTAAAATTTAAAGATTTACAAAAGAAAATGTCTTTACCTATGTTTTTAAATGTTATCTATATTTCATCTGTTTTATTATTTATACTTTTTTTTAGTATATTTTTTAGATTAGTTTTAGTAGAAAGCTTAACATTTAAAGAAATTTATCATAAAGCACCTTATTTACTTTATCTTATTTTATTTTTTCTTATCGTTTTTATCATTTTAGTCGTTATAAAAAGAAAAAGATTTAAATCCATCGCTAAAAAGGATGAATTTACAAAATTAACTAAAACTTTTCAAGAGGTTATTGATCTGGCAAAAGTACAATTAGGAATACCTCAAGATACTTTTGAAATTGATGTGCTTTCTTTTAAGTATATCATCGATAAAAAAGGAAAAAGAAGAGTAAGAAACGGCGCAATGAATTTATTCGATTTTAATAATTTAGCTGTCAATGTTTTTGTTAAAAATGATTGTTTATGTTTTTATGATTTGAAATCTTGCTATGAAGTACCACTTACTTTTTTTAAAGAAATTAAAAAAGTTAAGAAACTATGTGTTTTACCCTCATGGAATAAAGATGAACCAGTCAACTCTAAAAAATATAAAAATTATAAAACTTATCAAAATAGCAATGGTTTGATTATGTGCCGTTATTATTATAGCCTCACCATTCAAGATAACCAGGAAGAATTCGAATTATTTATTCCTCCTTATGATATTGAAATCATTTCTCAATGGATTCATTTACCTTTTGAATCTTAAGTGATTAAATTCTAAGTGCTATTTTAATACCCATTGATAATTTTATACTTTTAAAGTATAATTAAGAATATAAATAAAGAAAGAGGTGTTTATATGGGCTTTTTGAAAAAACAATTATTAAATGTTATTGAATGGACAAATGATAATCAGGATGATTTAATGGTTTATCGTTTTCCAGTTGATGGAAAAGAAATAAAAAATGGAGCTCAATTAACCGTTAGAGAATCTCAAGTAGCCATTTTTGTGAATGAAGGAGAAATTGCAGACGTATTTAATCCTGGAAGATATAAATTAACTACAGCGAATTTACCTGTTTTAACAAAATTACAATCTTGGAAATATGATTTTAATTCACCTTTTAAAGCAGAAGTTTATTTTGTAAATACAAAGCAATTCCAAGGCAAAAAATGGGGTACTTCCAATCCTTTTGCTTTACGAGATGCTGAATTTGGTGTAGTACGTATACGTGCTTTTGGTACTTATTCTATTCAAGTGAGTGATGCTGCAACTTTTTTAAAGCAAGTTTTTGGAACCGCTGAGAAATATAGTGTCAATTCAATTGTTGATTATGCAAAGTCCATTGTCGTTTCATCTTTCACTGATTTTCTTGCTGAACAAAAAATGCCTGTTTTAGATATTCCTACTAAATATATTGAAATTGGCAATGGAACGACGATAAAGGTTTGTGAAAAATTAGCTTCAATGGGTTTAAAAGTACAAGATGTCATTGTTGAAAATATTTCCTTACCTAATGAAGTTGAAAAAGCGATTGACCAAAAATCTTCTATTAATGTTTTAGGAAATATGAATACATACACTCAATTTAAAGCTGCCAATGCGATTGAGACTGCTGCTGGAAACCCAGGGGGAATGGCAGGTGCTGGAGTAGGACTTGGTGCTGGACTTGGATTTGGACAAATGATGGCAAATTCAATGGCTCAAAATGCTCAAACACAAGAAGCAAAAGTCGTTTGCCCTCATTGTAATGCTACTGTCAATTCAGGAAAATTCTGTCCTGAATGTGGTAAGCCTTTAGTTGAAAAGAAAACTTCTTGTATTAAATGTGGTGCTACAATAAAAGCAAATTCTAAGTTTTGTCCTGAATGTGGAGCAAATCAAGAAGTACGCTTTGTAAAATGTCCTCATTGCAACAAGGAACTTCCTATTGGAACAAAGTTTTGCCCTGAATGTGGTGAAAAACTTTAACAATTTAAAAAAAATTAACTGCAACTTAGAAAGTTGCAGTTTGTTTCTATAAAAAGGAGAATATTTATGGAAGAAAATAATACGAAAACGATACAAGAAGAATATATAAATAGTAAATGTCCAAATTGTGGTTCTGAATTAAAATTTCTTCCAGGAACTAAAAAAATAAAATGTATAAGTTGTGATTCTGAATTTGATATTCAGTCTTTAGGAACTGGTAAATTGGATGATGAAGAAGTAAACTACTTGGATACATTAAAAAAAATTCAAAATGCTGCCATTACCCATCAAAAGCAAAGGACGATTCATTGTCAAGATTGTGGTGGACTTATCTTATTAAACGAACGAACAGTTTCCGTACAATGCCCATTTTGTGGTTCAAATCGAGTTGTTGTCGAAGATAAGGAAAACGAAATTATCAAAATTAATGGAATTGTTCCTTTTCTATTAAATGAAAATGATGTAAAGAAACAATTTCATCTTTGGATAAAGAAAAAATTTTTTGCCCCTAAAAAATTTAAGAAAGGGCAATTACACCCATCCTATTCTGCTTTTTACATCCCGTTTTATACTTTTGATGCAAAAACAGATTCAAACTATACGGGGTATCGTGGTGATTATTATTATACTACGAGAACTGTCCATACTAAAAATGGTACAAAAGTAGTCAGTGAAAGACATACAAGATGGACTTATCGAACTGGTCGGATACAAATTCACTTTGATGATATCTTGATTAATGGTACTAACAACTATTTAAATCAATACGTTAGTAAAATTGCTTCTTACGATTTTGCAAAAATGGAAAAATTTCAAGAGAAATTTTTATTAGGTTACTATACGGAAAAACCATCTATCTCTTTAGAACAAGGCTTTGAAAGCGCTAAAACTACTATGATGGAAAATATTAAAATAGCTTGTATAAAAGACATTGGCGGAGATACTTATTCAAACTTAAATTTTAAGACCAATTTCTCTGATGTCACTTTCAAACAAATAATGGCGCCTATTTACAATGGTCATTATACTTATAAAAATAAAAAATACAATTTCCTTTGCAATGGTCAAAATGGTAAATTTGTAGGAAATTATCCAATTTCTACAGCAAAAATTATTGTTATTGTATTTCTTTCTTTATTGGTTGTTGCGCTCGTTTTTTTATTATTTTATTTTTTATTTCAAGATAGTAATGATGATTATTTTGCAATTTTTAATTTTTTATTGATGATGAGGTAGGTATATTATGGGAACTTTTAACGAATTTAATCTAAATGAAAAAACATTAAAAGCAATTGAAGGAATTCATTTTTTTGAGCCTACAACAACACAAAAATTAGTATTGCCTCATGCTTTAAAGAATGAAAATTTAGCATGTAAAGGAAAAACAGGTTCTGGTAAAACACATTGTTTTATCATTCCAATTGCAAATAAACTAAATGAGTCCATGAAAAAACTACAAGCGATTATTTTAGTTCCAACTCGCGAACTTGCTATCCAAACTACGCAAAGATGCAAAGAGTTTTTTGTTCATTTTGATATTAAAATTTCTTGTCTTACCGGTGGAGTGGATACTTTAAGAGAAAAAAATAAAATCATTTCTACTCCTCAAATTTTAATCGGAACACCGGAAAAAATTAATGAAATTGCAGTAAAAGAAGGACTATTAAATTTACAAGATGTAAAAACACTTGTTATTGATGAAGCGGATATGACTCTTGAAATGGGATTTCTCAATGAAGTGGATCGTGTCGCATTTTTATGTAAAAATGCTCAAATAATGGTTTTTTCAGCCACAATTCCTGCTGGCATTCGACAATTTATCCATAAATATTTTTCATCACCGTTAATCCTTCAAGATAATCAAACAGATTATAATCACCAAATTGAACATATTTTATATCCTCTAAGGGGGAAAGAAAAAGAGGAAACTTTATTAGAAATTGTTTCAAATCTTAATCCTTACATATGTTTAATTTTTTGTAATAAAAAAGAAGAAGTGGAGTCTATCTATCATTTTTTGATAAATCATTCTATCGACTGTGGCATTATTCATGGTGATTTAGCAGCGCGCGAAAGAAAAGGGAATATCAAAAGAGCTCTTAATGGACAATATCGTTTTATTGTTTGTTCAGATATTGCTGCAAGAGGGATTGATATTGATGGTGTCAGCCATGTGATTTCGCTTGGCTTTCCTAAAAATAATTTAGAATTCTATATTCACCGTGCTGGACGTTCCGGAAGATTAAATATGCATGGTCAATGCATTACAATCTTTGATAAAGATGATAAAGAAAGTATTAAAAAATTAGAAGAACAAGGGATTGTATTTTCAGTTAAAGAAATTAAAAATGGCGAATGGAAAGAATTAAAAGATTTTGATGCAAGAAACAAACGTAAAAGTCAAAAAAAGACGGATGATAATTTACAAAAAGAAATTAACAAAGTCGTTAGAATAAAAAAAAGTAAAACAATAAAGCCTAATTATAAAAAGAAAGTAAAACAAGCCGTCGAAAAAGTTAAAAGAAAACACCGTCGTGAGGTCATTCAAAAGGATATAAAAAAAAGAATAAAAGAAAGAGCTATTAAACGTAGTAAAGGGGAAGAGTAAAATGTTAAAAATTGGGTGTCATGTTGGGATGGGTAGTCCTCAATATTTTTTAGGTTCTGTACAAGAAGCTTTATCTTATGGTGCTAATACATTTATGTTTTATACCGGTGCTCCACAAAACAGTATTCGAACACCTCTTGAAAAACTTCAGATTGAAGAAGCAAAATCATTAATGAAAGAATGTAAAATGGATGTTAATAATGTTATCGTACATGCTCCTTATTTAATTAATTTAGGAAATCTCAATTTAGAAAAATCAAAAGTTTCTTTTAACCTTTTAGTGAATGAAATGAATCGCACTTTTCATATGGGATGTAAATATTTAGTTTTGCATCCAGGAGCATCCATGGAATTTGACCGCTACCAGTCCATGGATCAAATCGCAGATTTATTAAATAAAGCTATACAAATACAACCAAATGTTATTATTTTATTAGAAACAATGGCTGGTAAAGGTTCGGAAATTGGCAAAACTTTTCAAGAAATTGCCTATATTATTGATAAAATTGAAAAAAAAGAAAATATTGGTGTTTGCTTAGATACATGCCACATTCATGATGGAGGTTACGATTTAACTAAACTGGATGAATTATTATCCGATTTCAATCAAGTTATAGGACTGAATTATTTAAAAGTCTGCCATATTAATGACTCCAAGAATGAAAGAAATTCTCATAAAGATCGTCATGAAAACTTTGGTTTTGGAAAAATTGGATTTGAAACTTTAATTCAGTTTATATACCATCCATTTTTAAAAGATAAAATTTTTATATTGGAAACACCTTATGTAAAAAAGGATGAAAAAAGTAAGGATTCTTTTCCACCATATAAATTTGAAATAACTTCTATTTTAAATAAGACTTTTGATGTAAAAATGAAAGAAGAGATTATCTCTTATTATCAAAAATAATATGGTACATGTTCAACATGAATTTGAATCTGTTCTTTTTAAGGATTCAAAAATTCTAATACTTGGCTCTATTCCTAGTGTACAATCTAGAAAAAAGAAATTTTACTATATGCATCCTAACAATCGCTTTTATAAGGTATTAGAAGTTATTTTTCAGGAAAATTTTACAGATGAGAATATCGAAAACAAAAAGCAATTATTAAAAAAACATCACATTGCTTTATATGATGTTATTGATGAATGCGATATACAAGGTTCAAGTGACCAAAGCATTAAAAATGTTCAGCCTACAAATATTCCTTTTATTCTTGCTCATTATCCTATTGAAAAAATCTTTTTAAATGGAAAAAAAGCTTTTGAGCTTTTTCTTTACTATTTTCCAAGTTTAGCATATATGGCCACTTTATTACCATCAACAAGTTCTGCTAATGCTTCCTATACTTTAGAAAAATTAGTAGAAAAATGGCAAATTATAAAGCAAAAATAAATAAAAAAATGCCTACATTTGATTCAAATGAAGGCAAATAAGATGGCTTTATAATTTATTCATAATGATTGTAATCAATTGATACATTTTATATGCAAAAGGATCACTGAAATAATAGTAAATATACTCCTTTTTGTCGTAACAATTTAATAGCTCATCAAAATGAGTTCTAATAAAATACAAACCATTACTAGCTTCTATATAAGATAAATTGATGTTGTGATTTCTTGCAAAAGCAATCACAGCATTTTCATTTACTTTAGATAAATAAGCCTTTAAATACATTCGATCCATAATATCACCATATTATTATATGAAAGAAAAAATATTTTAACTACATTTTCTGAATTTCATTCATTAATTCTTCGACGATTTTATCTTCTTGTATCGTTTTTATAACTTTCCCCTTTTTAAATAAAACAGCAGATTGACGCCCACCAGCAATGCCAATATCAGCATCACGAGCCTCTCCAGGGCCATTGACAACACAACCCATAATAGCCACTTTTATAGGCTTTTTAATTTTATAAAGGAAATCTTCGATTTCATTTACATATTTTATTAAATCAATTTGTGTTCTGCCACATGTCGGACAAGATGTCAAAGTAGGCATGCTTATTAAGTTTTTAGCTAATAATAATTGCTTAGCTACTTTTATTTCTTTAATTGGATCATCGGATAATGAAATACGAATGGTCGATCCTATTCCTTTATCGATTAATTCAGATAAACCTAAGGTTGTCTTGATAATACCTGGAATTAAAGGACCTGGCTCTGTAATACCAATATGCAATGGATAGTCAAACAATTTACTAGCCATTTCATAAGCTTCCTTGCTTATTTGATAAGATGAGGATTTTAAAGATAAAACAATATTTTGAAACTGATACTTTTCTAATATGCTTACATGTCTTTTAGCCGATTCAATCATCGCTTTGGCACTTATTCCATATTTTTCAAGTAAATCTTTTTCTAAAGAACCAGAATTTATGCCAATTCGAATCGGTATAGAATTTTCTTTACAGGCATTGACTACTTTTTTTATATTTTCTTCACTGCCAATATTTCCAGGATTAATTCTTATTTTATCAATACCATTTTCAATGGAAAGTAAAGCAAGATGATAATCAAAATGAATATCTGCTACTAAAGGAATATGTATCTTCTTTTTTATTTCTTTAATGGCTCTTGCATCATCTTCATCTAAAATTGAAACACGTACGATTTCACATCCATATTCTTCTAATCTTAAAATTTGGTTGATAACATCTTCATAATTTGATGTTTTTATATTGCACATTGATTGAATAACAATATGCTGATTACCACCAAGTGGAACATTCCCGACATAAACTGTTCTACAATTTTCTCGTTTGTACATACGCTCACCACCATTATTATTTTATCAATCATTTATTCGTTTTATATTCTAAATCCTACTTTATAAAATTCTATTTTTTTTCATTTAACTGCCGAAACAGTTCTTGTTTTTTATTTTTGTATTCTTCTTCTTGTATTTCACCATTTTTATAAGATTTTTCTATTTGTGCCAATTGTTCAAAAGCATTTTTTAAGTTTTCTTCACTTTGTTGTTTTTCAATGACATATTCGTCATGTAGTTTTTCCTCTATTTTCTTTTCATTTGCGTAAATACTTTCACCATTTTCATCTTTTGCAAACGGATCATTTCCATAGGTTAAATAATTATTTTGTATTCTAGCTGAAGTTTTATTCGTTACAACAGCGATTATAGCAAAAATAAGAGCTAATAAAAATACAGGACCAAGCAAAGAAGAAGATAAATAAGAAGAAGGTGAATAGATTTCTAAAAAATTATTTATACCTTTAAAAACCAAATTTAAGCCAATAAATACAATATAAAATATATGTAAAGTCTTTCTTTTTTGAAAGTCAGAAAAAGATAATTTACAATCTTTGATACAAACTAAACTTAAAATAAAGCCCGTCAAAGCTATAAGCATTCCTAAAATATTTGAAATGACAATATATAAATAATAATATAATTTAAAATCTTCAAGTCCTGAAATTCCATATATTTCTACTAAAAATTGTAAATAGTAAGGTTTTAAAACTGAATCAAAAATAGTTAAGTAGCGGTGATAAGGAATCATTGAAATAGCGTTGATGATATAATTTAATAACATTAAAGATGTTCCTATTATTGCAAAAATAATAGATATCTTGAATTTTTTATTCATAATAACCTCCTTTACTATTTTTAATATTATATCATTTTAACTAATAGGTTACAATCAAACGTATAATTATTTTGTGATAATTCACAATTCATAATTATTCGTTGCATTTTAAATAAAAAAAGCATTACCTGACTAAAAATGCAGTGATATAATAAATAGGGCGATGAAAATGGTCATTCATGTACAAAATAAAAAAGAAATAATAAAATTTATCGATTTTGTGAAAGATCTTTATAAAGATGAAAAAAACTTTATTTTTCCTTTTTTTAATAGTCAAAAAAAAGAACTTTTTCATTATGTATTAAAAACCAAGGAATACAAAGCATTATATATTAAAGAAAATAATAAGATTGTAGCGAGAATTCTTTACACTTTTACTTATAATCCAAAAAGAAAAGAAAAAATGTGTTATTTTTCATTTTTTGATGCTTATAATAATATTCAAGCTGTACAAGAATTATTTCATTGTATTATGGAAGATATGAAACAAAATGAAGCTCACTACATTGAAGGTCCGTTTTGTCCTTATGATCCTGAAACAAGAAGAGGTATTCTAATGAATCATTATGAAAGTATCTCCAGTATGTTTTTATCTTATAATTATTCTTATTATGGTCAATTACTTGAAAAAATAGGATTTAAAAAGGCTTTTGACACTTATACCATACAAAAAGTCATTGATGATAAGGCTATTGAAATTTCTCATAAATTTGGGATATATTCAAGAAAAAGATTAAATGTTCATTATGATACTATTCAATTTAAAAATATTGACAATGATTTAAAAGATATTCAATGGATATTCAACCAATCAACTAATGATATAAATTATCAAGAGGCACCATCTTTAGAATTAATTCAATCTTTTGTAAAAAAATTAAAATTATTAATCAAACCTGAATATGCTGTTATTGCTCGAGAAAATGGTAACAATCGACCCGTTGGTTTTATTTTTGTAATTCCTGATTATGCAGAAGTATTTTTAAAGATGAAGGGTCGGTTAAATGTTTTTAAATTATTGTTTTTAAAAAACAAGATAACCAAAGTAAGAGGCTGGCTTCAATATGTTATCCCTGAATATCAAGGAAGTTCTCTTATTGGTGGTTTATTTGATTGTGTAATCGCACAATTTAAAAAGGATAACATTCATTATTTTGAAGGAGGAACGATTATGGAAGATAATCGACTTTCTATTTCGGTTTTCCAACATTATGGTGGTCAGAAATATAAAATATATCGTTTATTTGGAAAGGAAATTTAATTTATGGAAATATTTTTAGCAATTATACAAATTTTAGCTATCTTTGGTATTCCTTTACTATTGTTATCTTTTCGAAATTTAAAAATTGTAAAATGGTTAGGAATGATTGGAACAGCCTATGGACTTGGAATATTGGTATCTATTTTCTTTTTTATCTTAAAAAAATGTGGTGTAAACGCATCATTAAACACCGATATTGGCGAAATAGGCAGTTATTTAGCTATTGGAATAGCGATTCCTCTTTTACTATTTAGTACAAATTTAAAAGAAATTAAAAAACTATCTAAAACTGTTCTTTTATCCTTTTTGGGACTAACAATATCTTTGTTAATTGTAACTACCATAACATTTTTTGCAATGAATAAAAAGATGGAAAATAGTGATATTTTAGGTGGAATGGCAATTGGTTTATATACCGGAGGAACACCTAATTTAAACGCTATCGGTAGTATTTTAAAATTGGATAATGATACGATTGCCTTAGCTAATTTATCCGATATGATGATTGGTGGAATTTTTTATATTTTTCTTTTACTTTTGGCTAAGCCAATGTTAAAAAAAATATTAAGTTCCTCTACTAATAACCATTATCTTAAAGAAGAAAGTGATATTAAAAATTATGAATCTTTAGAGAAAGTTCCTTTAAAGAATGTTAAGAAAGTTTCTTTATGTGTGATTTTAGCTATTTTTATGGCCTTAACTAGTGCTTTAATAGGGGTTGTCATTTGGTTATTAACAGGTGCAAAAGATGGTAAAATGATGGATTTTGTTGTTCCAAGTCTTTTAATTGGTGTGACTGTATTGGGTATCTTAACTTCATTTAATAAACAAATTCGCGAAACTGAAGGCAACAATTTGGTCGGTCAATACTTAATTTTAGTGTTTTCTTTTTCTTTATCGAGTTGTCTTGATTTAACAAAATTAGGAAGTGATTTTGCAAAAATTTTATTATTTTATGGCTGTATAACCTTAGGAACTTTTCTTTTTCATATCTTCTTTGCAAAGATTTTTAAAATTGATGTTGATTGTACACTAGTAACATTAACTGCTGGATTATATGGTCCCGCCTTTATTCCAGCTATTACAAATCAAATAAAAAATGATGAATTAACTGCACCTGGACTCATCGTTGGTTCCCTAGGGTATGCAATAGGAACTTTTTTAGGTCTTTTGATGGGTTTGTTTTTTCATTTATTCATTTAAATATTTTATATTCATATTAAAAAACCTCGAACAATTCATTATTGTTGAGGTTTTTTATTTCTTTTAATTTAATTTTTTTCTGGTAAGGAAGCCGCAGCAATAGATTGACCTACCCGTCTCATATATTCACTTGGCATTCCAATATCAAAATCTGCATATTCTGGAAATTCCTTAGCTAATGTTTCTTTACAAACATTTAAAATGGTATCTCCACCCTTTCCAGAAGTTACTCTACCTAAAACTAAAACATGCTTAATTTGATAAAACTCAGCGTAATAGGCTAAAGCATAGGCTAAATATACACCAATGGTTTCAAAAATTTTATTGGCACCTTCATGCCCATCTGCATTCAATTTTTGAACATATTTTAGTTTTTCAGCCAAACTTAAATTTTCGTCTAATTCTATACCCGCTGCTGGGCATAATTTAATAACAGCATCTTGACTAAAATATTTACAGCCAACACCAATATCTAGTGACCATTCATCCATCATTGCTTTTGAAGAAAAATCAACAGGAACAAAAGCTAATTCAGAAAGCCAACCAGTAAGATTTCCATTACCATCCACATAGCCAACTGCTTCACTTGTTCCCATCGCAATTCCTAAAACACAATTATCTTTTAAGTCCATTGCTCCTGCTAAAGCAGTAACATCGCCATCATTAGCCACAATGATTGGAATTTTATGGCCTAATTCTTTTTCTAATTGATGTGCTACATCCGTATAAATATTTTTTACTTTTTTATCAAAATCTTCTTTAGAAACTTTAATAAATAATGAAGCTACCATTGCTTTATTATCAATATATACACCTGCAGAAGATACGCCAATAGCATCGACATCTCCACCCATTTTATCAATCGCTGTTTTCATCGCAGCATAAATTCCATCATAGTGATATTGAGGATCACTATGTAATTTTGGAAACCATACTGTTTCTTCTGAATAAATGGTTTCTCCATCCACAACTGCAGATACTTTTCTATCCGATCCACCTGCGTCAAAGCCAATTCTTCGCCCTTCAAGATGACCACCAGCCGGAACAGAAGATTTCTTTTCCATTGGAATACTTTTTTCATCACATTTGATAACACATACTTCATGTTCATAAACATTTGACATAAAATGATAATCAAAATCACGAAAACCACCATTTGTATAAAAAGATTTAATTTGGTTATAAATTACATCTGAACCAGCAATATAAATTTTATAACCTCCTACAACCCACAATATCGATTTTATTAATCGTTCAACAATAAAGATATTTCTTTCATCATCCACACCATCAGCAAAAACATCCAATTCTTTTCGATAAACATAGCCACTATTTCTTTCAACAGCAATAATTAAATGTTGTTTAGCTAAAGATTTTGCTACATCTTCATTAAATTTTTTAAGTTCAAGAATAGCAGGCTTAAAATTAGAATCTAAAACAGGTATTGTCATTTTAATAAACCTCCATCAATACAATTTCATTATAGGGCAACATTTTTTTTTAGTAAATAGTTATTTTGTCTTTTTTCTACTTTTTTTGCTTTCATTGACAACGACCAATAATTTTAACAATTCCACTTTCATTCAATTTAATTATATGATAATATAATTACAAGAAAGAAGTGATTGTCATGGCCTTTTGTTTAAAAATGAAATCGGATTATTCTTTTTTGTCATCTACGATTACACTTGATGATGCCATTTCATTTTGCAAACAAAATCGCTCATCTTATTTAGCTTTAATTGATAATAATCTTCATGGCGCTTTGCAATTTTATCATTTGTGTATCCATAATCATATTCAACCTATTATTGGCATTGAACTTTCCATCAAATATAATGATGCCATCTTTCCATTCATTTTAATTGCTAAAAGTGAACTGGGTTATAAAAATTTAACCATAATCTCTTCATTAGCTAACCAATATCAAAAAAAATATTTGGATTTTAAAAATTTATCTTTGTATACGCAAGATGTCGCATTAATTCTTTCAAGTGAAGATAGTTATTTAGCTCATTTACTAATTCAAAATCATTTGTTTGATGCCAATGCATTTATGGATGATGTAAAAATTATTTTTAAGGAGTATTATATCGGGATTTATCGTTATAAAGGTTTTGATGAAAGGCGCTTACAAGCAATTAAAGAGTATGCATCACAAGCAAATATCATTTGTATAGCAATGCAATATGCAAATCATAAAAATGAAAAAGATACCATCATTTTAAATTTACTAGATTGCATAAAACAAAATATTCCTGCAAATAAAAACTTTTTAAATCAACCTTCTATACGTGAAGCTTATCTAAAAAGCGATGAATTATTAAGTATCTATTATGACCGCGAAGAGTTGGAGAATTTAATGAATTTTGCTCAAACAATTCATTTAAAAATAAATAAAATTAAGTTTTCTTTACCAGAAATTTATCCTCACCAAGATTGTAATGAAAAATTAAAAGAATTATCTTACCAAAGCTTAAAGGATAAAAATTTAGACCACCTAAAAGAATATGTGGAAAGAGTAGAAATAGAATTAAATACAATTATTAAAATGGGATTTTCCAATTATTATTTAGTGGTAGCAGATTATGTCAATTATGCTAAAAATCATGATATACCTGTTGGTCCTGCACGTGGTTCTGGTGCAGCTTCTTTAATTGCATTTTTATTAAATATTACTACCATTGATCCTTTAAAATATAATTTACTTTTTGAACGATTTTTAAATCCTTCTCGAATTAATTATCCTGACTTCGATATTGATTTTTCTGATAATAAAAGAGATGAAATTATTCAATATGTAAAAGATAAATATGGTTATCAACATGTTTGTTATATTGCCACTTTTGCTACTTATAGTCCTAAAAGTGCAATACGAGATGTAGCACGTATTTTAAAAGTTTCAAATGATGATATCGACTATTTGATGAAAACAATGTCAAATGATTGCAAATCCATTCAAGAAGAATACAAAAACAATCAAAAATTCAAAGATTTATTGGATATTCATAGCCACTATAAAATGATTTGTAGTTTTGCAAGTCAAATGGAAAAATTAAAAAAACAATTAGGGTTACATGCCGCAGGAATGATTTTATCCAAGGACAAAATGGACGAAGTTGTTCCTTGCTTTGAACCATCGTTGAATACTTTAGCTATTCAATATGATGCGATAGATGCCGAAAAAATTGGTTTGATAAAAATGGATTTTTTAGGCCTTAAAAATCTTTCGATTATTGATTATTGCTTTAAAGCAATGAATGAAATAGATTCAAAAAAATACAATTTCTCAAATTTTCATTTTGATCAAAAAGAGGCCTATCAAATGATTGCGGATGGAAAAACGATGGGAATCTTTCAATTAGAATCGGAGGGAATGAACCAAGTTATTTTTAAACTACAACCAAATTGCTTTGATGATATTATTGCTTTGCTGGCTTTATATCGACCAGGTCCTATGGATATGATCCAAACTTACATCGACCGTAAACATGGTAAACCTTTTCAATTTTTAGATGATTCGATAAAAGATATTTTAGCCCCTACTTATGGCATTATCCTTTATCAAGAACAAATCATGCAAATATGTCAAAAAGTCGCTCATTTTACTTTAGCAGATGCAGATATTTTAAGAAGAGCCATTTCAAAAAAGAATTATGAGTTAATCCAAAGTGAAAAAGAAAAATTTATTCAAGGATGCCTTGAAAATCATTTTACGAAAGAAAAGGCTTTACAATTATTTTCTTTTATTGAAAAATTTGCATCTTATGGCTTTAATAAAGCCCATTCAGTGGGGTATGCTACAATCGCTACAACCATGGCGTGTATCAAAGCGAACTATACGGCATTATTTTATGAAGCATTATTAAATGTCAATCAAGAGAGTGGTGAAAGAAGGAAAAAAATACTTTATGAAGCCAAGAAAAATCATATTATGATTAAAAAACCATGTGTATTGACTTCATCTTATCGCTTTTCAAGCAATAAAAATACCCTTCAATTTGGACTCACCAATATCCAAAGCATAAAAGAAAATATCGCGACGATTATCATTGAAGAAAGAAAAAAAGCCACATTTGAAGATTTAAATGATTTTATTATACGAATGGTTTTAAATGATGTTTCATTACAAGTTCTATATGATTTAACCTACGCTGGGGCACTCGATTATTTTTCGATTCCAAGAAATAAAATTACATATAATTTAAATAAACTTTATGATTATGCTTTAATGTTTAAAGGGCTAAATTATCAACCTAATTCCTATAAAGATGAAAAATATCAATTCATTAGCACTCCTTTATTCATAGATGAAGATAACGAAACGGACTTTTTAAGAAAAGAATATGAAATGATTGGCATCTATCTTTCTACTCATCCTTTAGAAAAAATAAAAGAAAGTATTCACAAAAAAATTAGCGATATTTCAGATATAAATGACGATGGATTTTATGAAATTGTTGGAAAAATAACTTTAATTGAAATAAGAAAAACAAAAGAAAATAAGAATTATTTATATTTAAATGTTGAGGATGATACAGAAAAATTAACTATAAAAGAATACAAAAATCCGCTTTATTACAAAGAAAATTTTAAAAAGAATGATATTATTCAAGCAACTATCACGTTAAAAAAATTTCATTATTATTTAAACAATGCACAAAAAATCGAGGTAAAAGACCATGAAAAAAATACTGCTTATTGATGGAAATGGATTAATATTTAGAGCCTATTATGCAACGGCTACAAGAATGAATTTGAATCAGCAAGGAATACCAACGAATGCTATTTATTTGTTTGCTTCTATCATTCTTAAACTTTTAGAAAAAAAAGATTTTGATGATATTATGGTGGCTCTTGATTCACCGGGGAAAAAATTTAGACATAGAGAGTTTAATCATTATAAAGCTAATCGAAAAGAAGTTCCAATGGAATTAAAACTACAATTTGCACCTATAAAAGAATTCTTAGATTTGTGTAAGATTAAAACCATTGAAATTGAAGGATATGAAGCCGATGATATCATTGGAACGATTACCCATCAAAGTCAAAATTTAGATTTACAACTCAACGTCTATACAGGAGATCGTGATTTATTACAACTTATCAACCCTCATACAACAGTTTATATGATGCATAAAGGATTATCGGAAGTAGAAGCGTTTGATGCTAAACATTTAAAAGAAGTTTATGGTATAGCCCCACATCAAATTATTGATATTAAATCATTAATGGGTGACTCATCTGATAATATACCTGGCGTTAAAGGAATTGGTGAAAAAACTGCTTTTGATTTAATTGGTAAATATGAAACTTTAAATAATATCTATGAACATATTGATGAAATAAAAGGTAAACTACAAGAAAAATTATTATCGGATAAGGAGATGGCTTATTTATCTTATGAATTAGCTACAATAGCTAGTGATGTTCCTATCGATTTAAATATATTGAATGAAAACTATCAAGCTTATGATAAAATCGGTTTAAATAAGTTCTTTAAAAAATATAATATTAAATCGTTATTAAAATACACGGAAGAATGTCAAGACGAACTGATTTTTGATGTTCCTGTTGAAATCGTGAATAAAGTTTCCAAAGATTTATTAAAAGAAAATAGTATGATATTTGTAGATATTGATAATGAGAATTATCATTATGGGAATGTTCGTGGACTTGCTATATCCAACACGTCCAAAACTGAATATATCACTACCGACTTTTTGTCTTTTGATTTAGATTTGATAGATTATCTATTTGATAAAACAATGAAAAAAGATGTTTTTGATAGCAAACAAGCCTATTTATCTTTAAAAACTTTAGGTATTACTTTACAAAACATAGAATTTGATGTTTTACTTGCTTCTTATTTGATTCACCAAGATTTTAAGAAAAATTTAGATATTTTTTCCATTTACAATCTTCATATTGAACCTCTTGCAAAACATTCCAACCTTGAACAAATTGCTAAATATGCTTCAAGTATAGCAAAAGCTTCTGCCATTATCAAAAAAGATTTACTACAAAAAATTCAAGCCATCGACAATACAAAATTATTGTTTGAAATTGAACAACCTTTAGCGCTCATCTTAGCAGATATGGAAAAAAATGGGGTCTTGATTGATGTTCCATTATTAAAAGAACTAGATGAAGAATACTCACAAAAACTAAAAGATATTGAAAAAGAAATTTATTTACTTGTAGGACATGAAATCAATATCAATTCGCCTAAACAATTAGCAGAATTATTATATGATGAATTAAAATTACCATGTAATAAAAAACGTTCCACAGGAGCTGATGACTTAAAATACATTGAAGATCAACATGAAATTATTCCTTTAATTCTAACCTATCGAAAGTATGCAAAATTATTAAATACTTATATTGATTCTTTTAATGATTTCCGTTTTTCTGACAACCGAATTCATGCGATGTTCAATCAAGCTTCAACCATGACGGGACGTTTATCTTCCTCACAACCTAATTTACAAAATTTATCTGTACGGGACGATGATCGCAAAATTATTCGCAAACTCATTATTGCTCCCGCTGGATATAAAATCTTATCTTTAGATTATTCACAGATAGAACTAAGAATCTTAGCTATTTTATCTGAAGATGAAAATTTGCTTTCAGCATTTAAAAGTGATTATGATATTCATACGGCTACTGCTGCAAAAATATATAACGTAAAAATGGATGAAGTCACTTCAATGCAAAGACGTATTGCTAAAGCTACAAATTTTGGAATTGTTTATGGCATTTCTACTTGGGGACTTTCTGAGCAAATTGGCATTTCCATGAATGAAGCAAAAGAAATCATCAATAAATTTTTTATCACTTATCCAAAGGTCAAAGAGTTTTTAAATCAATCGATTGAATTTTGTCAAGAAAATGGTTATGTAACTACGTTACTAAAAAGAAGAAGGGATGTTCCAGAAATTCACTCAAGCAATTATAACTTGAAAGAATTTGGAAAACGTGTAGCCATGAATACACCAATACAAGGTAGTGCAGCAGATGTAATGAAAATGGCAATGATTAAAGTTTATGAATTTATTAAAAAATATCATTGCCGATGTCGTCTCATTTGCCAAGTACATGACGAACTCTTATTTGAAGTTCAAGAAGATATTGTTGAAGAAGTTAAAAATGGGGTCAAGGAAATTATGGAAAACGTATTAGAAAATAGTAAGATACCATTAAAAGTTTCCTATTCGATTGGAAACAATTGGTTGGAGGCAAAGTAATATGCCAGAATTACCAGAAGTTGAAACTGTAAAGAAGGGCTTACAAGTCAATTATTTAAATAAAACAATTGAAAAAGTAGAAGTGTATTATCCAAAAATTTTAAGTAATATTTCAGAAAATGAATTTACGAATCATTTAAAAAACCAAACCATAAAAGCTTTTCACCGTAAAGGTAAATATATTATTATTTATCTAAGCCATGCTACTTTACTCGTTCATCTAAAAATGGAAGGAAAATTTAAATTTTCTTTAGCAGCAAAAGACAAACATACCCATCTCATCTTTTATTTTAAAGATGGAAGTCATCTCCTCTATCATGATGTGAGAAAGTTTGGAAAGATTTGGTATTTTGATAAAAAAATCAATATTTTTGCAGTTAAACCTTTAAATCAACTCGGTTTAGAACCGATGGAAATGCCAAATGCCGATGATTTATATGAACATTTTCAAAAAACAAAAAGACCTTTAAAAAGTGTTTTATTAGATCAAACCATCGTTTGTGGTATCGGTAATATTTATGCGGATGAAATTTGCTATGCATGCAAAATCAATCCACTAAAGAAAGCAAATGAAATCACATATGAAGAAACAAAACAAATTATTTTAAATGCTTGTAAAATATTCAATGAGGCGATTGAACTTGGTGGAAGCACAATAAAATCATTCCAAAATGCTCATGGAGTGGATGGAAGATTCCAATTGAAATTAAAAGTTTATGGAAAGAAAAATCAAAAATGTTCCACTTGTGGACAAGAGATAATGAAAACGTTTGTCAATAAACGTGGTACTCATTTTTGTCCTCAATGTCAGAAGGTGTAGAAAATGATTATTGCTATCACAGGATGTATAGGCTCAGGTAAATCCTATCTCTTATCTTTAATTCATCAAAAATACCATTACGAAATTTACTCTAGTGATGAATTTGTTCAAGAAGCCTATCAAAACCCACAAATTATGAAAAATTTAGACTTAAAGTTTCATTGTTTAATGGATGGAAAAATCAATAAAGACATTATTAAATCACAACTTAATGATCAAACGATTATGGAATTAAATCAAATTCTGCATCCTTATGTATTAAAAAAAATACAAACTATAAAATTAGAAAAAAAAAGTGTACTTGTTTTTATAGAAGTTCCATTACTTTTCGAAACCAACATGGATAAAATTTTTGACTTTACGATTGTTGTTTCGGTCTTAGATGAAACGAGACATCAAAAACTATATCAAAGAAATCCTCAACAATATTTCAATATGCTTCAACTTGAAAAATATCAATTCACAAATGATGAAAAAAAAGCAAAAGCCGATTTTATTGTTGAAAGTGAATTTGATGACTATGAAAATTTAAAACAAATTGATAAAATTATACAACAGATAAGGAAGTGAGCAAATGTATACTTTTAGTTCTTTAGATACCTATAAAATATCACATTCTAAAAAAGATGAAAAATTAAATGTTGATTACAAAGTTTTAGTTCGTTTATATGAACCCATTATTGGAAGTACCGCTTTAAGTTTATATCTTACATTAGAAAGTGAAATCTCGCTTAATAAATCCAATAAAACGAATTTTACGATTGCTCGCCTTCATAAATTATTACAGGTAGATGACAAACAATTCAATAATGCTATTGAAACCTTAAAACAATGTGGTTTAATTTCTTATAAAGCAAACCAAAAAAAGGCAAATGATTATTTATTTGTTGTTTATCCTACGAAATCAGCTACTGAATTTTTAAATGATGAAAAATTAAATAAAACTTTACAAGTAATTGTTGATGAAAAATATTATCAACAAATTTATAATTATTTTATTTCAAATATTATTAATGAAGATGAGTATGTTGATATAGAAGATATCAAATTATCAAAAGAATGGACTGAAGATGAATTCTATGAACAATTTTATGAAAAATATCCGGTGATTGCTTCCTATAATCACTCTATAAACCAACAGGCAAAAACAGAAATTAAACGCCTTAAAAATTTATTTAATTTAAGTTATACAGAAATTGAAAATGCAATTTTAAATTCATTTGATTATGAAAATGAACAAATGAAAGTGAATTTAGTAAAATTAAATCAATTTATAGAAAATAAATATCAAATAAAGCAAAATGAAAATTTAAAAAATAGTGATGAAAAAATTGCAGAAGCATTTGAAAGTGAACGTTCTATTGCTTATTATAAAAAACTAAGTGGTCGTTCCGTTTTACTACCAAGAGAAACAGCTATGATTAATGAACTTTTAGATCAATACAAAATTTCCGAAGGAGTATTAAATGTTGTCATTAGTTACTACTTTAAATATGGTCAACGAACACTTGGTGTATCTAAAAATTATTTTGTCAAAATCATTGAAGAAATGCTTTTAAACAACGTAAAAACAACGATTGATGCAATGAATTATTTTCGAAACAGAAATAAGCGAATTCAAAAATATAAAGAGTCTAATAAAAAAGAAAATAATGCAACAATTAAAGTCAAAGAAGAAAAACCAACCGAGAAGAAAGAAGAAAGCATCAGTGCGGAAACTTTAGCAGAATTTCGTAGATTATTAGGAGGTGAATGAAACGATGGAAAAAATTAATTTAAATTATCATACCGATTATAAAATGGATGAGATTGTTTCAAAAATTAAAAAGGACCCCTTAGGAAAAAAAATTATTAAAGAATTATCGATTACTGATGAAGAAATTGAAAGACATTATGAACTTTTAAATAATTATATATCCATAAACAAAAACTGTTCAACTTGTCATAATATGAATGATTGTGATCATTCAAGTAAAGGTCTAAAATACCAATTAAAGCGAGATTTAGAAAATGATTTAACAGACTGTTTTATAGTATGTAATTATTTTGAAGGCTATTATACTCGTAAAAAAAATTTAATTTATACTACTTTTGATGAAAAAAGTCTCTTAGATGACAAACAAAAAAACTTTATTTTTGATAATGCTCTTACATTAGGAAATGAATTTGTCATGCGTATTATCCAGATTTTAAAAAAAGAAAGATTACCTGGAGCCTATTTGCAAGTTAATAATTCTAAACTTCGTTTAAAATTAATTCAATCATTATCTTATAATCTTTTATCACAATACAAAGTGGCTATTGTCAAGTTTTCCGATTTATTAAAAGATTTAAAGAGCGAATTTAAAATAAACAATGGTCCAAATACTTTTAAAATTGTTTTAGAAAGTGATATACTTATTATGGATGGATTAGGTAATGAATCCATCACGACATGGTCAAGAGATGAAATTTTACTTTCACTACTTGATAATCGTATTCAAAATGATAAAATAACAATATTATGTAGTGAATTTTCTTTAGATGACCTTAAAAAAATCTATAAAATAAACTACAATGATGATGTAAAAGTTAATCAATTAATAGATAAGATTAATGAAATTAAAATTTAGGAGAAATTGTTTTATGGAAATTAAAAAAATTGGAATTTTAACTTCTGGTGGAGATGCACCAGGAATGAATGCAGCAATACATGCCATTGTTAGAACTGCTAATTTTTATGGTATTGAAGCTTATGGAATTTATGAGGGCTATTTAGGACTTGCCAAAGATTATATTAAGAAATTAAATAGAACAGATGTATGTGATATTTTAAATCGTGGTGGAACATTTTTAGGTTCTGCACGTTTCCCTGAATTTAAAGAGGAGGAAGTACGTAAAAATGCTATTGAAACTTTAAGAAAGCATGGTATTGATGCTTTAATTTGTATTGGTGGAGATGGCACATATATGGGAGCTTATAAGTTATCATTAATGGGTGTGCCTTGTATTGGTGTTCCTGGAACGATTGATAACGATATTGTTTCAACAGAATATACAATTGGTTTTGATACTACATTAAATACAATCATTGAATGTGTAGATAAACTAAGAGATACTACTTCTTCTCATCAACGTTGCTCTGTTGTAGAAGTAATGGGCAGATACAATCCTGATTTAGCTATTCGTGCTGGAATTTCTTGTGGTGCAGAATATGTTATATGCAATAAAGATGATTACTCTGATGAAAAAATAATAGAAGTTGCTCATCAAGCAAAAAAAGCTAATAAAAGACATTGCATTATCATTGTATGTGAACATACCATTCCCGTTTCCCATATAGAAGAAGTCTTAAATCAAGATGGAACTTATGAAACAAGAGCTACTGTATTAGGTCATATCCAACGCGGAGGCTCTCCATCTGCCTTTGATAGAGTATTGGCAACAAGACTTGGAGATTATGCAGTAGAATTATTAAAAGAAGGAAAAACAGGCGTATGTGTTGGTGTTAAAGGTGAAACTTTAACTTACATGGATATTATCGAAGCAAATAAACTTCCAAAAAAACAACCTTTAAAACTTATTGAACAATTTAAGCATTTTATTTAATTATATAAAGGAGAAAAACTATGCTAAATAAAACAAAAATCATCTGTACAATTGGTCAACAATCCGAAAACGAAAGTGTTTTAGAGGAAATGCTTTTAGCAGGTATGAATGTAGCAAGATTAAATCTTTCAAATGGTTCAATCGCTATACAACAAAAATATATTGATACCATTAAAAGACTTTCTTTAATTCATGATCGTGCATTATCTATCATGTTAGATACTTATGGACCAAAAATTAAAGCTCATGAATTTAAAAATTCGATTGAACCTATTGGAAAAGGCTGTAAAGTAATCATTCACACACAAGAAGAAATATTAGGAGACTCACATGAGTTTTCTGTGAATTATCCTGGATTATACGATGACATTGAAGTCGGAAATGAAATCTTAGTGAATGGAAATTGTCATTTGTTGGTCATTAAGAAAAACGAAGATGATAAAACGATTGAATGTGCAGCCCAAAAATCAGGTAGCATTCAAGATAAATGTTTAGTAAACGTTCCTTCGATTACTACGAGCATGCCTTGTATTTCTCATGATGATGCTGCTGTATTAAAATTTGCAATTGGTGCTGGAGTAGATTTTATCGGAGCTTCTTTTGTTCGAAATGCTGAAGATGTTTTAGAAATTAAAGATTACTTGCAAAAACAAAACGCCAAAATTTCAGTTTTTGCTAAAATTGAAAATAAATCTGCTGTAGAACACTTTGATGAAATTTTAAATGTTGCGGATGGGATTATTATTTCTCGTGGTGATTTAAGTGTTGAAATACCTTATGAAATTCAACCTATTATCCAAAAGAAAATTATTCGTAAATGTAATATTGTAGGTAAACCTGTCATCGTTGGAACACAAATCATTTCCTCAATGACACGTAATAAAAAACCAAGTCGTGCAGAAGTTTCTGATGTTGCGAATTTAGTTTTAGATGGTGTTGATGGAATTAGTTTAACAAATGTTACGACGATTGGATTATACCCTATTAAAGCAGTAAAAGAATTATCAAAAATTATAAAAGCTACCGAAGAACATTCTCATGAAATATTCCAAATCAATAAAGCTTCTTTATGTATGGCAGAAGGGCATCACCCATCAAGTTTTGAATTTCCATTAGATGATGCTGTTGCTAGTGCAGTTATTGCTACTGCTTCGGAAGTGAATGCAAAATTAATCGTTGCATTTAGTGAATCCGGTGCAACCGCAAAACGTATATCTAAGTATAGACCTAGTTGTCCAATTGCATCCGTATCTTCTAATGCAAATATACGTATGACTTTAACTTTAAATTGGGGAATATATCCTGTTGTAGCTAATCATAAGACTTATGAAATTGATTTTATGTCTTTGGCAAGCGAAATCGCAGTTTATTATGGATTAAAAGAAGGAGATACTTTCATTATTACAGGTGGAAATGGCATTGGAAATACAAATTTGATGAAAGTATGTAAATTATAATGAAATATGCTATCGGTATCGATGTTGGTGGAACCAATATCCGCATTGCAGTCGTCGATGAGGAAGGTAAACTTTATCATGTCATTAAAGAACGTACGAAAGCCAATTCAATCGATTTATTAAAAGAACAAATTTTATCATTGATTCAAAGAGTTTTAAAAGACAATGTGTTTTCAATTTGCGGCATTGGTATAGGCGTCCCAGGACCTGTAAAACCAGATGGAACGGTTATCTATATGCCTAATTTAAATATTTGTGACTCTTTCAATCTAAGAACGATGATACAAAAAGAAGTAGATTTACCCGTTTTTGTTGGCAATGATGCCAATGTTGCTGGTTTAGCTGAGGCTACTGTAGGTAGTGGAAAAGGTTATAATGTCGTTCAGTATATCACCTTGTCCACTGGAATTGGTGGTGGGCTAGTCATTGCAAATAAAATGATTACCGGAGCAAATGGCTTGGCTCAAGAAATAGGCTCTACTGTTATCAAAAATGGTGGACAATATCCTTATGCTTTTAAACCCAACGGAAAACCAAATGGCTGTATCGAAGGAGAAGCAAGTGGAACTGCTTTAACCCTTAAAGCCAAAAAATTAGGACTTGATTGCTCAAATGCTGGTGATATTTTTACTTTAGCGGAAAATAAAAATGCAATAGCTATACAAATTAAAAAAGAATTTATTATGGATATTGCTGCCTTTATTGGCAATATTGTAGCCTATATGGAACCTGATGTATTTGTTCTTGGTGGAGGTATAATGAAATCAAAAGAATTCTTTTTTGATGAATTAATCACAAAAGTAGATGAATATGTTTATGAAACTTTAAGAGGAAATGTTAAAATTGTTTGCGCTAAATATGATCAAGATTGTGGTATTATTGGTGCAGCAATGCAAGCATTATTTTAAAAGATTATGATTTTATTAATTGATATTGGTAATTCAAATATTTGTTTTGGACTTCATAATCACCAAGCGCTTGTTCATTCCTACCGCATTAAATCTTTTTTAGACAAATCATCGGATGAATATTTTTTATTATTTAAAAATATTATTCATGAAACAATTGAAGATATTATCATTTCTTCTGTCGTACCTCAAATAACTAGTGCTATAAAAAAAATGTCAGAACACTATTACAAAATAACCCCTAAAATTATGGGTCAAGGCTTAAAAACAGGTTTAAAAATTATTGCTGATGATCCAAAAAGTGTTGGGGCGGATTTAATTTGTGATGTCGTCGGAGCATCTAAATTTTCCCAAGAAGGTTTAGTAGTGGACTTAGGTACTGCTTCAAAAATAATGTATTTTAAAAACAATGCTTTCATGAGTTGTTTAATTGCACCTGGCGTAGCTACATCTACAAAAGCCATGATAACAAAAGCTGCTTTATTACCTAATATAGAATTAGTTGTTCCAAAAAAAGTTTTAAATAATTCAACGATACCTTGTATGCAGTCTGGCATTTTATATGGATTTGCAAGTATGGTCGATGGTTTAATAAAACGAATTAAAAAAGAAATTAATAATCCTTTTATCCACATCACTGCTACAGGAGGTCTCATCTCATTAATTGCTCCACTATGTGAAGAAAAACTAAATTTAATTGAACCAGATTTAGTCTTACTAGGATTATATGAGATTTATTTAAGAAACATTTAAAAAACTTCTGAAATTCAGAAGTTTTTTTTACTTATTCAATTACTTTTTTCTTTTTGTATATCGTAACAATATAATAGATAGCTGGTGAAAGTAATGCATTAATAATAAATTCTACAATAAAATTCACACCAATAAAGATAGAAATCAATTCACCAAATGCTCCATTAAAGAAAAGCAATGAACCTACTATAAATAAACTCGTATTTATAATAGGAACGCTTATTGTCGCTAAAACAACACCTATATGACGATTTTTCTTTTTAAATGCTTGGTAAAACAAGCCAGCAACAAGTCCTGCAATTCCCGATTTTAATAAACATACAAAGACGGTTGCTATTGGATTCATAGCGAAAAATGGACCAGCAGATAACATGACCATTCCACCATTTACAAAACCTACAAGCAAACCACTCCATGGACCATATAATATGGCTGCTAATGCAATCGTAATCAGTGATAAATTAATGGATACGCCTGCAATAACAATATTATTGGAAATGTAGGTAAATACAACTGTAAAGGCTATCAGTAAGCCATTTCCGATGATAAATCGGGTTAATTCATTTTTTTTCATTATTTTCTCTCCTTTTTAGGCCTTAAAGGTCCCTTAAGTTACAACAATGGATTATACCATTTTTTTATTAAATGATAAAGTATTTTATAAAAAATTTACAATTTCTATTAAATCTTTAATCACTTTATTGCCGGTTTCTTCTAATCTTTTTTTGGATGTATGTCCTGTAGAAACTAAAAGACATTTAGAAGAAATCGCTTTTGCTACCTCCAAATCGTGAATAGAATCGCCAACAAATAAAATTTCGTTACCATTCCATTGTTTTTTTCTTATAAAAGTTTTAGCGGCATCAAGTTTTGAAACAGCTTGGTTATTGGATAAACCAATAATATAGTCGAAATATTGATTAATTTGATAGAATTTTAATTGATTTTCTAAAGTCTGTTGCATCGATGCAGACAAACATACTAAAGTATAATCCTTTTTTAGTTTTTCTAAAACCTTTTTTACATTTTTAAATAGTTTTACTTGTTCATTCGATAATTGATTATACAACTGGTGAAAACGGTTTCCTATGTTTTTAAATTCTTCACCATCAATATTAAAACCAGCTTTTTGATAATAAACTGAAACAGGGAAAGTAAATATTTCTTTATATTTTCGTTTACTTATTTTTTTTAAATGATTTTCATGGCAAAGTTGATTAAAGATTTGAAGGCATAAATCGCAATCATCAATTAAAGTTCCATTGAAATCAAAAATTATTATTTTATACATAAGCCCTCCTATTTTTTTATATTATAAAAAAAGGAAAGGAAATCGTCAAAGGTTTTTATAATAATGAAAAAACTAATTGCATATTTATTTTAATATGGATATAATATATAAAGTTAGTTTTAAAACTAACTAATTGGAGGTTATATATCATGCATCATTCAAAAGAACAAGCTTTAAGTAATACTTTTCATAAAATACATCGAATGTTTATGAATAATGTCAAGCAGGAGGCCAATTTAATTGGAATTAACCCCACCTATCATTATATTTTTATGAATCTTCATGATCATAAAGAAGGTCTTTCTCAATCTGAACTTTGTGATTTAATTCACTTGAAAGCACCATCTGTTTCCTTATTATTACAACAAATGGAAAAAGAAGAATTGATTCTTAGAGAAAAATCAAGTAATGATAATCGTTTAACCATCGTTAAACTCACTGAAAAAGGTAAAAAATTAGACTCAAAGTTAAAACAAATTTTTAAGAAAAATGATGAACTGATGAATTCTGCATTAAATGATGAAGAAATGAATAATTTAAAGCTTTATTTGAATAAAATTATGAATAAATTGAAAGGAGAGGATAAATATGTTTAAACTATTTAGATATTTAAAAAAATATTGGTGGGCCGCTATACTAGCCCCATTATTTATGATTGGTGAAGTAGCATTAGATATGCTCATTACTGAACAAATGCAAAAAATGATAGATGATGGCATCCAAGCTAGTAATCTAGAAGCTG
Organism: uncultured Bacillota bacterium; assembly: GCA_902491575.1. GTDB lineage: Bacteria > Bacillota_I > Bacilli_A > RFN20 > CAG-631 > CAKPXW01. The sequence goes on from CABUID010000009.1 coordinate 36,360, forward strand.
TAAAAAGTATTGGTTTAGTCATGATAGGTTTTGTTTTAATTGGTGTTGCATGTGGTGTATTATCTGGTGTTTTTTCAAACATTGCCAGTTGTAAATATGCTAACGATTTAAGAAAAGATCTTTTTGCAAAAATTATGCAATTATCTTATAATCAAACCGATAATTTTTCAACAGCCTCTTTAGTTACTCGTGTGACAAATGATGTTACACAAATGCAAAACTTTATTGCACAAATGATTCGTATGTTTATTCGTTCGTTTGGAATGTTTTTCTTGGGAATTATTTTTACAATAAAAATCGATACTCGATTTGCTGTAATCTTAGCGATTGCATTACCACTTGAAATTTTAATTATGATTATTTTTATGAAAAAAACATTTCCTGTTTTCAATGTTATTCAAACAAAACTTGATGCTGTGAATACAGTCGTTCATGAAAATGTTACAGGGGCAAGGGTTGTTAAAGCTTTTTCTAAAGAAGAATATGAATATAATCGATTTGATCATGTAAATTCTTCCTATGCAAACACATTACTTTATGTTAATAAATTATTTGCATTATTAATGCCTTTATTCATGATTATTGTTTACTTTGCACAAATTGCTATTTACGCCATTGGTGGTACGAATATACTCGATGCTTTTTATAATAACTTTTCAGAACCAACGATTACCATTGGAAAAATTACCCAGGCGACAACTTATATTGTTATGATTTGCTTTTCTTTAATTAATTTTGGTATGATGTTTGCAAATATTGCAAGAGCAAATGCCTCTGCAAAACGTATTAACGCTGTTTTGGACTGTCCTTTGGAAATTGTAGATGGGAAATTAGAGAATAAAGATTTAAAAGAAAAAGGAAGTGTAGAATTTAAAAATGTTTCTTTTGCTTATCCAAATGCAAATGGTTATGTTTTAGAAAATATTAATTTTAAGATTCATCAAGGTGAGACAATTGCAATTGTAGGTGCTACTGGCTCAGGAAAATCTACTTTAGTGAATTTGATTACTCGATTTTACGATGTTACAGATGGTGAAGTGCTTGTCGATGGTGTCAATGTCAAAGAGTATAATCAAAAAGAGTTAAGAAATAAGATAGCAATCGCTTTACAAAAATCAGAACTTTTTGCAGGGACCATAAAAGAAAACATAGCTTGGGGAAAAGAAGATGCCAGCGATGAAGAAATTGCCTTAGCTGCAAAAATAGCACAAGCTGAGGAATTTATTTTAAGTAAACCTGATCAATATAATGAGTTTATTGAGGAAAAAGGAACTTCTTTATCGGGTGGACAAAAGCAAAGATTATCCATCGCTAGAGCTATTGTAAAAAAACCAGAAATATTAATTTTTGATGATTCTACCTCTGCTTTGGATTTAGTAACCGAAGCAAAATTATATCAAGCCATGAGAGAATATATCAATGAAACGACAAGAATTGTTGTCGCACAACGCGTGGCTACTGCTAAAAATGCTGATAAAATCATTGTTTTAGATGGTGGTGCCATTATCGATTTTGATACACATGAAAATTTATTAAAAAATTGTGAAATCTATCAGGATATTTATAATTCACAATTGAAGAAAGAAGGTGAATAAGCATGAGTAAAAGAAAACTTGATGAGAAGAAATTAAGAGAAATTCAAATCAAACAAGGAAATGGACATGGACCTGGTAGCCGATTTGGTGGTTTAAAAGAAAAACCAAAAGATCTTAAAAAGACATTCAAAAAATTGATGACTTACATTTCATATTCTAAAAAACTATTAATAGGTTTAATTATCATTGTCCTTGTTTATACATTGTGTAATCTTTCAACAAATGTGTTAATTCAAAAAATTATTGCTTCTTTAGGAATATACAATAGCGAAAATCATTTATGGGAGAGCAATCCAGATAAAAGTAGTTTTTTAATGTTTACTATTTTATTAGCTAGTGTTTATATTTTATATTCTATTCTTCAATACGTTGCTTCTTTATTAAGTGCCTATCTTGCTGTAGGTATGACGAAAAAAATGAGAAATGATTTATTTAAAAAAATTGTTTATTTTCCAATTAAGTATACCGATACTCATCAACATGGTGATATTATGTCTCGTATGACCAATGATGTGGACAATATAGCCAATGCCTTATCTCAATCAATTACTTCATTAGTTTCAGGTATTTTAACTATCATTGGCTGTTTATTCATTATGCTCTTTTATTCGCCATTATTGACATTAGTTTCCTTGATTACTTTAGCATTATCCATTACCTTAACCATGCTTATGTCTAAATTTATGCGACCATTATTCGTAAAACAACAAACAATTTTAGGACTTTTAAATTCTCAAACAGAAGAAATGGTTTCAGGTTGTAAAACCGTTATTGCCTATAATCACCAAGAAGCTGCCAAAAAAGAATTTAATGATTATTCAAATCAATTATGCAAAACGGGCATTAAAGCGCAAATTTGGGGTGGTTCAATGGGACCTATTATGAACTTCGTTAGTAATATTGGACATTTCTTAGTTTGTTATTTTGGTGCATTATTCATCTTAAAGGGAATAGGAAATACTTTATTTGGTGCTGCATTAACCATCGATATTGTCGTTATGTTTATTACTACAACTAAACAATTTACTCGTCCAATTAACGAGATTGCTTCCCTATATTCTTCTTTAATTACTGCCATGGCAGGCGCTGAAAGAGTATTTACAATGATGGATGAGCCTGTGGAAAACTTTGAAGGAAAAGTAAAGTTTGATGCAAATCAAACAAAAGGGGCTATTGATTTTGAACATGTTAATTTCTCTTATGTTGAAGGGAAGCCTGTATTAAAGGATTTTTCTGTCGATGTGCGTAGTGGTCATAAAATTGCTTTAGTTGGAGCAACAGGTAGTGGTAAAACGACTATCGTCAATTTATTATTAAGATTTTATGATATTGACTCAGGAAAAATTAAAATAGATGGCGTAGATATCAATGATATTTCAAAGAAAGATTTAAGAGATTCTATTTCAATTGTTTTACAAGATGCTGTTTTATTTGAAGATACGATTGAAAATAATATTAAATATGGAAAAGAAAATGCAACTCAAGAGGAATTTGAAAATGCTTTAAAAATGGCCAATTGTTATAAATTTGTTAACCGCCTTCCACAAAAAGAAAAAACAGTATTAAGTGAAGGCGCTACAAATATTTCCCAAGGACAAAGACAATTATTGACTATTGCTAGAGCAGTACTTGCCAATCCAAAAATCTTAATATTAGATGAAGCCACATCATCTGTGGATACAAGAACAGAGAAAAAAATACAAGATGCAATGGTTAAATTGATGGCCAATCGAACTTCAATTATCATCGCCCATCGTCTTTCAACAATCCAAGATGCAGATTTAATTGTTGTTATGGACCAAGGTAAAGTTGTTGAAATGGGCAATCATAAGGAATTGATTTCTCATGATGGAGTTTACAATAAACTTTATCAAACTCAATATAAAGGATTAAATACATAAACAATAAAAAAATGTTTGCTAAACTTATAAAGTGTTTACAAACATTTTTATTTTTTCTATTCAGCAACTGCCTAGTTTCTATAAAATCATATTCATAATATATAACGGTGATATTATGGAAAAATTATTGAGTTTAAATCCTATTTTATTGGCTTTATTAGCTACTTTTTTTACTTATTTTTTAAATTTTTTAGGAGCTTGTACCGTTTTACTATTTAAGAATGTTTCGAAAAAATTATTAGATTGTTTTTTGGCATTAGGTGCTGGTATTATGATATCCGCAAGTTTTTTCTCATTATTAAATCCAGCCATTGAGCATGCTGAAGAATTAAATATGATAAGTTGGTTATGGGTAAGTATAGGATTCTTACTTGGTGGTTTACTGATTATTGCAGCAGATTTATTTTTAAATAAAATATTAGATGTTCAATCCTATAATAAGAAAAGAAGTATTTTGATGTTTTCTGCTATTACTTTACATAATATACCAGAAGGTATGGCAGTCGGAATTGCCTTTGCTGGGTTAATCACCAATTCAGATATCACAATTTTAGTATCTGCATTGATGTTAGCACTTGGAATTGGAATTCAAAACTTTCCGGAAGGTGTTGCAACCACTCTTCCATTAAGAAGAGAAGGATTATCTAGGGGAAAAGCATTATTTTATGGACAAGCTAGTGGTCTTGTAGAACCCATTGCAGGTGTTCTTGGTTGTGTTTTTGCAATTCATGTTCAATCACTACTATCTATTTTATTATCCTTTTCTGCAGGAGCAATGATTGCAACTTGCGTTTCTGAGTTAATTCCTGAATCCAGCAAAACACATAAAACTGCCTCAACTTTATTTTTTACTTTAGGATTTGTTATTATGATGATTTTAGATGTAGCTTTAGGGTAAATATAATAATATTATATAAAAATTTGTTTACATTCACTTCTGGTTTAGAAGCCAATTATATTAAATCAAGAAAAAGTAACTTATAGATGATTTTGTATGTACTTTTTTCATCTTCCAAATCTTTCATTGAAGAAATGGAAGATGAATGAAAAATAGAATAAAATAAATGTTTTAGGGTATATTAATTATTAATAGCCATTTTAATCTTTTTACATACCTCATTATTTGAAAAACCAGTATTTAAATAAAATAAGATAAATTCTTTTAATGAAGGTAATATTTCATGAATGATTTTTTTCTCTATCCTGAGATGATGTACAATTACTTGCGATAATATACAATGAAAAAATTCTATTTTTTGACGTTCTTTTGATGTTATAAATAAAATGAACAATAATTAGTTTTTTTTCACCGGTTTAATTAAGTATTGAACAATGTACACAAGTATTTGTTAACGCAGTTCATTTATCATAAATAACACAAAATTATAATACAAAAAGAATAAGTATGTATAATTTTTCAAGCGAAGCATAATAATATAGTAAACACATTTTCAAAAAACAATTAATAATATTGAAAAACGGAGGAAATAAATGTATAATGAATGCATAAGTTCAAATATTTTGAATTTAAAAGGAGAAAAACGTATGGTTATAATGAAATTGAAACTTAACAACATTTTTTCATTTAAGAATTTCGACATAAACTTTACATATCCAAAAAAAATAAAAAACAGTCTTGTACAACATGAATACTTGGCGTCTAACGAATCTTTTAGATATAAGAAACTTAATATATTTATAGGTTCAAATGCATCTGGAAAGACATCATTAATCCGTTCAATTTGGCAAATATTACTATTTTTGTCTAAAAAAGAAAGTGCACCCATTGAAAGAATAGTAAACAAAAATTATGATTCGTCACAGATTGAAATAGATGTAGTGGAAGAATATAATAATGATTCATATTTACACAGACTAAATATTGTAACCAAAAATACTGAAACATTTGAAATAAAAATTTCTCATAAAAAAATTAATATTAATAGTTCTATTAGTTATGAAAAAGCTATATCAAAATTAGAAAAATTAAAAACAAATTATCATGATTATTTAGATGTTCTTAACGAATGTAATTTTAATATAGGATGGTTTACCGCACTTCCATCTACAGAGGAATCATTTAATTATATTTCATTCGAAAATACAAAAACCAAAGAAGAAGAAAATGAATATATAAACATTCTTTTTAATGTTTTAAAAACTCTAGATCCTTCAATTTTAAATGTTAGAAAAAGCAAGGATTCAAAAAAAGCAATTGTAATCACACATGAATCTAATCCTTCTTTAATTATTCAACAAGGAATGGACTTGTCTAGCATTCAATTATTGTCTAGTGGCACTAAATATGGCATTAATATTGCGAATTTAATTTATGCCATTAAAAAACATAGAAATGGGATATATCTAATCGACGAACAATTCCCTTATGTTAATTCAGATATAGAAATATCCATGCTCGCAACTATGGCATCTATGTTAAATCAAGGTGAACAAATTTTCTTTACTACACACAACACTAATATTTTATCGCTTTCATTCCCAATTCATTCCTTTTACTTTTTAAACAAAAACAATCCCGAAAATAGAATAACAATTACTTGTGCATCTGATTTTGAAAACAGAAACAATGTTTCAGTAAAGAATATGTATGATAATGATATATTCAATACTGCACCAAATACTAATAATATTATAGGATTGTCAAACGATGAGTAGAAACAAAATATATCATTACTTCGTAGAAGGAGAATGTGAAAAAAAGTTAATAAATGAATTAAAAAAAATTGAACATAGAGAGATAGAGTCAGGAAAAGTTGATGTCATGAATGTTATATTCGAAAAAATTCCTATTGCCAAATTATTAACATTAAGAAAAAATACAATTATAATCTTAGTTTATGATACTGATGTTCATAAAACCGATATTTTAGAAAAAAATCTAGAAACATTATCATTTTATGGTTTTAAGAAAGTTGTTCACATTCAATCTATTATTAACTTTGAAGATGAAATCGTTCATTCTACAAATATAAATAAAATAAATGAATTTTTTAAAACTAACACAGTTGATGAATTTAAAAAAGCATTTATTAATCATGGCGACATATATTCAAAACTAAAATCTTGTCAATTCAATATTAAATTATTATGGTGTAGAAAAAACGAAAAAAATCCTTTTAACATTTATTCAAAAGTTGAAGATTTGAATTTAATAAAACCAAAAAAACTGAATTAAGTGAAGTAGTCAATAAAAAGTAGATAGTAAAAAAACGTTAATTGAACCTTTGTTGAGTTCTATACTCTATTGAGTTTTTTTATAGTTTTAAGCATCACTTGACCTTAAATAATTATGATTATAGATAAATAGAATAGTTATGCTATTAATAAAATAGACACGATAAAGAGTAAACATAGACATATAGAATTATTTTACATACAATTAATCAATAAATGAATACAATTCAAAACAAAAATAATAGTACGAGTTGCAATAAACAAAGAAAGGAAATATAGATATAAAATTTGATGTTTTAGAGTCCTTATCTAAAAAGCAATTGCTATAAAAGGAGATAGAAGTACAAATATTATTAGACTAAACAAATAAAAGAGTATAAAAACCTTAAGATGACTTTGCATTCTGACTAAGGTTCTGTATACTCGTCGAAAAGTTTCAGTGAAATTTTTTTATATAATATCACACATTCTTTTACCTATTTTGAATATAAACTAAGTGTTATTGCATAACAATGTCAAAATATTATTTTGTATATTTCCTTTGTTAAAACTTGGTATTACGTTTGAAATGATATTTTGTGTTAAATCTTATGCATTATTTTTATACTTATTAACTATTACTTTTTGCCTTTTAAAACATAATTAAAAATTCTTTTAATATCGCTTGCATTCATAAAAGGATAGAAAGCATTAATATCCACATCTTGATAGTTTCCATTAATATATTCATCAACAAAACAACTCAACGCCTTTTGCGATATAAATGGAAGCAAGCAAGCTATATTTCCATTATCGCCATTCCATTTTCCTTTAATAAAATTTTCAAACAATTGATCACAATCCGTTTGGTTTAAAAAGGGGAAGATTGTAACTAACTGTAAATCTTTATATGCCTCATCATTATTCAAAATACTCTTCACTATTTCGTGCAAATCCTCTTGTGATAAAAATGGCAGCATTTGTATGATTTTATTATTCTTTTTATTGGATTTTTCATAATAATTTTCTTTAAAACTTTGGTTTGAATAAAACTCATTAAAACGATTTGTTTCATTATCATTTTCGTCTTCTAGTTCTTCAAGAGTATCTTCAAATCTATCTTTTTCCTCTTCATCCGTAAAAACTAAATCATTTTTATTTTCATAATTTAATGCATCTTCAAATGAAATTTGAACATAAGATTCTTTTTCATTTTCTATAACTTTTCTTAAAATCATATTCTTTTTTCCTTTCTTAAATAAATTTGTTCTGCATTGGTTAATTTAGGATATAAATTCTTTTCATTAACCTTTAATTCACCATCTTTAATCGCTTTCAATATAATCATTCTTTCATAATTTGAAAACTGGTAAAAGACATCAGGTAAATTCACTTGGATATCGCCTCTAATTATACTCGTAATTACATACATTCGATCTTTGCCGGCAAATATATTATCTTCATCGATCGTATTCTTTTCATTCAAACATAATAATTCCTCAAACGTAATATGAAACATTTTAGATAATTCTAACAATACGTCTATTGATGGAATTCCTGTTCCATTTTCCCATTTAGAAACTAATTGCCTGGAAACGTATAACTTAGATGCTATATCATCTTGAGTGAGGTTATTTTGTTTCCGGTATTTGATTATCTTCATACCGACTTTTACAAAATCAATCATAAACATTCCTCCCTTCTACACTTAAATTATAAAAAACAAATCGATTCTTGTCACGCTACTCATGGTGGCGTTTTATTCTTTATTAAAATTAAATTATCCTATTTATCTCTATCTATCTTCTTCGAAGACTAAATCTGTTTCAGCAAAGGCTAATTTTTCATAAGTCTTTTTAACTAAATTATTCCCATATAATTAAATTGTCATTATTTCTGGCGCTGAATAATTCCTTTTTTATAAGTTATTCATTCTTTTAAACTTTTTTGTCCATAAACTTTTTTTGCCATTTTAAATCAATAGCATAATTTTAAAGAAAACACCCGTTCTGGAATATTTTTTAAGCATTGCAAAACAATAAGAAAATCTTCATCATATATATCAAAGACGGTAATATTCTTTCTTTGTATAATTTTATTGATTATCTTTTTAGATAATAGTTGTTTTTCTTGTTCTTTTTTTAATTTGGTTTTGATACCAATTGACTTTTTAAATTTCATTTCTTATCCTTTTTCTATCTACTTACTTATTCATTTTTTTATTTATTTTTAAATACTAATTGTATTAAATATACCATACTTCTTTATTTCTTTAAAACTATAGAAGAATATTTTTATAAAAAAACCTCTCAATAGCCATTAAACTATTGAAAGGTATTTTTCTTTATTCTTTTATAGAATTTTTTAATTGTTCTTTATAAGCTAAAACATTTTCTTTCATTTTCTGTATATCGTCTGAATAATTTTTTTCAAATTCTTCAAACATTGTCGTTTTCTTTGTATTTAAGTATAGATCTAAATCATTAACTTTTTCGGACAAAATTTTTTCAATATTTTCTTGTCCTGGCAAATTATCTTTATATTCTTCAAGATGAACGATGGCTGAATCAATTAAAGAAATCGCACTTGCAATTGAATTTTCTGCATTCTCTTTAATGGTTTGCATATTATCTTGTAATTCTTCAATGACCGAAATTTGCTTAGCTAATATATTTTGTATCGCTTCTTTTGTTTCTATATCATTACTATCTATTTCTGCAAGTTGTTTTTTGTATTTTAATATTTCTTCTTTCACTTTAGCATATTGATTAGAAACAATCTGATACATACTACTTTCACTGACAAAACATTCATATTGTAAATCATTTAACGTATTAATAGAAGATTTTAAAGATTCTAATATTCTATCATAGCCTTGCATAAAAACATTATAAATAGATCCCATCGATGAAATGGCGTCCCTTGTAAATTGACATTCAGAAAATTTTATCTCATATGCTTTTGTTTGATTATATAGTTCTTCTAGTTCAACAGAATATAATTCTGCTGTTTCTAAACTATATAATTTAATAACATTAAATAATTGTTCATAACTCATCTTTTCAACTTGATCTTTGGTTAAAGTAGAATCACAATAAAGCACGATTGTTTCTAATTGTTCTCTGGAATAAGCTTTTAAATAAGACAAACTTTCCTGTATATTAAGTTCATCACATACTTCCTCAACAGTCGTAGAAATCTCATTTTTTAATGTTTTTTCCATTGCTGCACTATCAGTAGTTATCGAAAAGGATAACTGGTTTTCGTTTAAACTAGCGTTTCCAGAAATCAAATAACCTGTTTCATTTTCAACCTTTAAAACTAGTTCAATCGCTGCATTTAAATCTTGACCAACGATAAATTCACCAGCAATAATCATTTTACCTTCATTGTTTTCACCAGATACAGAAATCACTTTATGATCACTATCTACTAAAAAACGAATACTTGGATTCAAGTTCATTGTTATCATTGCTGAACCTTTTTGATCTTTCTGTTGATTGACAATTACATACGTCCCCACACCAACAATTAAAGCTAAACATACACCACCAGTAGCAAAAATAATTCCTTTTTTCATAAATTTTCTTTTATTATTTGGTACAGTTTGAAGATCTAATTTTTTTGTTAATTCGTCAAAATTATCATCTAATTTTAAATGTTCGAGTATTTCTTTTTTATATTTTTTCTTTGCATTCATTTCAATTCACTCTCCTTGTAATAGCGCTTTAATTTCTTTAAAGCTTTATAATACTTTGCTTGAATAACACCAATTGTATCATTTATTTCTTCTGCAATTTCGATAAATGAATAATCAAAAACAATTTTTAAAATCATGATGTTAGCTTCATCCTTAGATAGTAAATTGTTGAGCGTCATGATGACATTTAATTCATTACTATTCTCATCCGATAGTGAATTCAATAAATTCTCATCATATATTTCTTTTTGATTTACTTTTTTTCGATATAGATCGATGGCTTCATTTCTACTAATTTTAGATAATAATTGTTTCAAGTTTGTATCATCGTGGATTGCATCGATACTATTCATTAATTTGATAAATGAATTTTGAGTGACATCTTCAGCATCTTCTTTATTATTTAAAATTAAATAAGCTTGATAAAAAACTAAATTCTTATATTGCTCATATACAATTTTAAATGCTTTTGCAGAATGAAGTTTTAATTCTTTGACGAGTTTATAATCACTTCCCATGTACCTTTTTTTCCTTTCATAAACTATAACGAAATGAATTAAAGAATTTATTTTATTATTTTAATAATTTTTTCATATCATCTGGTAAGTCGACTTTAATGATTAATTTTTCTTTACGAATAGGATGTAATAATTCCATTTTATAGGAATGTAAAGCTGTTCTTGAAATGAATTGTTTATTTCCATGATATAAAACATCTCCTAAAAGGGGATGATGCAAAAAACTAGCATGAACTCTAATTTGATGAGTTCTTCCAGTATGTAATTGAAATTCTACTAAGGAATAATTCGAAAAAGTTTCAACAACTTGATAAAATGTTATCGCTTCTTTCCCTTTTTCATTTACACACATTTTTCCATTAACATGGCGATCTTCTGCAATATTTTTTTTTATTACTCCATTTTTATTGAATAATTCTCCTTCAATTAATGCTAAATAGGTACGTTGTATGGCATGTGTTTCTATATCTTTTAAAAGAATCGCTTCACTTAAGAAATCTTTAGCAAAAAGAATTAACCCTGTCGTTTCTTTATCAATACGATGGAGATAACGTATTTTTCGATGAATGTTATGTTTTAAATAATAATTTGCAACCCTATTGACTAATGTTCCTGTTTTGTTTTTATTATCTGGATAAATTATTAGTCCTGTTGGTTTATTCACAACTAAAATATAATTATCTTCATATACAACTTGTAATGGCAATTCATCAGGTAAAAAATCAGGTTCTTCCTGTATAGAGAAAGATAGGATATCGTCTTGTGATAATTCATCCTCAATAGAGTGATAAGTACCATTGATATAAGAACTTTTATGAACTCTTATCTCCTCTATTTTTCCTCTACCCACATGATTTTTTTTTAAAAATTGTTTAATTGATAGATTTCCATCTTGCTTTTGGATTTTAATTTTAATTTCATCCATATTCATCACCAAATCAATATTATCATATTTTTATTTAAAAATTAATTTTTTTTAATTATAATTAAATAGATAAAGAGGTGAAAAAAAATGGAAATTGCTTTAGGAGTCATTATTCCTTTTATCGGTACAACTTTAGGGGCATCGCTCGTTTTTCTATTAAAAAATCAATTGAATTCAAAAGTTGAAAAAATACTTTTAGGTTTTGCTAGTGGCGTAATGATTGCTGCTTCAATTTGGTCATTGATTATTCCTTCGATTGAAATGAGTGCAAATTTAAAATTAAGCTGGCTTCCTGCAGCAGTTGGTTTTTTACTAGGAATTGCATTTTTACTGATTTTAGATAGTATTATCCCTCATTTACATTTACATGATGACAATCCTGAGGGCTTAAAAAGTCATTTAAAAAAGACAACCATGCTTGTTTTTGCAGTCACCTTGCATAATATCCCTGAAGGGATGGCCGTAGGTGTTGTTTTGGCAGGTGCCTATTATGGACATAATTTAATTACTTTATCAGGTGCACTTGCTTTATCGATTGGTATTGCTTTACAAAATTTGCCTGAGGGAGCTATTATTTCTATGCCTTTAAAAAGTGAAGGATATAGTAAAAAGAAAGCTTTTTTAATGGGGACTTTATCGGGTATTGTCGAACCGATTGCTTCCATCATCACAATTTTGCTTATAAAATGGATTCAACCTATTTTGCCTTATCTTTTATCTTTTGCTGCTGGTGCTATGATTTATGTGGTTGTTGAAGAATTAATTCCAGAAGCACAAGAAGGTAAACATTCAAATTGGTCTACAATTTCTTTAGCGCTTGGCTTTGTTTTGATGATGATTTTAGATATAGCTTTAGGTTAAAACATATGTTATTTGAAGTTACTAAATGATTTTATATCTACCTATAATCAACGAGTTAAAATATAATTACTTAATAAAAAAATCTTTGACAAGTTATTCTTAAATAAAATAGCAATAGATAATTTTCCTATTAGTTTTTACTTCGTCACATAGCACTTGTAATTAATTTGTTGACTTTTTTCTTTTGATAGTATAAAATATTATAGCGTGAAATCGCAGCACATATGTACATTCTGTCAAGTGGTCTTCAACGTTAGCATTACGAGTAGCCAAGCTGAATGGTGAAAATATTAATGAAGATATTCGAGAAATGGAATATATGCCTATCGTGATTTTAGCAAAGTAATCGACAATAGGAGGAAAAAATTTATGTCACGTTACACAGGTTCCACATGGAAACTTTCAAGAAGAACTGGTTATTCTACTTTAGAAACTGGTAAGGAATTAGTAAAACGTCCTTATGCACCAGGACCTCATGGAAAAGATAAAAGAAAAAAAGTTTCTGAATATGGAAAACAATTAAATGAAAAACAAAAAATCAGATACATTTATGGTGTTTCTGAAAGACAATTCCGTCGTTTATTCGCAATTGCCAAGAAATCTAATGGTGTTACAGGTGAAGAATTCTTAAAGATTCTTGAATCAAGATTAGATAATTTGGTTTATCGTATGGGATTAGCTAGAACAAGAAAACTTGCTAGACAATTAGTAACTCACGGTCATATTGTAGTGGATGGAAAGAAAGTAGATATTTGTTCTTATCTTGTAAAACCAGGTCAAGTTATTGGTGTTAAAGAAAGTTCACAAAAGATTGCCCCAATTACTGAATCTGTAGAATTAGTTGGTACAATTGTGCCAGCATATGTTACATTTGATAAAGAACATTTAACAGGAACATATGTTCGATATCCAGAAAGAAAAGAATTATCTGCTGATATCCACGAAGAACTAGTTGTTGAATTCTACAACAAAATGTCTTAATAATTTGTTTTTAAAGAAAAAGTACCAAAATAAATTTGGTACTTTTTTTATTATTATTATTCAAAATAATCAAATTCATAATCACAAATACGGACACTATCACCATCTTTAATTCCGGCTTCTTTTAGTTTTTCTTCAACACCATTATATCTTAAAATACGCATAAATCGCAATACACCTGCATCTGTTGAAAAATTGGTTCTATGAAAAGCATTTTCAACTGGTGTTCCATAAACAACATAAAATCCATTTTCATATTTAACTTTACAAAAATCTTCATTTGTATTTAGATATACTTTGTAATCATCTTTTTCACTAAATAATGGGAATTTTGGTGTAACATCAAGTAAATTGGATAATTTATAAATCAAGTCATTCAAATTTTTCTTCGTTAAAGCACTGATTTCAAAAATAGGTATATCTTCTTTTAATCTAGCCTTAAATTCTTCTAAAAATAGTTTTGCTTCTTCTTGATCCATTTTATTGGCCACAATAATTTGTGGTCGTTTTAATAATTCAGGATTATAAACTTCTAATTCATGTTTTATAGTAAGGTAATCTTGGTAAGGATCTCTACTTTCAGTAGATGCCATATCAATCACATGTACTAATACTCTACATCTTTCTATATGTTTTAAGAAATTAAATCCTAAACCTTTTCCTTGACTAGCTCCTTCAATAAGACCTGGCAAATCTGCTACCACAAAATTTTTGTCCTCATTAACTTTGACGACACCTAATATAGGAGCTAATGTTGTAAAATGATAAGCCGCAATTTCGGGCTTAGCAGCACTTATTACGGATAATAAAGTCGATTTTCCTACAGAAGGATAACCAACAAGACCGACATCTGCTAAAAGTTTTAATTCTAATCGAATCGTTAATCGCTCACCAAGTTCCCCATTTTCTGCAATTTCTGGGACTTGATAACGTGAAGAAGCATAATGACAATTTCCACGCCCTCCGCGTCCTCCTTTAGCAACTACTACTTTTTGATTAACTTCATTAATGTCTGCAATAACATAATTGTTGTTTACATCAAAAATAATCGTCCCAATAGGAACTTTTACAATAATGTCATTACCTTTGTGACCATAACATTTTTTGTTTCTTCCGTTTTCACCATCTTCTGCACATAATTTTCTTTTGTATTTAAATTCCAAAAGAGTATTAACATTATTATCACCAATAAAGATTACTGAACCTCCGCGTCCACCATCGCCACCAGAAGGTCCACCTTTATCTACACAGGCCTCTCGTCTAAAAGCTATAGCACCATTACCACCATTACCAGCAACAACTTCAACAATGGCTTTATCAATAAACATTAACATCCCCTCCTTTCAAAGAAAAAGCCCTCATTAGGGCCTTTAACAATAAATTAATTAATCTTCAGCAACAGGGTAACAAGAAACTCTCTTCTTGTCTTTGCCAACTCTTTCAAATTTAACTACACCAGATACAGTTGTAAATAGTGTATCATCTCCACCACGCATTACATTAACACCTGGATAAACCTTCGTGCCACGTTGACGATAAAGAATTGAACCAGCTGAAACAAATTGTCCATCTGCAGCTTTTGCACCTAATCTTTTTGATTCAGAATCTCTTCCGTTTTTTGTAGAACCAGCACCTTTTTTAGATGCGAAGAATTGTAAATTTAATTTTAAGAACATTTCAGACACCTCCACGTTTGTTTTCTTTTATTTTAATATATTTTTCGTAAGATTTTTCAACTGTCTGTAGTTGAATCAATAGAGTAGTAAGAATGATTTGTATACGTTCATTGTTTGAAATTACATGAATTCCTAATTCATTTTTTTTATTAATAATCTCAACATTTTTATATTCACATTCAATAGCATTGATACCACCTGTAATAATTGCACTTACACCAGCACATACAATATCTTTACCATAAAGGTCATAATTTGCATGTCCACTTACTATTAATTTCTCAATATCACTACCCATAAATGAAACATTTACAGATATCATAAAAACTATCCTTCAATACTTGTAACTTCAACTAATGTATAAGGCTGACGATGTCCTTTTAAGATATCGTGGTTAGTTTTTTGTTTGTATCTAAATACTAAAACTTTTTTTGCTTTTCCTTCTTTAACTACTTTAGCAACAACTTTAGCATTAGCTATTGTAGGAGTTCCTACTTTGATTTTACCATTATCTTCAATGAATAAAACTTCATCAAAAACAACTTCATTTCCTGCTTCAACCCCTAATTTTTCAACAAATAATTTTGAACCAACTTCAGCTTTTAACTGTTTTCCACCAGTTTTAAAAATTGCGTACATTTAACACACCTCCAAATTATTGCATTTTAGACTCGCCAATAAGGTGGAAAAATTCACTTTAACCTTTTTTGTGCGGTTGTACCCCAAATGCTTAAGGTGCAACATCGTTATTTTAACAAAAGAAAAGCAATCTGTCAAGAAGAATATATATTTATATATATTAGATGTTAAAAATTTGTTAAATGACAAAGAAAAATCCGATAAAAAAGACAGAAAAGAAATAAGTCAAACATGATAAAACCATAATCTTAAAGAATATTAGATAATTAAGTATGAAACTTTTAAAGAGATAATCATTAATGTATATAGTAATCTTGGAATAGAACTAAATTTTAATTTTTCTATTTTTAAGCTTTTAATTTATGCTTCACTTATCTTTAACTTTAATTACTCATTGATTATCATATTCTTTAACTCTTTTGTTGCAATATCAACATCATTTAAAATTTTTTCATTTTCAATTTTATAATTATTGCAATCTTTATACATTTGATAATTATCAATAACTTTATATTTTTTCTGTTTTCTCAAGAAACTTTTATAAACTAAAAATTTCCGGTAAAGATTTTTATAATTAACAATATGTTTTATTTGTTCAAGTATTAAAAAGCTCGTTATCATCGGTTGAAACGAAATAAAATTGTATCCTATGAAAACTACTAAAAACAAAAGAGAAATAATAATCGATATTTTAAGAGAATTCTTATAAGGGAAAAACAACTGAAGTAGAGCTTTTACTATCATATATCCATCTAAAGGGTATATTGGTATTAGATTCACAACACACATAACAATATTAATTCTAAAAAGGAATTGATAATTAATTTCATTGATATATCCATTATTGAATAAAAGTACTATCCATGGCAAATTGATAAATATAGACAAAGGCCCTGCTAAATATATTAAAATTTGCTTTACCGAAGAAATATTTTCTACTTCATTAATGTGCAAAGCTACACCAAAAGGTAAAATAGAAAATTTTTCTATCTTTACTTTTAAAATTAGGCAAACTATTAAATGGCAAACTTCATGTATTAATGCAATGAAAAACATTTGTAGCATCGGTTTGACAAAACCAAAAATAGTTGCCAAAACCAATACTAAAATAGTAGATAATCTTATATCAATGATATCAATTATTTTCCATAATTTCTTCATAAGTGTACTTATTATTGTCATATATAAAATAAAAATTAAAATAGTCAATAAAGTTAGCTAAAGAATATTCACTAGAAACAACATCTAATTTTTTTACGTTAACATTGATTAAATTATCAAAATATGCAAAATAATTATCTTCACATTTGATTACAATGGAATTTTCGTCTGCACTAATAACCGTTCCTTTCTTTGGCGAATAAATTGAAAATGAATCATTCGTATAACAATCTTCTCCTACACAAATAAATTTTGAAAAAGTAGAAACCGTTTTTTCTTGTTTACCAATATTTAAATAATTTGTCATCGTTTCAAAAAGGGATTTCAAAGCATTAAATCGTATTTCTTTTTTTGAAAAAATAAAATAAGAAATAACAATTGCAATAATTAATAAAATAAAATTAAAAAGTTTAATTACTCTATTCAAAATAAAGACCTCCCATTAATTATATGAAAGGTCTATTTTAATTATTGACTTGAATTGATTACTTCTGAAACTTTATTAGAAACATTATTGATGGTGTTTTCTGAAAGTGTCTTGTAGGCACCTAATAAAACTCCAAAAACAGCTAAAACCAATAAAATACCTAATATTTGTGCTTTAAATTCTGCCATATTACTCCTTTCTGCATACAGTCATTTTACAAATTATATCTTGACTCATAAACTGATATAAGGAGGAAAAAGCTGTATACTTTTTTTTAGTGGTTATATCGTAAATAATATATCCATTTTTCAAATCACGAGTATAAAAAACATTAAAACTCGATAAATATTGTGTGCAAGGAAGATTGGATACCTCATTGTAATCATAGCCATTTTCTTCAATATAGATTGCAATTTCATTAGTGACAGCCAATGTTTTTGCCGAAATTTGTTGATAGGCTACAATTTCACCAGATAAAACAATGAAAAAACTTAGAAAAATAAACGATAACATTAAACTAATTTGATTAGACATATATACCTTCTCCTAGTAATGTAAATACATAGAAAGAAATCAATATCACAACAACTGCAGAAAAAATGATAGGGAAAATATAATAACGTTCAACTTTCTTTTCTTCTTTTTTTATATAATTTTTTATCGAATTATCTTGCAAGTAAACCATATTCTCATTAATATTTTCTAGTACCTCATTAATAATTCCTGTTTCTTGTGTCTTGTAAAGTAACATAATCATTTGTTTTATAGATTCATCATTAAAGTTTTCCATGAATTTTAAAAAAGGGTTAATGGTGACATCTGTTTCAACATCAACGATAAGTTCATTGACATCATTAACTAAAACTTCATCGACATATTCTAATGATGCTTGTAACGCTCCATATAATATTTGGTTATTTTTTAAAAGGGTAATAACATATCGATAAAAGCCATTAAATGCAATTTCTTTTGCATTAGTTAATTGTTTAAAAGATGATTGTAAATTCGTAAAATGTAAAATCAAATAAAAACCACACGAAATGAAAATAAAAATACTTATTATATAAGACCATAGAAAATAGGAAACAATAGATAAGATAAATAACAAAGATGTAACAGATATTGTCAATGATAAATCTTTTTTATAACTTAAATTCAATTTTTCACATATTTTTTTATATTTCACAAACATTTTATAATCCTCTTATTTTATTTTTTAAATATTCCATAAAAGATAGATAATAAAAGAAACTTCCAATGACCAAAATTGCAAACATTAATAATTGATAAAATGAATTCTCCATCATTTTGCCATAATACTCGGGAATGGATACTTTTAAAAACAATAACACCAGTAACCATAGTATAAAAAGAGAAGATATTTCTATAAGTTTATAAAATTTATTTTTGCTTAACTTATGATAATACAATTTCGTCTTTTGACATAAGGAAGTCGGTATTTCTTGCATATTTTTAAAATTTCCACCATCATTAATATAAATTAACAAAGTATTGATATACATTTTAAAACTATTTAAATTATACTCATTCGCTATTTCAATTAATTGTGGCTGTAAATCTTCATTTGACATATTAGAAAAGTCTACATCAATATAGTTTTCTATGCTTTTATATGCTTCATATACATTATTAGTGGACAACATTTGGATATTCATTAAGTTTACAAAATGATAGGCTGAATCAATATGATGAAAGAACTGATCTCTTTTTAAAATTTGTTTTTGAATATATAATATTCCTAAAAGAATAACTATTCCATAGGCAAGCGCTAAAAAAATCGAATCTAAAATAAACCAAGATAGTATAAATGACAAAATAAATCCAATCGTTAAATATATCCATTTACTCCACTTTTTTGCTTTCATTCTTCTTTCCTTCCTTTATGAATTTCGTAATTGTTTTTAATGAAATATTATATTTTATAAAAACCTTCTTTAACTCTTTACTCATCGTATTATACTCATAGTGTTCTTTCAAATTCTCTCCTTTGACTATTTGAAACAAAACATTTACATCACAACCTTTTGAGGTAGGAAAGTATTCTACAACTTCCGCTATTCTTCGAATATATTTATTTCTTTCAGCACTAAATATTTTTTCAAGATGGATACCTATTTTTATATGATTTGCTATATTCGAAAGCATCATTTGTTCATCGAAATCAATACTTTTTTTACACATATTTGAAATTCGATTCAATGAATACTTAGCCGACTCACTATGAATGGTTGTTATGGCACTATGCCCCGTCATAACCGCTTGTATCATATCATACGCTTCTTGACCACGTGTTTCTGCAACAATAATCCAATCTGGATTGTTTCTTAAAGCTAACCGAACTAAAGAAACTAATTCATCATTCCGATTATTTACAATCCAACTTGTTATATCCATATCTTTATAGATTTCTTTTATATGCGTTTCATAACTTTCCTCAATTAAAATAATTCGGTCTTGTTGATTCATTAAAGATATTAAATATTTTTGAAATTCTGTTTTGCCACTTCCAGTTTGCCCAGAAATTAAAACACTTTGATAACTTAACATTAAACACTTTAATAAAGTATGAACTTCTATCGGACATAAAATTGGATCATTTTCTTTAATCTTCAATGTTGCAGTAATTCTTCTTAGTGAAAAGGTAACAACTTTTTGATTATTATTTCGTGCTAAACTTGGATGAATAGCATTCAAACGATAATCACCAAATGACACATCAAGCGATGGTGATTTATTTGAAAAGGGCTTTAACATATAATTAGCAATTTTTTTTATAAAAATTAACACTTCATCACTGGATACATTGATAGGTAATTGATAGCGTCCTACTTCATTATCTTGAGCATAAAAGGTAGCACCATTATAGGCAACATCTGTAACTGATTCGTTAAAGATTCCTTTTAAAAAAGAGGTCTCAACTAAATGAATACATTCATTTGGACTTTCTTGTATAATTAAATCATTATTTTTTTTCTTTTCATTTTTTTTGGTTTGGAATAGGCTCATATCTTAAAATGTCCTCATAAGTTTTTCCTTGATATTGAATTGTTAGTTTTATTTGAACGCTATTACAATAGTAATTTCCTATGCTACATGATTTTCTACTAACTGAATCATAAAAATAATATTGTGCCTTCCAGTTCGTAAAAGAAAGATTATTTTTTAGTATCATTTCAACAGCAAATTTTAATTTTTGATGATCGATAGCTAAATAAGAAACATCATTAAAATCGATTGCTTCTAACTTACTTTTTTCAGTAATTGTATCACTAATTAATTCTTCATTGATCAATCCAAATGTACTATCAATTTTTATAGATGCCAATACATTCGTACAAATTTGCAATGAAATAATCCCCGCTAATAAAAAATAAAAGCTATTATGCATATTCTACTCCATAAAGAGGGACTCCAATATATTTATAATGATAATTTAGTACGGAACCAAATAATTGTTCACTAATATCTTTTGAAGATAATATTGTTATCTTTGATGTATAAATATAATCATTGTGATTTTTTCCAATATCTTTAAAATGAAGTTCTATCTCATATGTTACATTAATACCAAAACTCAATGGAATAAAAAATGGTAACATCTCTTCATCGCAATCTTTTGTCTGACTTTCATAAATCATTCCTGTTTTTTCATTTATATAAAAGCGGTATTCATTATCTACAAAATATGTATTTATTGATTCTTGAATGATATTAATATCTATTGAGGTATAAGCGTTTTCTTTATACAATAAATCAGAATCTTTAAATTTCGTAAATATACGAAACTCACACATTTCTAATTTAGTATCTATGTTTGTGAAAGAAATACTGAATTTTTTAAAATCCATAAATCTTGTATCTTCTAATTGAATATGGATATTGCCACTTATTGTAATACTTTCATAAATTTTATCTAAATTAAAAGAAGATCCTTTCATATTAAAATTTATCTGTATAGGATTATTATCTTGAATTGTAAAATTATTTCGATTCAAAGATTTATATTTATCATAGCGTGGTCCATAAAATAAGAAATTACAAGTAGAAGCTACTACATTATTTTCAATATAATTCACTTCTATTTTAATGCTTTTATCTTCATTCGCATAGGTGAATCCTTTAATATAGTAAGGCTCTTTTGAAAGATATTTTGTAACTTCTTGTTTAGATATTTCCAAAATATCATTAACATAAATGTTTACATAAACATAGGCATATGGATGTCCTTCAATCATACTTAATGTAATAGGAATATTTTCATAAAGTTCAACCATAAAAATACTTCCACTTATACTTATGGATTCATTAGTGGCTGCTTTTTGGATTGTTCTACTCGAAAAAAGAATTAAAGGTAAAATGAGCATTTTTTTGATTGGATTAATTAACATAAAGTAAAAATTCATTTATCGCATTTTTCCTTACTTTAAAATAAGTTGAACGATTATATTTTTTAGTCCACCATGATGCATTATTTAAATTAAGAATATATTCATTCTCTATATATTCTTTTGAATCATTACTCAATACGCTTAATATTTTTTCAATATAATTTACATATTGCACAAGTTTTTCCTTATCTTTTTTTTCTGTTTGATTACTAATTGTCAAAGCATCATAATATTGAATTTCGATGAGCGCTTTGTGATACTGAATCATATGTTTTTCAATTTCTCGTTTTTTTTCTTTAATGCTTTTTTCACTTTCTTTAGATATATGGAAATAATGACGATATTGTTGTCTTTCCATTTTAATATCACTTCCTTTCAAAACTATTATTAAAGATTTCTTTAAAAATTCTTAAAAAAAAATGAAAAGACTCCGAAGAGTCTTTCATAATTTTCATTAACTATTTAGTTTTTCTTTTTTTAGTTGTTGTCGTTTTCATTGAAGTTGTATTACTACGTTTATACTTCATTGAATCACTTGGATCATTTCCATAAGATGTGGATAGTCTAATTTTTCCGTCTTTACCATGAACACAAAATTCTGCTGATGCTTCCATTGCAAGTTTTCTTCCTGCTGAAATTGCTTCTTTTTGAGTCTGATATTTTCCAGAAGATGTACCATTTGCACCATTACATACATGCCATTGACCATCACTTTTGCGATAAGTAACATGAATAGATTTTCGACTCATATATATTTCCTTTCTATTATCCCGTATTTATTTTGTGAATAAACAATTTTTTTATTCTTTTTTATAATATTAAATTAAAATGATTTATTAATTTAATAAATTACCTATTAAATAATTCATCTTTTTTTATTATAGAAATTTTATTAATTTATCAAAGCAAATGAAAGAATTACAAAAATTCATTTAAATCATTAAACTTATAAAAAATTACTTAATATATTAAAAAATAATTTTCATTTTCGTTACTTTTACGGATTTTAAATAATAAATAATTTTTTATTTTCATACATTTAATTGAGGTGTATTAATGTTAATACTTGTTTATAATGAAGACACAAATAAAATAGAAAAATATGACCGTACATTGGGTCAGCCTATGCCTTATGTTAATAATTCATGGTTAACAGTGAAAGAATTTAAAGGAAGTTCAAAATCAAGTATACTTTGGACAACAAAATCAACCATGCGATCTTTTTATACAACGAGAGCAAAGTTTGGTGCCATATATGTCGGTTTTGCATTTAAAAGAATTTGGGAAGGTGGACATTCTGGACAATCTCAACACTATGCAGGTACTTCTTTTGATTGTGGACAAAAATGGACATATACCAAAAGAAAAGAACTTTACAATCTTGCAAGAAAATTAAAAGTGTGGAGTTACGTGGAACCTATTAGTGACACTCCTACCTGGGTTCATTTTGATAAAAGGAACACGAAACCTGCCTGCAGTGCTGGTTATCCACTCATCAAATCAGGTTCTAAAAACACTTATGTATTAATTTTGCAAGATGCCTTAAATAATATGGGAAGAACATTAGATATTGATGGTATATTTGGAACTAAAACAAAAAATGCTGTGATTAATTTCCAAAAATATTATGGATTAGCCGTTGATGGAATTGTAGGTTGTAACACATGGCGAAAACTAGTAAGTATTGCAAACGGTATGGGAAGAAGTGTATATACTAAATATTATAGTTAATAACGTTAGAAATTACTAACGTTTTTTCTTTACTAATTTGAATTTGTTAATATATAATGATAACGAGGTGGTAAAGATGAAATTAAAAAAATGGTGGCATGATAAAATCGTTTATCAAATCTATCCAAAAAGTTTTATGGATGCCAATAATGATGGCATTGGAGATATTCAAGGAATTATCGCAAAGTTAGATTATTTAAAAGATTTGGGAGTAGATATTTTATGGTTAACTCCATTTTTTGCGTCACCTATGGAAGATAATGGCTATGATGTATCGGATTATTTAAAAATAAATCCTTTGTTTGGAACAATGGAAGATATGGATTTACTTATATCAGAATGTAAAAAAAGAAAAATGTACATCATGATGGATATTGTAGCCAATCATACTTCGAATCAACATCATTGGTTTCAACAATCTAAATTAAGTAAAGATAATCCTTATCGTGATTATTATATTTGGAAAGATGAGCCCTTATTTGATATGCAGTCAACATTTGGCGGATCTGCTTGGGAATATGATAAACAAACAAAGCAATATTATTTTCATGAATTTGCCAAAGGTCAACCAGATTTAAATTGGGAAAATCCTAAAGTAATGGATGAAATTGCAGCATGTATTAACTTTTGGTTAGAAAAAGGAATCAAAGGAATTCGTTTTGATGTTATCCATTTAATAGGGAAAGAAATTGATAAAAACATTTTATCCTATGGTCCAACATTACATCAAAAAGTACATGAGCTTTATCAAAAATCGTATGGAAATTATGATATTGTTACAGTAGGTGAAGCGTGGGGAGATTTAGCTAAAGCAATTGATTTTACAGCTCCTGAAAATGAAGAATTAGATATGGTATTTCAATTTGAATGTACGAGTTCAACTTGTGATTTTTCAAAATATGGTAAATTTTCACCAAAGCCAATTGATATGGAATTTGTAAAAAACACATTGATTAAATATCAGGAAGGACTAAATGATCGATCATGGAATGCACTATTTGTTGAAAACCATGATTTAGGACGTTGTATTAATAAATTTGGAAGTTTACATTACTATGAAAAATCTGCAAAAGCAATTGCTATTATGAATTTTTTGTTAAAAGGAACTCCTTATATTTATCAAGGTCAAGAACTCGGCATGACAAATATTCCAATTAAGGATATTCATGATTATGAAGATGTCGAAGTACATGGATTTTATAATGAATTAGTTTTAAAAGAAAAAGTAATGAGTGAGGAAGAATTTATAAAAGCCTGCAATCAAGAAGCAAGAGATAATAACCGAACTCCAATGCAGTGGAATACATCCCTAAACGCAGGATGGAATAAGGGAGCAAAACCATGGTTAAAAATTAATCCAAACTATACTTCTATCAATGCTGAAATGGAAAGAAAAGATGAAAATTCAATCTTTCATTTCTATAAAAAATTAATTGCATTAAGAAAAAGTGAAGAGTATAGTGAAACATTCGTTTATGGTTCATTCAAAGCATTATTTAAAGAGAAAAAAAATATATTTGTATATACCAGAAATTCTTCTTTAAAAAATGTATGTGTAGTAGTGAATATGAAAGAAAATAAAGAAGAATTAAACTTGCCATTTTCAATTAAAAAAGTATTATTAAGTAATTATAATAAAACATATAATGAGTCCCTTCTTTCCTTAGAACCTTATGAGGCACTCGTTATTGAATATTAAAAAAAAATCTTCATTTCCTGAAGATTTTTTAGTTAATTCGAGTATTAAACTTTTTATAAAATAAGAAAGCAAGTAAAACGCCAGAAAGAATACAAGCATAAGGTGACCATTTAAAGAAATCCGATTTATTCATTCCCATTCCTGTTATAATTTTTGAAACAAAATTATATACAGAGGTACCCGCTCCATAAATTGTTTTAATACATCCTAATCCAAAACATATTAAAAATATAAATAAAAGTATTCCAATTACTGTCCAAAAAATAATATTTTTAGCTTTTCTATTCATTCTTTTTCACACTCCTACAATAGGTCTATATTATTTTACTAAAAATAAAAATATTTTACAAGTACTTTCTAAAATATTAGATTCTTATTTCATATTTTATTATTTAAAATTTTAACAATTATCATCCATATTTTTTTTCATTCTTTCATATATATTATTTAGGAGGAATATTTCATGAAAATAATAAAATGTGGTGGTAACTCGTTAAAAAACTATGCAGATCGTAAAAAATTATATAACGAAATTAAAGAATATAATGGCAGCATTGTTTTAATTGTTTCTGCTTTTCATGATAGTCCCTATTCCACTTCATCTTTAAAAGAACTATTAAAAGATAATTATACCTATGAAATGGAACAAGAATTAATAACCTTAGGAGAAGTAATTTCATCTATCAGAGTAACCAATGAATTATTAAATGAATTCATAGATGCTACTTTAATTTATAAAGACCAAATTGGTATTTATGTCGAAACAACTAATAAAATGGACCATATTATTGAAATAGATAATCACTACATTCAAGAAGCCGTTTTGAATCATAAGGTTGTTGTTATACCAGGTTTTATTGGAATTAATCAAAATCAACGCACTGTTTCTTTAAATCGCAATGGAAGCGATTTAACAGCAATGATTGTTGCGAAAATGCTTGATATGAACGATGTTTTCTTATATAAAGATGTACTTGGCCTAGCTTCCTTTGACCCGCATAATGAAAAAAACTATAAACTTTATAAAAATGTAAGTTATGATTTAATGTTACAGATTATGTTACATGGAAGCGATTTAATTCAAGAGGAAGCTATCCGATTCGCAAAAGATAATCAAATCAATGTTCATGTTCAGCATTATTTAAATCATTCCTATGGAACGAATGTCATCTCTACCAATAAAGAAAGAGTTGTTGTCTTTCAATTAAACGATAATGATGTTTATATCGATGGCTATAATAATAAAGATACTATCGAAAATATTTTAATATTAAAAGATATTCCTTTCGATTATATTTTACCTTGTAATTCCTATATCAAAATTGTAAGTGGCTATCATAATGAAAGTCAAATTATCAAACTGTTACACCAAATGTATATGAAAGGAGACTTATAATGGACTTTTATAAACTTGAAGCCACTGGAAATGATTTTATCCTAATTCTTAATGATTTAAATACATCATTAGATATTAAAAAATTATGTAATCGCCATGAGGGAATTGGTGCTGATGGTTTAATTTTAATTGACTCCTATTTTAATATCAAAATTTATAATAGTGATGGTAGTGAGGCCAAAATGTGTGGTAATGGCATGCGTTGTGTTTGTAAACTTTTAAATCATCTAACAAAGAAAAATGAATTTAACGTTTTTTTAAATCAAAACAAAATTCCATTAAAACAAATCGATGATAATACGGCCAACGTTTTAATGCCACAACCGATCATGATTACATATGAAAATGGTTATTTTGTAACTTTATTAAATAATCATTATATTATTTTAACTCATCATTTAGATCATTTTCAATTTGATGATACATTAATAAATATATCAATCAATCACCACTGCAATGTTCATGCTGTTGAAATTATCAATCAAAAAGAGATAAAAATGAAGTCTTATGAATACGGTGTTGGAAGAACAAAAAGTTGCGGAAGTGGTTCTGTTGCCACCTTTTTTACTTTATATATGCTAAATAAAGTCAATCAAAAAGTGAACATCATTCAAGAAGGTGGAATTGTGACTTGTTTATGTAAAAACAACCAATATTATATACAAGGGAATGTAAATCTAGTCTATAAAGGAGAATTAATCTATGGAATTTAATCAACTTATATCAAATCGTCTTGGAGGAGCAAACTTTTATAAGACAAGTTATTATAAATTTGAAAAATATTCAAATTTGAAAAAAAAATGGCAAGAAAACCATCCTGATGAAGTACTACTTGATTTTGGTATTGGTGAAGGAGATGAAATGCCCCCATTTTTTATTTTAGAACGTTTAAGCAAAGAAATTTTCAAATATGAAAATCGTGTTTATGCTGATAATGGAATCGATTTTTTAAAACAAACGGCCGCTATCCATTTAAGAGAAATGTACAATCTTAATATTCAAGATCCTATTCATCAAATCAATCATGTAATGGGAGCAAAAAGTGCTTTGACGCTCATTCCATTAGCCTTTGTCTCTGATAATGATATTGTCATTTCAACCACTCCAGGTTATGAAGTATTAGCGAATATGGCTGGATGGTTAAATGCTAAAGTTTATAAAGTCCCTCTTTATCAATCTAATAACTATCTACCAGATTTAGATAGTATTCCTGAGGAAGTCTATCAAAAAACAAAAATTTTTTCTATTAATTATCCTAACAATCCTACAGGAGCTATCGCCACAAAAAAATTTTATGAAAAATTAATTTCATTAGCTTTGAAATATCATTTTATAATTGTCAATGACAATACTTATGGTGTTTTGACCTATACAAGTAAACCGTTAAGCATTTTAACCATCAAAGATGCCTATCAATGTTGCATTGAAATTCATTCTTTTTCTAAAATGTTTAATCTTACAGGAATGAGAATCGGTTTTATTGTCGGTAATGAAGAAATTATAGATATTGTTAAAAAAGTAAAAGATAATGTTGATTCTGGTCAATATATTCCTATTCAACTGGCGGCTGGTGAAGGCATTTTAAATGAAAACAAATACATTCCGCGATTAAAAGATAAATACTTTAAAAGAATGAAACGTGTTAGTAGAATTTTAAACAAATACAATTTAAATTGTAAATTATCTAAAGGCACATTTTATTTGTATATTTCGATTCCAAAATCATTTAAAACAGCAGATGAATTTGCTCGGTTTTTGTTAGATAATTGTGGAATTTTTGTTATTCCATGGGATGAAGTGGAACCCTCTGTTCGCTTAGCCATGACCTTTCAAGTTCAATCAACGGAAGAAGAATTTTACCAACTACTTGAAAATCGTTTAAAAAAGATATATGAATAAAATAACGCCATTTATTCATTGATTTAATCTTGAAACTAAATCACGTAATACGTATAATAAAAACGAGGTTAAAATATATGAAAAACATTTATATCGTTGGATCAATAAATACGGATTTAGTCATAAATACACCTATTCTCCCTCAAAAAGGAGAAACAATAATGGGGAATGGTTTTTTCATGGCACATGGTGGAAAAGGTGCAAATCAAGCGATTGCGGCGGCAAGACTGGGTGGAAGAGTCATCATGTGTGGGGCCGTAGGAAATGATATTTACGGGAAAGAAGCCATTGCATCTTTAAAAAAAGAAAATATTGATGTTCAACATGTGAAAACAATCCATTCTCATTCAACCGGAACAGCAATGATTATCGTGAATAATGGTGATAATCGTATTATTTTAGATAGCGGTGCAAATCTTTTATTAACAAAAGAAGATATCGATCAAACCTTAAAAGATGCTACAAATGGTGACATTTATCTTACGCAACTCGAAAATCCCATTGATATCATTGGATATGGTTTGCAAAAAGCAAAAGAAAAAGGATTATATGTCGTTTTAAATCCTGCTCCAGCGAATAAAGCAATTTTTCCTTATCTTCAATATTGTGATTTAATTATTCCTAATGAAACAGAAATCCAAATTTTAGGAGGAAAAGAATGTTTGCTTGAAAAAGTTAAAATTATTTTAACTACTTTAGGTGATAAAGGATTTGAAATAACTACTAAAGACAAAAGTCAAAAATATGATTGTATAAAAATTAAAGCTATCGACACAACGGCTGCTGGCGACACTTTGTGTGGTGGTTTAGTAGCAAGTATAGCTAATGGAAACAGTCTTGAAGAAGCAGCAAAATTTGGAAGTTTAGCTGCAAGTATTGCATGTTTGAAAAAAGGTGCACAACCTTCTATCCCTACAAAACAAGAAGTCATTACTTTTTTCTCTAACAATAATACAAAAGACTTCACTTAAAAAAATTGTGGCGTTTTATCGCCACTTTTAATTTTTATAATATAAAAATTAAACATTCCTTTCTTTATTATAACTAGCTTTTACTTTTTCTTTTTTAGAATAAAAAACATACAAAATGAATGTTAAACTAATCGGTAATAAAAAGATTAAACTATATATCATTAATGTTGCATACCAAGGTGCACTATATGTATGATTATAATGATAAAAAGAAACGATTAATAAAACAAAAAATAAGAGTAAAAACAATATGAATAAAACAAAAAAGATGATTTTCAATATTTTTAATGCCTTATAAGAATAATCCATATTGGTAATTTTTAATAATAACAAGTAACTAACAATAAATAATATCCAATAAATAATCTCATAATAATTTAATGAAATATTGGTATATAAGTCAAAAAACAAATATATTGGAAGAATACCTAATAATGATGAAATCACTACATAAGGTTTCTTTCTACAAATAAAACAACTGATTAAAGCTAAAAACAAATAACTTATAGGTGCAAAAACTAAAAAATAGGTCATGATAGAAGTAGGATCATAAGTCACTAAAGCAAAAGGAAATAAAGTACCAAAAAGGGAATAAAGAAGAAAAATTATAACAGCTTTAAAAATATTTTTTTGATGATTAATCGTTTTTGCATTTTCTAATGCAATCATTTTAGCGTCTTTATCATGAATTAAATCATCTAATGTAACTTGAAATAATTGTGCAATCTCTTTTAATGTGTCAATGCTTGGGTATCCTTTATTTGTCTCCCACTTACTCACAGCATTACGAGTAACAAATAATTTTTGCGCTAAATCTTCTTGCGTCATATTGGCTTTTAATCTCAATTCTTTTAATTTTTCTGAAAACATAATATATTCTCCTTATAATTTATGATTTTAGTATATCGTTTATGGAAAAAAAGTCACGACACTTTTCGTTACTCTTTTTATTTTACCATAGTTATCGAAAAAAAATTTTTTTTACATAAAAAAATCATAAAAGTTTATTGATTATTTTGTCTCTTTTTTGTAAAATATAATTGCGTTGAAGCGAAGAAGTACTATTTAAAAGAAGCAAAGAGAGTTCTTGGTTGGTGGAAAAGAATCTTCTTACTTAGGAAATTAACCGCTGAGCATTCTTATTTATATCAAAGTGCATAGAATTCTATGAACTAAGGTGGTACCGCGCTAATGGCGTCCTTAGATGTGAGGATGCTTTTTTATTGATTAAAGGGGGATAAATATGTCTTATAATCATTTGGAAGTCGAAAAAAAATGGCAAAAATATTGGGATGAACATAAAACTTTTGAAACAGATGTTTGGGACTTTTCAAAACCTAAATATTATGTTTTAGATATGTTTCCATACCCTTCTGGACATGGACTTCATGTTGGACATCCAGAAGGATACACTGCAAGTGATATTTTAGCTAGAATGAAAAGAATGCAAGGGTATAATGTTTTGCATCCAATGGGCTTTGATTCTTTTGGACTACCTGCTGAACAATATGCTATTGCTACAGGAAACCATCCTGAAGGGTTTACCTTAAAAAATATTGAAACTTTTACAAATCAATTAAAAATGCTTGGCTTTTCTTTTGATTGGTCCAAGCAAATTTCTACCTGTGATCCTCATTATTATAAATGGACTCAATGGATTTTTAAACGTTTATTAGAAGATGGACTAGCAAAACTTATCGATATGCCTGTCAACTGGTGTGAAGAATTAGGAACGGTTTTAGCTAACGATGAAGTGATTGATGGTAAATCAGAACGTGGCGGCTATCCTGTAGTTCGAAAAAATATGAAACAATGGGTTTTAGACATTCCTGCTTATGCAGAAAGACTTCTTGAAGGATTAGAGAAAGTCGATTGGCCAGAATCAACAAAAGAAATTCAACGAAATTGGATTGGAAAGTCCGTTGGAGCACATGTTTATTTTAAAGTAAAAGATTGTGATGAATCTTTTGTCGTCTTTACAACACGCTGTGATACTTTATTTGGAGCTACCTATTGTGTTTTATCACCTGAACACCCGCTCGTAGAAAAAATAACATCATTCCAACAAAAAAAGCAAGTGGAAGATTATATTCGTTTAGCTTCTAGCAAATCCGATTTAGAACGTACTGAATTAAATAAAGAAAAAACTGGCGTATGGACAGGGGCATATGCAATTAATCCTGTAAATCAAAAAGAAATTCCAATATGGATATCCGATTATGTTTTATCCACCTATGGAACAGGAGCGATTATGGCTGTACCTGCTCATGATGAAAGAGATTATGCTTTTGCCAAGAAATTTAATTTACCTATCATAGCTGTTTTAGAAGGTGGAGATATTTCAAAGGAAGCTTTCACACAAGATGGATTACATATCCACTCTGACTTTCTAAATGGTTTAAATAAAGAAGATGCTATCGCCAAAATGCTTACTTACCTGGAAAAAAATCATCTTGGGAAAAAACAAATCAATTATAAAATGAGAGAATGGGTTTTTGCTCGTCAAAGATATTGGGGAGAACCTATTCCTGTTATTTTTGTAGACGATAAAATCATCCCATTATCTGATGAAGAATTACCATTAATTCTTCCACTTGTTGATGATTATGGCAGAAGTAAAGATGGGAAATCACCACTTGAAAAAGCAACTTCTTGGGTCAATGTTCGTTACCAAAATCAAATAGGAAAAAGAGAAACCTCTACTATGCCTGGCTCTGCTGGTTCAAGTTGGTATTATATGCGTTACATTGATCCAAATAATGATAATGAATTGGCAAATAAAGAACTTTTAAAACATTGGATGCCTGTTGATTTATATATTGGTGGTGCAG
This sequence comes from uncultured Bacillota bacterium, assembly GCA_902491575.1. GTDB lineage: Bacteria > Bacillota_I > Bacilli_A > RFN20 > CAG-631 > CAKPXW01. The sequence continues at coordinate 68,854 of CABUID010000009.1, forward strand.
AACATGCTGTAGGTCATCTTTTATATTCACGTTTTTGGAATAAATATTTATACGATAAAGGAATTTCACCAGTAGAAGAACCTTTCCAGAAATTATACCATCAAGGAATGATATTAGGCGAAAATGGTGAAAAAATGAGTAAATCAAAAGGGAATGTTATTAATCCTGATGATGTTATTCAAGAATATGGTGCAGATACTTTACGTTTATTTGAAATGTTTATGGGGCCATTAAAAGATGAAAAACCTTGGTCTGCATCTGGATTACAAGCTGCAAGAAAGTTTTTAGATAGAGTTTACCGTCTTGTATGTAGTGAAAGCAATGTTCAAATTGTAACGGATGAAACAAATCATCTTTTAAAATCTTATCATAAAACAGTTAAAAAAGTAACGGAAGATTATGAATGTCTGTCTTTTAATACTGCCATTGCTCAGATGATGATTTTTGTAAATGATTGTTATAAAGAAGGTTTTGTACAACTTTCAATGATAGAAGGACTAGTCAAATTACTTTCACCAATTTGTCCTCATATTTGTGAAGAAATGTGGTATCAACTGCATCATACAAATTCAATTGCTTATGAAAACTGGCCAACTTTCAATCAAGATCTATGTATTGATGATACGATTACTATTGGAGTACAAATTAATGGTAAATTAAGAGCAACCATTACTGTAAATAAAGATACACCTTCATCTGAACTTGAAAAACTAGCGTTAGAAAATAATCATATTCAAAACCATTTACAAGGAAAGAAAATTATAAAAGTAATCGCTATTGTGAATAAAATTGTAAATATCGTAGTAAATTAACGAATAGAAATATGAACTTTTAATATATTTATAATAGAAAAAAATTATAGATTTTTATGAGTTCATAGTTCTATTTTTTTTACATTTATTAAAATTAAATCGTTTTATTTTTTTTATTTTAATGATATAATCAAATCAATGAAAGGAAGATAAAAATGGCTTATATTCAACTCAAAAATGTTAATAAAATCTACCATTCTGGTGAAGTTGATGTACACGCATTAAATGATGTTACTTTTGACATTGAAAAAGGAGAATTAGTTTGTATTTTAGGTCCAAGTGGCGCTGGAAAAACAACTTGCTTAAACGTTTTAGGTGGTATGGATAATGTGACGAGTGGTAAAATAACTGTTGATGGTCAAGATATTTCTTCTGCAAATTATAAGGAATTGATAAAATATCGTCGCGATGCTATTGGCTTCGTTTTTCAATTCTATAATCTCATTCAAAATTTAACAGCTTTAGAAAATGTCGAATTAGCTGTTCAATTATGTGAAAATCATTTATCTCCAAAAGATATTTTAATTCAAGTTGGACTTGAAAATAGAATAAATAATTTTCCATCTCAACTTTCAGGTGGCGAACAACAAAGAGTGGCTATCGCACGAGCCATTGCTAAAAACCCAAAACTTTTACTTTGTGATGAACCAACAGGTGCTTTAGATTATAAGACAGGTAAACAAATCTTAAAGTTATTAGAAGAAACCTGTCGAAAAGAACAAATGACAGTAGTCATAATAACACATAATAGTGCTATTGCACCTATGGCGGATAAAATTATTCGTTTTAAAAATGGTGAAGTAGAAAGTATTACCTTAAATCAAAATCCTACGCCTATAGAACAAATTGAATGGTAAAAATTATGAAAAATAAATTAAGAGTCAATAGTCTACGTTCAATAAAAAAGAATATGCCAAGATTTATCTCCTTATTTTTAATGAGTTTACTAGGTGTTTTTGTCTTTGCTGGTTTGCAAGCAACTGAACCAGATATGATGGAAACACTTGATGTTTATCTTGACAATGGAAATGTTTATGACATTAAAATTATTTCTTCATATGGTATTACCAAAAGGGAATGCGATGAAATTTTAAAGTTAGAAAATGTCAACGAAATAGAAGGAAGTTATAGTGTCGATAGTTTGTTTCATCATGAAGAAAAAGAATATGTAATCAACATTTCTTCTTTACCGCAACAAATCAATAAAGTTTCTTTGTTATCTGGAAGATTTCCTATTCAAGAAAATGAAATAGTAGTAGAAGAAAATTTATTAAGCAAAAATAATTTAAAAAATGGAGATTTTATTCAGATAGATAATGATAGTTTGCACTATCAAAAATTTAAAATTGTCGGTACAATTGATAGTCCTTTATATTTTAATAATACATCTGCTAACCAAGAAAGAGGAACTACTACTTTAGGACTTGGAAAGATTCATTATTATACTTATGTATTACCTTCTTGTTTTCATCTTGATGATTATTCTATCCTTTATTTGACTATTAAAGATGCCAAAGATGAAATGCATAATTCAAAAAAATATTTAAAGAAAGTCGAACAAGTAAAAGAACAATTGAACTCTTTAAAAGAAGATTTCCAAAAGAAAAGATATGAAGAAATTTATGAAGAAATAAACTCACAAATTATTTCTTTTGAAGAAGAACGAAATCAATCATTAAAAGAAACAGAAGAAAAACTGGAAGAAAACCAAAGACAGTTACAAGAAGGTTTAAATCAATGGATGATGGCAGAAAAAAACTTTAATGAAGTATTAAATGAATATCATCTTTCTATAGATGAAATCGAAGAAAAAATATTACTTTTAGAAAATTTAATGAAAGAGGAAGCCATTTCAGATGAGGAAAAAGAGAATTATCAAAACCAATTATTATTTTTAAAATCTCTTCAAACAACCAAAGAAACTATCGAGCAAATGAAAACAATTTATAATGAACAACTTCAAAATTATAATGATGCCTATTCACTTTATTTAATAAACAAACAAATGAGCGAAAAGCAATTACAAGATGCTAAAAATCAATTAAAGGATTTACCAATGACCGTTTGGCTTATAAATGATTTACTGACGCATTCAACTTATGTGGAGTATATCGATGATAGTAGTAGTATTAAAAATTTAGCAAAAATATTTCCATTTGTTTTTTATGCCGTGGCGATTCTAATTAGTCTTATTTCAATGAATCGGATGGTAGAAGATGATCGAGGTGAAATTGGTGCTTTAAAATCTTTAGGCTTTTCCAATAAGCATATAATGGGTAAATATTTTATTTTTTCAATGTTCGCTACAATTGCAGGCGGTTTATTGGGTAGCATTTTAGGTTTATATATTATTCCTTCTTTAATCTTTTCTATTTATAAAATCTTATTTGACTTGCCACCTTTAATATTAAAAATTAATTTACTTTATACTTTGATTGGATTTCTTATCGCTGTATTATGCGTTTGTGGTACATCGATTTACACTGTAAACAAAGTCTTAAAAGAAAAACCTTCTGACCTTTTAAGACCTAAAGCTCCCAAAGTTGGGGAACGAATTTTTTTAGAAAAATGGACAGGATTATGGAATAAATTTAATTTTTCCAGGAAAATCACTATAAGAAATCTATTTCGTTACAAAAAAAGAGTTTTAGTAACCATTTTTGGTATTGCAGGTTGTACAGCACTTCTTCTATGTGGTTTTGGTTTAAAGGATTCGATTGTAGATATACCTCATCGTCAATATAAGGATATCTTCCATTTTGACGCAACCATCCAGTTAAATGAATATAATGAAGAAACTTTTAGTGATATTTTGAATCAAGAACATGTTACATCAGCTATAAAAACACAAACGGTGATCACTACAAAAGATAATATCAGTATTAATATTATGGTATTTGAGAATAACGATGAACTTGAAAAAGTATTAACTTTAATAGATTATAAAAGCAAAGATAGAATACATTTAACTGAAAATCAAGTCATTATCAGCGATAAATTAGCTGAACTTTTAAATTTAAATATTCATGACTTTATTCATGTTGTGGATTTAAATCAAAGTGAATATAACTTTGAAATATCTGGAATAGTTAATAATTATGTTTACCATTATGTATTTATGGATAAAGCGACTTTTGAAAAAAATCAGCATGTGTTTTCACCCAATGTGATTTATTTAAATTTAGAGGAAATGTCTATTGAGCAAGAAAATCGATTAATAGAAAATGTTTTATCTTTAGATAATGTATTGAATATTCAATTTTCAAAAAATATGATGCAAGCGACAGAAAACATGTTTAAATCTTTAGATAAAGTTGTTCTTATTTTGATTATTTTATCGGCATTATTGTCTTTCGTGGTATTATATAATTTATCAAATATCAATATTCATGAAAGAAAAAGAGAAATTTCCACTTTAAAAGTCTTAGGTTTTTATGATAAAGAAGTCGATCAATATATTACAAGAGAAAATCTAATATTAACCATTTTAGGAATTCTTATTGGTTTATTTGCAGGTTATTTTTTAACGCATATAGTAATTGCTACAGTTGAAGTGGAAAAAGCGCGTTTTATAAAGGAAATTCATTTATTAAGTTATATCTATTCTGCTATCATTGCATTCATTTTTACTTATATTGTTAATATGGTAACTCATTTTTCATTAAAAAAAATAAATATGATAGAAAGTTTAAAAAGCATCGAATAATAAGAAGATTCACCAATAGTTTATAAAGGAGTAATCAAATGGAACATACCGAAAATGTGGAATTAACAGTATTATGCTTAATACAAAAAGGAAATGATTATTTATTACAAGATAGAATGATTGGAAAGGGTTTACATTACCTGGCGGGCACATTGATAAAAATGAGTCTATTGTAGATGCTGTCATTAGAGAAATGAAAGAAGAAACTGGATTAACTATTTTAAATCCAAAATTATGTGGTGTAAAACAATTTCCATTAGTTAATGGACGTTATATTGTTTTTCTATTTCATGCTACTGATTTTTACGGCAAAGTAATTTCTTCTAATGAAGGTAAAATGCATTGGGTAAATCAAGAAAATCTATCAAAAATGAATTTAGTCAAAGATTTTTTTGAATTACTTCAAGTTATACTTGATGATAACTTAAACGAGTTTCAATATGTAATAGAAAATAATGAATGGAAAGTAGTTATAAAATAGTAATTATCACTCGCTTTAGAATATTTATTTATTACTAATTAAAAAAGATACAAAGTAAAGGGAAATTACAATGTATCTTTTTAAAATTGAACTCTTTTAATGGATATTCGACTATATTCATTACATACAAATTCTTGACTGTGTTTATGATCTCGGTAGATGATATCGTCGACTTCTAAATTGTATCGATTCAATATCTTCTCCATATATTTATCTGCTGTTTTTCGACTGATAAAACTTTTTTTGAGTACTTCTTGGTTATTAATTATGGCCTCTAAGTGATAGATTTTCATTTCCTTTTTCCTCCTTTTTTTTCTTCATTATTATTTTACTTTCTTCTTTTCTTTTTTACTATTTGTAAACGTTTTCATCTTTTTTTGTAAGTGCTTTCATTTTTTATTTTACTCATTTATTCTTTTTTTGGGTATTTTCTTTTCGTATTAATAAAAATTACCTGCTTGCTTGCAGGTAATTTATTATTTTTTTGTTACAGGTATCCATATTTCACTATAATATTCTGAACTTTCCATATCTCCTTCACTATAAACTTCTATATCCAACTCGCAGGTAGGTTGGTATCCTGACGTTGGAAAAAATTCAGTAACAATTTTTTTCCATAGTTCTTGTATAGCTTTAGGCATTGCTCCTTTACATTCAAAGATTGCCCATATTCTAGCAGGAATAGTATTCTTTCGAAATCCATCAGGTACTTTAGATTTTTTATCCCATTTTGTCGCTATAGCATAATCAAATGTTTTGGCATTTTCTTGTGAATTTCCATAGCATATACCATATAGGAAAGTTTTATCTATTGTTGTATCAAGTAATTTTTTTATTGTACCATCTTGATGTGATCTAGCCCAAAAATCAGGAATGCTTTTTGCATTTTCTGAATTTTCAATGGTGTGTTTTTCTACTTTTTCAATGATATCAAATGCTTCCATTTTAATAATTTTATAATTCATTATGTTTCCTCCAGTTAATATAATTTTCATAGAAAGACGAGAAAAGGATTTGAGTTTAGAACCATTTTTTTTTGCTTCTGTGGGTGTAATTCCATGGAATCTTGAAAATGCTCTTGTAAAACTTTCTGGACTTTCATAGCCATATTTTAAAGCAATATCAATGATTTTACCATCCGTCGCGTTTAACTCATTGCCGGCAAGTGTGAGCCTTCTATTACGAATGTATTCACCCAAATTTAGTCCACAAAGTATACTAAATATTCTTTGAAAATAATAACTTGAACAAAATGCTTTCTTAGCCACTTCTTCATAGTTAATTTCTTCCGTTATGTGTTCTTCTATGTATTGAATAGCGTTTTGTATTCCTGTTAACCAATCCATAAATTATTTTCCTTCTTTCTATTTGCTTATATTGTAGTAAAATACAAACTTATTTTCTTGATTTTATATGCTATGTTTTGCTAGTATTTTTATAATTTTGCTTTATTCACTTTAAAAATGAAAAAGATGTAATCATTTTGGATTACATCTTCTCTTCTTTTTTA
>CABUID010000010.1 GCA_902491575.1 uncultured Bacillota bacterium
TTTTTTCCTTTTTGACGTTTTCTTTCTGTCTAGTTTTCAAAGATCTCTCGTGCGTGTTTACCATTTATATTTCATATAAATTATGGTACTTTTCAATCACGCTCATATATAATACCATTGCTTTTTTTGCCTGTCAACTATTTTTTACATTTTTTTTATTTTTTTTATTTTATTTTATTATTTCTTTGTCAATACTATTTATTTGTATTATTATTAATATGAAAGGAAAAATGCAAAATATGAATCAACCTTTATTTTTTTATGATAGACAATCTAAACTTTATGAATATGATGAAAATCTTTCAAAAAAACTTTATTTTCCACAAGAATTGAATAATACAGTTCAAACTCTTTTTTCAAAGACAAAAAAACAAAGATATATTTTATTCAAAGAGCATCTTTCAAATGCTATGTTTTTAACAGATTGTAAAGAAAGTAAAACAAAAGATGGATTATGTTTTGAAAGTTGTGACAAAAAAATTCTCCTTATACCTGTAGGGATTAATGTGTACTTTTTAGCGTATAGCGATGCTAGTGGAATATTATTAAATTCCTTATTATATACTTTTATTCAACAACATCAATGTGTAATCGATGTAAGCAAATATTTCTCTTTTTTTAAGGGCAATTGCTATACTTTATCTTTATATAAAAAAAAATAATTTCATAACATAGGAATAAAAACAATATACTATTAATGGTGATTACTCATGAAAAAGCAATTAAAAGTATTGCTTCCATTAATTCTTTGTATAATTATTAGTAGCCTGTTCATTTATTTTGGGAAAGTAAAATATGAAAGTTTGATAACTCCAAAGTATGCTCCACCAGGTTTCGTATTTCCTATTGCTTGGTCTATTATCTATTTTATTTTTTATTATACAACTTGGAAATCGATTGAAAATAAAAATGTTTATTTATTATATATTATCCTATTAAGTTTTCACACTATTTGGAATTTTACTTTTTTCTTTATGGGATTTTTCTTGGTGGCTTTAATTGCGTTATTTATCATTTACTTCATCAGTTGGATTTACGTTTACTATCTAAGTCAAGTTAAAAAATCTTATTTTTACTTTCACATTCCTTATTTAATATGGCTGATGTTAGCTTTATACTTAAATATTGGCGTGTTTTTATTAAACTAAAAATACTTCATTCATAAGTTTTAACTAAAAATCCCCTAAATTAATCAAATAATTAGGGGATTTTTAGTTATTTAATTTCTCTTTAGATCTTCTAACATAATCTTTGCACTTGCAGCATTTGTTGCTAAAGGTATCGACATTACATCACTTAAGCGTAATAAGGCACTTACATCTGGTTCATGAGGTTGTGCGGTTAATGGATCTCTTAAAAAAATAATCATATCTAATTTACCGTCAGCAACCATTGAGCCAATTTGTTGATCGCCTCCTAAAGGACCCGATTTCATCTTAATTATATTTAGACCTGTTGCTCCCATTATCATTAATCCTGTAGTTCCTGTGGCATATAAAGTATGATGAGCTAAAACATCTTTATATTTTTTACATAAGTCAATCATATCTTGTTTCTTTTTATCGTGTGCTATCAATGCTATATTCATAATTTACCTCTCATTTTTCTTATTTCCTATAATGAAATTATAATCTATTTCTCCATTTGACGAAAGGAAAAAATTGAATTTAATAAACATTTTTCCAGAACTATTTTTAAATTTGTGAAGGAATCCCATTAAAGCAAAAAAAAGAATATCGGTCTTGTAAAAACCCATATTCTTTTTAATTAATTATTTTTTAATCTGTTGAAGTAAACATTGAAGCCCATTCATCTAATTTTTCACTAGTAATGCCTTCATAATATTTAAACAATACTTCTTCATTTTTTACTTGAGGTAATTGTTGTCTTACAATAGAATTATAAATTTCGTCTCTTAATGCTAATTTTGCCTCATCTCCAGAAGCTAAAGCTAATGAATAATAATAAGCATACTTTTCATAAGTATCACTTGGAGTAAATACCAAAATAGATCTACCTGATACTTTAATTCTTGAATTCATAAGATTATTTTCAACTGTTTCATCATCCATTGTTAAACGAATTGAACTTTCAGCACTATAAATTGTTCCACTAAGTCCTGTAATAGCATCCCATATAGCGTCAATTTCAGCTTTACCAAGGTTTGGTGCATTATTATAACCAATTAACCAAGTTCCATTTTCAGGAATAACTTTTTGATATGCATCTGGATTAATCTTTGGATCATATCCACTAGGATTTGTTTCTTCGTCATAAGCTTCTGCAAAGGTAAATACTGGATTTTCTTTGTAATCTTTATAACATGACCAATATCCTTCTTCATCTCCAGCACGTGGCCAAGATGCAGATGTATAATTTACTGCACCAAGATAAACGATTCTTCCATCGCCATCAAGAATAATTTCATAATTTAAAATGTTTTCAGGTGAAACACTTGAGTTGGGTTGATAACTGCTATTGTAATAATCAATTTTTGTTCCATCTACTGTGTTTTCTGCAACATAATGATCCATTGTCTTTTTCGTAGAATCATAATATCCTGTTTCAGTAAGAGTGGTGCTATCCCATAATTCAATGCAGTGTGAGTTGTATTCCATACCACTTGGATGAGTACCAATATACAAAGCGTTTGTCTTTGATTTTTGAGTTAACAATTCTCCATTTTCTGAAAGGCTACAAGTAAATTGCAATTTTCCATTCTTGATATATTTTGTTTCGTTAAATAATGTAGTTGGATCAGATGGCATTTCTAAAGTAGGTTCTATACTTTTAACAGCAGCTTCTGCATCTTTGAAATAGCCAATTTTTACTTGTGTCTTTTTAGTTCCAGAAACAACGGTAATATAAGCATCACCATTTGGACATTCATCTGGCATGATGACAGTAGCACCTTTAAGTTGAGATTTATATCCGCCTAAAGCATTCGACCAAACATCATATCGAGTTAAATAAGGAAGGGCATTTTCACCTTCTAGATAAATGTATCTAGATAGCTCAACGATACTATTATCATCTACTTGCTCATCACTTGAACTATTGGATGTATCTGAAGATGTAACAGATTCTGAATCTAAAACTGAATTTGAAGGACTATTTGATTCTGAATCAGAAGTTTTATTTTCACAAGCACATAATGAAATTGTCACACTTGATGCTAAAAGCAGAATCTTTAATAAATTTTGTTTCATAATTTTATTTTCCTTTCTATATTAATAGCATTAATATATGTTTTTCATCTATATTATATTGAAAAAATAGTTTTTTGTAAACATTTATTTATTTTCCGACTCTGATTGGTAAAAAATAGCAAAAAATGACTAGAAAATGTCTAGTCATTGCATTTAATGATTTACTCAATTACTTCAGTAATTGTCTTATCGTATACTTTTAATGGATTAAGAAACTTTTCTTCAAATTCTATTGCAAAATGTAAATGATTTCCTAATTCAGCATTGATCACACTCTCGCCTGATCTACCGATTACTTGTCCTTGTTTAACTTCTTCATCCACATAAACCCCAACATCGGATAAACCACAATAATGGGCTCTTAATCCTTCTTCACTTTCAATGACAATGGTCAAACCATATAAACTATCATTTACTTTTTCAACCACTTTACCTTTAAAGGCATTTACTACTGAAAATTGCTCATTTTCGTAAGTATAATCTACACCTAATGATGGTACAAACTTATTATCATAATTGACAAGTGCTTGACTTTTAATTTCAATGCTATCATTTGAATCAAAGAAATAGCGAGCAATTTTAGCATTCACTGTAAAAGGCATCCTTATCTTTTCGATGACAATAGGACTTTGAGAATCAGAAATAGGAGTAGACGATTGAGTGTTAGAATCCAATACTTGAACGCTGTCTGTCGGTTTCGTTACAGGCGTTGTTCTTTTTTCATTAATAAGTACTCCAACACAAATGACAAATACTAATGCCACAGAGGTAATGATTAAACCAAAAGCTGATTTTTTTATCCATTTTCCTACTTTTAAAATAAATGAATTCATTATTTTTTTCACCTCATACACATTTTGTCCTAAAAAGAATTCATTTATACAAAAAAAGGAGACAATCTCCTAATAAACAAACATCGTCAATAACTGATATAAAAACTCTCCTATAAGATAAGTAAATACAATACCTATTGCAATTGCACAAATATAATAAATACCATTGCTTCTTTTTTTTAGGATTTTTGTATAGTCAATGGACAAAGATAAAAAGACAGAAGGAACAAGTGCCAAAATATAACAACAAAGATGAATTATATCTAATAAAACGATTGTATTTATAGTAAAAATCATTTTAATGTTAAACGATTAATTGCTCTTTTTAAAGCAATTTCAGCTCGCTTTAAATCAATGTCAGAATCAGCAGAAGACATTCTTCTTTCTGCTCTTTCTTTTGCATTTTTGGCTCTTGTAAAATCAATTTCACTATCACTTTCAATAGCTGATGTAATAATTTTGCATTCTGTTTCACTCACAAATAAAGTTCCACCCGCTATTGCATAATTGGTAATTATTCCATCATTTTTAATGTAAAGATGGGATATATCAATGGTCGATATTAGCGGTAAGTGATTAGCTAATATCGTAACATTTCCAGATGCAGTCGTTAAATTCACTAAATCTACTTCTTTTTTTAAATAGATGCCTTCTAAATCGATAATGGTTAATTTTAATTTCATATTATTGATTTTCTAATTGCTTTGCTTTGGCAATTACATCCTTTACTGTTCCGACATATAAGAAAGCTTGTTCTGGATAATCATCATATTTACCATCAATTATATCCGCAAATGAATCAACTGTTTCCTTTACTGGCACATAAATACCAGCTATATCTTGAAATTGTGCAGCCACATGTAAAGGCTGTGACAAAAAATTACGTATCCTTCGAGCACGGTTTACTAATTTTTTATCTTCTTCAGATAATTCATCCATACCTAAAATAGCGATAATATCTTGCAATTCTTTATAGCGTTGCAATATTTGTAAAACTTTTAAAGCTACTTCGTAATGTTTTTGTCCTACAACTTCAGGATCTAACATTCTACTTGATGATTCAAGAGGTGAAACAGCTGGATAAATACCTAAAGAAGCAATATCTCTGGATAAAACTGTTTTTGCATCTAAATGGGTAAATGTAGTAGCTGGTGCAGGATCAGTTAAATCATCAGCAGGTACATAAACTGCTTGGACTGAAGTAATGGAACCATTTTTCGTAGATGTAATTCTTTCTTGTAATTGTCCCATTTCTGTTGCTAATGTAGGTTGATAACCAACAGCTGAAGGCATACGACCTAATAAAGCAGATACTTCACTTCCTGCTTGAGTAAATCGAAATATATTATCAATGAATAATAAAACATCTTGATGTTCATAATCACGGAAATATTCTGCCATCGTCAAACCCGTTAAAGCTACTCTCATACGGCTTCCTGGTGGCTCATTCATTTGTCCAAAAACTAAACAAGTTTTATTTATAACGCCTGATTCTGTCATTTCATGGTATAAATCATTTCCTTCACGAGTTCTTTCACCAACACCAGAAAATACAGATATTCCTCCATGTTGAGTAGCAATATTATTGATTAGTTCTTGAATTAAAACCGTTTTACCGACACCTGCCCCACCAAATAAACCTATTTTTCCACCTTTGGCGTAAGGACAGAGTAAATCAATAACTTTAATACCTGTTTCCAAAATTTCGGCTTTCGTGTTTTGTTGATCATAAGAAGGAGCAAGACGATGAATTGGTAATTTTAAAGAAGTATTGATTTCACCTTTGCCATCAATCGTTTCACCTAATACGTTAAATAATCTTCCTAATGTTTCTTTACCAACAGGAACACTGATGGGTTCATTTAAAGCCTTAGCTTTTAATCCACGAACGAGTCCTTCTGTTGGCCCCATGGAAATACATCTTACAGTATCATCGCCAACATGTTGAGCAACTTCCACAATTAACTTATGATTATCATTTATGATTTCGATAGCCGTTCTTAATCCTGGAAGTTCGTCAGCAAACTTAATATCGACAACAGGACCTTGTATTTGACTAATACTACCCCATAAAATATTTGCCATAATTATCCCTCCTATTGAATTGCATTCGCAGCTCCAGAAATTTCTGTAATTTCTTGAGTGATGGAAGCTTGTCTTGACTTATTAAAATCAAGTAATAATTTTTCTTGTAATTCACTTGCGTTATCTGTAGCAGTTTCCATTGCAGTTCTACGAGAAGCTTGCTCCGATAACATTGATTCAAAAATAAGTGCCTTAAGAGAAGTCATTAAATAGAAAGGAACTAAATTATCTAAAACTTCTTCTGGAGAAGGCTCTAAAAGTAATTCTTTACTAATCTTTGGAACACTCACTAATTCATTAATTGGTAATAATTGAACAAGTTGTGGTTCAAAAGTTAACGAATTAATAAATCGAGTATAAAACAAGTTAATTTTTTTGTAATGTTCAGCATTAAAGGCATCTAAAATGGTATAAGCAATCGTTGACGACAAGGATTCTTTTAAATTTAAACCCGGCAATTCGTCATATTCTTTTAAAATCGTATAGCCTCTATCTTTAAAATAACGTATTCCTTTTGTCCCAATTACAATTAAATCGTCTTCATTTTTTTTGATATAATTTGTTGCGAATTTTTCGATTGAAATATTATACCCACCACATAAACCTAAGGAAGAAGTAATGATGATAAAAAGACTTTTTTCACTTTTTTTCTCTTTAAAATATTTGTAATCTTTATCCGTAACATTCTGTGCGCAATAAGATATAATTTCAAAAACTTCATTTTTATAAGGTGTTATTTGAAAATTTAAATCTTTTGCTCTTTTTAATTTCGAAGTAGCCACTAATTCCATAGCTTTCGTTATTTTTTTTGTAGAAGCAACAGATTTTATTCTCGTTTTTGTCTGTTGAAGACTCATTGCCATGGATAGCACCTCCTTTTAATCACTTATAAAGTCATTGGTAAAATGATGGATTATTTCCTTAAGTTTTACTTCCGTTTCATCGGTTATTTTTTTATTTTCCTTTATATCATCAATAACCTTTTGATGAGAAGCATGCATATAAGCTAGTAAAGATTCTTCATATTCCATAATTCTTTCTAATGGAACTTTCTTTATAAATCGATGTTTTGCTGTAAATAATTGCAATACTTGATCATAAACATCCATTGATGCATATTGTTTTTGTTTTAAAAGTTCATATACTTTTGCACCATGATCTAAAACATCTTTCGTCGATTTATCCAAATCGGATCCAAATTGAGCAAATGCTTGTAATTCACGATAGTTAGCTAGTTCAATTTTAATTGTCCCAGAAACTTGTTTGATAGCTTTAATTTGAGCGGCACTTCCCACACGTGAAACAGAAAGTCCAGTATCAATAGCTGGTCTTTGTCCAGCAGCAAATAAATCTGCTTGCAAGAAGATTTGACCATCCGTGATAGATATGACATTCGTTGGAATATAAGCGGAAATATCACCTGCTTGTGTCTCAATAATCGGCAAAGCTGTAATAGAGCCTCCGCCATATTCTTTTGACATTTTAGCTGCTCTTTCTAACAATCTTGAATGTAAATAGAAAACATCACCTGGATAGGCTTCTCTCCCTGGTGAACGTCTTAAAAGTAAGGATAAAGTTCGATAAGCAACTGCATGTTTACTTAAATCATCATATACAATTAAAACGTCTTGTCCTTGCTCCATCCATTCTTCAGCCAAAGTTACTCCTGAATAAGGAGCAATATATTGCATAGGCGCCATTTCACTTGCCGTTGCAGAAACAATGGTTGTATAAGATAAAGCACCATGTACTCTTAATTTTTCCACTACTTGAGCCACTGTCGAAGCTTTTTGACCAATAGCGACATATACACATTTAACATTTTGATTTTTTTGATTGATAATGGTATCAATCGCTATAGCTGTTTTACCTGTTTGTCGGTCACCTATAATTAATTCTCTTTGTCCACGACCAATAGGAATCATCGAATCAATGGCTTTAATACCAGTTTGTAAAGGTGTATTTACAGATTGACGTGTAATTACACCTGGTGCAATTCTTTCTATAGGTCTCGATAAAGTAGAACGAATTGGACCCAGCCCATCAATCGGCTGTCCAAGAGGGTTAACAACTCTTCCTAAAAAGCCGTCTCCTACAGGAATTTCTACGATACGTTTTGTTCTAGAAACGACATCATCTTCTTTTATCGAAGAATCATCACCAAAAATAACTACACCGACTGCATCTTCGTCTAAAGATAAAATCATTCCATAAATATCATTTTTAAATTGAACCAATTCTGAAAGCATAGCATTTTTCAATCCATGAACCATGGCTACGCCATCACCTACACTTATGACGGTTCCTGTATCTAATAATTCAACCTTATGTTGATATTTCTTTATTTGTTCTTTTATAAGGGCACTGATTTCATTTGCTTTTATTTCCATCAAAAATTATCCCCTTTCTTTAAAATAATTGTCTCTTTTAATTTTTCTAAACGACTTTTTATAGAATCATCTAAAATGTAATCTTCAATTT
Source organism: uncultured Bacillota bacterium (assembly GCA_902491575.1). GTDB lineage: Bacteria > Bacillota_I > Bacilli_A > RFN20 > CAG-631 > CAKPXW01. The sequence goes on from CABUID010000010.1 coordinate 8,609, forward strand.
GAATCTTAAAGCCACCCAATAGGGATAAATCAATCACATTGGTTAAAATTACATTAGAATTTAAAATTTTGGATACTTTCTTTTCCATTGAAATTAATTGTTCTTTTGATAAATGGATTGTTGTATAAACAATGCCTTTTTTAACATGTAATTCGTTCATTCCAATACGAACAAACTCGTTACAAACTTGTAAAAGATATCCTCCGCGTTTATTATCTATCATAACATAAAAGAGATTTAAAATAGAATTCGTTATTCTGTTTTGAAAGCAATTGGTTAAAATTTCTTTTTTTTCATCTCTAGTTAGACCATAATTTTTCAATAATATATTGATTTGTGGATTTTCCTTAAAAAGAGAAATAAGTTCTTCTACTTCATCCACATATTCTTTAATTTTGTTTTCATCTCTTGCTATGCTTAAAAGTGCAATCGCATAACGATTAGCTATACTATCCATTATTCTTTATCCTCAATAAAAGATGAAACAATTCTTTTATTATCTTCATCGCTAATATTACGTTCTAACACTTTACCTGCAGCTAATAAAGCCACGTCAATCACTTCATCAGAAAGTTGTTCTTTCATTTTTGCTCTTTCATTATCAATATCTTTTCTTGCTTTATCTTTTAGCAAATCTACTTCGTTCAAAGCATCATTTAAAATTCTATCTTTCTCATTTAAAGCAGTAACTTTTGCTGTCTCAACCATTTCCTTACTTACTTTTTTAGCTTCTTTTAATTGAAGTTCAGCATTTTCAAGTTTTGCATCCGCTTCTTTATTTTTACTAGAAGCTTCATCAAGATTTCCTTGAATATAGGCTTGTCTTTCAGAAATGTATTTTCTAACAGGTTTTACTAAAAATTTTGCTAAAATCAAAACAAGGAAAAAAGTAGCTATCAATTGAACAACGATAGCCCAAGGGTCATCTGGAATAATTTTATCAGCGATTTCCTTCAAATCAGCAAAGGGATCATTTTCAGCAAAACAAACACTGAATAAAAATGCCATAAGATAACCTCCTTTCACAAATTTTTTTTAAAGCAATTAGAATAAAGCCATAATTAAAATTAAAATAGCGATTGCGAAACCATAAATACCTGTTGTTTCTGCTAAAGCAATACCTAAAATCATGTTTGAACGTATTGTTCCTGCAGCCTCTGGATTTCTTCCAATTGCATCCATAGCATGTGCAGCAACATTACCTTCTCCAATACCAGAACCAAATCCTGTGAAAACAGCAATTCCAGCACCGATACATGCAAGACCAATTCCTACTGCAGTTTCTCCATTCGTCAAAGCTAAAGCCACATTTAATAAATTAGATAACATAAATATTTCCTCCTTTATCTAAATCATTTTAAGAAACTTTAACAGAAGTTTTCTGTTTTTTCTTCTTTTTTTCTTTTTTATTTAAATCAACATTAACAGGAGCAGGGATTTCTACAGAAATCAATAACATCGTTAATGTTGTGAAAATCGTCGTTTGAATAAATGCGCCAAACGCATCAAAGTAAGCATGTAAAATAGGCGCAATGATAACACCTACAAAATTCGCTCCAGCAATACCTATAATTGCCTCACTTAACATTCCTGTTCCCCAATAAACAAGCCACATTAAAATATAACCAGCAAGAGCATTTCCAAATAAACGAATCGATAAAGATAATAATGGCGAAAATTTACTTAAAATATTAATAGGTACAAAAACAGGAAGCCATGATGGCAAAGGACTAGTAAATCCTTTTAAATAACCTATTTTTTGATAATGAATTGCTGAAAATTGAATACCTAGCCATGTCACTAATGCCAAACATAAAGGAATTGTGAAGTAAGTCATTGGTGATGGTAAACCAAACAACCCAGCAATAAAAGCAAACGGAATATAAGTATACAGGAAAATCAAATAAGGTGAAAATTTTAAATAAGCAGTTCCTAAGATTTTTGTAATTTGATTATCTGAAAAAGTCACTAATGTTTCTGCTACAAAAGCAAGCCCTTTCGTTGGCTTTTTAGGATTTGCTTTCTTAATTGCACATCCTAAAATAATGGCTAAAATAGCAATAATAAACATGACTAAAAGAGAAACTAAAAGTTCTGGTTTAGCATCATCCACAAAATATCTCCAAATTTTATTAAAAAATTCTTTCATATTTTTTTCCTTCACTTTTTTAAAACACCATCATTTTAACATAGTTTAAAAAAAAAGCAAAGATAAAAACAAAAAAGGTGACTTCTTTTTTAAAGAAGTCATCTAAACTATCTTAGCGTTAGTCTTTTTTACTAATGAAAATAGATAATTTGACCAATAAAAATCCAAAGACTAAACCAATAATTATCCAATAGGATTGAAAAATTATTCCTGTAATTGCAAAAGTAAACAAATAAACCATTTGATAAATAAAATGTAATTTTTTACTTATTTTTTTTAAATCAGCATAATAGGATTCATTTATCCATTTGTTGGTTAAATAAAAAAGGACAAAACTGAAAATACTACCGATTAAAAAGCCAATTAACAAAAGTAACAAAGGATGAAAAAAAATTGTTAAAAATGAAAACAAAAGTGAAAAAATGACCAACAATAATAGACCTTTTTTAAAGATTTCTTTAAATTGTAAATCCTTTTTTTCATCATTATATACATTTAAATCATGATTTATTTTCATATGAATTTATTTTATCAATTCTTGTTTGATGTCTTGACTCAAATTCTACACGATTATAAGCATCGATTATTTTATAAGCCATTCTGCTTGTTACATCATTAGCTCCTAAAGCAAGAACATTGGCATTATTATGCTGATGGCATAGTCGAGCATTGATTACGTTATCAACCAGCGCACATCGAACTCCTTTTACTTTATTTGCAGCAATGGACATACCAATACCACTTTTACAAATCACAATGCCAAAGTCAGCTTTTTGGTTTGCTACCAATTCAGCAGCTTTTATGGCAAAATCCGGATAATCACAGGATTGTGTAGAATTTGTGCCACAATCAATAAACTCAAATTGGTGTTGATAATGTTTTTGGATTGCTTTTTTTAAATCCAATCCACCATGATCACATGCTATTGCTATTTTTTTCATTTTTTCCTCCCAAATATGATTAATTTCCTCTTTTAAAATAGGACCTTCTCTTAATATTTTTATAGAATTATGGGTTAAATCTACGACAGTTGATGCTTTACCCATAAAGGCATCTTGTCGAATCATTGATGAAATTTGTCCATCAAATCTTTGTAAAACGTCCTCTGCTTTGATTAAAGAGGGCTCATTAGCTAAATTGGCACTTGTGACTAATAAGGGAATTTTTACCTCTTTTAAAATATCCAAAGCAACCTTATTGGTGGGAATCCGTATACCAACTGTTGAATAATGAAAAGTTACAAAATCGGGCAAATTTGCTTTTGCTTTTAAAACAACCGTTAAAGGGCCGGGCATGAATTGTTGAATAACTCTTCTTTGTTTATAATTAATATAAGCTACATTTTCCATGACTTGACTATTAAAAACCATCATGGATATGGGTTTATTAAGGCTACGATTTTTGATAGCATAAAGTCGGTCAAAAGCGTTTTTATTGTTATAGGCAATAGCAAGTCCATAAACCGTTTCCGTTGGAAATCCTACCACTTTACCCGCTAATAAATCTTTCACAATTAAACTATAATCCTCAGGTTCATAAACTTTTGTTTTCATAAAATCTCCTTTAAAAATCCTTCTTCATTTTATATCAATCTTCATTGAAATACAAGTAAAGATGTATGAAACAAAAAATATATGGACTATTCCATATATGATTGTTATATATTATCCTCCAACATAACTCATTTCATTTGTTTTTAGATTGATTGTAGCATAAAGAGATTTATTTAAACTATTACTATCCACTTGAAAATGGGTAAAGCAATTATACTCTTTTAAATCATTTCCTATCGAAACAATTAAAGAAAGTATTTGTTCTTTGGTAAGTGATTCGTCTACTTCAAGTTCGATATATAATGTAGAACATTGAAAATAATAATCATAATTCTTTATTTCTTGATAATTAAATTGTAAATTTTCATTTTCATATTGGTTCAGACAAAATGGATTAGCCACATTTTCTTTAGATAGTTTAATGGATACACATAAGATAGCTACACCAAACAAAAAAATTATCATTGTTAGACATTTTCCAATATTTCCAATAAATCTTAATACTTTTTTGATATCTATCACCAATATTAGTATTTCATTTTTAAAGATAAATATTCTGAAATAGATTGTTTTATAATTTTTGCCAAATGTTTCAAATATTTTTCATCCAATAATCTTTTTCGGTCATATTCACTGGATAAAAATCCATATTCTACTAAAACTCCTGGAGATTTTGTCTGATTTAAAATAAAATAATCTCCCCATTTACATTTTTTATTTTTTAAATTTTCGCTATTTAAATTATTTTGTAAAAGTTGAGCAAATTCTTGACTTTCTTTATTGTTTTTTTGATAAAAAACCTGTAAACCATTTACTAAATCACTCGAATAATAATTTAAATGTAAAGAGATAAATAAAGTCGTATTCATGCTATCAATATATTGAACTCTTTTCGTTAAATCTTCTTGTTTATGATTCTTTGCGTAAGTAGAACTCAAATCATAATCAGCAATTCGAGACAAATAGCAAAAACCACCTTCATTGATTATCATTTCATAAAGGATACTGGAAAGTTTCATGTTCAATTCATCTTCAAATATATCCTCATAGTGAGTTCCATTATCTTTTCCACCATGTCCAGGATCAATAAATATGGTACTATTGATAAAAGCATTTACTGTCTTTTCATTGTAAAAACATGATGAAAAGAAAAAAAGTAGATGAATAAAAACTAAAATCAAAGAAATTCTTTTCATGATAAACACCAGTATATTTTATGCATTTTTTTTAGTCATCATTCTTTTTCATATCAATTTATAAAAAAAATCCGAATTGAATCGGACTTTTTTTGTATGTCTTGATTAACGTTTAGAGAATTGTGGAGCTCTTCTAGCGCCTTTAAGACCATATTTTTTACGTTCTTTAGCACGAGCATCTCTTGTCAATAAACCTAAAGATTTTAAAGTTGGACGATAATCAGCTGAAGCTTCAAGCAAAGCTCTAGCTATTCCCAAACGGATTGCTCCTGTTTGACCATTATAACCTCCACCTTTTACATTACACATAATATCAAAACGAGTTTCATTAGATGTAGCTACTAAAGGTTGTTTTAAATCCATAACAAATGTTGCAGATGGAAGATAATCTTCTACTTTAACACCATTTACAGTAATGACACCATTTCCTGGAACTAAAGTAACTCGAGCAACAGATGATTTACGTCTACCAGTACCTAAATAACGTACTGCTTCTGCTTTTTTCTTTGCTGGCATATTTTCTTCCTCCTATTTAATTACAAGTACTTCAGGTTTTTGAGCTTGATTTTCATGTTCAGCACCTGCATATACATGTAATTTCTTATACATTTTACGTCCTAATTTACCTTTTGGAAGCATACCCCAAACGGCTCTTTCAACCATTTCTACAGGATAAGATTCTTTCATGACTTTTGCACTACGGGTTCTTAAACCACCCAAATAACCAGAAACATTATAATATTTTTTATTATTTAATTTGTTACCAGTTAATAAAACTTTTTGAGCATTTAAAATAATGACATGATCACCTGTATCTATATTTGGTTGATAAGTTGGTTTAGACTTTCCAGTTAAAACCATTGAAACTTTTGATGCTAATCTTCCTAAAGGAATATTCGTAGCATCTACAACATACCACTTACGTGTAATATCTTGTGGTCGAACGACAGTTGTTTGTCTTTGCATAATTTTTTCTCCTTTTTTCTAGTAACTGTACCGGGGCTACTATTGGTCGGATAGACCATTTATAATGTTACAACATTTTTACTACAAAAGTCAACACTATTTCTTTAAAGAAATACAAAGAAATACAATGTAAAATTTTTTTATTTTGAAGAAATGCCTACGACTTCATCCACAGGCAAAGCAAAAGCAATTCCCTGCGCAGGCGTATTTGTTCCAACATGATCATATAACGCATGCAAAATATTTCCTTTTATATCTGATGTGACTAAAATCATGACAATTTCTTTTTCAGGCTGAATCGTAATATTAAAGATTTTTTCTGCTTCTTTTGATACAGTTCCTCTCGCATGCATGACCGTCCCACCTTTTGCACCAAATTGTTTTGCAGCATCCATGGCTGCTTCGGAAAAGCCATTATTGACAATGCAAAGAATTACTTCGAATTCATTCATTTCCTTTATCCTCCTTTTTAGTCGTATTATTGCTTAAAAATTGATAAATCGATACACCAATGATACTTTTTAAAGGAATTGTATAAGCAATTCCTTTGCCGTTTTTTACTTTTTCAAATTTTTCAGATAAAGTTGCCATTATCTCTTTTATTTTATCTTCACGAACACAAGATAAGATAATAGCTTTATCCGTTTCAGCTAATCCAAGATAGCCTAACATTTCTGAATTAGCTGTACCCTTACCAAAAATAATCATTTGCATATTGACTTCATATTGTTCAAGTAAATCCACATAAAATAATGTTTTACTTCTATCAACTATCGTAATGAGTAATTTTAATTTTTTAACTGCTGGATTAACATTTTTTATTCGACTCGTTTTTTTGATATATTTTTTCACAATAATGACCTCCTACATAAACTCAATGATTTGATCATCATCTTCATCTAAAATTCTACGCATAGCAATTTTTTCACGCATTTTTTTCGTAACAATCGCTTTAAAGCCTAAAAGTTGAATCGTAATTAAAGGGGTCATAGCAATCATTGCAACAATACCAAAAGCATCTCTTAAAATCTTAGATTCGCCTTGTAAAACCATGCAAACTCCTACAGCAAAAGGTAGTATAAAACTAGATGTTAACGGACCACTTGCAACGCCACCAGAATCAAAAGCTATCGCTGTATACATTTTCGGTACGAAAAAAGATAATCCTAAAGATATAAAATATCCTGGAATTAAATAATACAAAATTGAAAAATCAAATAGAATACGAAGCATAGATAAACCAACAGATATTCCTACGCCAATCGAAAGAGCAATCAACATCGATTTTTTAGAAACAGTACCATCAGTAATGTCTTCAACTTGTTTATTTAAAACATGTACGGCAGGTTCCGCTAAGACGACAACTAAACCTAAAATAAATCCTAATATAACCAATATGGCAGGATGATTTTTAGCAAGTTCTAAGCCCATTTTATAACCAATTGGCATAAAACCAATATTTACGGCTGTCAAAAAGATAATTAATCCTAAATATGTAAATAAAATACCAAATAAGATTTGTATAATTTTTCCTTTAGGAAGATGTAAAAAGATGAACTGAATAATAAAGAAAAACACTACTACTAATCCTAAGGCAATCGTTACTTCTTTCATCACACTCCATAATGAAGAAAAAATATAATGGATTAAATTATCTGAAATAGCATAAGCATCGGGTATTTGATAGAAAATATTACCATCAATAAATATGCCTAACATCAATACAGCTAAAATAGGTCCAACTGAACATAATGCAATCAATCCAAAACTATTTTCGTTAGCATATTTTCCACCAATGGTTAAAGCTATACCAACACCTAAAGCCATAATAAATGGTACAGTAATTGGACCTGTTGTTACTCCTCCCGAATCAAAAGCTAAAGCCAAGAAACCTTCGTTTCCATTAATGACAACCAAAGAGGTTAAAGCAAATAAAAGCATATAAAAAAACATCAACAATGAAGATAAAGATTTTTTAAAGATGATTTTTAAAACAGCAATTAATAAAAATAACGCCACTCCAAAACCAACCATAACGATTAATAAAGTACCATTAATAATTTCACTGACTTGAGAAGCTAAAACCGATAAATCCGGCTCAGCAATGGTAATGAAAAAACCTAAAGCAAAACAAATAATTAATAATATTTTTAAACTTTTCGATTTCGTCAAGCCAACACCTACATGTTCTCCCATAGGAGTCATTGCTAAATCAGCGCCCAAATTAAATAACCCTATCCCTAAAATCAAAAAGAAAGCAGAGAAGATAAAAATAACTAATTCTTTTGTTGTAAAATTGACGAGTGGTGTTAAATTTAATAATATAACAATAAAAGTTACAGGAACTACAGAAATTAAAGCTTCTTTTATTTTATTTAATAATTGTTTGTTCACACTCCATCACCAAATCCTTCTTTCATTTTAAAAAATTATAGCATATTTAGCATATAAAAAAAAGTATTTTAATTTTTTAAAAATACTTTTTTTTTTTTATAGATTGATAATTCTACATTAATCACTATAATGTTCATTTGCAAAATTTTTATGAACCGATGATAAAGATTTTCCCTCTTCTAAAGCTAGTATGATTCTTGAAAATAATTCCGCCATAGATAGGACTTCAATTTTATCACTTTTCTTATCACTTGAAAGAGGGATAGTATCCGTAATAACCAATTTTTCAAGTGATGAATTATTGATTCTTTCAATGGCTGGATTGGATAATACACCATGAGAAATGGCAGCATAAACATGTCTTGCGCCTAATTCTTTTAACTTAGAAGCTGCTAGACATAAAGTTCCTGCAGTATCTACTATATCATCTACGATAATACAATCTTTATTTTTTACATCACCAACAATAGCAAATATTTCAGCTTCATTTGGTCGAGGTCTTCTTTTATCGATGATCGCAATAGGCGCATTTAACTTTTCAGCCAATTTTGATGTTCTTACTACACCACCATGATCTGGAGAAACACACACAATATCTTCTAAATTTAATTCTTTAAAATATTTATAAAAAATAGGAAGTGCAGACACATCATCAACAGGAATATTGAAAAAGCCCTGTATTTGAGAAGCATGTAAGTCTGTACAAACAATTCTTTGACAGCCAGCAGTGGTTAATAAATCTGCAACTAACTTAGCTGTAATTGGTTGGCGAGCCTTTGCTTTTCGATCTTGTCTCGCATAGCCAAAATAAGGCATAATGCATGTAATGGATTTTGCTGAAGCTCTTTTTAAAGCATCACAACATACCAAAACTTCCATTAATCTTTCTGTGACTGGGGCGCAGGTAGATTGGATTATATAAACATTACTTCCTCTGAAGGATTGTTTCCCTTCAAATAAAATCTCTCCATCTGCAAAATGCATTACCTTTGATTCAGAAACATCAACGTGAAGATATTTTGCAATTTGTTTCGTAAGTTCTTCATTCGCCGTCAAACTAACTAATTTTAATCGATCTAACATTTTTCTTCTCCCTTTAATTATGATTTTTTTGCTACGGTTTGGTGTTTGACTATACAATTACTAAGTATAGCACCATTATCAATAAAACTATCTATAATAGTAGTGTTGGGACCAAGTTCACAGCTTACCCCAATCATACTCTTACCATAGATATAGGTATTAGGATAAATAATAGTATCATTCCCAATTTTTACATCCTCCCCAATATATGTAGTATTAGGATCTACTATGGTTATCCCGTTTATCATGTGCATACGATTAACTTTTTGTTGCATGATTTTGTTTGCTTTTGCTAGATCAAGACGATTTTTAACAATTAAAGTTTCATCTGCATCACTAAGTTCAATTTTTTGCACATTTTTACCATCTTTTTTCATTAAATCAATCCATTGTTTTATTTCTACACAACTCGTATAATCAGATTTTAAATGTTCGCATAAAATACAACTTTTAAATATAAATATACCTTCAACATAAGTTATATCATTTTGATTATGTCGATGCTGGTCCATCATTTGCAATAAACTATCTTTAGAAAACAAAGGCATTGAACCATAAATGACGACGACATCATCATAGTCATAAAAAAATTCTTTTGCTAACATTAAAGCAGCATAAGTGCCATTCAATGTTTTTTGGTAAATAAATTTACTTTCGCTACCCATCATTTTTTTTATTTGTTCAGCTTGATAGCCAATAATATAGATTTCATCATCAAAGGAAATTTCATGAATTCTTTTTTGAACATAGCAAAGCATTGGCTTATCGAGAATGCAAAAAGAAAGTTTAGAAGATGGATTAACAAAAGAATGCATATCTTTCCCTTCACCTGCAGCTAAAACAATGACTAATGTTCTCATATTCTTTCTCCATTTACTTATGACAATAAAATTATAAACTAAGTTGACTGAACTTTCACTAATTATTTCATTTTCCTTAAAATAAAGTTAATTGTTCTGTTTCACTTAATCCTTCTAAAACACCTAATTTTTCTAAAAGTTTAATATTAGTATCGTTTAATTTTGTCCTTTCTCTTAAATCTTTTTTCGATAAAAATGGTCCATTTACACGTGCATCAATAACTGAAGAAGAAGCATTGCCCCCTATTCCATCACATACCTTAAATGGAGGTATAATTTGATTCTTTTCTTTATCAATGGCAAATTCAACATCTAAAGAACGATTCAAATCAATATTTGAAAAACTAATGCCTCTTTGATACATCTCTATAGCTATTTCATAAAAAGTAAACAAGCCATTTTCTTTTACACTGATTTTTTCATTGTTTATAATTTTTTGGTTAATTTCCATAAACCTTTTCATAATCTCGTCTTTTCCTTTAATCATCGCTTCAATATCATAGGCATCTGAACGCCAAGTAAAATAAGTCGCATAATATTCCAAAGGATAATAATATTTAAACCATGCAATTCTAACAGCCATTAAACAATAAGCAACTGCATGAGCTTTAGGAAACAAGTATTTTATTTTTTTACATGCACCGATAAACCAGTCAGGGACATTATGATCGGATAACATTTTTTCATCATCTTCACTTAAACCTCTTCCTTTTCGCACTGCCTCCATTAATTTAAAGGATTTTAAAGGTTCTATACCATAATCCATTAACATTAACATAATGTCATCACGACATCCAATACAGTCGACAATACTACATTTATGCTGTAAAATCAAATCTCTTATATTTCCAAAAAATACATCCGTGCCATGAGATAAACCAGAAATTTTTGTTAAATCTGCAAAAGAAGTCGGTTTTGTATCGACTAACATCTTCCTTGCTACTTGTGTGCCAAATTCTGGTAAACCTGCCGCTGTTAATTTTGTATTATCTATTACGCTTTCCCCATTAAACTGAGCGATAACTTTAGGATCATTTAACGGAACATCCTTTGGATTAATGCCAGTCAAATTTTGTAACATACGAATGACGGTAGGGTCTACATGACCTAACATATCTAATTTCAATACATTATCATGAATTGCTTCAAATGCAAAATGAGTCGTTAACCATTCTGAATCAATATCATCTGCAGGGTGCCCAACTGGCGTGAAATCATAAACTTCCATATCATTTGGAATAACAATTAGTCCACCAGGATGTTGTCCTGTTGTTCGTTTTACACCTTCACACATTAAAGCGATACGAGCGGCTTCTGCATTACGAATTTCTATTCCCAAACCTTCATAGTATTTTTTTGCATAACCAAATGCCGTTTTACTAGCTGCAGAAGCGATTGTTCCAGCACGAAAAACATGGTCTTTTCCAAATAACTCACGAATAAATAAATGGGAATTAGCTTGATTTAAAGCGGAAAAATTCAAATCAATATCTGGAACTTTATCCCCATTAAATCCTAAAAAAGTTTCAAACGGAATATTATGCCCATCTCCTATTAATAAATGACCACAATGAGGACATGGTTTATCTGGCAAATCATAACCTGAACGATAAATCGTCTCATCTACATCAAAATCTGAATATGCACAAGAAGGACAACGATAATGTGGTTTTAAAGGATTTACTTCCGTAATACCTGCACATGTAGCCACAAAAGAAGAACCAACGGAACCTCGAGACCCTACTAAAAAACCCTGCTCATTTGAATGTTCTACACATTTTGAAGCAATGACATACATAATAGAATATCCATTACTAATAATACAATTCAATTCTTTCTCTAAACGATTTAAAACAATATCTGGTAAATTTTCACCATACATTTTATGAGCATTTTCATAACACTTATTTCTAAGTTGTTCATCCGAATCAGGGATCGATGGTGGATAAAGTTTATCCCTTATTGGATAACAATATTCTATTCTATCCGCAATTAAGTTCGTATTGGTAATGACATATTCATACGCTTTGTCTTCTCCCAACCAACTAAAGGCATCAAGCATTTGCCGAGTCGTTTTAAATTCTTGAATAGGATATTTTTTAATACGATGTCGGTAATCAAATAAAGGATGATAGCCTCCACCAATAGCTGGAGTAGATATAAAGACTTCTCTAGCAATGGCTTCCTCTTCATTGATATAGTGTAAATCGCCTGTTGCACAAATAGGTTTGTTAGCTTTTTCGGCACAAGAAATCATAAAAAGAAGAATTTTTTTCACCTTTTCAATCGATTCTACTTTTTCAGTATCGACTAATATTTGATACTGATCTAGTGGTTGAATCTCAATATAATCATACCACTCCATCGCTTTTATTACTTCTTCTTCACTTTTCGTGGAAGCTAATTCAAAAATTTCTCCTCGAGCACATGAAGATCCAATGATAAGACCTTCTTTATGCTCATCAATAATATGTGGTGGAACCAAAGCTTGAGCCGTAAAATAATCTGTATTTGCAATGCTTAAAATTTTAAATAAATTCTTCATTCCAATCATGTTTTGTACAAGTATATTGACATGATATGGATGCATTTTACGTGTCACTTCAGGAGATTGTAAAGTGGCTAAAAAATCATGTTTTATATCTAATTTATCATTCGTTAGTTTAGGTAAAATAGCTGAAACATAAAGTTCTTTTAAAACCTCTGCATCATAATCTCCACGGTGAGCACTTTCTTCATCATAATCAATTCCCATTGAACGACATAAACTTCCTAAAGTATATCTTTTTTCATCAGGGAATAAATAACGACATAAAGGTAAAGTATCAATCGTTGGATTCTTTAGTTTTCTTCCGATTGCTTGTTTTAAAAATCCAATATCAAAGGAAGCATTATGAGCCACTAAAATATGGTCTCCTAAAAATTCAAGAATCGTAGGTAATACTTCTTTTAATGTTTTCTTATCTTTTAACATTTCATTTGTAATACCAGTTAAATTCGTCGTAAATTCTGAAATTTCATGACCAGGATTGATTAATATATCGATTCTATCAATTTCCACACCATTTTTTTCCTTAACAGCACCAAATTCAATAATATCGTCGTAAACACAAGATAAACCCGATGTTTCTAAATCAAAAAAAACATAGGTAGCATCTTTTAAGGAAGTATTGGTAGGATTATTGACAATATCTAAAGTGCGTGGGGCTACATTTAATTCAATCCCGTATAATATTTTAATATCTTTCCCTTTTTCTTTTAATTTTGCTTGTTTTCTTTGGGCATCTGGAAAGGATTGCACAGCTACATGATCCGTAATTGCTATCGCTTTGTGTCCCCATTTACTTGCTTGATCAATCAAATCACTGACATTACAAATACCATCCATTGCAGACATATTTGTATGCGCATGTAGTTCTACTCTTTTGACATTTTCATCATCCGTTCGAACCGGATCCACTCGATCTAATAGTTCAAAATTATATAATTCAAGAGAATCTTCTTTATCAAATTGGTTATAAGATAATGTTCCTCTTAATATTGCATAACGTCCTTTTAAATTCATTAATGCTTCTGGTGTGTTTGTTTTGTTGGTCCAGACATGAGCGGTGTAGGAAGTTTTATAATTTGTAAAATTTAATTTAAATCTTTTCCCTGATTTACCTTCTGGTTGTACATCAAATACTTTTACTTCTACTTCTATATCTACAATATCTTTAGGTATTTGATCAAGTTCCACTTTTACAAAAGTTTTTCCTTTAAAAGATGGTCGAGTAGAAAATTTATTTTCTTTTGAATCACTTTTTTTCTTCTTTTCTTCCTCTTGAAAAGCTTTCATCTCTTTAAATTTGGCAAAAAGATTATCGTATTCTTCTTTATCCTTATCATAATCAAATAAAATCGTTTCTGGTTCAACATAAAAATATTCAATTTGTAAATCCTTAAAACCGGTTACATGAAGAAAACTTTCAATATCCCCTTTAATAGAATTTAAGCATTCTTCTAATATTGCACTAGAAAAAGTGATTTTAATGGTGTGGTTTTTAATTCCCATTGATTGTTCTTTAAAAAAGACATAATCCTGTGGGTTTTTGACTTTCGTTTCCACATAGTAAAGAATATAATCTTTGACTAATTTATTATCATAGTTTGGTTTTGTCAGTTGAATATATAATTCAACTTGAACCGTTTTATCATGTGTCGATAGATATTGTTGAAATAAATCTAAAGTCGTTATATAAACACTAACTGGCAATGGCTCGTTTAATTTTATGGTTATATGATATTTTTTTTCTTTTTGATTATAAATAAGATTTGATAATTGTCCATCCTCAAAATAGATAAGATGAGATCTATCCATCCTAATTTTATTTAAAATATTTTGTAGACTACCTTCCATAAACTTTTACCTACTTTAAAAAAGTTTTATGATATCTCGAATATTAATGATAATCATTAAAGCGAATAAAACAAATAGTCCGACTGTATGAATAGTGGCTTCAACGTTTGGATTAATTTTTTTCTTTCTAATGGCTTCTAAGGCTACAAATACTAAACGCCCACCATCTAAAGCTGGAAATGGAATTAAATTAAAAAATCCAAGAGAAAAGGAAATAGCACCTGTAATATAGACCATTCTCAAGAAAGTAGTTCCAAAAGAAACCGTTGAATCCGTTGCTACTGTGTCAATAGTATCATATATTCCAACAAGTCCAGATAAGCCAGAAAAATCACCTGTAAATAATTTTCCAAATGAACGGCAAATTTCACTTAAATAATAGCCCATAAAATGCCATGTTCCGTATAATCCCGTTAAGGCATTGTATTCATGAAATTCATAATTTTGACCAAGACCAATCTTTGAAACACCAAAAATCTTATTTCCATGATCATCATAGGTGAAGTCACCATTTTCATCTAATACTGCTTCATATTTTCTAGTAACCATAATTTCATGAACCGAATGATTATCGGACACATCTTCATAAGTAATGGTAATCTCTTGAACTTGACTTTCCTTTTCAGGGACACTTGAATTGATTGCTTTTTGTATTTTATTAAAATTCTTTGTTTTAAAAGTTTTTTCTTCACCAGCGACACCATTATCAATCATTTTTGTTTGGATGATCGTAATTTTATCACCTGTTTCCATTCCTTCTTTGGCTAATAAAGAATCTTTGGAAACAATGACTTCATTCGTATAAACCATTTCTATGAAGCCTGTTTCATCACTATCAATATAAGGTTTGTTAAAAGATACATAAAAATAAAAACAAAACAAAGCCATTATAATATTCATCAAACCACCTGCTGCCATAACTAAAGCTCTTTTCCCTAAAGATTGATTAGCTAAAATTCGGTTAGAAGGTATTGGTTCACCAAGATTATCTTTTAGAACTTCTTCCTCTTCAAGTCCTTCTTCACCAGCCATCTTTACAAATCCACCCAAAGGAATTGCACGCAAGCAAAAATGCGTTTCATGTTTTTTATTCCTATAAAATACAGGACCGAAACCTATCGAATACTCATAACAATATACATTACATTTTTTAGCAGCTATTAAATGTCCTAATTCATGCCAAGCAATCAAAAAACATATCATTAGTAAAAACAAAATAATCGTTCCGATATTTGAAAAATCAAATGCCATTGTAATCATCGTATTATCCTCCTTACATATTCTCTAGCCCATTGATCTGCTTTTAATACATTTTCTAACGTTAATTCTTCTTTTGAATTAACATGGGCTTTTAATGTTTGTTCGACAATTTCAAAAATTTGGTTAAAAGAAATCTTTCGATTTAAAAATAAATAAACCGCTTCTTCATTGGCAGCATTCATCACACATGGGAAAGTTCCCTTTTCATTTAAAGCCCGATAAGCCAATTTTAAAGGTGTAAACCTTTCTAAATCTGCCAAATAAAATTCTAGTAAATGTAGGCCCTTAAAATCTAAAAATGAAGACACATTTTCTAGTCTATCAGGATAAGATAATGCATAAGCAATGGGAATTTTCATATCACTTGCTCCCATTTGGGCTTTAATTGAACCATCTTCAAACTCTACCATTGAATGAATAATACTTTGTGGATGAATAATCACTTCAATTTGATGCGGTTCAACTTGAAATAAATGATAAGCTTCTATAATTTCAAAAGCTTTATTAAACATTGTAGCGGAATCAATCGTAATCTTATTTCCCATTTTCCATGTTGGATGGTTTAAAGCATCATCAACTGAAACGGATTTTAAATCTTCTTTTTTATATTTGAAAAAAGGTCCTCCTGAAGCAGTAAGAATAAGTTTGTGTATTTTACTATTTTTTTCAAGGCATTGAAAAATAGCAGAATGCTCAGAATCAACAGGTAAAATCTTTACATGATATTTTTTAGCTTCTTTCATTATTAATGATCCTGCAACAACCAGTGTCTCTTTATTTGCTAAAGCAATATCTTTTCCATTTTCTATAGCTTTTAATGTTGGTAAAAGTCCTACAAATCCAACTAAAGCATTAACAACAATGTCACAATTCGATGTAGCTACTTCTTCTAATCCTTTTTCTTTTTCTATAAATCTTACCGATGGAAATGCATGAATAAGATCTCTTATTTCATCTAAGGATCGAACAGCAACAATTTCTACACTTTTAAATTCATTTAAAAGTAATGAAATAAGGGAGGTTTTTGAATACACACTAAAAGCAATCAATTCAAAATCATTTTGATGATTTCGAATCACTTCTAACGTATTCATTCCAATGGATCCACTGGCTCCTAAAATGGCTATTTTCTTCATCATGGCATCTCCTTAAACAATATATGATAACAAACTCATAAAAATTGCTGTTACCATACTATTTATTAATAAACTATCCATTCTATCTAAGATACCTCCATGTCCTGGAAGAATATTTGAAAAATCCTTAATGTCAAAAAATCTTTTTACTGCTGATAATATTAAATCACCTATTTGACCCGTCAATGAAATGATTAAGCTCATCAAAAGATAGATAAAAGGTGAATAAGAAGGTAAATTCGTATTTTTAAAAAGGAAAAAAGAAAATAAAAAGCCAAAAATAGTTCCAAATAAAGTTCCTATTATTGTTCCTTCTATTGTTTTTTTAGGTGATATTCTTTCATTTAGTTTATGAACTTTTTGACTCCCTATAATTTTATAACAAGTCATGCCACCAAAATAAGCAAAAATATCTGTGAAACAAGTTACTAATAATACATAAAGTATTAAAAATAAGCCATCATTTATATTTTCTTTTCCACCAAACGAACGCAAATAAAGCATACCTTTTAATCCTAAGACTAAATAAAGGGATACAGAAAAAACATAGACTGCATCCATTATCGAAAATTTTTTATCAAAAACAGAACAAGTAAATAAAATAATTAAAAATAAAATAAACCATAAAATATTTAAATTATAATGATTTAATAACCCACTAGAATAATCAAGGGCATAGTCATTAAAAACAGGAATGTCAAAAATTAATAAAAAAGAAAAAACAAAAGTAATAAAATAGATATAAAGTGGTATTGGACTTTGATTAGCTTTCTTTTTTATATTCAAAAATTCATAAATTCCTAAAATGAGGATAAGTAATGCAAAAGAAGCCATAAAATATGTACCAAAATATAAAAAAGGAGCGACAAAAACAGCTAATAATATTCCTGTAATAATTCTTTTTTTCATCATTTTACGCCTCCAAACCGACGATCTCTATGAGCATATTCTATAAAAGCCTTTTTTAAGTCTTTTTTACTAAAGGCAGGCCATAAAGTTTTAGTAAAATAAATCTCAGCATAAGAGATTTGCCATAACATAAAATTAGAAATTCTTTTTTCATTGCTAGTACGAATTAATAAATCGACAGGTGGTAACCCTTTCGTATATAAATAATTTTCAAAAGTTTTTTCTTGAATATCATTTATATTTAATTGGTTATTTTTCACTTCACTAGCAATTTGCTTGACAGCACGAAGTATCTCATCATGTGAACCATAATTTAAACAAATATTCAATACATGAGAAGTACATTGCTTTGTTTGTAATATAGCCTTATCACAAGCTAATCTTGTTTCTTGCGGTAAACGGGATATATCCCCTGAAATCACAATTCTTATATCATCTTCTATTAATTTATCTGTATATTTTGCAAAATATTCTATTGGAAGTGTAAATAAATAGTCAATTTCATCTTTATCTCTTTTCCAATTTTCAGTTGAAAAGCAATATAAAGATAAAACTTTAACACCAAGTGTAAAAGCATAATTGACTATATCTTTCATGGTTTTAGCACCTGCTTTATGTCCTAAAGTTCTTGCTAAACCCTGTTTTAAAGCCCAACGACCATTTCCATCTAATATGATAGCTAAATGGCCAGGTATCTTCATTGTCTCTTCAATTAAAGCCATTTGATATCTCCTATAACACTTTAGTGTTACTATATTTTAGTTTAGCAAAATATACAGAAATTATCAATTAATTATGTAATTATTTCTAAAAAGATATTTTTAAAAAAAAAGAAAAATTCCGAAAGAAAAATCGGAATTTAAAAATCAATATGCATTTTTAAAAAAAGATGTAATGCTACTTATTTTTTAATGAACATTAAAAATAAAGTTCTATTTAAATGGTAGTTAGTTCATTTTCCTTAACTTTTACTAATTCATCAATTTTCTTTGTAGCATTATCTGTAAGTTTTTGAATCTCTTCTTCGTAATTCTTTGCAGTATCTTCTGGAATGGTTTTATCCTTTTTAATTTCAGAAATAGCATCACGACGAATATTTCTTACTGCTACTTTTGCTGATTCAGCCATTTTATAACATTCTTTTACTAATTTACTTCTTGTTTCACCTGTAAGTTGTGGAATATTGCAACGAACAACTGTGCCATCATTTAAAGGTGTAAAACCTAAATCTGCATTGATAATAGATCTTTCTATTTCTTTCAATTGATTTTTATCATATGGTTTAATTAAAATTTGTGTTGCATCGGGTGTGGAAATATTTGCAATTTGATATAATGGTGTTTTAGCTCCCCAATAATCCACTTCAAGATCACGAACTAAATTGGCACTTGCTCTACCTGTTTTCACTTTTAAAAGTGCATCTTGAAAAGATACAACAGATTTATCCATTCTTTCTTCACAATCCATTAAAATAATATTATCGAATTCCATTTTATTTTCTCCTTTACTTTACTATTGTTCCAATTCTTTCACCCCTACAAGCTTTTAATATATTTCCTTTTTGATTCATATTAAAAACGAGTAAAGGCATTTTATTTTCCTTGCATAAACTTATCGCCGTTAAGTCCATGACTTGCAAATTCTTTTCTAATATTTCTTGATAAGTAATTTCATCAAATTTCATTGCATTTTTTTCTTTTCTTGGATCGGCTGAATAAATGCCATCTACACCATTTTTTGCCGCTAAAATCACTTCACAATCCGTTTCTAACGCCCGCAAAGCAGAACATGTATCGGTGGAAAAAAACGGATGTCCAGTACCACCACTATAAATGACAACTTTATGTTCTTTTAAAGCATTTAAGGCCTTTAAACGTGTAAATTGTTCGGCAATTCCTTTCATTTCTATGGAAGACAAAATAACACTTTCCACCTTTTCTTTTTTTAAGGCATTATATAAAGCTAAAGCATTCATTGTTGTCGCTAACATTCCCATGCAATCGCCTGTAGAACGCTCCATACCGAGATCAACACCTAATTTACCACGATAAATATTGCCACCACCGACAACAATTCCGACCTCGATATTTTCTTGATAAAGAGAAGAAATTTCTTTTGCAACATCTTGTAAATGTTCTTGGCAAAATAATTCTTGATGATTTCCTAATGCTTCTCCACTTAATTTTAACAAAACTCTTTTATACATCGGACATTCTCCTTTAAAAAAAGAGTGCTAAAAACACTCTTAAAATTACTTAATTTGTGACATTACTTCAGCAGCAAAGTCTTCTTGTCTTTTTTCAATACCTTCGCCAACAATGTAATAAGCCATTTGTTTAACGTTAGCATGAACACGTGCCAAATAAGAACCAACCGTAACCTTATCTTCAAGAATAAATTCTTGTGATTCTAAAGCAACTTCTTCAGCAATCTTATTTCTCATTCCAGCATATGCTTTTTCATTTAAAGGACGACCTTGCGCATTGGCTGCTTCAATACGAATTTGTAATTCTTTTTCTACATAATCTGCTGGTACATCTGCTTTTTGAATATAAGATGGAACAGTAGCTACAAGTTGCATTGCTAAATTAGTAGCAACTTCATCATCTCCACCATCGATAACAACTACAGAACCTTTTTTTCCACCTGCATGAAGATAAGTTCCAAATAATTCACTATCTTTTTTCGTAACTAAAGTAAATCTTCTAAAAGAAATCTTTTCACCAATTTTAGCAGTAGCAGCAATAACTAAGTCAGCAATGGTTTGTCCATCACTTGTAACCAAAGCATTTGCAGCATCCATATCTGCTGGTTTATTTTCAACAACAGTTTTAGCGATTTGGTTTAATAATACTTTAAAATCTGAATTTGCACAAACAAAATCCGTTTCGCAATTTAATTCAACGATTGCAGCATCATTTCCATGAACGGCAACTAAGGATAAACCTTCAGCAGCAATTCTTCCAGATTTTTTAGCTGCTTTAGCAATACCATTTTCTCTTAACCAGTCACATGCTTTATCTACATCATCATTACAAGCATCTAGTGCCTTTTTGCAATCCATCATACCAGCACCAGTTCTATCTCTTAAAATAGGAATAAGTTTAATATTTGCCATAATCTATTTTCCTTTCAAAATTAGTCGTTATTTTCTTCTTTTACTTCAGGAGCAGGTGCATCTTCTGTTTTATTTACAGGTGCAGCAACATTCTCATTATTTTTTTCTTCCTTAACAACTTTCACTTTCTTTTCATTTCTACGATTTGTTTTAGCTTGTTGAACTTGTTTGTCTTCACGTTCTTTTTGAAGTTTTGCTTGTCTTCTAGCTTCTGCTTGTTTATCCGATGATTTAAGAACATCATTCATTGAAACTTCTTCGCCTTCATCTTTTGTATAAGCTAATTCTAGTGGAGCACCTTTTGCTTCACAAATTGCATCAGCCATAACAGCAGTGATTAATTTAACAGAACGAACAGCATCATCGTTAGCTGGAATAACATAATCACATACATCTGGGTCACTATTTGTATCAACAATACCAAATACAGGAATTTTTAATTTTCTTGCTTCTGCGACAGCATTATGTTCAATACGAGGATCAATAACAAAGATAGCTTGAGGTAATTTTCTCATTTCTTTAATGCCATCGAAGAATTTTACTAATCTTTCTTGTTCCTTTTTAATAGCTAGTTGATCTTTCTTTGGATAAGTATCTAAAGTACCATCTTCTACCATAGCTTCAATTTGTTGTAATCTTCTTGTTCTTTTAGAAATCGTTTTAAAATTTGTTAAAGTTCCACCTAACCATCTTTGAGTTACATGAAAAGAACCTGAACGTGTAGCTTCTTCAATCATTATATCTTTAATTTGTTTTTTTGTTCCGACAAATAATGTCTTACCACCTTTTTCAGTAATTTCTTTTAAAGCATTATAAGCAGCTTCTACACAAGAGACTGTTTTTTGTAAATCAATGATGTAAATACCATTTCTTGGCGCATAGATATAAGGAGCCATTTTAGGATTCCATCTTTTTGTTTGATGTCCAAATTGTGATCCTGCTTCTAATAATTTTTTTATTGTGATAATTGAAGTTGCTGATTGAACTTCTTCCGCTGCTACTGAAGCAGTTTCTTCTTCTACTGGTTGTTCTACAACCACTTTTTCATTTTCTGCCATTTTCATTTTCCTCCTAGTTTTTTTCCTCCACAGTCTTACTTTAATCAACTAAGCTGGCAAACTGTGTGTGTATTTGCTTGGATTACCCATAGCATTAGTATTATACTTTAAAGTATAATGACTTGCAAGCATAAATTTTACCTTTCAACTATAAATTTTGATTATTTTTAAGAAAAAACAACATACTAATTATGAGGTGTATAGTTTGAAAACAGGAATGGTTAGAAGAATTGACGAATTAGGGCGGATAGTTATTCCTAAGGAAATTCGTAGAAATTTAAAACTGAATATGGGTGACATTGTTGAAATCTATGTTGAAGATAACAAAATACTTTTAAAAAGATTTTCTACACTTTTAGGTTTAGAAGAAGATTTATTTAATATTGCAAAAGTTATCAATGAGCAAACAAATGCTACAATTTTATTTGTAGATCAAGACAAGGTTATCGTGGGTTATGGTAAATATTCTGAATTATATTTAGATAAAGAAATCAGTCAACAATTATATCATAAGATTAATGAAAACAATTTTACTCGATTTAAAGGCACTTATCTTATCCATGATTATTTAGAAGAAAGAAATGCTTATGTCGCATCCTTATATGCTAAAAATACCATACAAGGACTATTTATTGTTATTGAAAACGATCATGCCATTGTTCAAAATGATATTGATTTAATTCAACAATTCAAAAAATTTATTATGAAACAATTGGATAGTTAAATAAATTCATGTATAATAATGTCGGTGATGTTATGAGACTAGATAAATATTTAAAAATATGCCGAATTATTAAAAGAAGAACGATAAGCAAAGATATTATTACATTTGGACAAGTAAGTATTAACAACCGAAAAGCAAAGCCTGCTAGTAATGTTAAAATTGGCGATACAATCGCTTTATCATTAGGGAACAAATTAATAACCATCCAAGTTTTATCGGTAAATGATAAAGTAAAAAAAGATGAAGTTTTAGAACTTTATAAAATAATTGATGAAAAAGAAATAAATCCTTCTATTGAATCATAAGATGAAATAGGAGGTTTTTTTATTATGTATAATACAAATAATCAAACAATTAAACTAGTTGACAGAAATTGTATTGAAATTTCCAATGCAAAAAATGTTATTAGTTTTAATACCAATGAATTTTTAATTGATACACCCTATGGTAATTTAAAAGTTTTAGGTAAAAATTTAGCCATTGGAAAAATGGATACAGAAAAAAAAGAATTAATCATTAAAGGAAACATTGACTCTATTTCTTATCTTAATACTAACAAAACACAAAAAGATGAGAAAAAAGAAAGTATTTTCACAAAATTATTTAAATAATTAAATGAATATACTGATTCAGTTTCAAATTATCCTTGCTTCATTTTTTTTCGGAATATTGTTTATGATTTTATATGACTTTGTAAATCGTTTACTTTATTTTAAAAAGGGAAAATTGATACGACTTCTATTAGAAATAATCTTTTTCCTTAGCATGACCTTATTTTTCTTTTTCATGATGTTAAAAATTGCTAATGCTAAATTAAATATTTTCATTCCTTTATTTATTGTATTAGGAATTTTGTTTTATATCTTTACTCTACAAAGTTATTTTCAAAAAACTTATCAATTTGTCTTCCATAAATTTGGTATAAAAATCAAACAAAAAAAGCTATATTTATCAGCAAAATATGATAAAATAAAAATGAAAAGAAGAAAAGCAAGGTTAAAGAAGAAACATGAAAAGAATACAAAATCAAAAGAAAGCCATATTTCGTAAAAAAAGTTTAAATTTTGTTTTTCTTTTGATATTTATTCTTAGTATAATTGCCATTGTTTACTTAATCATCCAATTAATAAAGTATTTGGGATAGTGTAATTTCACTATCCTTTTCGAGGTTATTCGACAAATTTTTCACTTTTATAATGCTAAGGTAATACCGAGGTGAATAATAAATGAAAAACTTTTATAAGTTCATTTTGGTTTTTATATTATCGTTTTTAGCGGTCTTTTATAATTTTGATAGTTTAAATATCATTTTAGCTGTTCCGCTTTTAGCTTTCTTTATGTTTAATGGGATTACATCCTTTGTAGTTTCTTTAGGCGGATTAGCTGCTGGTTCATTAACTTATTATATTATGAATAATGATTATGTTAATGTTATTTTCTTATTACTAGGTTTATGCTTTTACTTTTTAGTTTATCATATCAGTTTACTTTTCCATAAAAAATTGATTTTAAACTATGTGAGTTCTTGCATCTTATCGATTACTATTACCTATTTAATTTATAGTATAAGTAATAATGTTTTTAATGTATACCATTTTATATTAGCCTTTTTACTTGGTTGTGTCATTAGTTTATTATTCGCCTTTTTATTAAAAAAGTTTTCATTTTATTTATTCACTTATCAAGACGAATACACTCCTGTATTGCTTATTTCTTTAACCATTACTTACTTATCTTTGTTTTCACAATTAATGGAAAAGGAGATATTTAGGTATCTTTCTTTATTTGTCATTTTATTGACAAGTTTAATTTTTGCTTTAAAAAGCAAATTATTAAATGTTCTTAGTTTTAATAGTTTAATCATTTTAATAGGATTATTATACAATCTTCCAATGCTTTATGAATATGTTTATTTAGTCTTACCTATTAGTGTTTGTTTATGTCTTAACAAAACAAAATATAATTATTTAAATTCATTGTTGGTTTTAGCTTGTTTTATTATTGTTTATTTATTAAAAGATATTTCCAATTTAAATTATTATTTAATTATAAGTATTAGTATTCCTCTTTTATTACTGTTTGTTCATAAAAAAGATTATTCTGTTAATGAAAATCAGTATTATAAGCAATATGTCAAAAACAAAAACGAAATGCTCTTTCAATTAAAAAATTTTCAAAATATGTTTTTAACTTTAAGTGAAAATTTTAAAAAATCTAGACAAACTCGTATTTTAACAAAAGCAAAAGAAGAAGTTTTTGATACTTTATGTAAAGATTGTCCTGAAATGGAAAATTGCCATAAAAAAGGCAAACATCTTTTATTAAATTACATTCGTGATTCATTAAATGATGAATTAGATGACAATAAAATACGCTATATTAAGCAAAATTGTATAAAACAAGAAGCATATTTTACTTTACTTGATAAATTTACAAGTTCTTATCTCATTAATAATTATCAAAAAGAAGAAGAAGCAAGAATGAAAGAAATTATTGCAGCAGATTTTTTTAGTTTTTCGAAAATAATGGAACAATGTAGTATTACTTTTAATAATGATAAATTAATACTAGCAAATAATTTTTATAAAAATTTACATCATGTTTTACAAAACTATCAATATGACGTTTTATTTATTAATAATCATTCTACAGAAGATAAATATCAATTTGATATAGCGATTAAAGATATTACGATTAAAGAAATCGAAAGTACATTATTGCCTTTAATTGATGAAACACTTCAAACAAATATGAGAATTACTCGAATAGATACCGCCACCTTATCTTCTTCCTATTTTATCGTTTCTATCAGTGAAATAGAAAATATAAAAATTGAATATGCCTATAAGCAATCCAATGAAGATATCAAAGCAAATGGTGATAGCGTTGCATCGCTATGCGAAAATAAATTTTTCTTTTTTGCATTATCCGATGGAATGGGAAATGGTATGGATGCAAATGAAGAAAGTAAATTTACCATTGATACTGTCATGTCAATGTTAAAAACAAATATGGATGTAAAAACTACAATTAATATTGCTAATGATATCATTCAATTGAAAAATGATTTTGAAAGTTATACCACTTTAGATTTATTAGCTATTGATATGAAAAAGAAAATTGCTTCTTTTTATAAACTAGGAGCATTCAATGCTTACATCATTCGTAATCATCAAGTTACAGAAGTAAATAATTTTGCTTTACCTCTTGGAATAATTGATAGTGTGAATCCATCTGCTTCTTCTTATAAAATCGAAAAAAATGATATTATCATAATGTGTAGCGATGGAATGATTGATGATACGAATAAAAGTATTATTTCTATTCTTGAAGATATTGAAATGGATTCTCCGACTGTTATTTGTAATACTCTTTTTTCACATTTAATTGATATTAGACAAAATTCAGACGATGCAACTTTAGCAGTCATTACAATAAAATAATAAAAAAATATTACAGAAACAGATTCGACTAATTTTTATTGAAAAAAACTTTAAAATTATGTAGAATAGGATTGCAAAATTTTAATCATAGTTTTGCAATTTTTAAAATTATAATGCTTGATAAATTAAGATTAAAAGTTTATCTTCATTATTTGTCCGTGTAGCTCAGCTGGATAGAGCACCGCCCTCCTAAGGCGGGTTTTGTCGGGAGTTCGAATCTCTTCACGGACGCCAATATAATACATTTGTCTTGATTCTAAAAGGTTTCAAGACTTTTTTATTCACCTAAACTGTTGATTTAAATCTACAATTTGATTTACGAAGTGATTATTTTGTGAGAAATATTAAAGTAAAAGGAAAAACATTAATATAATTGGTATGAATGAAAATAATTATATTCTTTTAATAGATATTGCTAAAATAGCTTAACTATTTTTTTAAATTTAATTACTTTGAATGAAATAATGCCATTTATTTCTTATCCTTTATAAGAAATTGATATTTCAATACGCTTAAGTTATAATATGTCCGTATTTATGAAAGGAGAATCTTATGAAAAAAATTTTAAAACTATTTCTTATAGTATTTTTAACACTTGGTTTAGCGTCTTGTAATCAAAAGACAGAAACTTATAACTTTCAATGTGAAGTAGAGGGTAGTGGTAGTGTCTATGGAACAACAAATGGAAAATACTTAAAGGATACAAAAATAACCATAACAGCAACTCCAAATGATAATTTTGATTTTGTTGGATGGTATGAAGTTGAAACTAAAGTTAGTGAAAATTCGACCTATGAATTCAATATAACAAAAGATACTCATTTGATTGCTAAATTTGTTTCAAATCTTCCTCCACTAGAAGAATATAACTTCTCGGTTGTAGTCGAAGGAGAAGGAAAGGTTGAAGGAACTGAAAATGGGACTTATACCGAAAACTCTTTGATTTCTTTAAACGCTTATCCTGAGACAGGTTATCGCTTTGGTGGTTTTTATGAAGGAACAAATTTATTGAATAAAAATTCAAATTATTCATTTGAAATCACAAAAGACATCATCGTTATTGCTAAATTTGTTGAAAATAGCAATTTAGATGAGGACACAATTTCTTTAAGGTGGCAACACAATTTCCTTCAAGATGATTTTAATGCCTCAGTAACTTCAAATGTTCCAGCAGGTACATCAAAAGTAATTAATGGTCTATCTTGGGAATATTCACTTATACGTTTTCTTGGTCAATCTTCTGAAGGTGTTCAAATAGGCAGTAACAAGAATCCTCACAATGTTGATCCATTTGTTATGAGTTTTGTTTTCCCTGGTGATGTTGAATTAGTTTCTTATAGTCTTAATTTTAAAGGTTCTGGAAATCCAGTGGCGCAAGTAAACTTTTCAGATTTTAGTGTTGAGCATGCCGCAACTTCAACATTATCTGAATATACATCGACAGATATTATGGTCGTTGGAGATACTTTGTCCTTTTCTTTCTTGGTAGGTTCTAAAGCTTTCTATCTTTATTCTTTAGAATTTGAAATTAATGCACCTACTTCCTATGGTCTTGACTTAACAGATGATTTTGGGAATCATGATTCCATAAAACCTGTTGTTCCTGGTCAAGGCGATATTCCCGAAACAAATTATACACTAATTAGTAAAGAAGATTATTATCGTGATGTTAATCTTCAATTAGAAGGAAATGATTTAAGAGTAGCTTTAAATCAAAAAATCTCTCAAATGACAAAAATTTCTTATAAGAGAGCCACTGCCATTATGTGTTATACCGATGAAAGTATTGACAAAAAAGGTTATGTTTATGGTATGTATGATGGGGATTATATGGTAGCAAGTCCTACCGGTATTTGGAACAAGGAACATGTTTGGTCATGGAGTTTGATTAAAGAAACAGAAACGCAACAACGTCCTGATGACAATGCTAATCAAGGTTCAGATATTCATAATCTTCGTATTACTTGTCAAATTGTAAATGGTTTGCATGGAAATAAATACTATGATAATACGACGACTGAACAATTTTTCTTTCCAAATATTACAGATATGAATCCTACTGCTCATGAAAATCAAGGAGATCATCGTGGCGATGTAGCTAGAATCCTTTTCTATATGTATACACGTTATACATATTTGAATTTAGTGGACGAATGGACAGATGCTTTAATGACAATTGGTAAACTTTCTACTTTAAAAGAATGGAATGAGCTTGATCCTGTAGATGAATTTGAAATTCAAAGAAATAATCGTATTTATGAATATCAAGGAAATCGTAATCCATTTATTGATTATCCAGAATTAGTTAATCAAATTATTTAAAATGATAATATAAAAGCACACATTTAATTTACTATGATTTAGTAGTTAAATGAGGTGCTTTTTTATATATAACTTATTATTTTAAAATCAAAGTATTACAAAAAAATAGTTACATTACTCTTTTTATTCAAAGTGGCAAGTCATTCTTTTAGAAGTGACTTATTTTATGTAATCATTTAAATAAACATCTCTTACGATTCAAAATTTAAAAATTTCATCCAAAAAAGACTTTTTTCAATACAAATCAAAATATAATCTCTGTTATTTCCATGGCCTTCCGCTATCAAGATAGCCATGCTCTGCCCAATACTTCCCATCGAGATATTCAGAGTCTTTTTTATGCAGTGATTTTTGCATCATACGACAAAAAGAAAATTTAAATTTTGTAATCAAGTTTGTATGTGCAGGTTTTGTATAATCTATATAAGCGAATTTTCGAGAGAGCTTTTTTATTTTTCTTGTAAGTTCTTCTTGCTTTTTTTCAGTGAGTTTATCCCAAACAATATCTCCCATTAATGCTCCAGTAAATATTCCGATTTTAGATATTCCCCACCAAGATAAACTATGTTTGATGTCCTTCGCCGCAGATTTTGCTCCTGCACCTAAGCATTGTGTAATAATTACTGCCCTCTTTTGAAACATCTCTGGCGCAGGACGGTGTGGCATCCAACGATAAGCAAAATGATCGAGAAACACTTTCATTGCACCCGTAGCGTGAAACACATATGCAGGAGAGGTCATTACAATCAAATCTGCTTCTAAAAGCGATTTATCAATTTTTTGAATGTATTCTGCATCTTTGCAAGTGTTTTCACCTTTTACTATACAACTGATACAGCCTTTACAGAAATTAGGGCAATCTTTTGGAAGATAAAATTCTGTAATACTTGCTTTATCCTTAAACTCTGCTAAAAATATCTCTTTTAAGTGATAAGTTACACCATGTTTTTCAGTTCCATTTATGATAGTAATATTCATTTTCTATACCTCCAAAATATCGTGAAGAATTTGAGTATGCCATGCTTTGCGGTTTTCTTTTTTCGTTAAATCTATATCCATTAGTTTTGATACTGTTTCATATCGTAGAAACATTTGCTGCATAACCGTTATTAGACAAAATGTTTTTCTTTTGATACTGGATTCATCAAGGTCAGGACGACAAGCTGCGACAAGTGGTAAATATGCCCTATAAGTTCTATTGGTATTATCATTGTCTTTTGGCGTTTTCATATCGGTAAGAACAGAAATCCTGGATACGGCATAATGTTCAAACAAAAAATCA
Organism: uncultured Bacillota bacterium; assembly: GCA_902491575.1. GTDB lineage: Bacteria > Bacillota_I > Bacilli_A > RFN20 > CAG-631 > CAKPXW01. The sequence goes on from CABUID010000010.1 coordinate 38,461, forward strand.
AGTGTCATATTTCCAAGATACTCTAATTTTTCAAAAGAAGTCAGTTTTTCTGTTGCCTTTTGAACATTTTGAAACTTCTCAATCGTTTTATTTATTATACGCTCTACGCATTGCTCAATCAGTTTATCTTTGTTTTCAAAATGATAATTCACAAGTCCTAAACCTACACCCGCTCTTTTACATATCTCACGAACCGTAATTTCCTCTAAATTTTCACCTTTTTCTTCAATGAGTTTCGTTGTTTCCTGAATGATTATTTCTTTATTATCCATATTATACCCCTCCATTGAACAATGTTCAAAACTATTATACTGAACGATGTTCAAAAAATCAAGTCTATAACATGAATTTTCTTCATAATCTTCCTATTTAAGTATGAATATATTTTGAAACATATCATTATTTAACTCTTATCAAAAGATTACACATTTTTAGAAATTCCTCAAAAAGAAAAGCGACAAAGATTTTACTCTTTATCGCTAAAGACTTTACAAAGATGATTCCCTTGTTTGCAATTTTCGCCATTCATGTGGATTATCTTTTTTAGTTGCTTTCCAATCTTAACCCTTTTATGTATTTGCTCAGCTAAGCGAAGTAGCATATTTTGCGCCTGTTTTTCAATATTGACATGATAACTATTCAGTCGAAAGAATAGCGAGCAAAATAGTTTAAAAGATTCTTTTGCGGTTCTATAAATAGCATTGGTATCCATAAGTTATAGGCTCTCGTTTTTGACTTTTAAATCAATTATTTTTCCTAATCATGATAATAAAAGAATGGATTTCTTTAAATCCATTCTTTATAACTAAATATTAAAAATTGAATTTCTTTAATCCATACTTGTTGGATTATAAACCTCTCCAGCAGGACCATAACCAAATATTAAAGCCATTCCACTAGAGTAAGTACATAAATAATTTCCATTAAACATATTGTCTGTTAAAGATGTAATTGGATTTTGAAGTGCATCTAATAAATTCGTTCCATTAAAATAACTTGCCCCACCAGCAGATGTTTCAAAGATTGGAGCCCCATTTTTTAATAATAAATCATTATTGCATAAACCACTTACCATTGGATTTTCTTTTCCATAATTAAAAGTATAATGGGTATCTTCATTATCAATCTTTAACTCACCTGAAATTTTAGAAGCGGTAATACTTTCTGCACTTCCTGACTTATTTACGCAAATCAAATTAAATAATGTATTCGTTTTATCTGAATTACTCTTTAAGAAAGAGCGATTAGCAGGAGTAAAGATAGCATCTAAAGCTTTAATTTGTGGAACGAGTGCTGAAGCCCCTACAATTTTAAACCATCCTTCATCACCTGTTACATAGGATTGAATATTACTATTTTCGATAATGGTTTGCGGAGCATATCCTCCTTGACCATTATTATCATGACCTACATGATCTTGAATAATAACTGGTCCTCCAGCTCCAATAAATTCACTATTTTTAATTTTAACATTTTGACTTCCCCAATTATAGACAAAACTATTAAAATTATCATATGCACGGCAACTATCCATTGTATAAGGTTGGTTAGTTCTATTTGGCATATAGGAAATAAACCAACACTTTGTAATATTATTATAGGCTTTAAACTCAGGTCCCTCAATCTTATTCATAATTAAACCACCTGATAAAGTTTCATTTTCTTGACGTGGTGAATTACCAACAAAATTGATATCATTAAACGAACTCGATGTTGTATCATCTCCTTCAACTCTAAACAAAGTCGCGTGAGAGATAATCGTATCTCCTTCAGCAGTAGGTTCTTTGCCATCACGTACAACTAAACTAATATTAGAAGCATCTATACTGAAATAATTACCATAAAGATGGAAAGATTCATTACTACTTAATTCTCGGAAATACAAATTATTGTAATCTTTTAATGAACCTACTACACGGTTATAATCAATATCCGATTTGGATACTTCATCTTCCGAAAAGAAATACTGCGTTGGAATATCACTATTTTTTATAGAAATATTTTGTTGCAGAATCAAATTATTTGGATAATAATCTTCTAGCAAATCATTATTTTGTTTGAAAGAACTCCATATTTCTTGAGCACTTATAGTTTGATTAGAACTACTAGAACTTAAATTTGTTTTCGTATTATTTATATAAGCAAATTCTTTGGCATTATAAACATTATATCCATCAATGACATCTACTTCTACGCTCATTGTCCATTTATCAATATTAGCTTGTTGGTTTTCCGTTAAGCCTTCTGGTACCACTTCTATTTTAAATGTTTGATTGATTGCTTTTTCTGAAAAATCAATGAAACAATTTTCATAATCAATGCTATCCACATATTCTGAACTTTCTTCAATAACAAATTGTTCATTTACTAACCGATATATTGTAATGGAAAACTCCCAAGTATCAATATCAATTTCATTGATTTCTTCTTTGATAGGGTCATATTCAACAAATGTTAAATCAGGTTTGACACGAAAAGCATTGTCGTCTCCAACTTTATAGTCACGATCTAAAACTAAAAACTTTGCTTTTTCATTCAATGTATTTCCAATTTTATTATTGCCATATTCAACAAAGGATTCTGGCATTGTCATTCCTGTCATCATAATCTTTTTATCGACATTTTCAGAAGAAGATATTTCAGAATTTTGACTTCCATTTATCGAAGAATCATTCCCTGAAGAAGGCTGGTTAGAGGGAGTAATAGAATCAGATTGATTGCCAGAATCACTATTATTGTGATTTGAACATCCGACTATTAAACCTACAGCCGATAAGCATAATAGCCAATTCTTTATTTTTTTCATATAATTTCACCTCGAGAAATATTATATCACATCTATTTTGTTTGTCAATTTACACCAAATTTGCTACCATTATTGGTTAATTTTATCCAAAATCACCGATAATTATTTTAATTCTTAAACGTGCTCCATGACCATCTGCAGCCTTTACATTGATAATCATGGTAACCGGTTCATAAAAAGTTAAAGAAGCCGTATAGTCGGAATTGACTGTCAAAACGACAATGCTTTCATCAAATTTATCCGTTTCATACATATAATTCAAAGCATTATTTGTTACATTATTAGGCAATGCCTGACATTTTAATTCTACTTTCATGCCTAATGTAAAACTCAACAAAGTAATTACACCATCGGCATTTCTTTTTTCTTTTTCCTCTTCTGTATATTCTTTGTAGGTTTCAGAATGACAAACAACCTCAGTCGCATATACAACAGGATTATAAATATGTAATTTTTGACCAAATAGTCCAACAACGATAATGGCCACAATATAAACGATACCAATCGAAATAATCACCGATTTCTTCATTGCTTATCCCTCCTATTTCTCGCCATAAAAAGCTTTTACTTTTAAAACAAAAGAAATAATTAAATAAAGTGCAATACCTAAAGAAATGAAAAACATTTTTAAACAAGCCGTTGCCATTCCATTATAGACGCCTACTTCACTAAATAATTTAAAAGCAAATAATGAATAAATCAATGTTAATACAAAGGCCACTACGGAAGCTTTATTTTCATTTTCATTATTTACATCTTCGCCACTCGTTGCATACAATTCGTTTTGTGGATTCATGATATCTAAAGTAGCACAATAAAAAATATGACCATAATGCAAAAACAAAATGGCGAATACCATAATCATTGTATTTCCTACACCCAAATCCGCGTATTTGCCAAAGATGATTACAGAGACAATAACACAAGGTATAGACAAAACAAGGTTAAATGTCAATTTAGCAAATAAAGGTACTATCGGCTTTACAGGTTTTGTTTTTTTAATATATCCAGCTCTGCCTTCTTTACTATACAAAGTAGCTATTAAACTATTCGAAGCTAAAAGTGGTAATAAAATAATTAAAATATTAAAGGCATAGGACAAACGATAACCTAAAGAATTCTTATCAATAGCATCAAATATCCTATCTAAAAGTAAAATTAGTATCGGAATTATAATGTAAATAACTAAATAATTGATGGATATTTCCATAGAACGAAAAGATACTTTAAATTCTTTTATATTAAAAGATATAAAAGGCGAATGTTTCTTATTTATGCCTTCAATCGTTGCATTTTTATTAAATTCAAAATTCTTAGACATCATTTTGAAAAAGATGGGTCTAGAAATAAAATAGTTTAAAAAATACAAAATTACGACACTTACAAGCAAAACCAAAGTTTTTAATAATGTCCAACCATCTACATAAAAAATACCATTGCTTTGTTTTTGACCAATAATACTACGAGTAATGTTGGTAATAATAATATTTCTTTTTTCAAAATCATTTAAAAAATTCATAATGGCGCTGCGAATTTCTGGCCATTGCACTATCAAATCAATAGAAGATGGGATAAAATTAATCAAATAAATAGAACCTGCAATAAATCCAATAATAATAAATAAAGCTAAAAATCCTTTAACAACAGAATATTTATTCATAAACCGGTATAAATACATTAAAGGAATAGAAAATAGCGAGCCTAATAAAACAGGCAAAGCGATTAACAACACAATAGGAAGAATCATCCAAAGATAAGAAGTCCAATGCAAACAATTTTTTAAAGATAAATTAATAGCACACGCAAGAATTAAAGGGATCGTAAAACTAAAACTACGTTTGATTTCATAAAAATAAAAAACGAGTAATTTCGAAATAAAAATCTTATTATTTCGAATAGGCATAGTAATCAATACTTTATTATCCTCTGCAAAATAAAGGGTTTTCATCAAACCATAAGCACAGGAAATAAAAGATAAAACTAAAGCCAATGTCATTACAAAAGTCATGATTTGTGGCATATCAAAATAATAAACCAGTCCTAACTTACTCGCTCCAAATAATATTAAACTATAAATAAGAGTAATCACTAAAAATTTAACAATAGCTAAAACAACTGTATGTATTCTACTTTTGTTTGAATAAATCCAGCTAACATCAATTTTATCTTTAAGTTGCATGAATATTAAAGTTTTAATTTGACGCATTTTATTACTCCTTAATTACTCCCCATCAATCATTTTTAAATAAAATTGTTCTAACGTATCTCCACTATCTTCAATTTCTTTCAATGTTTTAACACATAAAATATGTCCATTTTTGATTATGGCAATTCTTTGACATAATTTTTCTACAATATCGATTAAATGACTTGAAAAAAACACAATGTTTCCATGACTTGCATGTTCTTTCATACATTCCTTTACTTGATAGATACTATTAGGATCTAAACCCGTTAAAGGTTCATCTAAAATCCAAACTTTAGGATTGTGGATTAATGCGGACATTATTGTAATTTTTTGTTTCATTCCATGTGAATAAGTTTTAATCATATTATCAATTGATGTTTCCAGTTGAAATAATTGAATATACTTTTTCATCCTTTCGTCACGATCTTCTTTAGTCACATTATAAATATCTGCAATGTAATTAATATACTCACGACCTGTTAATTTTTCATATAATGCATAATGGTCTGGAACATATCCGATTTGAGATTTAGCTTCTACGGGTTGAGTGGCCACATCATAACCGCAAATATGAATACTTCCTTCACTAATTGGTTGAATACCTACCGTAGTTTTAATAATAGTCGATTTCCCAGCACCATTAGGACCTAAAAACCCAAAAATTTCTCCTCCTGTGACACTTAAACAAGCGTCTTGAACTGCATATTTTTTACTTGAAGCATATTTCTTAGAAAAGTGATTCAATTCAAATTTAATACCTGCATCTTTATCCATAGGTTCACCTAACTTTCTGCCTTTCAAGGCACTTTTTAAAGCATATTCACTTATTTTTATTTTCTTTATTTTACGAAACAACTTTTTATTTCCATCGACGACTCGATAAGCTTCTTCATAAACAAACCATACACCTAGACCAATGACAACATAAGTCATAAAAAAGATAAACTGGTATAAAGGGTGCAATTCATACGTATAACCTTTTATGGTAAAAACAAAGTTTAAATCAAATAATTTTTCAGCCCAAAGTCCTAATTTATCTGCAACGAAATCACTATTGATAAAAAAGTAATCGACACTATGTCCATGTGCAGTGAAATAAACATTAAAAAATAAAGCAATTAAAAAATAAACTAAAAAAGCGACCATAGAATGAATAAATTGTTTCAATTTTGGCCTTTCAAACTGTTTTAAAGCGACAATCAAAATAGGCATGAAAAAGGCAATATAATGATTATACCAAAAGGTAAACATTCGCATTGAAAGAATATTGGTGGCATCAGCATAATTAGGCATCAACATAGCGAGTAATGCACCAACTACATTGATAAAATATGTAAAGTAAAACAAACGTTTCATTTTGAAAATTAATACTAAAGGAATAATAAATAAAGCTGTATTGCACAAATGGAAAGGCCAACTCCAAGGAGATAAGATAGTTGTATAATTATAATTAACAACAAATCCAACTAAAACTCCTAGACTAATAAAAATTAATACAAATCGCTGATAAATCTCCTCTTTTTTTCTTAAAATGTAATAAAGAAGAAATGGAATAAGTATATTTCCATATAAAACATAACGATGATAAGGTGTAAAATCTTTAATATTCCATGAATTTGTAAATTTTGGAAAACCAAATACATATTGAACAAAATAAGATGGTAAAGTGAATAAACTCAGTCCAAAGAACATTAAAAACATCCATAAAATTTCTTTAAAAACAATTTTTTCTTTCCATTCGTTAATCAAATGATAGATAGACAAAGATAAAGCTATTGCTGTTTCTAAACTTAAGAAAATTGGAAGTAGTAATGAAGATGTTTGACCTTGTAATAAAATGCATATTGGTTTTAAAAAAATGATTTGTAGAATAAAAATAAAAGGTGTAATCCATCGAACAATATGATTTAAAATTTTAATATTGAAAAAAGCTCTACAAAAAACAAACAAAATAGCACTATAATCTAACCAAATAAAAACCAAACAAAAGGTAGTTAATACTTTGTTTTTTAAAGGTGAAGAATCTAAGCCAATAAAACTATTGGGAGAAGAAGCAATAATAGATTGATAACAAAACATACGAACAACAAAAATAACAATGCCTACGATTGCTATGATTTTCTCAAAAGAAAGCTTTCTTTTGAAAACATATCGATTAAGAAGTAAAGTCCCTTCCAGTAAAATAAATGTCAAAGCAAAGACGATATATTCTATCATGATTTTTTTTCTCCTAATCGCGTAACATCTTATCATTTTAACCTTTTCATGTCAACTAAGTATAGAAATACTTAGTTATACTATATTTATTTTGCATTTTTAATAAAAATTTATGAAAGCATTTTCATTCTTAAAAGACTTGTCTATAATATAATAAAAGTATTTCTATTTTTTTCTGAATCATTTTATGTTAAAATAGCATAGAAATACAAAAATTATTAAAGGAGACCATTTATGAAAATTAATGAAGAAAAGTATGGTTTTAAACTAATTTCAATCGAGCAAATTGAAGATATCAACGCTACTTTATATCAATATGAGCACTTAAAATCTGGTGGAAAGGTGGCATATCTTGCCAATGATGATACAAATTGTTGTTTCGCTATTGGTTTTAAGACTTTACCAGAAAATAGTACTGGCGTTTGTCATATTATTGAACATAGTTTATTATGTGGATCTAAAAAATTTCCTTTAAAGGAACCATTTGTAAATTTAATTAAAAGTTCTTTGGCTACTTTTTTAAATGCTTTTACTGCTTATGATTGGACAATGTACCCTTTTGCCTCTCAAACGCCTAAAGATTTTAACCATATTTTAGAAATTTATTTAGATGCTGTCTTCAATCCTCTTTCAATGGAAGACGAACGACCTTTCTTACAAGAGGGATGGCACTTAGAATTATTAAACGAAGAAGATACACCTTCTTATAAAGGTGTTGTTTATAATGAAATGAAGGGCGCTATGTCTAGTGTGGATGAAATATTAGTTCAATCTACGCTAGAGGCAATGTATAAAGATACTTTTTATCGTTTTAATTCAGGTGGTGATCCTGAAGAAATTGTTCATTTATCTTATCAAGAATATAAAGATTTTTATTACAAGCATTATACACCTCAAAATGCATTTACTTATTTTTATGGAAAAATGGATATTGAAGAAAAATTAAAATTTTTAGATGAGGAGTATTTTCATAAATTTACTCGTCAAAACAAAGAAATTACCATCGAACCTCAAAATCCTTTCATTGATTTATCTTTTGAAAAAGAGTACGAAATTGGCAAAGAAGAAGAAACAAAAGATAATACTTATATGAGTTTATGCTATGGGCTAGATCATTATAATCATTATGAAGATTTGATGGCTATGAATATTTTATGTGATGCATTATTATCCAAAAATGAGTCGCCATTAAAAAAAGCCTTATTACAAGCAGGACTTGGTCAAAACGTGGAATGTCGAATCGATGATGATAATATTATTCCAGCATTGCATATTTATCTGCAAAAAACAAATCCGAATAAAAAAGAGGATTTCAAAAAAGTTTTTGAAAATGAAGTTTTAAAATTAGTAGAAAATGGTATAGATAAAGATTTGCTTTTAGCTTCTATCAATCATTCTGAATTTAAAGATAAAGAGTTGGATGTAGGTGGAACACCTAAAGGACTTCTTTTTGCTATGATTATGATGGGAAGTTTTAATTATAATGGAGAATTATCTAGTCATCTTGAATTTACAAAATATTATAATAAATTTAGACAAGAAATTGACCATCGTTATTTTGAAAAAAAATTAGAAAAATATATATTGAATAGTAAACATTGTGTTCAAGTTGTTTTAAAACCTTCTAAAACATTAGGCATGCAAAAACAAAAAGCTATGGATGAAAAAATGGCTAGTCTTAAAGAAAATATGAGTAAAGAAGAAAAGAAGCAACTTGTATTACAAACCCAAAACTTACTAGCTTATCAAAATCATGTGGATACAAAAGAAGAACTTAAAAGTTTACCTAGTTTAAAAATCAAAGATATTCCCAATACCATTAACTATTTGGATTCTAAAAAATGTTCTGTTAATGGTATAAAAGGCTTTATTCATTGTGTAAACACCAATAAAATTGCTTATTTAAGAATGTATTTTGATTTAAGAACGATTGCTTTTGAGGATTTGCCATATGTATTATTATTAAAATCATTATTTTTGAATGTTCCGACTACTCATTATCAAGTCGCTGATATAACCAATTTGGTGAAAACACATTTAGGCGATTTATCTTTTAGTGAACTTGTGACTTCTTCATCCAAAGAAGATTATCAAGCCTTTTTTAAAGTTTCTGTAAGTGCTTTAAATGAAAATGTATCGTATATTCCTAAACTTTTACAAGAAATTCTTCTTCATTCCAAATTTAGTAAAAAAGAAGTTTTACAAATTGCTAAACAAATCGCCAATGACTTAAAGCAACAAATCATTGCGAATGGAACGAGTGTTGCAATGTCGCTTGTAAGAAGTAGTTATTCAAAAGAAGGCTCCTTTATTGCCAATGCATTAAAAGGTCCAAATGTTTTAGAATTTTTTAATCATCTTATTAAAAACTACCATCATCAAGAAGTAAATCAAAAATTAAAAGATATTTCAAAAGCTTTATTTAATAAGCAAAACGTCATTTTATCAATGTCTGGTGATGAAAAGACCTTACTTCTTTTAAAAGAAACCCTTAGAAAAGTAAAACTGCCAAAGAAACATTATGAACTCATTTTAAATCTTCCAACAAAAGAAGTTTCTAAAAATGCTTTCATTATACCTTCTGGGGTTTCTTATAACGCGTTGTGTAATAATCTTGAAGATTATAATGAACACTTTCAAGGTAAATATCTTGTTTTAGCACATATTATTTCATACGATTATTTATGGGCTGAAATAAGAGTTAAAGGCGGTGCCTATGGAAGTAGTTTATCCGTGATGAAAAATAATGATTTTGTCCTTTCTACATACCGCGATCCAAATGTTAAAAATTCTTATGAAACATTTAAAAATCTTCCGAATTACTTAAGAAAATTTAAAGTTTCTAATGATGAATTTTTATCTTATATAATTGGTACAATGGGTAATTTTGATACTCCATTATCCACACCCTCTTTAATTAATACGTGGGATATTAATTATTTAAATGGCTATCATAAAAAAGATAAAGTCAAATTGAAAAAAGAAGTTTTAAAAACTCGTTTGAAAGATATTCAAGAATGTGCTGATTTAATCGAAAAAATGCTTGAAAATGCTAGTGAATGTACTATCGGTAATGATAGAAAGATTGATGACTATTCTTTTGATCAAGTCAAACCATTATAAAGATGAAACTAAAAGAAGTTCTAGACGATTATTCAGTCAATTATATTGAAGATATTCCTTATTTTAAAGTCAATGATTTTACTTATTTTTATTGTACTTTAAAAAGTAAAGAATATTTAGGTGTTTGCTTAAATAAGTCCTTAGTAAGGAAAAGTGACTTAAAATACATTAACCAACAATGTCGCCCTTTTGCTAAAATAACTTGCGATAGTATTGCTTTAAAAAATGATTTATTATACATTGAATTATTAAATCAAGATAATCTCATGGATAAATTAAATCGAATATCCAAACTTTTAAAATTGATGAATTATGTCCAACGCAAAAATTGTGTTCTTTGTGGCAATAAAGTTGATATCCATAAATTTCATCAATTTCTTTTCCCTATCGATGAAAAATGTTGGACAAATTTAGAGATGGAAAGAAAGCGTTATTCTACGAATCAAAAGGATTATTTTAAAAAATCCTTTCTTTATGGTTTAATAGGCGCATTTATTGGTATTATTCCTTCTACTATTATCGCTTTTATTTTAGAAAGTTACTCGATTATTTCAACGATTTTACTATTTTTAAGTCCTTTTTTAACGGTTATATTTTTCTATAAAACAAAAATTTTCCGAACTAAAAAAAATGATTTAATTTGTAGCCTCATTTCAGTTGTATTTGTTTTAATTTATCATTTAATTTTAATATTGATTTGTGTTCATGCACATCAAATAACATCTATTCAGATGTATTTTACTATTTTAAAAAATTATGTTTTCGAATCATTAATAGAGACTGTATTCGTTTATTGGATTGGCCTTATCAGTGCTCAATTTCTCACAAAGCCAAAAACTTTTATACGCCTAAAAAAAACGCTTTAATTATTTATGTTTCCAACTATAATATTCATCATCTTTAGCAAAATCATAAGATTCTTCTTTTTCTTCATAAATAAAAAAAGTAACCTTTTCATATAATTTTTTAAATTCTTCATAATTTAACAATAAAGAACTATTTGCATTCAAAATGAGAACTTTATTCTTTTTTTCCACAAAATAAGTTTTATTACCTGAAATAATGCTCAATAATATTTTTTTATTCTTTAAAAAAGTAATTGCAATGTCGATTTGTTCTATACTTTCTGAATCTGTTAAATAATCCATATCTTTTTATCCTCATTTTAATTATACAATATTCACAAAAAAAAGAAAATGTATTATAATTGGAAAGATTTTGAAAAGAGGGGAAAAAATGAAAAGAAAAAAAGTTTTAAATTTTTTTATGATTACCTTAAATGGAATGGCTTATGGTCTTTTTTCTACATTAATAATAGGAACAATTCTTTCCACAATCGCAAAAATTTTTCCAAATGATAGTGAAGTATATTCTGTTTTAAGTAGTTCAGCAACTTGTTTACAATATTTAACAGGTGCAGGAATAGGTGTTGGGATAGCTTTAGCTTTAAAGATGGACGCTTTAAAAACAATTGTTATTTCTTCAGTAGGAGAACTAGCCGCATTTTTATCAAAGATTTTTAACTCTACAGAAGGCGTTATTACCGCAAATGGTTTTAAAATAGGGGATCCATTAACGATTTACTTTGTAGTTATAATTGTGGCCTTGTTAATGAAACTTGTTTTAAGAAAGAAAACACCTGTGGATATTTTAATTGTACCACTATTTGGTATCAGTTTAGGTATTGTATTTACACTATTATTGAGAACACCGGTGATTTATGCAACTTATGGTATTCAATACATCATTAATATTGCAACCACTTATCAACCTTTCTTAATGGGAATGATTATTGCCGTTTTAATGGGAATGGCTTTAACGGCTCCTATTTCAAGTGCTGCGATTGCTGCTATTGTCTTTACGGGAGAAGGTGAAGGACTTCAGATTGCTTCTGGTGCTGCTTTAATTGGTTGTTGTACACAAATGGTAGGATTTGCCATTCAAGCACGAAAAGATAATAAAATAGGCATGGTTTTATCCATAGGAATCGGAACGAGTATGCTCGAGTTTAAAAACATTCTTAAGAATCCGAGGATTTGGCTTCCAACGATTATTACTTCTGCGATTTTAGGACCTATTTCGACTTGTGTAATTCAATTGAAATGTATGGGGTCTGCTGCTGGTATGGGAACTGCAGGATTAGTGGGGCAATTTGGAACCATAGCCAGTATGGGAAGTTCTTGGCAAACTTATCTAATTATCTTTTTATTTGAAATTTTAGCTCCAATCGTATTGGTTTTTCTAATTGATTTATTATTTAGAAAATTAAATTGGATAAAAGATGGAGATTTGAAAGTTTCTAGTGAAGAGGATAACAAATAAATATTTCGTTTTAGAAATACGAAAAAATGTGACATTAATTAGGATAGAAATATTTCTATCTTTTCTTTTTTTTTATTTTTGATATAGTATAATTGGGTGACAAATATGAAAAAAAAATACATTACAAATATTTTAATGCTTTCTACGTTAACTTTAGCTACTGGATGTCAATCGAACAATACATCTGAAAGCAATCAACCTTCAGATTCATCGACGAATTCAACATCTGAAGAAAATTATCCAAAATTGGATTACCGGTTAGAAGATGGTGAAACTTATAACCAAATTACCCTTAAGTATGAAGAACTAACAGAATTGACATACAATACGATTTCCATTAGTGGCATTAATAATTTAGCTGTTAATCCTTATAGAATTGCTTATTTTGATGGACAAGCTACTATTAAAAATCCAACAGCTTCTTTATTAAATGAACAAAACATTTTGTATACATCAGCCTGGTATTCAAGATATACTTTTAATCGTCAAGATGCTTGTACTGAATATGTTTTAACCAATGAAGATGGTGCTTGGTATGTAAGCAGTATTTCAAATTCTTCCGAAACATTTATTCCTTTTAATGGTGCCGTTTTATCTTTACCATCATCTCATAATGCATTAAAAGTTGGCGATGTGATTTCATTTACGAAAGGTTCAATCCCTACTTATGATATTGGATTTTATAATCAAGATGGAATGCGATTAGCCGTAAAAAGTGCTAATAAAGTCTCTTGGAACCGAAATGGTATTAATTTATTCGATCAAAACTCTATTTCATCGGTAACTCCTTCACAATGGGAAAAAATATCCACTATAAACTGTTATTATGATGAAAACAAACAATCTTATATTGTCGATAAATTCCGTTTGATGAATGAATATAAAAAGATTTATACAAATGTCCATAATGGCTTTATGATTGGAGCAAATTTGGATGCTGATATTGAAAAAATGGCTACAGTTGAAGGTGTTCGTTTTAATTTACATGACACTATTTTAGTGGAAGAAAATGCCGCTATCCATTCACAAGGCTATGAATTTACTTTAAATGGAACTAATAATTATACTTTAGATAGTGGTAACGTTCTTTCTTTTAAAATTGAGAAATCAACAAGTAATGTGACTACTTCCCGTTGGGAAGTTGAAATTGGCATTGATAGAAATAATATCATAGTATCCACAGGGTGCCATGTTGATATACCACAAGATGGTTATAAATTAGCTATTAAAACTGCTGAAAATACAACAGGAGAACAATTGAATTTACTTTTGGAAAATGTCTTTACAAAAGCAAGTAGTATTATTATTAGTGGAAATAATTTATACATCAATAGTACTTCTTCTCAAAGAGTAAATGGACTTTACCGCCAAGTTGCCTCTTTATTAGAAGATACATTAGATGATTTAGCTTATTATAATTATTCTTATGATACCATAGCACTAAATGACATCGCTTTACAATTAGAAAATATTAAAATTCAAATGGATAAAATTTACTCTACTGAAAATGCGACATTACAATATCGTCTTTATACATTAATGGGAGAAGTAAATCAACAATATTATCGGATTTTAGGGGCTACCAATCGTAATGAAGCGGCTCAGGTTAAATCATGCTGGTATATCAATGATTATAATGGAATAGATAGCAACTTAGAAAGTATACAAAAACAACTCGATATTATCAAAGCTTCGGGAACAAATGAAATTATTGTGGGTACGATTAGTAAAGGTTTAGCGAATTATAATAATTCAAAAGTATTTAATATGAATCCTTCTGTTTCTAATAAGAATTATGGAAAATATGGTTCGGATTTTTTAAAGGCAATCACGAGTGAAGCTCATTTAAGAAATATAAAAGTAATCGGTTGTTTTAATCCATTCACAGATGGAATTGAAAATAATTGGCCAGAATTAAAAGAAGCCTATGCATTAAGTATTAATGGAGAAACAAGTGTATCTACTTCTCAAGGTGCCGTAAAAATGTTAGATCCTGCCAATTCATTAGTACAAGAAAAAATACAGGAAACTATCCAAGATATTTTTGAATCCAACCCTGATTTAGATGGCATTCATTTAGACTATATTCGTTTTGGCGCAGATAACAATAGCATTCAATCCATTACTGGAGTAACACAATCCGCTTTAGATCAATTCAATCAATATTGCCAAGAAAACAAATATGGTTATTCTATTGCTTCTGTTGAAGATTTAAGAACTCTATTAAAAAATAATAGCGATGTATTTTCAAAATTCAATACTTTCCAAGCGAATTTAATTACCAATACAGTAAAAAATATTAAAGATGTTTGTAAAAAATTTGATAAACCATTATCTTGTGCAGTTGCTGATGATTCTGCCTATGTTAAAACTTGGAAATGTCAAGATTGGGGAACATGGGCTAAACTTGGATACGTAGATGCTTTGTATTTAATGGATTATTATTTTGACGAATATTGGGTAAATTATTACTTTGAAGATATGTTAAAAGCCACGGATAATCAAACCATGCTCATTACAGGAATCGATCCATCTTACGCTGGTTTAATATCGGAATATTACGCGCGTTTAATAAAAGGTGGAGTGACCAATATTCATTCCCATGGTTATGCTATATTTGGCTCACATACACAAAATGCAAAAAAAGATGGATGGGATTTAATCCAGTCATCTAACTGGATTGATTCACTTTCACCATTTGATGCTTTAATGGATACAATGAAAGCATCCGGTGATCTTTTGTTAAAACGTTGTGATGACATTTATATTCATTATGGAAATCAAACAAACGTTCAAAAAGAAAAACTCGAAAATGATTTAAATACTCTTTATACATTCATTAGTGGAGATAATGTAAGTAGTTGTGAATCCGTTATCGATAAACTTGAAATGATGATGAATGAACAATATGCTGATAATGAAGCTAATAAAAGAATTAATGAACAATTACAATATATGCATAAAATTGCCTCTATGAAATTCAATGTTCTTAAAGATTAAAAACAGTCAGAAAACTGACTGTTTTATTTTTTATTTTGAATAAGATTTTTTTCTTCACATAAAGTGATGAAGTCTTGAATTTGAATTTCTGATAACATATTTTGAATGAAATGTGTACCATTCGTTTCTTCTACTACTAAACAGAGCATAGCTTTATTTCTATCCACTTGTTTTGTAATGCGTATCAAATCTTTTTTATCGATTACAAAATAGTTTAACCGAGGGAAAAATAATGTTGATGACTGGCGCGTATAGCAAATCGTTATACAATCTTGTTGAACAGATAATCCAGTTTTTACGTAATAATAAAAAGCATTAATGAATAAATATAAACAAATGAGCATAACAAGTAAAAACATCACAAGATCTAAAATAGAAAAACAAAATAAAATAACGGCTAAAACAATTAAAACTATCATGACAATGCATTTATTTTTTTGGATATTATTCTTAAATTTCATGGATTATTCCTCACTGAACCAACGATTTACGAATTACCATTTCTGCCGTTTTATATTGAACATAATAAGAAGTTTCATGATTGAATTTTGTTGCATGACAATGTTGATAAGTGACCTCACCCTTCAATACTTTATCACACAAATCTTTCATGTTCATAACAAGATCCATATTTAAAGGATTATAGGCTTTTACCCGGCTCGTTTTCTCTTGACCATAATGACCACCCCAAAATTGCCAGTCCTGTAAATCAAAAGAATAATGATTTTTTAAATAATCAATAAAATCCTCTATTGATTTTTTATATTTAGACAAACAAACTGCCTCTTCAACCTGCATCCAAACGCCACATCCAGAACCAAATTGATCACCTGTGAACAAGTTATGGTTTGTTTCATCAATAAAAATCGTACTTCCTTTTGTATGACCTGGAAAAGCGATGGCTTTGATAATCAAATTTCCTAAATCAAAAGTTATTTCTTTATCGAAATAAAGGAACTTATTAAGGTCAACTTTAATTCTATTTAAATCAATTTTTTCTTCTTTACTCATATATATTTCTGGAAATTCATGGACATGACCAATATGGTCATAATGAGCATGTGTCACAGCAACAATTAATTTTTTATCGGTAATTTTACGTATTTCTTCCATCAAACAGTTACTTGATTCCATTCCAGTATCAATTAATAAAGCTGCATCTTTACCAATAATTAAATAACTTGTACATAAATCTTTATCATTTATCAACCAGGTGTGTTGATCTATTTTTTTTACATCATAAGCATTCATTTTGGCACCTCATTTTAATTATGTATAAAATCAATTAATACACCATATCTTTTTAAATCATTAAAAAAATTGTCATATAAATTATAAATACAATCCGCATTTTTAATAATAATAGGAACATCCGATAAAATAGCGAGATAAGTTATAGCCATCGCTATATACGGATCGTTTTCACAATCAATTTGTTTTTTCTCTTTAACTTTACTTGGATGAATAATCACTTCATTTTCAAAAGATGAATAGTCTAACCCTAATTTAGTAAAGATTTTGGATAAAATAGCAAATTGTTTTTTTACCCGATTTTTAGAAAAATCAATATGTGTAATAATACAATCTTGTTGATTCAATACACCCAAAACCATTAGTAATGGCAAACTATTTTCAACATTATTTTCCATTTTATGAAAATTAATGGTTTTCTTTTTAATCGCTTTTTTTGGAAAATGAAAAGCAAAATCAATAATGTTCTTTTTAATGAATGAAAACAACTTTGTCGATTCTTGAGTAGAACCACCATTATAATTGAATATTTTTAATATAGAATTCGTTGTTTCAAGTTTTTGGCTTAATAAAACCTTATGACTTAATAAAAATTTATCCATTTCTGTACGAATTTTACAATGTTTATAAAGTTGATTTCCATTTATTTCATAACGCATAGTGGCTGGATGTTTTATATCTATATGAAAGTGTTTTAAAATTCTTAAAATAGTAACATAGTTTTCTTCACTTCGTACAGGAGCTCTTAATTTTAAAACAGATTGCTTGTTTAACAATGGAAAAGCTAAAAACAACCCTGCTACTAAAGCAATATCCATATCTCCGTCAAATTCGCTTTCCTTTGCTTCCATTATTTTTTCAAATCGAATCATTTCTTTTTCAACAAAAAAACTAATTCCATAAGATTCAAATAAGGATTGGTATTCACATAATTCTTGAAATATTTCTTCGTTTGTCTTTACACCAAAAGGTTGCTGAACACTACAAAGTAAAGGAATCATCATTTTTGCAGTAGTAGAACTATTTCCACAAACAAATAAAGAATTTTTATATTTAATGTTATTATCAATTCCTTTGATAATATACTTCTCATTACTTTTTCTTATATTTGCTCCAATCGCTTTACACCATGAAATTGTCGTATCAATTTCATGACTTGAAAGAGTATTTTTAATAATCGATGTCCCTTTGGCTAAAGAAGCACATATAATCTCTAAATGTAAGCAAAAAGGTGAAGCATTAGCTTCAATTTCATTTGGTATAACATTCAAAGGATAAATTTTTGCTTTCATACTTTTACTCCTTGTTATTTATATTATACTATATTTGTTCTTATGTCACGAAATTTAATGTAAAAAATTGTATTTTTTTTTATTTTTCTTGTCCTCTATAAAAATACATTATATAATCTAGAGTGATTACCTAAATATATTAATATATTTATTTTTTGGAGGGGTTAGATCATGCTTCAGCTTAGACACATTACAAAAATATATAAAAGCGGCAATAACGAAGTTACTGCATTAGATAA
This sequence comes from uncultured Bacillota bacterium, assembly GCA_902491575.1. Taxonomy (GTDB): domain Bacteria; phylum Bacillota_I; class Bacilli_A; order RFN20; family CAG-631; genus CAKPXW01. The sequence goes on from CABUID010000010.1 coordinate 56,899, forward strand.
TATTAATATTGACTTTCCAGATAAAGGTTTAGTTTTCGTTGTTGGTAAATCAGGTTCTGGAAAATCAACATTATTAAACATATTAGGTGGCCTTGATAAAATGAATCAGGGCGAAATTATTATCAATGGAAGATCAACGAAAGATTTTTCTTCAAGTGATTTTGATGCTTATCGTAATTATCATATTGGCTTTATTTTTCAAGAATTTAATTTGATTGAAGATTTATCTGTTAAAGAAAACATTGCTTTGGCTTTAAAAATACAATCAAAAGGTCACGATGAAACCACCATTGATGAAGCTTTAAAACTAGTCAATTTGGAAGGATTAGGTTATCGTTCACCTAAAGAATTATCCGGTGGTCAAAAGCAAAGAATAGCAGTTGCACGTGCTCTTGTAAAAAATCCAAATATAATTTTAGCGGATGAACCTACGGGTGCATTAGATTCAAAAACAGGGTATGATTTAATGAGTTCATTGAAATCTTTATCAGTAGATAAACTCGTTATTGTGGTTACTCATGATAGTGAAATGGCCAATATTTTTGGAGATGAAATTATTCAATTAAACGATGGGCATATTTTAAATCATTTCGTGATTTCTCCTCACTATATTAAACCTTCAAATGAAATCATTTCAAATGAAATTATAAAAATTTCAAGTGGTAGTCAAATTCAATCAAAAGATATTATTAATCAATTATTAAAAAAAGATGTTATCAATTATGTTTGCTTAACTTCTCAACCAGAACTTTTAACGATTGCTTATCCAGAAACTTATGACAAAATTTTTAAGAAAGAAGATCTTTCTAGTAAATTTGTTACACATAATGATATTTTACAAAATGTTGCTACTCCAAACGAAAATCAAAAAAATCAAAAAGCTAAAATAAAAACACAAGAATGCTTTAAAATGGCTTGGGATCAATTTAAAAGAAACAAAGGACGTTATTTATTTTTGATTATTTTTACGATTATTGCTTTTTCTTTACTTGGTTTTTCTTCCTTATTTTTTACAGTTAATGATAGTGATATCATTGCCAATACTTTGAATAAAAATCAACTCAACTTAGGCATTATGGAAAAATATAGTGGAAATCAAAAAGTATTATTTGATAATGACTTTGTAGATGATTTAAATCAAACCGAAAAAGACACATCTTATTATTTAAGTAAAAAATTAGATTTGAATTATACTTCGAGTAGTCAACAAACCAATTCACCTTTTGAAATGAAATATTTCCGTGGTATTATTGAATGTAATGATATTCATGATCTCAATTTAAAGATTTTGGAAGGAAAAGCAAGTTTTGATGAACATTCATTAGAAAATCACGAAATTATCTTATCGGATTATGCAGCATTTGAATTAAGACGAACTGGTTATTTAGGTTATGATAAAGATGGAAATTATGGCGTCATTCGACCAAATACTTTGCAAGAGCAACTAAATACTTTTGTGGTTATTGATTCTACGGCTTACCAAATTGTGGGTGTATTTCAAACAAATTATGAAGATTTTTTACCTTTACTCGTATCCGAAATTTATGTAGATGAAGAAGAGACTCAAATTTCATCTTTAAATGCTTTAAAAACTTATTATTATGCTCGAATTTTTGCTCCTAAAGGATTTTATGAAAATTATCTAAAAGACAATCCAGAAGAGTATAAACCTTTGTATAGTATCACCATGAGTAAAATTCCACTCTATAAATATGATGCAGAAAACGAACAAATCATAGACTCTTTCACTTATGAAGATTTAAATGCTAGTAATATTTCTGAATTTATATGTTTTGATGACATAAAAAGTGATCTTACAGGCCATTATGAAACTATTTGGGGTAATGTTCCTGAAAGTCTAGATGAAAATCAAGTCATTTTGTCTTATGATTGGATTAGAACTTATGGATTTACCGAATATGCTATTATTGATAAGGCAATGGAAGCTTTTAATCAAAATGTTGAAATTTTTAAAATGTTAAATACTTCTACTATAGATTATCCTATTTATAATGAAAAAATTGAAGTTGTAGCCGTCATAGACATTGATGATAATTATACGAATAGTGGTAGTATATTTGCTCAATATTATAATGAAATTGAGATGTTTTTTTCAAAAAAATTAGCTGATCAATTAAATAGTACTTTTTACAAATTTGATCAAATCGTTTTTACTTTAAATCATTCTGTGAATCAAAATGCTAAAACGATTAAAAATTTATTTAATGATGGATTTCGTGTATTAAATATTGATGGTTCGGTTCCTACTGATTCATTAGACATTGAATCTTTTCAAATGATTGCTTTGATTGCTTCTTGTGTCATCTTCCTTTTTGCCGTTTTATTCATGTTTAATCATGTTTCTAGCAGTATAAAGAAAAGGAAAAAAGAAATTGGAATATTACGAGCAACAGGCGCAAGAGGGCGAGATATAGTAAAGATTTTCACAATAGAAGAAGGCATTTTGTCCTTTATAGTTGCTTTTATTTCATTACTCATTATCTTTTATGCAACTTCCCTTGCCAATAGTAATCTTGGAAATATTGCCATTGGTATTCGCATCATAAATATTAACGTTCTTCATCTTCTGATTTTTATTTTATTTACAATGCTATTTTTCATTGTGACGACTATCATTCCTGTCATTTCAATTGCAAAAATGAAGCCAATTGATGCTATTCGTAAAATTTAGGAGGATATTAAAATGTTAGAAATTAAAAATGTATATAAAACATATTCTTCTAAAAATGGTGTAACTCACCGTGCTTTAGAAAATGTCTCATTAAAATTTAATGAAAAAGGACTTGTCTTTATTTTAGGTAAATCCGGTTCTGGTAAATCTACTTTACTAAATTTAATTGGTGGAATTGATAGTTTTGATCGTGGAGACATTCTTATTGATGGTCAAAGTTTTTTAAATTTTAAAGAAGCAGAGTTTGATAATTATCGCAATAGTTGTATTGGCTTTGTTTTTCAAGATTTTAATTTATTAGATAATTTAACTGTTTATGATAATGTTACTTTAGCTCTTGATTTACAATCGAAAAAAGATAATGAAAAAGTTTTAGACATGCTAAATAAAATGGAAGTTGGAAAACTTAAAAATCGTAAAATTAATGAATTATCTGGTGGTCAAAAGCAAAGAGTATCCATAGCAAGAGCTTTAATCAAAGATCCAAAAATTATTTTAGCCGATGAACCTACGGGTGCATTAGATAGTGATACTAGTGATGCGATCATCAAAATTTTAGCTAACCTTTCAAAAGAAAGATTGGTGATTGTTGTTACGCACAATAAAGAAATTGCTTATGATTATGGTGATAGAATTATCGAAATTCGAGATGGTTTCGTTTTAAAAGATTTAGTAAGAAAAACGAAAGATGAAAAAGATACTCTTCAACCAACACTTGTTTCTTCAAATTTAGTAATCATCCCAAAAAATCAAGAGATGGATGATATTAATCTTCATCATTTGAATGTAACAATATCTGAAAAAAGACAAGATTACTATTTACTTGTGGATAGTGACAAAAACCGAACTATGTCTTTGTTTCCTAATGTCAAAGAAGTCATTAGCGATGAAAACAATGAAGAATTATTTCAACCTTTCCATTTTGAAGAGGAAAATGCATCTTCAAGCCACCTTTCAAAAGTGAAATCTAATCTACCCATTTCCAAAGCAATTAAATTTTCATTGTCTAACTTAAGAAAGAAAAAATTAAGATTTTTCTTCACAGTACTTTTAGCCATTTTATCTGTTATTTTAACAGGTACGGCTATGAATTTTACACGTTATTCATTAACCGATGCAATTGCTGCATCCATAGAAAAAGATAATGGCTCCTTTATTGAAGTTTCTTCAAGTTTTGCTCTATCCGATAGTTCATACGCTCTACAAAATAATGATATTCAATATTTACAATCATTAGATCGAACATTATCCTATGAGTATAATCAAACATTTAAATTCACGAGTATTAGTGAAGTTAATGCTCCTATGAATAATGATTTATTATTTACTAATCGTGACTTATATGGTTTTTTAGTGTGTGAAGATATTGAAGAATATGGTTATGGCAATGATTCCTTTAAAATTATTTATGAAAAAGAAAATTTGACTTCCTCAGATTATGAAAACGGTGTTTATATTTCTTCCATTTTTGCCAACACGATTATACGTTATGTTCAAGAATATGGTACGGATCGCTATAAAGATCTTTATCAATTAAATGAAACGAAAGATTTAATTGATTTTCGAATTTCAACCATTTCATCTTTGCATGGAACCATTTCTTTTCCTGTTATAGGAATCTTTGATGTTGACGAAAACCAAAGTTTATATCAACGTTATGCTTCATTATATGATAATCCAAATGATTATGAAACCATGAGCGAATATCAAGAATTAGCAAGAAGTTTCTTATTAAGAATGGTGGTTAAGCCTTCTTTTATGGAAAACTTTAAAAATACATATCGTTATTTTTCAACTCCTTTTACCATTCCAAATATATATAATAATTTATTAACTCCAAATGCCTTTGTTTATTCCTTAAGCAAATATGATTTAACGCAATCAAATGCAGAGTATTATTTTGTAGATCCTGAATGGAACGAAAGTAATTTTTATGAAAAAGTTCAAACATTAAAACCTAATCAAGTCTTTGTCGGACAAAATTTATTTAGGTCACTATTAGCAATTAATACATTCCCAAGAAATGATATTGATGAAATTCGTAATTTAGCAAATCGATTTAATAAAACACAATCTATTTTGAAGATTCAAAATTCAAGAGGTTCAAATGGTGAAGTTTATCAATCCATTCAAAATGTTGAAATTGTAGGAATTATTTCCAAAAATAGTGTCGATGATCGACTTACAGGCATATATCTTGGAAATGAGTCTTTCCAACAATTATCCAGCAATGTTTACCGTCCAAATCAAGTTTTAATCAAAGTTAATGAAAATGAAAATTACAAAAAACTGATTCATAATCTCTATGAAAACAAATTTAAAATTGATAATGATTTTGTAGAATATTTTTTACAATTTGCTTCTACAATGGAAAAATATTCTTCTTTCATTCAAATCGGTACTATTATTTGGTTTATTATCGTCACTTTACTTTTATATTCTTTTATTTCGAATTCTATCAAAGATAATTCTAAGCAAATTGGTATTTTAAAAGCATTAGGCGCAAATATAAAAGATATTTATAAAATTTTTACTTTTGAAGCTTTACTTATCGGTATACTTGCTTCATTATTTGGTGTTTTAGGCTTTTATTTTGGTGGACTTCTCGTTAATAATATCGTTACTTCTTTATTCTATACATTCTATTTCCCTATTTTTAATGGTGATATCGTTACCATTTTGATTATGGTATTGTCAACATTATTGATATTATTTATTTCATTAATTATTCCAATGTCTAAAATTAAAAATATTAAACCTATTGAAGTTATAAATACTTCTAATTAATCATTGAATAGACGATGTATTTGATTCCATAATACATGGTCTATTTTTTTTTATTTGTACATACAATAGACTGGTGATTTTATGACAAAAAAAAGTATTAAAGAAGTGATGCAACAGTTTCAATGTAGTGAAAATGGTCTTAGTGAGCAAGAAGCAAAAAAAAGATTAGTAAAAAACGGAAAAAACATATTATCAAAAGATAAAAAAAAGAATCCTATTTTAATGTTTTTAAATCAACTAATTGATCCTTTAGTATATGTTTTGCTAGCAGGATTTGTATTGTCTTTATTATTAAAAGAATATACAGATGCCACAATTATTATATTGGTAGTCTTTTTGAATGCTACCCTTTCTACTTATCAAGAATTTAAAGCAGAAAAAGCTTTGAAGGCTTTAGCTTCTTTAACATCTCCTACATGTCTTGTACGTCGAGATAACAAGGTGAAAGAGATTAAGGCGGAAGATTTAGTTGTAGGAGATATCGAAATCTTAGAAGCTGGAAGAAATGTATGTGCTGATTTAAGGTTAATTCAATCTTCTCATTTGATGATTGATGAATCGTCTTTAACGGGTGAATCTGTTCCTGTTGAAAAAAATGCTCAATTTATTGCTTCAAATAATGTTACCATAGGTGATCAAAAAAATATGGCTTTTATGTCTTCTTCCATTATTAAAGGTACTGGAGAAGGCATTGTTGTTGGTGTTGGCATGAATACACAAATAGGGAGAATTGCTAATCTTATTAAAAGTGAAAAAAAGAAAAATACACCTTTACAAAAAAAATTAAATGAGATTTCCAATATATTAGCCATTACAACAGTTATTTTATGTGCATTAATATTTGCAATAGCTTTACTACAAAAAAGGAATACACTTGAAATGTTAATTACGGCTATTTCTTTAGCCGTTGCTGTTATACCAGAAGGTTTATTAGCTGTTGTAACCATCGTATTATCCTTAGGAGTTCAAAAATTAAGTAAAGTAAATGCCATTGTAAAAAAACTTCCAAGTGTTGAAACTCTTGGATGTGTTAACATCATTTGTTCGGATAAAACTGGAACTTTGACTTTAAATCAAATGAGTGTCACAAAGATCATTTTAAACCAAAAAATAATGGAGCAACATCACCTAACAAATAGCCACGAACTGAATCTTTTTAATCTTGGACTTATTTGTTGTAATGATGCAACATTTTCAGATGGCAAATATTTAGGCGATCCAACTGAAGTTGCTTTATTACGCTTTTGTGAAAATTATAATATAAAAAGTTTACCACGGATGGATTGCATTCCTTTTGATAGTAATCGTAAAATGATGTCTACTTTAAACGGTGAATATCAATTCTCAAAAGGAGCGTTAGATTCCATTATACCACTTTGTAAGTATCAACTATTGAATGGAAAAATAGCAGTATTAAATAAAAAAGATGTGGATTATATTTACCAATTACATGATCGTTTATCGAGTGAAGGTCTACGGTTAATTGCTATTTCTTATAAAAAAGCCAAAAAAATAAGTGAAAATAATTTAATTTTTATTGGACTAGCAGCAATGATTGATCCACCTAGAAAAGAAGCTAAAGAATCCATTGAAAATTTAAGAAATGCCCATATTAAAACCATCATGATTACTGGAGATCATAAAAATACTGCTTTAGCCATTGCTAAACAATTAAATTTGGCAGAAAAAGAAGAGGAAGTCATTACAGGTATAGAGTTAGATTCACTATCTGAAAAACAACTTGCTCAACAAATTGATCGCTATCGAGTTTTTGCAAGGGTATCACCAGAAAACAAAGTACAAATTGTAAAGGCTTTACAAAGTAAAAATAATGTTGTTGCTATGACAGGCGATGGTGTAAACGACGCTCCCTCACTAAAAAAAGCAGATATTGGTATTTCTATGGGAATTAATGGAACGGATGTTTCAAAAAATGCAAGCGACATGGTATTGATGGATGATAATTTTACAACTATTGAAAAAGCTGTAAAAGAAGGCAGAGGAATTTTTAATAATATAAAGAAAACATTACTTTTCCTACTTTCTTCAAATATAGGTGAAATCTTAATCATGTTAATTACTATTTTGTTAAACTTGCCTGTCCCATTAATCGCCATTCACATTTTATGGGTCAATTTATTGACAGACACTCTACCTTCCTTAGCTTTAGGACAAGATAATGTCTCTAATGATGTCATGAAAGAAAAGCCACGTAACATTAATGAATCTATATTTGCAAACAAAGGCTGGTGTATTATTTTAGGTTATGGTCTCTTAATTGGATTACTTTCTTTTGCATCTTATATTTACGTTCCAGTCCATTTTTTATTAAGCAATAATGTAAAAGTTAGTATTGAAGAAATTGTTTATATTTTAAAAAATAATTCTGCATTATTAATGAAAGCTCAAACTTTTGCATTTTCTACATTAGCTTTATCTCAATTGTTTCATAGTATAGGTATTAAAAATATGAACAAATCTATTTTTAATAAAGAAACATTTAAAAATAAACTTTTGATTTTCTCGGTTATATTTGGCATAATTATACAGATGGCAGTAACCATGTTACCTCTATTATCTGAACCTTTTAAAACAAGTCTTTTGACTATTCAAGAATTCATCATTATTTTATTGTTTTCAATGCTTCCTTTATTTGTACATGAAATCATTGTTTTATTTTCAAAAGAAAAAATATGATTTTATTCATCATTAAATACTATTCATTTTAAAAACCATGAAAAAATAGACTTTCATGGTTTTTAAATAATTGGACAAAAGAAAAAGAATTTAAAATTAAATATTATAACTCAAATTTCATAGAAGACTGCAAGCCAAATCCTTCTATTTCAACTTTACCATCATCTATGGTAACAACTGCACAAGTCAAATCTTCGTGTCGACAAAGCGAATGAAAAACTATATAATGTATATCCTTATGCTTTACATAATCACCAAAATGATAATGTCCACAAAAAACTGCTTTTACTTTTCGACTTTTTTCAAATATTTCGATAGCGTCGTCCCGATTCATGATGATATGATCATTTCTATTTTCAAAATTTTCAAGCATAAAAAGTTCATGGCAAAATATTAAAACTGGTTTCGATGTCTCAGTTATAGTTTGATTCATCCATTGAAGTTGCTCAGAATCAAGATAAGTTTTCTCCCATAAAATTTCTTTATTAGGATAAGGTTTTAAAGGATCATTCATATTTGCGTCAAGAACTAAACAAGTATAATCTTCCGTATCGAACGAATAATATCGATTGGGCATGCTCAAAATTCTTTCAATTTTATGTTTAGAAAGTGCTGTATCATGATTACCTATTGCGCAATAAAATGGTAGCCCACTATTTTTAAGGATTTTTGCAATTTCCTCCATTAATATTTCTTGGTTTCCATAACCCTCCATCCTGTCTGCTGTATCCCCTAAATTAACGATAAAATTACAACCTTTAGAATGTTCATTAATTATTTTTTTTAGTTTTTCAGCTGAAAGACGATGTCTGCGATCAAAAGTTTTATCCTTATTACAGTAGTGAATATCGGTAATTGCAAGAAATTTTATCATAAAAACAATCCTTTCAACGTTTATTTAAAAATAATACTACAACAACAAAAAACAAATTTCAAGGTAAAAATGAAAACATTATAAAACGATATTTTAATCCAAAAATCATAATTATTCTCCTTTAAAAATACCAATGACGAAAGAATCTAAATACATTCTTTTTTCTTAATAATTGTGAAAGAAATCTTTCTGAATAAATAGTAACTTTACTCATAACCTCTCTAAATAAATCCATTTCCTTTAGACCTTTTAAAGTTCTTGAAGCATCAAATCCTTTATCAATAAATTTCGCACCATTAAATGTATGTTGTGCAATATAACCCATATTATCGACATAACCAATCAATGAAGCTCTAACAGTTCCTATTGAGTTTTCTAAATCTTTGAAGTTATCTGATCCTTTGTAGAATGTTGCACCAATTTCATCTGCGTAAGAAATTATTTTTTCCCCATAGATTGACCTAAAACAATAACTTCATCATATTTATTAACAAATTCTACCGCATCAACAATATCGTCAGCTTTTGTAATAACCTTACTACCACCAGGTAAAAATGGAACTGCTAAAGCTAAAATATCCAACGCTAACCAAACAGCATTTGCCCAAGTAGGATCTTTAATAAAGTCAACTAAACTCCATATTGCAAAACCAATATCGAAAATAGTTTCCCATGCATGACCTGAAGGATCGGCATAATTAACAGGTGCTATATATTTCTAAGGTTCCTATACCGTAAACTTATATAGAATCTCTATCTTTTGAACTCTTTTACCATTGATTATTTCTCTTTCATACACAGTTATCTTATGTATCAGTTCATTTAAAATAAATGAATTAAGTTCACTAATATTATAATACTTTTTAACTATATTAGCAAACTCTTTGACCTTTTTCTCAGTATCCTTTTGTTTAGAAATATTAGATTCTAATTTAGTAATTTTATTTACTAATTCTTCTTTTTCAATTTGGTAACTACTAGATAGTTCATTAAATAAAGATTCACCAATTTTACCTAATTTAATATCATTCATTAATCTTTGAAAATCAGGTCTATCAAAATTAGTTCCTGAATATCCACCATCTACATAATGAATAATATTTGTAAATCCATTTTTAGAAGCATATTGCTCTAACATTGCTTTTTGTGTTTGTATGATTTTACTATCACCTTGTAGATCATCATCTCTTGATAATCTACTTAATAATGCTGTGTGTTTAATTTTATTTGTAATCATTTTACTCCTTTCCATTAAAACCTCATTAGCAGCATCATTATACCATTTAGTTTTCGTTACACCCATCATAACGTTAATTTCATTTAGAATCATATTAATAATTACTTCATTTAAATCTTTTTCACTTACACTTTTTCTTTCAATAATTAAAATTGTTTCTTTGTTTGTCTTTCATCCTCTCCTTTCTTAAATGTAAGCTGAGTATCTCAGTTACTAAATATTGACTTGTGAAGCAAAGTGACGAACGTCTTATCCAGTTTCCGAAAATAATATATTTTTATCATTTTAGTTAATATTTAACATCGTATTTTCACCTCCATTACTTGTTAATTGAAGAGATAGTAGAACACACCCCTACACTATTACAGGAGATTTCAACTCCATCTTGAGAGGATGTTTTATAAATCTTTTTAATCTTTTTGAAAGTATCCCTTCAATAGTTACGGACATTGAACTGAGTTAGAAAAATTGGACCAAAGGATAACAACAAATCAGGAGGTGCAAATAAAATGAAACTTAGTTATGAAGATAAGAAAAAAATTATAAAATTAAGATCCAGTGGTCTAACAATTAAAGCAATTGCTATTGAAATGAATTTAAATGTAGATACAGTAAAATGGATAATAAAATTACACTCAGTTCATGGCGATGAAGCACTTATAAAACAAAAGAACAAAAGTTATTCTGCTTCTTTCAAAAACAATATTATTAAGGAATATCTTTTAGAGATTCCTAAAAAAGCTTTAGCGGTCAAATACAATGTTTCTAAAAGTTTAATTATTTCTTGGATTAAAGATTATGAACTTTTCGGTTATAATGAAATAAAGACAAAGAAGCGAGGTCGACCGAAATTGAATCAAGAAGATTTAACTAAACCTTTAACCGGCAAAGAAAGAAAAGAACTGATAGAAACTAAAAAAGAATTAAGAAAAGTACAATTAGAGTTAGCATACTTAAAAAAATTAGACGCCTTAGTTCAAGAACGGATAAAGAAAGAAAAGAAGAAATAGTAAAAGCTATTGATGAATTAAGGCACATTTATTCTTTATCCGAATTACTATCACAAGCAAAAATGGCTAAATCTACATATTTTTCTATTAAAAATAGATTTAATAATCCATTTGACAAAGATAAAGAAAACAAACAAATGATTATAGAAATATATAATAATCATAAACATAGATATGGTTATCGTAGAGTTTATCAAGGTCTTAAGAATAAAGGTTATAACATTAGTGAATCTAAAGTTCGTAAATTAATGAAACTTCTACAACTTAAAGGATATTGTCCTAAGGTTAAATACAAATCATTTAAAGGAGAAATAGGCCAAACTTGTAAAAATCTTCTACTTGAAAAAGAAATAGACAAGATTAATCACAAAACAAAATATACGCGTAATTTAAAAACCACAGGACTTAATCAAAAATGGACGACCGGTGTTTCAGAATTTAGAATTCCTAATGGCAAAATTTATTGATTACCTATTTTAGACATAAATAATGGCGAAATTATATCTTATAATATTTCAACCTCACCAAACTTCAAACAAACAATGGCTATGCTCAATAAGGCTTTAAATAAATTCGATGATTTATCTGGTTTAATATTTCATTCTGATTAAGGATGGCAATATAGAATGGAAGAATTCCAACAAAAATTAAAAGAAAATGGCATTCTTCAAAGCATGTCAAGAAAAGGAAATTGTTACGATAATTCACCAATGGAAAATTCCTTTGGATTAATCAAAAAAGAAATGTTTTATGGACACGAATATGAATTTAAATCAATTGAACATTTAATTAATGAAATACACAAGTATATAAATTATTACAATAATACTAGAATAAAATCTAATTTAAACGGATTATCTCCTTCACAATATAGACAGCATTCTTTATATGTAATATAATATTCAAAAATTAAAATCCCTTTGGTCCAATTTTTCTAACTCAGTTCAGATTTCAACATCGTTTTGAGGGGGTGTTCGTTAAAAAAATTTTTAAATTTTATTTTTAAACGCAAAAAAAGATGAAGATTTTACTCTTCACCTTCTGTGCAATAATCTTATTTCAACATCGATATCTTTTAATAAATCATTAATATTTTCATAAAAAGATACTCCGCCACCGCCAAATATAGGTTCCCAAAAAGCATGTTTACCACACCAATATATTTCTTCACCCTCTAGTATTATTAATTTTTCAGCATGATAAGTATAACTATCTATATTATTTTTAGATATAATTAATCTTTTCATCTTATCAGGTGAATAAAAGACTTTTTCATATTGATTATCAATTTGTTCATTAAACATTAGCACAATTATTTCTTCTTTGGATAGATTATTTATTTTTCTAGAAAAGATAACCCCTTTATTATCAAAAATTAATTCTATGTCTTTTTTATGTCTTAATTTTCTAAATAAGTATTTAGATCTCTTTATTTCTTTAAAATAACCAGAATGATCAAAATGGAAGCTAAAATGATAATGCTTATATTGAACATAAATAGTATCATTATCTTCAACAAAACCACATAAACTATCTAATAAATCTTGTTCTTCAATATCATAATAAAATTTATCGTTTAAATAAGTATAATTACCTCTATGCTTAACTATAAAATCGTCGTGTATTTTTAAAGTGATTTCATAATTATTAATAGTTACTTTCCCTTTTAAAGTTTCGTTTTCTTCAAAATCTTTAAAGTAATCTTTCATATCAAGATAAATACTAATTCTTCTTGCAATATCATTTCACTTTTTTATTGATATTGTTTCATCAAATTGCTTTTTAAATACTTCTTGGATGTATTTTCCCTTAACGAAATTTGCTTTTTTAATTTTTATTTCCTTAGCAATAATTATCGCTTCTTGCATATATTCATCTTTTGGACAATGAATATCTAATAATTCCATTGAATCAACTTCATCAATAGCTTGTTTAATAATTTGAACTTTATCATTGAAAGTAAAATGGCGATTATATGTATATGCACAATTAATAGAAATAGGACCAAATGAAATTAAAAAATATTCTTCATCAGTATCTAATAAAGGATATCTTTCTTTTGAACAAGTTGAAAGTTTTATTCCATTTACTTCTTTTTCAAACCTTTCATTTATTGTCCCAAAAACAACATAGTACAATCACAATATTCTATTCTTTTTTCTTTTTCATGATATATCGACATTAATTCGAATGGTTTTAAAAGATTAATGCCTAAAATTCTTAAATATTCACATAGTTCTGTTTGTTCAGTTTGAACCACAATTACAAGGAAAATAGGCATTATAGTATTCTTACGTTTTTGTATTATTTATCTTCATATACTACTCCTCATCTTCATATCTTTTACACTTTGAGGCAACAAACTTCCAAAAGGCTTTTTTACAAATGATTTTATTAATTGGTTCATTACCTTGCTCATCTGAAAACATTGCATTAAACTCAAATATCAAATTATCATTTATTATTTCAATAGTAGAATCCTCAAATATATCAAGATCATCAGGCAAATGGTGATTCAACTCGATTTCTTGTATATTACAAACTTTTAATAAAATATGACATCCCCATGTAGTATTAAAATCTATAACTTGGTAATCTTCAAACTTTTCCACTTTTGAAATATGTGCATCATGAAAATCAATTGCAATATTTTTTAATTCTTCAATATTTTCTATTGATTCTATTTCATTCCATTCGTTAACAACAAGTTCGTTATATTTTTTTTGTGCAATATTAATACTTTGAGATGAAAATCTATTCTTACTAAAAACATTTCGTTTATTAATCTCGTTAATTATCCAATCAAAACCTATCCATTTGTTAAATTTTACCCATTCATTAGATTCTTTTAAGATGTAAAATGCTCTTTTAGAGTAATTGTTACTTGGTTGCCACATTTTTTCTATTTTAATCGAACTATCAAATGGATTATAATATACAACTTTTGTTCTCCAACCTGCATATTTTACAGCTAACAGCACTGTATAATGTGGTTCAACATTCTTTTTGTTAACAAACACAAGCATATTCATACCTCCTCATAATTATAATTTTATCATATTTTAAATTATATTACATTTATAAAAAAAGGATGTATCCACCCATTAGGATAGACACACCCTCTGCAAGTTTGTGTTAATCTATATAATATTTTACGCTGTTTCTTCTGAGCAAATTTTTATTTTTCTTGATTTTGAATTTATACCATATATGTCAATGTTGCTAAATGAATTCAAATAACTTGAATAATCTATATTTTCAAACTCATCTTTAAATTGATCATAAGAAATATCCTGGTAAATCTTTACAAAAACTTCAATTGGTTGTGAATATACTTTTTTAAAATCAAAAGTTATTTCGTTTTTAGAAGCACAACTTTCTTGTTGTATAATAACTGCATCATATCCATGTTTATAATTATCAAATAAAATATACTCTAAACCACATTTTTCACATTGTGCTTTTATAATTATTTGTTGTTTTTTTTCAAACATATTTCCACATTCAATCTTATCTACAATTTTACCAATGAAATTGCGTTTAACCAAATACAATTTGTCATTTTCACGAATTATTTCATTGAATCCAGGTTTAACATTTACATTATAAGATTCGCAAAATTCATAAACAATAAAATGACTATGACTACATTTACATTTTATTTTAGCTACTTCACTATTTTTAGAAGTTTCTATAATTTCAGATATTCCTTCTAAATGTTTAGGAATTAACATAATATCCCTCCAAATTATTAATCAAAAAACAAATATTTTTAGAATACAAACCAGCTTGTAATAAATCTTAAAGCGTCTATAGTTAGTCCATTAGAAATATGAGAATATTGTCCCATCATTCTTCCTACTTTAGCTACTTGGCTAGCATAAGTTTGACTACTACTAACAACTTCAACAACTCTTAATCCATTTTTAGTAACACCAGTTACATCAGGTCTAAATCCTTTAATATCTAATCCTTTACTTCTATTTAAATGAATTTCGCTATATCTTCTTACAGCAAGAGACATTTTACCTGCCTGAACATTACTAGCAAATTGATGGAATAAAGAACCTGTTTTTTGAGCACTACCAACAATTTGAACACTGCCTGTAGCAATATTAATTCCAGAAGTCAAAGCGCCAGTTACGGCTCCTGATATTGCACCCCACATAAAACCACTCGCGGCTCCACCTAAAGCACCTTCCCAGCCACCTGTTATTCCTCCAATAATACCACCAACTAAAGCTCCTCCCACAGCATTTGTAACAGCACCGTAGAAAGCTGCGCCAAGAACAACTCCAGCCCAGCCTCCAATGAAGACTGTCGCTATTCCTAATCCAACAATTACTGCACCACCAATTAGCCATTCTGCCCATTGAGGTAAATTACCAGAAGGATCGTACTTGTTGATTGGATCATTACCACAGTACGCATATAAGTTCAATCCATTAACACTTTCAGGCTCAAGATAATCCACAGAATCAGGCGAAATCCAACGACAAAGTTCAGGAGAATAATATCTAGAGTTGCAAT